>NZ_QTLV01000016.1:0-78465 GCF_003602795.1 Bacteroides sp. AF34-31BH
TATTCCGTTACTTCGCAGGTAATGAAATCTTGTTAATTTCGTTAATAATCAGGAGATAAGGAGAAAATAGACCGGTTTTGTTTGGAATAGTAAAAATCAGTCCGTTGGGATATTGGAAAGATGATATATAGTCTTAATCTCCAACATCATAGAAAAGCTGCAATAGAAATTATGAAGTGAAAAAGTCTCTAATTTTCAATATAAGATTCTATCTTTCAGTTTATTGCTTACGTTGGGAAACTTTTTGTAAAGCTAATATCAACCCGCTCCTCAAAACTTTGTTTGAAGACTATAAAAAAGAAACAACAAGTTTGCTCTACTTCCTCAAAAGAAGTAATCTCTTTTATACTGGATATCCTTCGTTTTTTACAAAAGAAATTACCCTTTGATTGGCTTCGTCAATCTTTCTGTTGCTGAAAGGCTTCAGATAGGTTTCTGTCACTGTGATGGAAGAGTGCCCCATGGCTTCCGATATGATTCCTGGATGTATCTCGCAGTGGTAAGCTATGGTCGCCCAAGTATGGCGTGCCGCATAACTACTGAGTGCAGACTGCATTCCTAAGCATTGTCTGAGTACTGCCAAACGTTGGTTGAATGCCCTGAGTGCCGACTGGTATTCTCGGTATGCCGCTTCTGTGCCTTCCTCACTTTGTAATATGGGGAATAAATAAGGAGAGTCCTTGTCTTTGTTTGCTATCATTCTCACCATTTGCATAGCCTCCGGCGTCAGTGAGACGGTCAGTGCCCGTCCCGTCTTCCTGCGCCTATAAGACAAGGTGTTTCCTTGTAAGTCCCTTTTGTGCAAATAGGCCAGGTCCACAAAAGGAATCCCTCTTAGCATAAACATCAATACAAAGAAAATTCTTGTTTTCTGTCGGGTGTTGGGAGAATTACCGGTCTGCAGGCTCATCTCTGTCTCCCGTACCAAGCAGCCTATGTCGGAAGCTTCGAGCGCCTTTTTCCTATCCGCCCGTGTGCCGGTATACACATGCTCAAACAGCCTGGGTACATATCGCACCAGCTTTCTGTCCACCGCCCGGTTGTAAACCGAACGTATCGCTTTGACATAGGTGGATACGGTGTTCCAGCTGCAATTCCTCTGCCTAAGGAAGTTTTCGAATCTCTTCAGTACGGTCGGGCTCAGCTTGCGCATGGGCATCGGTTGCCATTTGGTGAATGCCGAGAATACATTCACCGCTGACTGGTAGATGTGTGCCGTTCCCCACCTGCCGCTTTCCCGGAGTTCTCCGATGACTGAGGAGAACATCTCTTGTAAGGTAATTTCATTTCTGCTCATTTCCAAATTATTTATAAAAAGGTTTATCCTGCAATTATAAATAAATTGAGAGCAAGTGCAAAGGCATCATTCTGAAATCTGCGAAATGGGAATAATGCCGTATCCGGCAGCTTATTTGTTGGCTAACGTCTGTTTAGTGGCTGATATACCTATCTTGGAAGAACCGTTTGTTATCATTCAGGCTGCAAGTGGCGTCTACCCCGGCTTGTTGCAGGCGTTCGGCAATCTCATTCAGCTTCTTCCTCGAAACCCTTCCGATATAAAACAGACGATAGCGGTAATCGTTGTCCAACAATTCCATGACGTGCGTGAAATTCTGTTCGCGGGCAAAGTCGAAGTTTACTTTTCTTAGGTTCTGGTACGGATAGCGGATAGTCCTGCCTACGCTGTGTATGATGAGGCCGTTATTGTCCAACGTCAGGTAGCAGAAGCGGGTCATCAGCATGCTGATGAAAAAAAGACTTAATGCAAACGAAATGATAGCCGGGATGAAGCCCCACCATACGTTGCCACTGATGGAATAATATCCCAATATAAGGAATATCAGGAATAAGACAAAGAACCAGAACATATAGAGTGACGGACGCTGGTATGTTTCTGTGGGAACCTCTGCGACTGTCCGTTCCCTCGGTGCGTGGTTGTCGAAGGGGATTTCTTGGGAGACCAGGTAGCGGATGACCGAGGAAGGGTGACGGAAAGGAGGCAGATAGATTACTTTTTCTTTCCCTTCCTTTAGATGTAAAGTCAGTATGCCCGGACCATATTTGTCTTTCGCAGCCAAGTTGCTTTTGCGGGGAACCTGGTGGTAACGCTTCATGAAACTGAAACTCTTGATTTGGTGCAGTCCGATGTGCTGGCTTTGCAGCAGTTGTTCGGCTCTTTTCTGTTCTTTACTGGTCACTTCCATAGTTCTTATTTTTTAAGTTCGGGATAACTGATGCGGGTATGGTATATAGTCTTCAGCTTCTCCTTGAATACGTTCTTCACGGTGGCAATATCCTTGAAGGTGATGGGGCATTCCTTGAAATAGCCTTCTGCCACTTGCGAATCGATAATCTTGTCTACCAGGTTGCTGATGCTCTCTTCCGTATATTCGGGCAGACTGCGTGAAGCGGCTTCCACCGAATCGGCCATCATCAGGATAGCCTGCTCTTTGGTGAACGGGTTGGGACCGGGGTAGGTGAATGCCTCCTCGTTAGGGTCTTCACCGGGGTGCTCGTTTTTCCAGGAGATATAGAAATACTTCGTTTTCCCACGGCCATGGTGAGTGGTGATGAAATCCTTGATTACTTTGGGGAGATTGTTCTTCTCGGCCAGCTTCAGCCCGTCCGTCACATGGCTGATGACGACTTGGGCACTTTGCTCATAGCCCAGATTCTTGTGCGGATTGACTCCACCCGACTGGTTCTCGGTGAAGAACACCGGATTCTCCATCTTGCCGATGTCATGATACAGTGCTCCGGTACGTACCAGCTGGCTTTTGGCTCCGATACGGTTGGCTGCTTCCGCCGCAAGGTTGGCAACCTGCATGGAATGCTGGAAGGTGCCGGGAACTGTCTCGGACATGCGGCGCAGCAGGCTGTTGTTGATGTTGGACAATTCGACCAGGGTGACATTGGAGGTAAAGCCAAACGTCTTTTCCACCAGGAAGAGCAGGGGATAGGTGAACAGCAGCAACACTCCGTTGATGACGAAATAGGTGTACATGCTTCCGTTGATTTTTGTCAAGTCGTTTTCTGTAATCAGCTCGAAAGCAAAGTAGACGGCAGCGTAGGTCAATATGACGAGGAAGGCTGTCCGGAACAGTTGCGACCGTTGTGAAAGTTCCCTCAGACTGAAGATGGCAACCAGCCCCGCCGAGAGTTGCAGAAGAATGAATTCATGCGGATAGCGCAGGCAGATGGAGCATATCAGTATGGTGGTGACTTGTGCGATGAAGGCCGTGCGTGAGTCGAGGAACACCCGGATGATGACCGGCAGCATGGCATACGGGATGATATAGACATTGAATATGTTGTTGGCAACCATGATGGCCGTCACCACGCAATAGAACATGATGAGGGCGAAGAGCAGGGAGAGGCTGCCCTTGCGCTTGTAGTAATCTTTACGGAACAAGTCGAGGTAGAGCATGAAACACAGCATGAAGATACTGACAAACAATACCTGCCCCGCCAGCATCAACCGTTTTTGCCCGATGGACTCACTGCGTTTGATGGATTCTTTCCGTAGACTCTCAAGGATGTTGTATGTCTCCTGGCTGACAATCTCGCCGCGGTCGATGATTTTCTGTCCGCTCAGTACGATGCCGTTGGCCCATGAATAGTTGTCGAGCATCTCCTTCTTAGCGGTTTCGGTCCGCTGCTCGTCATAGGTCAGATTAGGGAACAGATATTCGTTCAGCGAGCATTGCCGTAGAATGTCCGGGCGGTAGTGGGCGGTATCGGCCGTGAGTATATAGTTATAGGCATCCTTCACCGAATATACCTTGTTGATGTCCTGCTGGTTGGCCAGTTTGTCGTTAATGACCATGATGGCGGTTGTGCTGTCCTTATGCAGTTGGTTCAGCTCTTCGGTAGAAACGATGCCGGCGCGATATACTTCAGAGAGTTTTCTTTCCAGAAAGCGGACGTAGTCGGTGGAGGGAAGCAGGCCGCGCAGGTGGGTCTGATAGTCTGCCTTCAACTTGGCGAGCACACTTTTCTCAATGCTTTTGTCCAGCTGGAAATACGGCTGGAAGGCGGCGAGGATACTGTCTTGCTCGCGTTTCACCACTTCATCGGCCTTATAGATGGGGAAGTCGAAGGTGGCCATGAGCTGTCCGTACTTCCAGGGCTTGTCAATGTCGAACTGGTAGTTGAATTTACCGTCACGTGGCAGAAAATAGACAATAATCCCCACAGTGCCGATGAATATCAGTGCTCTGTATAGCAAATCTCTGAGCGAGAACTCTTTTTTGGTATTGAAATAACTCATATCGGCTGAAATTTTTGCGAAAAGTACAAAAAAAAACATTAGTGTGGAAAAAAAGGTTTAATTTTGCCGTCTAAAATATTCATAAGTAAGGTAGATTATGACAGAAAGAAAGGTCAGAGTCCGTTTTGCCCCGAGTCCTACGGGGGCGTTGCACATCGGCGGTGTGCGTACAGCTTTATACAATTATCTCTTTGCGCGTCAGCATGGAGGAGATTTGATATTTCGTATTGAAGATACTGATTCCAACCGGTTTGTGCCGGGTGCGGAAGAATATATCCTGGAATCTTTCAAGTGGTTGGGCATTCCGTTTGACGAGGGCGTGAGTTTCGGTGGAAATCATGGACCGTACCGTCAGTCGGAACGCCGGGAAATATACAAGAAGTATGTTCAGATTCTGCTGGAGGCCGGAAAAGCCTACATCGCTTTCGATACTCCTGAGGAGCTGGAAGCAAAGCGTGCGGAGATTGCGAATTTCCAGTACGATGCTTCTACCCGCATGCAGATGCGCAATTCACTGACCCTTCCCAAAGAAGAGGTGGACGCGCTGATTGCTGCCGGTAAGCAGTACGTGGTGCGTTTCAAGATAGAGCCGAACGAAGATGTGCATGTGAACGACCTGATTCGTGGGGAAGTAGTGATAAACTCTTCCATTCTTGATGACAAGGTTCTTTATAAATCGGCAGATGAACTTCCTACTTACCATCTGGCCAATATTGTGGACGACCATTTGATGGAAGTGTCCCATGTGATACGCGGTGAGGAATGGTTGCCTTCCGCACCGTTGCATGTATTGCTCTACCGTGCCTTTGGGTGGGAGGATACCATGCCTGCCTTTGCGCATTTGCCCTTGTTGCTGAAGCCCGAGGGTAACGGCAAATTGAGTAAGCGTGACGGCGACCGTCTGGGCTTCCCGGTTTTCCCGTTGGAGTGGCATGACCCCAAGTCGGGAGATGTCTCTTCAGGCTACCGCGAATCAGGCTATCTGCCCGAAGCGGTCATTAATTTCCTGGCTCTGCTGGGCTGGAATCCGGGCAATGACCAAGAACTGATGTCTATGGATGAATTGGTGAAATTGTTTGATTTGAGCCATTGCAGCAAGTCGGGTGCCAAATTCGACTATAAGAAAGGTATCTGGTTCAACCATGAGTACATCATGATGAAACCGGATGCGGAGATAGCTTGTCTTTTCAGACCGGTGCTGGAGTCCAACGGCATAGACGCCTCCAACTATAGCGACGAGTTCCTTACGAAAGTGGTTTCACTGGTGAAGGGACGCGTCAACTTCGTAAAGGAACTGTGGGACCAGACCCGTTTTTTCTTCGTAGCCCCCACGGAATATGCGGCAAAGGATGTGAAGAAGCGTTGGTCGGAAGATACTCCCCGCATCATGACCGAATTGATGGATGTGTTGCGCGGCATCGGGGATTTCTCCTCCAAGCCTTCCGAAGATATTGTGATTGGTTGGATTACTGAGCGTGGCTATCACATGGGAAATGTGATGAATGCCTTCCGCTTGTCAGTGGTGGGCGAGTGTAAAGGCCCGCACATGTTCGACATTACCGAGCTGATTGGCAAGGAAGAGACGTTGGCCCGTATACAGCGTGCTGTTGATGCTTTAAAGTGAATAAATCTTCTTCATCCTTAATCCATATAGTATGCTATATGACTTGGCAATAGCCATCTACGATATTCTGGTGCATTTGGCTGCTCCATTTAGCCGTAAGCCCCGAAAAATGATGAAGGGACACTGGGTGGTCTATGAACTTCTCCGGCAGCAGTTGGAGAAGGACGTGCGCTATATATGGTTCCATGCCGCTTCTTTGGGGGAGTTCGAGCAGGGACGGCCGTTGATTGAGAAAATTCGTGCCAAATATCCGGATTACGGTATTCTGCTGACTTTCTTCTCGCCGTCGGGCTATGAGGTCCGCAAGAATTATAGGGGGGCAGACGTTGTCTGTTACTTGCCTTTCGACAAGTCCCGCAATGTGAAGAAGTTCCTGGATATCGTGAATCCCTGCATGGCATTCTTTATCAAGTACGAGTTCTGGAAGAACTATCTGGACGAACTGCACAAGCGCCGTATTCCGGTGTACAGCATTTCCTCCATTTTCCGCCGCGGACAAGTATTCTTCAAGTGGTATGGCGGTACGTACAGACATGTGCTGCGTGACTTCGACCACTTGTTTGTGCAGAATGAACGCTCTAAACGCTATCTGGCGAAGATAGGCATCAGCCGTGTCACGGTGGTGGGGGATACCCGTTTTGACCGTGTGCTGCAGATTCGTGAGGAGGCCAAACATCTGCCTTTGGTGGAACTTTTCAAGAACAACACGATGACTTTCGTGGCAGGAAGCTCCTGGCAGCCGGACGAGGATTTGTTTATTGAATACTTCAACCAGCATCCGGAGGTGAAGTTGATTATCGCTCCGCACGTTATCGACGAGAACCATCTGGTAGAGATTATCCGTAAACTGAAACGCCCCTACGTGCGCTATACCCGTGCCGACGAGAAGAATGTCCGTAAGGCCGACTGCCTGATTATCGACTGCTTCGGGTTGCTCTCTTCCATCTACCGCTATGGCGAGATTGCCTATATCGGAGGTGGTTTCGGGGTGGGAATCCACAATACCCTTGAGGCTGCAGTTTATGGCATTCCGGTGATTTTCGGACCGAAGTATCAGAAATTCCAGGAGGCCATCCAGTTGCTGGAGGCAAAAGGCGCTTTCTCGGTGAAGGATTATGAGGAACTGAAAACTTTGCTCGACCGTATGCTGACAGATGAAGTCTTTTTGCGCGAATCAGGCATGAATGCAAGCAATTATGTGACCGGCAACGCCGGTGCAACGGATAAGATAATGAGTATGATAAACTTTTAGAAAAGTAAAGAGTGATAAAAGCGATAGGGCGGTAAAGGTGATGGAATGGCATCCCTTTATCGCCCTGCCTTTTTGGGGCGCCTTGTCTCCCTTTATTTGTACCAGTCGGAATACATCAGATAGTTGTGTGCAATCTTCTGGTTCAGCTCCTTGGCCTGCTCCGGATCTACTTTCTTGATGAACTTGGCGGGGACTCCTCCCCAGATGCTTCCCGGCTCGATGACCGTATTGCTCAATACCAGGGAACCAGCGGCGACAATAGCCCCTTCGCCCACTACTGCGTGGTCAAGGATGGTGGAACCCATCCCTACCAAAGCATAGTCCTTGATAGTGGCTCCGTGGATGGTCACGTTGTGCCCCACGGATACGTGGTCTCCTATCTCTATGGTCGATTTCTCGTACAAGGTGTGGAGCACGCTTCCATCCTGGATGTTTACTCCGTTCCCTATGCGGATTGAGTTTACGTCACCCCGCAGCACGGTGCTGAACCAGATGCTGCAATCCCGTCCCATCTTGACGTCGCCAATGACAACCGCATTGTCCGCCAAAAAACAATTCTCCCCGATTTCGGGAGTGAATCCTCTTACTGATTTTATTAATGCCATTTTTTTAGTGATTAGTGGTTAGGTTACTGCATGCTTCCTTCAGCCATTCCCGTTCTCCTTCGTTCAGGCTTGGCGAAAGTGTCTCGTATACATGCTGGTGATAGTTGTCCAGCCATGCCGTTTCCTCTGCCGTCAGCATCTCTTTGATGATACCTTTCTTGCAGATGGGGCAGAGGGTAATGGTTTCGAACTTCAGGTAATTTCCGAACATGCCTTCACCGTCCTTCACGGTCAGCACCAGGTTTTCCGTGCGTATTCCATGGCTTCCGGCTTTATAAACGCCCGGTTCGTTGGAAGTGACCATTCCCGGCCGTAGGGTTACCGGATTCTCATTCATGCGGATGCTTTGCGGACCTTCGTGCACATTGAGGAAATGGCCTACGCCGTGCCCGGTACCATGCAGGAAGTTCATGTGGTGTTGCCATATCGGCATGCGGGCCAGTACATCCAGTTGCGCTCCTCGCGTACCTTCCGGGAAGACAGCCATGGCGAGGTCGATATGTCCTTTCAGTATCAGGGTGTAGTCCGTCTTTTCTTCTTCGGTCAGTTTCCCCAGTGCGATGGTGCGGGTGATGTCGGTAGTGCCGTCCAAGTATTGCGCACCCGAGTCCAGCAGCAGGAATCCCTCGGGTTTCAGTGGCACGTCCGTTGCCGGAGTGGCTTCGTAGTGTACGATGGCTCCATGTTCCTTGTACCCGGCAATGGTGTCGAAGCTTTCTCCCATGTAGAGTGGCTGTGCGGCACGGAATTCGTGCAGTTTCTTGTCTACGCTGATTTCTGTCTCGTTGCCTGCGGGAACGGCCTCCTCCAGCCATTTCAGGAACTTCACCAGTGCCACTCCGTCGCGTTGCATGGCTGCGTGGATGCCGGCTATTTCCCGGTCATTGCGGACCGCTTTCAGCAAGGCTATCGGTGAGCGCTCGTCAAGTACCCGGCAGGAAGGGGGGAGGGCGGAATAAACGGCATAATTCGTCTTTCCCATGTCGAGCATGATGCTGCCGTCCGGTATTCTTGTCACAAAGGATTCGGTGTCCCCATAAGCATGGATGGTGACGCCGGCTTCTTCCAGATAGGCTGAAAGCTCTTCCGTTACTTTCTCGGGCTGGATGAAAAAGTGTGTTTCTTGTTCGTTGATTATCAGGTAGCTTACTACTACGGGGTTGCAATGCACATCGTTGCCGCGTATATTGAGTGTCCATGCTATCTCGTCCAATGCCGACACCAATAATACGTCCGCTTCACTCTTCTTCATCTCCCGGCGGATAGCAGCCAGTTTGTCCGGACAGCTTTTCCCGGCGTATTTCATCTCGTGGATAAAGGCGGGTGCTTCGGGCATGGGAGGGCGGTCTGTCCATATCTCATTCATCGGGTCGGCAATGCTCTTTACGGTGATGCCGTTTTTTGCCAGATCCTCTTGCAGGGCTATGGCTTGTGTGGTGGAAAATACCTTTCCGTCTATACCTACAACTGAATTCGCTGTAAGGTTCTCCCGCAGGAAATCGAGGATGCTGGGCGTTTCGGGCAGCATTTCCTTGTATAAGTCGATGCCGCTGCCTTCCAGCTGCTGCTCGGCTTGGAGAAAATAGCGGGAATCTGTCCACAGTCCCGCCTTGTCGGTGGTAATCACCGCCGTGCCTGCCGAACCGGTGAAGCCTGATATCCATTCTCTTGATTTCCAGTACGGTGCTACGTACTCGCTTAGGTGCGGGTCGGTACTGGGGATAATGAAAGCGTCTATGCCTTCTCTTTTTAACAATGCCCGTAGAGCATCTATACGTTGATTGATTGTCTGAGCCATATTTTTATAAATGTAATTAAGTAGGCGTGTAAATGAGTTTATAATCTCTTCATTCTCTGCTTTCAAAGTTACACATTCTCTTTTAAAAATTTGCTATGCTTCACGGATTTTAGCGGATTGGCTCAATAAAAACATCTTTCCCTTTGCTCATTCGTTTGATAATTAGGAATCATGGGTAATTTTTTTGCAGAAAGTTTTGTGAATAAAGAAAGTATGTGTAATTTTGCCGCTCAATTTAATCGTGAGATTTTTAAACCATTAACATTTAATTAAAAGAAAATGATTGTAGTACCTGTAAAAGAAGGCGAAAACATTGAAAAAGCGCTGAAGAAATTCAAAAGAAAGTTTGAAAAAACTGGCACAGTTAAGGAATTGAGACGCAGACAACAGTTTGATAAACCGTCTGTGACTAAAAGACTTAAGAAAGAACGTGCTGTTTACGTTCAACAACTTCAGCAAGTAGAAGATTAATAATTCGTAAATTCCTTTGAATTATTGAATTCTTTTTCATACATTCGTTGCATGATTTTAGATATGTAGCGATATGTTGTTGACAGATTCTTTTCTTGACTATCTTCTGCACGAGCGGAACTATTCCAAAGGTACGGTTGAGTATTATCGGGCAGATATTCTTGAACTGCAGAGGTTTGGAGAAGAAATGTTGGGAGACTTGACTCCATCGGATGTAGATGCGGAACTTGTTCGTGAATGGATTGCTTCCTTGATGGACAAAGGACTTGCTTCTAATACGATAAACCGAAAGCTGAGTTCTATCCGGACATACTATAAATTCCTTTTGAGGAGAGGCGAGGTCGCGGTAGATCCGTTGCGGAAAGTGACGGGGCCCAAGAAGAAAAAGCCGCTTCCGGTATTTCTGAGAGAGGGTGAGATGAATAGGTTACTGGATGATATGGACTTTGGTGAAGGTTTTGAAGGGTGTCGCGACCATATGATTATTGAAATGTTTTATGCTACCGGCATGCGACTTTCAGAATTGATAGGGTTGGATGATAAGGATGTCGATTTTTCGGCTTCTCTCGTTAAAGTGACGGGAAAACGGAATAAACAACGTCTTATACCTTTCGATGAGGAGCTGGGACGCTCGATGCGAGAATATGTCAATGTGCGGAATGAAGCTGTCCCGGTTCGCTCGGATGCTTTTTTTGTCCGGAAGAATGGAAAGAGGCTTTACCGCAGTATCGTAGCATGCCTTGTGAAACGAAACCTTTCGAAGGTAGTGACTGTAAAAAAAAGAAGTCCCCACGTGCTGAGGCACACCTTTGCAACGGCTATGCTGAACAATGGTGCTGATTTAGGCTCGATAAAAGAACTCCTCGGACACGAGAGTCTGGCGACAACGGAAGTTTATACGCATACTACTTTTGAAGAGCTTAAAAAAGTGTATAATCAGGCTCATCCCCGAGCCTAAAGTAAAAAGGAGGTAAGTATGGAAGTAAGAATTCAATCGATTCACTTTGATGCGTCAGAGCAATTGCAGTCTTTCGTTCAAAAGAAAGTTGCTAAGTTGGAGAAATTTTACGACGATATAAAGAAAGTAGAGGTGTCATTAAAGGTAGTAAAACCAGAAACAGCCGAAAATAAAGAAGCCGGAGTGAAAGTATTGGTTCCCAATGGCGAGTTTTATGCAAACAAGGTTTGTGATACGTTTGAAGAAGCAGTGGATTTATGCCTGGAAGCTTTGGAAAAACAGCTGGTTAAGTACAAGGAAAAGCAACGGAGCAAATAATTTTCCGCTAAAATTTTGCGGGTAAAAAATAAATGCCTAAATTTGCAGCCGTTTCGCTCACACTATGAACGTTACGGTTGCATTTTTTAGCTTGCCTCTTTAGCTCAGTTGGCCAGAGCACGTGATTTGTAATCTCGGGGTCGTTGGTTCGAATCCGACAAGAGGCTCGCTCAAGGATGAGTGGAATGAGTCTTTCTTCACGAGGTGGAGATGATATGAGAACGGAAATCGTCCGGGTAAAGTTCACTCTGCGATGATTTAGTAAGGAAAAGAGTTCTTTTTATAATGTAGGGGCAAATACCAGAGTGGCCAAATGGGGCAGACTGTAAATCTGCTGGCTTACGCCTTCGGTGGTTCGAATCCATCTTTGCCCACAACTCTTATTCTCCTTGCTGTTATAGCTCAGCGGTAGAGCACTTCCTTGGTAAGGAAGAGGTCCCGGGTTCAAGTCCCGGTAACAGCTCACAAAGATGTAAAAGCTGATTATTAATCAAATAAATAACAAGTAAAGCTATGGCTAAAGAGAAATTCGAACGTACCAAACCGCATGTAAACATTGGTACAATTGGTCACGTTGACCACGGTAAAACCACGTTGACAGCTGCTATCACTACAGTGTTGGCAAAGAAAGGTCTTTCTGAATTGCGTTCTTTCGATTCTATCGATAACGCTCCTGAAGAAAAGGAAAGAGGTATCACTATCAACACTTCTCACGTAGAGTATGAAACAGCTAACCGTCACTACGCTCACGTAGACTGCCCGGGTCACGCCGACTACGTAAAGAACATGGTAACTGGTGCTGCTCAGATGGACGGTGCTATCATCGTAGTTGCTGCTACTGATGGTCCGATGCCTCAGACTCGTGAGCATATCTTGCTGGCTCGTCAGGTAAACGTACCGAGACTGGTTGTATTCATGAACAAGTGTGACATGGTAGACGACGCTGAAATGTTGGAACTCGTTGAAATGGAAATGCGTGAACTGCTTTCAGCCTACGAATTCGACGGCGACAACACTCCGTTCATCCAGGGTTCTGCTCTTGGTGCGTTGAATGGCGTTGAAAAGTGGGAAGAGAAGGTTATGGAGCTGATGGATGCTTGCGACACTTGGATTCCTCTGCCTCCGCGTGATATTGACAAACCGTTCTTGATGCCGGTTGAAGACGTATTCTCAATCACTGGTCGTGGTACTGTAGCTACTGGTCGTATCGAAGCTGGTGTTATCCATGTAGGTGACGAAGTTGAAATCCTCGGTTTGGGTGAAGACAAGAAGTCTGTTGTAACTGGTGTTGAAATGTTCCGCAAGTTGCTGGATCAAGGTGAAGCTGGTGACAACGTAGGTCTGTTGCTCCGTGGTATCGACAAGAACGAAATCAAACGTGGTATGGTTCTTTGTAAGCCCGGTCAGATTAAACCTCACTCTAAGTTCAAAGCTTCTATCTACGTTTTGAAGAAAGAAGAAGGTGGTCGTCACACTCCGTTCCACAACAAATACCGTCCTCAGTTCTATCTGCGTACTATGGACTGTACAGGTGAAATCACTCTTCCGGAAGGAACTGAAATGGTAATGCCTGGTGATAACGTAGAAATCACTGTAGAACTGATCTACCCGGTAGCATTGAACGTAGGTTTGCGTTTCGCTATCCGTGAAGGTGGTCGTACAGTAGGTTCTGGTCAGATTACTGAAATTCTTGACTAATAACCAATATAATCTTAATCAGTTCCCGGTATACATCGGGAACTGATTATGTACAAACGGGAGTAGCTCAGTTGGTAGAGCACCGGTCTCCAAAACCGGGTGTCGGGAGTTCGAGCCTCTCCTCCCGTGCTAATATTTTTGAAATGAAGAAGATTGTAGCTTATTTTAAAGAAACTTACGACGAACTTGTTCATAAAGTGTCGTGGCCTACGTATTCTGAACTTACTAACAGTGCAGTAGTTGTTTTATATGCTTCCCTACTAATTGCAGTGGTAGTATTTGCGATGGACTTCTGTTTCCAGCATCTGATGGAATTTGTTTATCCACATTAAAAGTAAGGAGAAATGTCTGAGATTGAAAAGAAATGGTACGTTTTGCGTGCTATTAGCGGAAAAGAAGCTAAGGTAAAGGAATACCTTGAAGCTGATATTAAAAACAGCGACCTTGGTGATTACGTATCTCAGGTATTGATTCCTACCGAAAAGGTATATCAGGTTCGCAATGGTAAGAAAATTGTGAAAGAGAGAAGTTATCTCCCTGGTTACGTTTTGGTGGAGGCTGCTCTGGTGGGTGAGGTTGCTCATCATCTGAGAAATACTCCTAATGTGATAGGGTTCTTGGGTGGTTCGGAAAAACCCGTACCTCTGAGACAGTCGGAAGTGAATCGTATACTTGGTACGGTCGACGAATTGCAGGAATCAGGTGAAGACTTGAGTATCCCGTATGTAGTCGGCGAGACTGTAAAGGTGAATTACGGTCCGTTCAGTGGATTCAGTGGAATCATTGAAGAAGTGAACACCGAGAAGAAGAAACTGAAGGTCATGGTCAAGATATTCGGACGGAAGACTCCGCTCGAATTGGGCTTTATGCAAGTTGAAAAAGAATAGTGCAGGTGTTACGCTGTAGTATTCTTCATTAATGTTTATATATATAAATCAATTAGAAAATGGCTAAAGAAGTTGCTGGACTAATCAAATTACAGATTAAAGGAGGCGCGGCAAATCCATCACCCCCAGTAGGACCTGCATTGGGTTCCAAGGGTATCAATATCATGGAGTTTTGCAAGCAATTCAACGCCAGAACCCAAGACAAAGCAGGAAAGATTCTTCCTGTGATTATCACTTACTACGCAGACAAGTCTTTCGATTTTGTAATCAAGACTCCTCCCGTGGCTATCCAGTTGTTGGAAGTGACGAAGCAAAAGAGTGGTTCTGCTGAGCCTAACCGTAAGAAAGTTGCCGAGATTACTTGGGAACAGGTTCGTACGATTGCTCAGGACAAAATGGTTGACTTGAACTGTTTCACTGTAGAAGCTGCCATGAAAATGGTTGCCGGTACAGCTAGAAGTATGGGTATCGCTGTAAAAGGGGAGTTCCCGGTTAATAATTAATAAACTTCAATTAGAATGGGTAAACTGACAAAAAATCAAAAGTTGGCTGCAGAAAAAATTGAAGCAGGGAAAGCATACTCTCTCAAGGAAGCTGCTCAGTTGGTAAAGGAAATCACTTATACCAAGTTTGACGCTTCTCTGGATATCGACGTACGTTTGGGCGTTGACCCGCGTAAGGCCAACCAGATGGTGAGAGGTGTTGTATCACTTCCTCACGGTACTGGTAAGGTTGTACGCGTTTTGGTGCTTTGTACACCAGATGCTGAAGCTGCTGCAAAAGAAGCCGGAGCTGACTATGTTGGTCTTGACGAATATATTGAAAAGATCAAAGGTGGATGGACTGATATTGATGTGATTATCACTATGCCGTCCATCATGGGTAAGATTGGTGCACTCGGTCGTGTGCTCGGTCCTCGTGGATTGATGCCTAACCCCAAGAGTGGCACTGTAACTATGGATGTTGCTAAAGCTGTAAGAGAAGTAAAACAAGGCAAAATCGACTTTAAGGTTGACAAGAGCGGTATTGTTCATACTTCTATCGGTAAAGTTTCATTTAGCGCTGAGCAAATTCGCGACAATGCGAAAGAATTCATCTCTACTTTGAATAAATTGAAACCGACTGCAGCCAAGGGTACATATATTAAGAGTATTTATCTTTCTAGCACGATGAGTGCGGGCATCAAGATTGACCCGAAAACAGTAGAAGAAATCTAATAAAACGGAGTAATAATGAGAAAGGAAGATAAAAGTACGATTATTGAGCAGATTGCTGCTACAGTGAAGGAATACGGTCACTTCTATTTGGTGGATACCACTGCCATGAATGCTGCTACAACCAGCATGTTGAGAAGAGAATGTTTCAAGGCTGACATCAAATTGATGGTAGTTAAGAATACATTGCTTCACAAGGCATTGGAGAGCCTGGAAGAAGACTTTTCTCCGCTTTATGGTTCTCTGAAAGGTACAACTGCCGTAATGTTCAGCAACGTTGCTAACGCTCCGGCCAAGTTGATTAAAGATAAGGCTAAGAACGGTATTCCCGGACTGAAGGCTGCATATGCAGAAGAAAGCTTCTATGTTGGTGCTGACCAGTTGGATGCTCTCGTAAGTATCAAGAGTAAGAATGAAGTTATTGCCGATATCGTTGCATTGCTGCAGTCACCGGCCAAGAATGTTATTTCTGCTCTGCAATCAGGTGGTAACACCCTCCACGGAGTTCTCAAGACTCTTGGTGAACGTCCCGAAGCGTAAATTTCGGAAAAAGAATTATATCAATTTATTTAGTATTTAAACAATTAAAAATCATACAAAAATGGCAGATTTGAAAGCTTTTGCAGAACAATTAGTTAACTTGACAGTAAAAGAAGTTAATGAACTTGCAACAATCCTGAAAGAAGAATATGGTATTGAACCTGCTGCTGCAGCTGTAGCTGTTGCTGCTGGTCCTGCAGCCGGTGGTGCTGCTGCCGCAGAAGAAAAGACTTCTTTCGACGTAGTATTGAAGAGCGCTGGCTCAGCTAAACTTCAGGTAGTTAAAGCCGTTAAGGAAGCTTGCGGTCTTGGCTTGAAGGAAGCTAAGGACATGGTAGACGGTGCTCCTAGCGTAGTAAAAGAAGGTTTGGCTAAGGACGAAGCAGAATCATTGAAGAAAACATTGGAAGAAGCTGGAGCTGAAGTTGAACTTAAATAACATTAGCCTGTAAATCAGGTAATTCGGTTAGGAACCCTTCGTGAAAAGGGTTCTTAACCTTTTTGTGTATATATTTAAAATTAAGTTCTACAAATCCATTAACAGATGTCTTCAAATACTGTAAATCAAAGAGTTAATTTTGCTTCGACTAAGAATCCGCTTGAATATCCGGATTTTCTGGAAGTACAATTGAAGTCATTCAAAGACTTTCTACAACTGGACACCCCACCCGAGAAACGTAAGAACGAGGGACTGTATAAAGTATTTGCTGAAAACTTCCCCATTGCCGATACAAGAAATAATTTTGTTCTTGAGTTTTTGGACTACTATATTGATCCGCCGCGCTATACCATTGATGAATGTATAGAGCGAGGGCTTACATATAGCGTGCCTTTGAAGGCAAAATTGAAATTATATTGTACCGACCCCGACCACGAAGATTTTGACACGGTCATCCAGGACGTGTTTCTTGGTCCCATTCCTTACATGACGGATAAGGCAACATTCGTCATCAACGGTGCGGAACGTGTGGTTGTATCCCAGCTTCACCGTTCACCGGGCGTATTCTTCGGACAGAGCGTACATGCCAACGGTACCAAGTTGTACTCAGCCCGTATCATCCCGTTCAAGGGCTCGTGGATTGAGTTTGCCACCGACATCAACAATGTCATGTATGCGTACATTGACCGTAAGAAGAAATTGCCGGTTACTACCCTGCTGAGAGCTATTGGCTTTGAGAATGACAAGGACATTCTCGAGATTTTTAATTTGGCGGAAGACGTGAAGGTGAACAAGACGAACCTCAAGAAGATGGTGGGACGTAAGTTGGCCGCACGTGTGTTGAAAACATGGATTGAGGATTTTGTAGACGAAGATACCGGTGAAGTTGTTTCCATCGAGCGTAACGAAGTCGTTATCGACCGTGAAACCGTAATCGAGCCGGAACATGTTGACATTATATTAGAGTCGGGCGTTCAGAATATCCTCGTACACAAGGAAGAACCGAACCAGTCCGACTACTCTATCATATATAATACGCTGCAGAAGGACCCGAGTAACTCGGAAAAAGAAGCTGTACTTTACATCTATCGCCAGTTGCGTAATGCAGACCCTGCCGATGATGCCAGTGCACGCGAGGTTATCAATAACCTGTTCTTCTCAGAGAAGAGATATGACCTGGGTGATGTAGGCCGTTATCGTATCAACAGAAAGTTGAACTTGACGACCGATATGGACGTGCGTGTCCTTACCAAGGAAGATATTATCGAAATTATCAAATATCTCATCGAGTTGATTAACTCGAAAGCGGATGTGGACGATATCGACCACTTGAGCAACCGTCGTGTGCGTACAGTGGGCGAACAGTTGTCCAATCAGTTTGCCATCGGTCTGGCACGTATGTCGCGTACTATCCGCGAGCGTATGAACGTCCGTGACAATGAAGTCTTTACTCCGATTGACCTGATTAACGCCAAGACAATCTCTTCCGTTATCAATTCATTCTTTGGAACGAATGCTTTGTCACAGTTCATGGACCAGACCAACCCGCTGGCCGAGATTACTCACAAGCGCCGTATGTCTGCCCTGGGTCCCGGCGGTCTGTCACGCGAGCGTGCAGGCTTCGAGGTTCGTGACGTACACTATACTCACTACGGACGTCTTTGTCCTATCGAGACTCCTGAAGGTCCGAACATCGGTTTGATTTCTTCACTCTGTGTGTTCGCGAAAATCAACGAGCTTGGCTTCATTGAAACTCCGTACCGCAAGGTGGCAGAGGGTAAGGTTGATCTTTCTGACGAAGGTTTGGTTTACCTCACCGCAGAAGAAGAGGAAGCCAAGATTATTGCTCAGGGTAATGCTCCTTTGAACGATGACGGTACTTTTGTACGTGATAAAGTAAAATCCCGTCAGGATGCCGACTATCCGGTGGTTCCTCCTTCCGAGGTGGAATTGATGGACGTATCTCCCCAGCAGATTGCTTCTATTGCGGCTTCTTTGATTCCGTTCTTGGAGCATGATGACGCCAACCGTGCATTGATGGGATCAAACATGATGCGCCAGGCTGTTCCTTTATTGAAGAGCGAAGCTCCGATTGTAGGTACCGGTATCGAACGCCAGCTGGCACGCGATTCTCGTACGCAGATTACTGCCGAGGGTGACGGTGTGGTTGAATTCGTGGATGCAACGACTATCCGTATTCTGTACGACCGTACGGAGGAGGAAGAGTTCGTAAGCTTCGAGCCTGCATTGAAAGAATATAATATCCCGAAGTGGCGCCGTACCAACCAGAATATGACGATTGACCTCCGTCCGATTTGCGAGAAGGGTCAGCGCGTGACTGCAGGTCAAATCCTGACGGAAGGTTATTCAACCGAAGACGGAGAACTTGCACTGGGTAAGAACCTGCTGGTTGCTTACATGCCGTGGAAGGGCTATAACTATGAGGATGCTATCGTACTGAATGAACGTGTGGTTCGTGAGGACCTTTTGACCTCTGTACACGTAGAAGAATATTCTTTGGAAGTTCGCGAAACGAAGCGTGGTATGGAAGAGTTGACCTCTGACATTCCTAACGTAAGTGAGGAAGCGACTAAAGACCTTGACGAAAACGGTATTGTTCGTGTGGGTGCCCGCATCGAACCGGGTGATATCCTTATCGGTAAGATTACTCCGAAGGGTGAATCGGATCCTTCTCCGGAAGAGAAACTGCTCCGTGCCATCTTCGGTGACAAGGCCGGTGATGTGAAGGATGCTTCTTTGAAAGCCTCTCCTTCTTTGAAGGGTGTTGTTATCGGTAAGCGTCTGTTCTCCCGTGTTGTCAAGACCCGCAGCTCCAAGCTGGCCGACAAGGCTCTGTTACCGAAGATTGACGATGAGTTCGACGCTAAGATTGGTGACCTCAAGAAAGTGTTGATAAACAAGCTGTTGAAGCTTACAGAAAATTATACATCGGAAGGTGTGAAGGATTACATGGGTGCCGACATTATTTCCAAAGGCGCCAGATTCTCTGCTTCCGACTTCAGCGATTTGGACTTCACCGCTGTTCAGTTGAGCAACTGGACGAAGGATGAACATACCAACGGACTGATTCGTGCATTGGTGATGAACTTCATCAAGAAGTACAAGGAACTCGATGCCGAGCTGAAACGCAAGAAGTTCGCCATCACTATCGGTGACGAGTTGCCCGCAGGTATCATTCAGATGGCCAAGGTATACATTGCCAAGAAACGTAAGATTGGTGTCGGTGACAAGATGGCCGGTCGTCACGGTAACAAGGGTATTGTTTCCCGTGTGGTACGCCAGGAAGACATGCCGTTCCTTGCTGACGGTACTCCGGTAGACATCGTGCTGAATCCGTTGGGTGTGCCTTCACGTATGAACATCGGTCAGATATTCGAGGCCGTTCTCGGGCGTGCCGGAAAAAACCTGGGCGTGAAGTTTGCCACTCCTATCTTTGACGGTGCATCTTTGGACGATTTGAACGAATGGACCGATAAGGCCGGCTTGCCTCGCTACGGCAAGACAACGCTGTATGATGGTGGTACCGGTGAAGCATTCGAGCAGCAGGCTACGGTAGGTGTGACTTACATGCTGAAGCTCGGTCACATGGTTGAAGACAAGATGCACGCACGTTCCATCGGTCCGTACTCACTCATTACGCAACAGCCGTTGGGTGGTAAGGCACAGTTCGGTGGTCAGCGTTTTGGAGAAATGGAAGTTTGGGCACTCGAAGCGTTCGGTGCCGCACACATTCTGCAGGAAATCCTGACTATCAAGTCTGATGACGTTGTAGGACGTTCCAAGGCTTATGAAGCAATCGTGAAGGGTGAACCGATGCCTGCTCCGGGTATCCCCGAGTCACTGAACGTATTGCTGCACGAGTTGAGAGGTTTGGGCTTGAGCATCAACTTAGAATAATGGATAATTGATAATTGAGAGTGGATAATGCAAGTTACCATTCTCAATTATCGGTTTTCAGTTTTTCAATTTCAATTTTCCATTGTCAATTATCAATTAAATAAATTTATGGCTTTTAGAAAAGATAACAAGATAAAGAGTAATTTCTCGAAAATCTCTATCGGTTTGGCTTCTCCTGAGGAAATCCTTGAGAATTCGAGTGGTGAAGTTTTAAAGCCTGAAACCATCAACTATCGTACGTATAAGCCCGAACGCGACGGATTGTTCTGCGAGCGCATCTTTGGTCCTATCAAGGATTACGAGTGCCATTGCGGTAAGTACAAGCGTATCCGTTACAAAGGCATCGTCTGCGACCGTTGTGGTGTGGAAGTGACTGAAAAGAAAGTGCGCCGTGAGCGTATGGGACACATCCAGCTCGTTGTGCCCGTGGCTCACATCTGGTACTTCCGTTCACTTCCCAACAAAATCGGTTACTTGTTGGGCTTGCCCACCAAGAAGCTGGATGCCATTATCTATTACGAGCGTTATGTTGTCATTCAGCCGGGTGTACTGTCCGATGAAGTGGCACAGTATGACTTGCTTGAAGAAGGAGAATACCTGGACTTGCTGGAAAAGTTGCCGAAAGACAACCAGTTCCTCGAAGATTCAGATCCCAATAAGTTCATTGCCAAGATGGGCGCGGAAGCTATCTACGATTTGCTGTCACGCCTCGACCTTGACTCTTTGTCTTACGAACTGCGTAACCGTGCCGGAAGCGATGCTTCACAGCAACGCAAGACCGAAGCTCTGAAACGTCTTCAGGTAGTTGAGTCGTTCCGTGCATCACGCGGACGCAACAAGCCCGAGTGGATGATTGTACGCATTGTACCGGTTATTCCGCCCGAACTTCGTCCGTTGGTCCCATTGGATGGCGGCCGTTTCGCAACTTCTGACTTGAATGACCTTTACCGTCGTGTCATCATCCGTAACAACCGTCTGAAGAGATTGATTGAAATCAAGGCTCCTGAAGTGATTTTGCGTAATGAAAAACGTATGTTGCAGGAAGCTGTCGACTCTCTGTTTGATAACTCCCGTAAATCGAGTGCAGTGAAGACCGACGCTAACCGTCCGTTGAAGTCACTTTCCGACAGTTTGAAGGGTAAGCAAGGACGTTTCCGTCAGAACTTGTTGGGTAAGCGTGTCGACTATTCCGCACGTTCTGTAATAGTTGTAGGTCCGGAGCTGAAGATGGGCGAATGCGGTATCCCTAAACTGATGGCAGCCGAGCTTTACAAGCCGTTCATCATTCGTAAGCTCATTGAGCGTGGTATCGTGAAGACGGTAAAGAGCGCCAAGAAGATTGTAGACCGCAAGGAACCCGTTATCTGGGATATTTTGGAACACGTGATGAAGGGGCATCCGGTGCTGTTGAACCGTGCCCCGACACTTCACCGTCTGGGTATCCAGGCATTCCAGCCTAAAATGATTGAAGGTAAGGCAATCCAGCTGCACCCGTTGGCATGTACGGCGTTCAATGCCGACTTCGACGGTGACCAGATGGCCGTGCACTTGCCGTTGAGCAACGAAGCGATTCTGGAAGCACAGATGCTAATGCTCCAGTCACACAATATATTGAACCCTGCCAACGGTGCTCCTATCACTGTGCCTGCTCAGGATATGGTACTTGGTCTGTACTATATTACGAAGCTGCGCAAGGGTGCCAAGGGTGAAGGCCTGACATTCTACGGTCCTGAGGAAGCGCTGATTGCCTACAATGAAGGTAAGTGCGACATCCATGCTCCGGTAAGCGTAATAGTGAAAGACGTTGACGAGAATGGTAACATTGTGGACAAGATGATGCACGATACCTCCGTGGGCCGTGTCATTGTCAACGAAATTGTTCCGGCAGAAGCAGGATATATCAATACGATTATCTCCAAGAAGTCACTCCGAGACATCATCAGTCACGTAATCAAGGTGTGCGGTGTTGCCAAGGCAGCCGACTTCCTCGACGGAATCAAGAACCTCGGTTATTACATGGCCTTCAAGGGTGGTTTGTCGTTCAACTTGGGCGATATCATTATCCCGGAAGAGAAGGAAGCATTAGTACAGAAAGGTTATGATGAAGTAGAGCAGGTAATCAATAACTATAACATGGGTTTCATCACGAACAACGAGCGTTACAACCAGGTAATCGATATCTGGACGCACGTGAACTCTGAGTTGTCCAACATCCTGATGAAAACCATTTCAAGCGACGACCAGGGTTTCAACTCTGTATACATGATGCTGGATTCCGGTGCCCGTGGTTCTAAGGAACAGATTCGTCAGCTCTCCGGTATGCGTGGTTTGATGGCGAAGCCCCAGAAAGCAGGTGCCGAAGGCGGTCAGATTATCGAAAACCCGATTCTTTCTAACTTTAAGGAAGGTCTGTCCGTGTTGGAGTACTTTATCTCTACCCACGGTGCCCGTAAGGGTCTTGCCGATACCGCTTTGAAGACGGCCGATGCCGGATACCTGACCCGTCGTCTGGTTGACGTATCGCATGATGTGATTATTAATGAAGAAGACTGCGGCACGCTCCGCGGATTGGTTTGTACGGCACTGAAGAACAATGATGAAACCATTGCCACTCTGTATGAACGTATCCTGGGTCGTGTATCCGTACATGATATTGTTCATCCTACAACCGGCGAACTGATTGTGGCCGGCGGTGAGGAAATTACCGAGGACATTGCACAACGCATTGAAGACTCTCCAATCGAGAGCGTTGAAATCCGTTCTGTATTGACCTGCGAATCCAAGAAAGGTGTTTGTGCCAAGTGTTACGGACGTAACCTGGCTTCCAGCCGTATGGTTCAGAAGGGCGAGGCAGTCGGCGTAATCGCTGCACAGTCTATCGGTGAGCCGGGTACACAGTTGACACTGCGTACATTCCATGCCGGTGGTACGGCAGCCAATATTGCTGCCAACGCAAGCATCGTGGCCAAGAATCCTGCCCGTCTGGAATTCGAAGAACTCCGTACGGTAGACGTTATCGACGAAGCAGGCGAACCGGCAAAGGTAGTGGTAGGCCGTTTGGCCGAAGTGCGTTTCGTGGATGTCAACACGGGTATTGTGCTTTCCACTCATAATGTACCCTACGGTTCTACGCTCTATGCAGCCGATGGTGAAATGGTAGAGAAAGGCAAGATGATTGCCCGTTGGGACCCGTTCAACGCGGTTATCATTACCGAAGCTACCGGTAAGATTGAATTTGAAGGTGTTATTGAAAACGTGACTTATAAGGTAGAGTCTGATGAATCTACCGGTTTGCGCGAAATCATCATCATTGAGTCTAAGGATAAGACGAAGGTGCCTACCGCACACATCATGACAGAAGACGGCGAACTGATCCGTACATACAACTTGCCAGTAGGTGGCCACGTAGTGGTTGAAGACGGTCAGAAGGTAAAGGCCGGTGAAGTTATCGTGAAGATTCCGCGTGCCGTAGGTAAAGCGGGTGATATCACGGGTGGTCTTCCCCGTGTCACTGAGTTGTTCGAGGCACGTAACCCGTCTAATCCCGCTGTGGTTTCAGAAATCGACGGTGAGGTTACCATGGGTAAGGTGAAACGCGGTAATCGCGAAATCATCGTTACTTCCAAGACCGGTGAAGTGAAGAAGTACCTCGTACCGTTGTCCAAGCAGATTCTGGTTCAGGAGAACGACTATGTACGCGCCGGTACTCCGTTGTCTGACGGTGCTATCACACCTGCGGACATCCTGGCTATCAAAGGTCCTACGGCCGTGCAGGAATATATTGTGAACGAGGTTCAGGACGTTTACCGTCTGCAGGGTGTGAAGATTAATGATAAGCACTTTGAAATCATCGTTCGTCAGATGATGCGCAAGGTGGAAATCGACGAGCCAGGTGATACCCGCTTCCTGGAACAGCAAGTTGTTGACAAGATGGAATTCATGGAAGAGAATGACCGTATCTGGGGAAAGAAGGTGGTAGTGGATGCTGGAGATTCCCAGAGTCTGCAGGCTGGCCAGATTGTGACGGCCCGCAAGCTGCGTGACGAGAACTCCATGTTGAAACGCCGCGACTTGAAACCCGTGGAAGTGCGCGACGCTGTACCTGCGACTTCTACTCAGATTCTTCAAGGTATCACCCGTGCTGCATTGCAGACTTCAAGCTTCATGTCGGCTGCTTCCTTCCAGGAAACGACGAAGGTACTGAACGAGGCTGCCATCAACGGAAAGGTGGACCGTCTGGAAGGTATGAAGGAGAACGTAATTTGCGGTCACCTGATTCCTGCCGGTACCGGACAACGCGAGTTCGAGAAGATTATCGTTGGCTCCAAAGAAGAGTACGACCGTATGCTTGCCAACAAGAAGACGGTACTTGATTATGCTGTAGACGAGAAAGTAGAGGGATAGCCTTACAACGTCAATATAATTCTATAAAATAGAGAGGGAATATCCTATAAGAAGGAGTATTCCCTCTCTGTTTTATCTTTGCCTCTTCCTTCTGTACTGCAATGCTTCTGTATGTTTGTTACAGTGCTACTGCAAAACGGTTGCAGTGGCTTGCTCCTTTTTCAGAACGGATTATTATGTGTCTTTTTGAACTTAAATGTATATCATCCGAAAAAAAAGAGTACTTTTGGTCTATCTTTTAAGAACATTTTAAAAACAATTGTGCAACATGGAAAATCAAGAAAACAACAACGGTCAACTCCAGATAGAATTGAAGGAAGAAGTGGCGCAAGGTACATATGCCAATTTGGCTATTATAACTCATTCCAGTTCGGAATTTATTCTCGACTTTATCCGCGTGATGCCTGGAATGCCAAAGGCTGGCGTGCAATCGCGCATAGTTTTGGCACCCGAACATGCCAAGCGTTTGCTGCGTGCACTCGAAGAGAATATTGGGAAATATGAACGCGCTTTCGGACTGATTCGCATGCCGGACGAACAAACATTTCCGCCTCTTCCCAACATCAAGGGTGAAGCGTAAAATCAAAAAAAAACTTGTAGTGCATTGATTATTCAAAACTTATTAGTATCTTTGCAGCCCAAAAGTGTATAGTTTTGAATTAATATAAACAATAATATATAACTAAAAACAATTAAAATGCCTACAATTCAGCAATTAGTAAGAAAAGGACGCGAAGTGCTGGTGGAGAAATCAAAGTCTCCAGCCTTGGACTCTTGTCCTCAAAGACGT
The DNA here is from genome assembly GCF_003602795.1 of Bacteroides sp. AF34-31BH. Classification (NCBI taxonomy): domain Bacteria; kingdom Pseudomonadati; phylum Bacteroidota; class Bacteroidia; order Bacteroidales; family Bacteroidaceae; genus Bacteroides; species Bacteroides sp. AF34-31BH. The sequence continues at coordinate 25,187 of NZ_QTLV01000016.1, forward strand.
GGCGTTTGCGTGAGAGTGTATACAACCACTCCGAAGAAGCCGAATTCAGCTATGCGTAAAGTAGCTCGTGTACGTTTGACCAATGGTAAAGAGGTGAACTCTTATATTCCGGGAGAAGGCCACAACTTGCAGGAACACTCTATCGTGTTGGTACGTGGTGGTCGTGTAAAAGACCTTCCGGGTGTGCGTTATCACATCGTACGTGGTACTTTGGATACTGCAGGTGTTGCAGGTCGTACACAAAGACGTTCCAAATACGGCGCAAAACGTCCGAAACCGGGTCAAGCAGCTCCTGCTAAGAAGAAATAATCTGGTGGCCTGATTCCCAAAATAGGAAAATTTAAAGTAATAACTTACGTTTTAGTTTGTTGGAAATGCTAAAGGTTGAGTAAATTCTCCGGAGGGAGAGTTGAAGAAGACAGAAGTAAACAACCAAGAACGAAAAACATTATTCTTTCAGACAAATGAGAAAAGCAAAACCAAAAAAACGCGTTATCCTTCCGGATCCCGTGTTCAATGATGTAAAAGTTTCCAAGTTCGTGAATCACTTGATGTACGATGGAAAGAAGAATACTTCTTATGAAATCTTCTATGCTGCGTTGGAAACAGTGAAGAACAAAATGCAGAACGAAGAGAAATCCGCTCTTGAAATCTGGAAAAAAGCTCTGGATAATGTGACTCCTCAAGTGGAAGTTAAGTCTCGCCGTGTGGGTGGTGCTACTTTCCAGGTTCCTACAGAAATCCGTGCTGACCGTAAGGAATCAATTTCCATGAAGAACTTGATTATCTTTGCACGTAAGCGTGGCGGTAAATCAATGGCTGATAAGCTGGCTGCCGAAATCATGGATGCTTTCAATGAACAGGGCGGTGCTTACAAACGTAAAGAAGATATGCATAGAATGGCAGAAGCTAACCGTGCATTTGCTCATTTCAGATTCTAATACTATAAGAGACTAACCAATTAGAAGATTAAAAAACTTAAAGTAAGGGAATTAGAAAATGGCAAAGCATGATTTACATTTGACACGTAATATCGGTATCATGGCCCACATCGATGCCGGAAAGACAACGACTTCTGAACGTATTTTGTTTTACACGGGTTTGACCCACAAAATCGGTGAGGTACACGATGGTGCCGCTACAATGGACTGGATGGAGCAAGAACAAGAACGTGGTATCACTATCACTTCTGCTGCTACTACCACTCGTTGGAAATATGCCGGTGATACTTATAAAATTAACTTGATTGACACTCCGGGGCACGTTGACTTTACCGCTGAGGTAGAACGCTCTTTGCGTATTCTTGATGGTGCCGTTGCTGCTTATTGTGCAGTAGGTGGTGTTGAACCGCAATCTGAGACAGTTTGGCGCCAGGCTGATAAATATAACGTACCGCGTATCGCTTACGTTAATAAGATGGACCGTTCGGGTGCTGACTTCTTTGAGGTAGTCCGCCAGATGAAGGACGTTTTGGGCGCTAATCCGTGTCCTATCGTCGTTCCTATCGGTGCTGAGGAATCTTTCAAAGGTCTGGTAGACCTTATCAAAATGAAAGCTATCTATTGGCATGATGAAACAATGGGTGCTGACTATACAGTAGAAGAAATTCCTGCAAATCTGGTAGATGAAGCTAACGAATGGAGAGATAAGATGCTCGAAAAAGTGGCTGAGTTTGACGATGCTTTGATGGAGAAATATTTCGATGATCCTTCTACCATTACAGAAGAAGAGGTTTTGAGAGCTCTCCGTAACGCAACAGTGCAAATGGCTGTCGTTCCGATGCTTTGCGGTTCTTCATTCAAGAACAAAGGTGTACAGACATTGCTCGATTACGTGTGTGCATTCTTGCCTTCTCCGCTGGATACAGAGAACGTTATCGGTACAAACCCCGAAACTGGTGCTGAAGAAGACCGTAAACCGAGCGAAGACGAAAAGACTTCTGCTTTGGCATTTAAGATTGCAACAGACCCGTATGTAGGTCGTTTGACTTTCTTCCGCGTTTATTCCGGTAAGATTGAGGCTGGTTCTTATATCTATAACTCTCGTTCTGGTAAGAAAGAACGCGTATCCCGTCTGTTCCAGATGCACTCAAACAAGCAGAATCCGGTAGAAGTTATCGGTGCTGGTGATATTGGTGCTGGCGTAGGTTTCAAGGATATACATACTGGTGATACATTGTGTGACGAAACTGCACCGATTGTATTGGAGTCTATGGACTTCCCGGAACCGGTAATTGGTATCGCAGTTGAGCCTAAGACTCAGAAGGATATGGATAAACTGTCAAATGGCTTGGCTAAGCTGGCTGAAGAAGATCCGACGTTTACAGTTAAGACTGACGAACAGACTGGTCAGACAGTTATCTCTGGTATGGGTGAGCTTCACTTGGATATTATCATCGACCGTCTGAAACGTGAGTTCAAGGTTGAATGTAACCAAGGTAAGCCTCAAGTTAACTATAAGGAAGCTATCACTAAGACAGTCAACTTGCGTGAAGTTTACAAGAAGCAGTCCGGTGGTCGTGGTAAGTTCGCTGATATTATCGTGAACATCGGCCCGGTTGATGAAGACTTCAAGGAAGGCGGATTGCAATTCGTCGACGAAGTGAAGGGTGGTAACATTCCTAAGGAATTTATCCCGTCTGTACAGAAGGGCTTCACTACTGCCATGAAGAATGGTGTGTTGGCAGGTTATCCGTTGGATTCACTGAAAGTAACCTTGATTGACGGTTCTTTCCACCCGGTTGACTCTGACCAGTTGTCTTTCGAAATCTGTGCTATCCAGGCATATAAGAATGCTTGTGCTAAGGCAGGCCCGGTATTGATGGAGCCTATCATGAAGCTGGAAGTTGTTACTCCGGAAGAGAACATGGGTGACGTTATCGGTGACTTGAACAAGCGTCGTGGCCAGGTGGAAGGTATGGAATCCAGCCGTTCCGGTGCACGTATCGTGAAGGCAATGGTTCCGCTGGCAGAAATGTTCGGTTACGTAACAGCATTGCGTACCATCACTTCTGGTCGTGCAACCTCTTCAATGGTATACTCTCACCACGCCCAGGTTTCCAACTCTATTGCCAAGGCAGTATTGGAGGAAGTAAAAGGTCGTGCTGACTTAATCTAAAAAAACTTGAAGTCCCGTAGGCTAGCGAATGACTCTTAGCCTGCGGAACTTCATCTTATATAACTATTTAATAATTAAAGACAGTAATGAGTCAAAAAATTAGAATCAAACTGAAATCTTACGACCACAACTTGGTTGACAAGTCAGCTGAGAAGATTGTAAGAACGGTGAAGACAACGGGCGCCATCGTTAGCGGTCCGATTCCTCTTCCTACGCACAAGCGTATCTTTACCGTGAACCGTTCGACTTTCGTTAACAAGAAGTCGCGTGAACAATTCGAACTCTCTTCTTACAAGAGACTGATTGACATCTATAGCTCAACAGCTAAGACAGTAGATGCTCTGATGAAGTTGGAGTTGCCGAGTGGTGTGGAAGTAGAAATCAAAGTGTAAGTATTAAAAATTAAGTGAAATGCCAGGATTATTAGGAAAAAAAATCGGAATGACATCCGTTTTCAGTGCCGAGGGTAAGAATGTACCATGCACTGTTATCGAAGCAGGTCCTTGTGTTGTTACTCAAGTGAAAACTGTAGAAAAGGACGGTTATGAAGCTGTTCAGCTGGGCTTCCAGGACAAGAAGGAGAAGCACACTACAAAGCCTTTGATGGGCCACTTTAAGAAAGCTGGAGTAACTCCCAAGAAACACTTGGCTGAGTTCAAAGAATTTGAAACAGAGTTGAATCTGGGTGACACTGTTACCGTAGAACTGTTCAATGACGCAACTTTTGTTGACGTTGTAGGTACTTCTAAGGGTAAAGGTTTCCAGGGTGTAGTAAAACGCCATGGTTTTGGTGGTGTAGGCCAGACTACTCACGGTCAGCACAACCGCGCTCGTAAGCCGGGTTCTATCGGTGCTTGTTCTTACCCTGCAAAAGTATTCAAAGGAATGCGCATGGGCGGACAGCTTGGTGGCGACAGAGTAACTGTTCAAAACCTGCAGGTATTAAAGGTAATCGCGGAGCACAATCTTCTTTTGATTAAGGGATCTGTTCCTGGTTGCAAAGGTTCAATCGTAATAATTGAGAAATAATGGAAGTTAACGTATATAACATTAAAGGTGAAGACACTGGGAGAAAGATTACGTTAAACGAGTCTATCTTCGGAATTGAGCCCAACGACCACGCTATCTACTTGGATGTTAAACAGTTTATGGCTAACCAGCGTCAGGGTACACACAAGTCAAAGGAAAGAAGCGAAATCAGTGGTTCTACTCGTAAAATCGGTCGCCAGAAAGGTGGTGGTGGTGCACGTCGTGGTGACATGAACTCACCGGTACTTGTTGGTGGTGGACGCGTATTCGGTCCGAAACCGAGAGATTACTACTTCAAATTAAACAAAAAAGTAAAGGCTCTGGCTCGTAAGTCAGCTTTGTCATACAAGGCTCAGAACAACGCAGTTGTAGTAGTAGAAGACTTCTCTTTTGAAGCTCCGAAGACTAAAGATTTTGTTGCAATGACAAAAAATCTTAAAGTTTCTGACAAAAAGCTGCTTGTGATTTTACCAGAAGCAAATAAAAACGTATATTTGTCGGCTCGTAATGTGAAGGGTGCTAATGTGCAGACTATCTCAGGGTTAAATACTTACAGAGTATTGGACGCTGGGGTCGTTGTGTTTGCTGAAAGTGCACTTTCTGCTATCGACAATATCTTAATGTAAAAAGGAGGCTTAAATAATGGGAATTATTATTAAACCGTTAGTGACAGAGAAGATGACTGCAATTACTGATAAGACGAATAATCGTTTCGGCTTTATCGTGCGTCCTGAAGCTAATAAACTGGAAATTAAGAAGGAAGTTGAAGCCCTTTACAACGTTACAGTAGTTGATGTGAATACAATGAAGTATGCCGGCAAAAACAAGAGCCGCTATACTCGTGCCGGTATCATCAACGGACGTACGAATGCGTTCAAGAAGGCTATCGTTACGTTGAAAGAAGGAGATACTATTGATTTTTATAGCAATATTTAATAAAAATGGCAGTACGTAAATTTAAGCCCACAACACCGGGGCAAAGACATAAAATTATTGGTACTTACGAAGAGATTACTGCACGGGTACCAGAAAAGTCTCTTGTATTTGGTAAGAAATCTTCAGGTGGTCGTAACAACGAAGGTAAGATGACTATGCGCTACATCGGTGGCGGTAGTAAGAAGATTATTCGTATCGTAGATTTCAAGAGAAATAAAGACGGTGTGCCTGCAGTGGTTAAAACAATTGAATACGATCCGAATCGTTCGGCTCGTATCGCTTTGTTGTTTTATGCAGATGGAGAAAAAAGATATATTATTGCTCCCAATGGATTGCAAGTTGGTACGACTTTGATGTCAGGTGAGACTGCCGCTCCGGAAATCGGAAACGCACTTCCGCTTCAGAATATTCCGGTCGGTACTGTAATTCACAACATCGAATTACGTCCGGGACAAGGCGCTGCCTTGGTTCGCTCGGCTGGTAACTTCGCTCAGTTGACTTCTAGAGAAGGTAAGTACTGCGTTATCAAGTTGCCTTCAGGTGAGGTTCGTCAGATCCTCAGTACTTGTAAGGCTACTATTGGTAGTGTAGGTAACTCAGATCATGGATTGGAAAGTTCAGGTAAAGCTGGACGTTCTCGTTGGTTAGGACGTCGTCCGCGTAACCGTGGTGTTGTTATGAACCCGGTTGATCACCCGATGGGTGGTGGTGAAGGACGTGCTTCAGGAGGACACCCGAGATCTCGTAAGGGATTGTACGCTAAGGGTCTTAAGACAAGAGCTCCGAAGAAACAATCGTCTAAGTATATTATTGAGAGAAGAAAGAAGTAATCTGATTAATTGAGTAAATTATGAGTCGTTCATTAAAAAAAGGTCCGTATATTAACGTTAAGCTTGAGAAGAAAGTGCTTGCCATGAATGAATCGGGCAAGAAAGTGGTAGTTAAGACCTGGGCCAGAGCTTCAATGATTTCGCCTGATTTCGTAGGCCATACTGTTGCAGTTCACAACGGAAATAAATTTATTCCTGTTTATGTTACCGAAAATATGGTAGGACACAAGTTGGGCGAATTTGCTCCAACTCGTACTTTCAGAGGACACGCTGGTAACAAGAAAAAATAAAACAGGATTTATCTGAAATAATAAAGTAATAATATAATGGGAGCAAGAAAAAAAATATCGGCTGAAAAAAGAAAAGAAGCCCTTAAGACCATGTATTTTGCGAAATTGCAAAATGTTCCTACTTCCCCCCGTAAAATGCGTCTCGTGGCTGACATGATTCGCGGGATGGAGGTGAACAGAGCACTCGGCGTTTTGAAGTTCTCTTCAAAAGAGGCTGCCGCAAGAGTGGAAAAGTTGCTGCGCTCTGCAATTGCTAACTGGGAGCAGAAAAACGAACGTAAAGCTGAAAGTGGCGAGCTGTTCGTAACCAAGATTTTTGTTGATGGTGGTGCTACACTCAAAAGAATGAGACCGGCTCCGCAGGGTAGAGGTTACAGAATTCGTAAACGTTCAAACCACGTAACGTTGTTCGTTGGTTCTAAAAGTAATAACGAAGATCAAAATTAAGGTAAATGGGACAAAAAGTTAATCCAATAAGCAACCGTTTAGGAATTATCAGAGGATGGGATTCCAATTGGTATGGTGGAAAGAATTACGGCGATTCTCTGCTGGAAGATAGCAAGATTCGTAAATATTTGAACGCTCGTCTGGCAAAGGCTAGTGTGTCAAGAATTGTAATTGAACGTACACTGAAACTCGTGACTATTACCGTTTGTACTGCACGTCCGGGTATCATTATCGGCAAAGGTGGCCAAGAAGTTGACAAGTTGAAAGAGGAGTTGAAGAAGGTTACTGATAAGGATATTCAGATTAATATCTTCGAAGTTAAGAGACCAGAGTTGGATGCTGTTATCGTGGCTAACAACATTGCCCGTCAGGTTGAAGGCAAAATAGCCTACCGTCGTGCCATCAAGATGGCTATTGCCAATACAATGCGTATGGGTGCGGAAGGTATCAAGATTCAGATTTCAGGACGTTTGAATGGTGCAGAAATGGCCCGTTCTGAAATGTATAAGGAAGGAAGAACTCCGTTGCACACTTTCAGAGCAGATATCGACTATTGTCATGCAGAAGCATTGACTAAGGTTGGTCTTCTCGGCATTAAAGTTTGGATTTGTAGAGGTGAAGTTTATGGTAAGAAGGAGTTGGCTCCGAACTTTACGCAAAGCAAGGAAAGTGGTCGTGGAAGCAATAGCGGAAACAATGGCGGAAAGAACTTCAAAAGAAAGAAAAATAATCGCTAACGAATTTGATTTTTAGGAATTATGTTACAACCGAAAAAAACAAAATTCAGAAGACAACAAAAAGGCCGTCAAAAGGGTAATGCCCAAAGAGGAAACCAGTTGGCTTTCGGATCTTTTGGTATTAAGGCCTTGGAAACGAAATGGATTACAGGCCGTCAGATTGAAGCTGCGCGTATTGCAGTGACAAGATATATGCAACGTCAAGGACAGATTTGGATTCGTATTTTCCCCGACAAACCTATCACCAGAAAGCCTGCTGATGTGCGTATGGGTAAGGGTAAGGGTGCGCCGGAAGGATTCGTAGCGCCTGTTACACCGGGTAGAATTATTATCGAAGCCGAAGGAGTATCTTATGAAATCGCTAAAGAAGCTTTGCGCTTGGCTGCACAGAAGCTTCCTATCACAACTAAGTTTGTGGTTAGACGTGATTATGATATTCAAAATCAAAATGCGTAAGAAGTATGAAAACAGCAGAAATTAAAGAGATGCCTACCAGTGACTTGGTAGAAAGAGTTGAAGCAGAAGTAGCTAATTACAACCAAGTGATTTTAAATCATTCTATTTCTCCTTTGGATAATCCTGCTCAGATCAAACAATTACGCAGGACTATTGCGCGTATGAAGACTGAATTACGCCAAAGAGAACTTAACAATAAATGATGAGCTTGATGGAAGCAAGAAATTTAAGAAAAGAAAGAACTGGGGTTGTGCTGAGCAACAAGATGGATAAGACCATTACAGTAGCAGCTAAGTTTAAGGAGAAACACCCCATATATGGTAAGTTCGTTAGCAAGACGAAGAAGTACCATGCTCATGATGAAAAGAATGAGTGCAATATCGGCGATACTGTACACATCATGGAAACTCGTCCTTTGAGCAAGACTAAGAGATGGAGATTGGTAGAAATAATTGAAAGAGCTAAGTAATTATGATACAAGTAGAATCCAGACTTACAGTATGTGATAATAGTGGGGCAAAAGAGGCTCTCTGTATCCGCGTTTTGGGTGGTACAGGTCGTCGCTATGCTTCAGTAGGGGACGTGATTGTCGTTTCTGTTAAGAGCGTTATCCCTTCAAGTGATATTAAAAAAGGTGCAGTGTCTAAAGCTTTGATCGTACGTACTAAGAAAGAAATCCGTCGTGCTGATGGCTCTTACATACGTTTTGATGATAATGCTTGCGTGTTGTTGAACAATGCAGGTGAAATTAGAGGTAGTCGTATTTTCGGTCCGGTAGCTCGTGAACTTCGTGCTACTAACATGAAAGTTGTGTCACTCGCTCCTGAAGTACTTTAATATTGTAAAAGATTTGAGTAATGAGTAAATTACATATTAAAAAAGGCGATACAGTTTATGTAAACTCCGGTGAAGACAAGGGTAAGACTGGTCGTGTATTGAAGGTTCTTGTTGATAAAAACCGCGCAATCGTTGAAGGTATCAACATGGTGTCTAAGAGCACAAAACCGAATGCTAAGAACCCGCAAGGTGGTATTGTGAAGCAAGAAGCTTCTATCCACTTGTCAAACTTGAACCCCGTTGATCCAAAGACTGGCAAAGCAACGCGTGTTGGTAGAAAAGTAAGTGCTGAAGGCACTTTAGTGCGTTATTCTAAAAAATCAGGAGAGGAGATTAAGTAATGAGTAATACTGCTAGCCTTAAGAAAGAATATGCAGAGCGTATTGCGCCTGCATTGAAATCACAGTTCCAGTATTCTTCTTCTATGCAGATACCCGTACTTAAGAAGATTGTTATCAATCAGGGTCTGGGTATGGCTGTTGCCGACAAGAAGATTATTGAAGTGGCAATTAATGAAATGACTACTATCACTGGCCAGAAAGCCGTGGCAACCATTTCTCGTAAGGATATTGCAAACTTTAAGTTGCGTAAGAAAATGCCGATTGGCGTTATGGTAACTCTGCGTCGTGAGAGAATGTACGAATTCCTTGAAAAGTTGGTTCGTGTAGCTCTGCCTCGTATCCGCGACTTCAAGGGTATTGAAAGTAAGTTCGATGGTAAGGGTAACTATACCCTTGGTATTCAGGAACAAATCATTTTCCCTGAAATTAATATCGATAGTATTACTAGAATTCTCGGAATGAATATTACCTTTGTAACCTCTGCGCAAACAGATGAAGAAGGGTATGCCTTGTTGAAAGAATTCGGTTTACCGTTTAAAAACGCTAAAAAAGATTGATAATATGGCAAAGGAATCAATGAAAGCACGCGAAGTAAAGCGTGCTAAATTAGTAGCCAGATATGCCGAGAAAAGAGCTGCGTTGAAGCAAATCGTTAGAACCGGTGATCCTGCTGAAGCTTTTGAAGCTGCACAGAAATTGCAGGATTTGCCTAAAAATTCTAACCCGATTCGCATGCACAACCGTTGCAAGCTGACAGGTCGTCCCAAAGGATATATCCGTCAGTTTGGCATCTCCAGAATCCAGTTCCGTGAGATGGCTTCTAACGGTCTTATTCCCGGTGTAAAGAAAGCAAGCTGGTAATTATTGTTTTTAAATATTGTCAGGGTAGGCCTGATTAATTTAATTTATTTTTTATATGACTGATCCAATAGCAGATTATTTGACGAGGTTGCGGAACGCTATTCAAGCGAAGCACAGAGTTGTGGAAGTTCCGGCTTCTAATTTGAAAAAAGAAATCACTAAGATTCTTTTTGAAAAGGGCTACATTCTTAATTATAAGTTTGTAGAAGATGGTCCTCAAGGTACAATCAAAGTTGCCTTGAAGTATGATCCGGTAAACAAGGTTAACGCAATCAAGAAGCTGGAGAGAATCTCTTCTCCGGGTTTGCGTCAATATACCGGTTATAAAGACATGCCGCGTGTTATTAATGGTTTGGGTATTGCTATAATATCTACTTCCAAGGGTGTAATGACCAACAAAGAAGCCGCTGAACTGAAGATTGGTGGTGAAGTTTTGTGTTATGTATATTAATAGGAGGAATTAGCAATGTCAAGAATAGGAAAATTACCCATTAGTATTCCCGCTGGAGTAACAGTTACTCTGAAAGATGACGTGGTTACCGTTAAGGGACCCAAAGGCGAAATGAGCCAATATGTAAATCCTGCTATCAATGTTACCATCGAAGACGGTCATGTTGTTTTGGCTGAGAATGAAAATGCAATGCTGGATAACCCCAAGCAAAAGCATGCATTCCATGGATTATACCGTTCATTGGTGCACAACATGGTTGTTGGTGTATCAGAAGGATATAAGAAAGAATTGGAACTTGTCGGTGTAGGTTACCGTGCCTCTAACCAGGGAAATATCATTGAACTGGCTTTAGGTTATACTCACAGTATCTTTATACAGTTGCCTCCTGAAGTTAAAGTTGAGACTAAGTCTGAAAGAAACAAGAATCCTTTGATTATATTGGAATCTTGCGACAAGCAGTTACTTGGTCAAGTTTGCTCTAAAATACGTTCTTTCCGTAAGCCTGAACCGTATAAGGGTAAGGGTATTAAGTTTGTTGGCGAAGAAATTCGTAGAAAGTCTGGTAAATCAGCTGGTGCTAAATAATCATTTAAATTGATATTATTATGACAACAAAAATAGAAAGACGAATTAAGATCAAATATAGAGTACGCAACAAAATTTCAGGTACTACTGAATGCCCGCGTATGAGTGTATTTAGAAGTAACAAGCAAATCTATGTTCAGATTATCGATGACTTGTCCGGTAAGACATTGGCTGCCGCTTCTTCGTTGGGTATGACTGAAAAAATGCCTAAGAAGGAACAAGCTGCTAAAGTAGGTGAACTGATTGCGAAAAAAGCTCAGGAAGCAGGTATTACTACTGTTGTTTTCGACCGTAATGGTTACTTGTATCATGGGAGAGTAAAAGAGGTGGCTGATGCTGCCCGTAACGGTGGACTTAAATTTTAATCATTATGGCAGGACTTAATAATAGAGTTAAGATTACAAACGATATAGAGCTGAAAGACAGATTGGTTGCTATTAATCGTGTAACCAAAGTAACCAAAGGTGGTAGAACTTTTAGTTTCTCTGCTATTGTGGTAGTAGGAAACGAAGAAGGCATCATCGGTTGGGGCCTTGGTAAAGCTGGTGAAGTAACCGCTGCTATTGCCAAAGGTGTTGAATCTGCAAAGAAAAACCTGACAAGAGTGCCTGTACTGAAAGGTACAGTTCCTCACGAACAGTCTGCAAAGTTCGGTGGCGCTGAAGTATTTATTAAACCGGCTTCTCACGGTACTGGTGTTGTTGCTGGCGGTGCAATGCGTGCCGTATTGGAAAGTGTTGGTGTAACAGACGTTTTGGCTAAGTCAAAAGGTTCTTCCAACCCGCACAACTTGGTAAAGGCTACTATCTTGGCATTGAGTGAAATGCGCGATGCTCGTATGGTTGCCCAGAACAGAGGAGTTAGTATGGAAAAAGTATTTAGAGGATAAGGAGGAAGAATATGTCGACTATAAAGATTAAACAAGTTAAAAGTAGAATTGGTGCTCCTGCTGATCAGAAGAGAACTCTCGATGCACTGGGACTTCATAAGTTGAATCGTGTGGTTGAACACGAATGCACTCCTTCAATTCTTGGAATGGTGGATAAGGTTAAACACTTGGTTACCATTGTTAAGTAATTATTTGTTGAATATAAAACGAATTACAATATGAACTTAAGTAATTTAAAACCTGCAGAGGGATCTACTAAAACAAGAAAGAGAATTGGACGTGGTCCGGGTTCTGGCTTGGGAGGTACTTCTACTAGAGGTCATAAAGGAGCTAAATCAAGATCTGGATACTCTAAGAAAATCGGTTTTGAAGGTGGTCAGATGCCTCTTCAACGTCGTGTACCTAAGTTTGGCTTTAAAAATATCAATCGTGTAGAGTATAAGGCTATCAACTTGGATACAATTCAGAAATTGGCTGAAGCAAAGAACTTGCAGACTGTAGGTATCAGTGACTTCATTGCTGCTGGTTTCATTTCTGCAAGCCAGTTGGTAAAAGTATTAGGTAACGGAACTTTGACTGCTAAGTTGGATGTACAAGCACATGCATTTTCTAAGACTGCTGTTGCTGCCATCGAAGCTGCTGGTGGACAAGTAGTAAAACTCTAATTCAATGAGAAAAGCTATTGAAACATTAAAGAATATATGGAAAATTGAGGATCTGAGACAACGGATCCTCATTACCATATTGTTTGTGGCAATCTACCGTTTTGGTTCGTATGTCGTTTTGCCGGGTATCAATCCGTCAATGCTGACACAATTGCATCAACAGACAAGCGAAGGTCTTTTAGCCTTGTTAAATATGTTTTCCGGAGGAGCATTTTCCAATGCCTCTATTTTTGCATTGGGTATCATGCCGTACATCTCTGCCTCCATTGTGATTCAGTTGCTGGGTATTGCGGTTCCGTATTTCCAGAAATTGCAGCGCGAAGGTGAGAGTGGTAGAAGAAAAATGAATCAATATACTCGTTATCTGACGATTCTTATTCTTTTGGTTCAGGCTCCTTCTTATTTGCTCAATCTTAAGATGCAGGCTGGTCCTTCTTTAAATGCTTCATTAGATTGGACTCTGTTTATGTTTACTTCTACCATTATTTTAGCGGCTGGAAGTATGTTTATTTTGTGGCTTGGTGAGAGAATTACGGATAAGGGTATCGGTAATGGTATTTCGCTGATTATCATGATTGGTATCATCGCCCGTCTGCCACAGTCCTTATTCCAGGAATTGATTTCCCGTATGACGGACAAGACTGGTGGTCTGGTAATGTTCTTGATTGAGCTTGTTGTTCTGCTGGTTGTTATTGCATTCGCTATTCTTTTGGTGCAGGGAACTAGAAAGATTCCTGTACAATATGCGAAGAAGATCGTGGGTAACAAGCAATATGGCGGTGCTAGACAGTATATTCCTTTGAAGGTGAATGCTGCTAACGTGATGCCTATCATTTTTGCTCAGGCTATCATGTTTATTCCTATCACTCTTGTTGGGTTCTCAAATGTAAATGATGCAAGTGGTTTCGTACGTGCATTGACTGATCATACAAGCTTTTGGTATAATTTGATTTTTGCAGTGTTGATTATATTGTTTACGTATTTCTATACTGCAATTACTATTAACCCGACTCAGATGGCTGAAGATATGAAGAGAAACAATGGTTTTATTCCGGGTATCAAGCCAGGAAAGCAAACTGCTGAGTATATTGACGTGATTATGTCGCGTATTACTTTGCCTGGTTCTTTCTTCTTGGCCTTGGTTGCCATTATGCCTGCGTTTGCCGGTATATTCGGTGTGAAAGCTGAGTTTGCTCAATTCTTTGGCGGTACATCTTTGTTAATCCTTGTGGGTGTGGTGCTTGATACTCTCCAGCAGGTAGAAAGTCATTTGTTGATGAGACACTATGACGGTTTGCTGAAATCCGGACGTATTAAAGGCCGCAGTGGTAATGTAGCTGCATATTAATCTTTTTTGAAGAATGATATTTCTTAAAACAGAAGATGAAATAGAGCTGCTCCGCAAGAGTAATTTGCTTGTTGGAAAGACGTTGGCTGAGATAGCTAAGGTTATAAAGCCCGGAGTGACAACAAAAGAGCTGGATAGGGTGGCGGAAGAGTTCATCAGAGACAATGGTGCTGTTCCAACCTTTAAAGGTTTTCCTAATCAATATGGCGATCCGTTTCCAGCTTCTATTTGCACATCTGTAAATGACCAGGTGGTACATGGTATTCCGAGAGATGATGTGGTACTGAAAGATGGTGATATCGTGTCTGTTGATTGTGGTACTTACATGAATGGCTTTTGTGGCGACTCAGCCTATACGTTTTGTGTAGGTGAAGTTGACGAAGAAGTCCGCAAATTACTGAAGGTTACTAAAGAAGCATTGTACATAGGGATACAGAATGCCGTTCACGGCAAGCGGTTGGGTGATATCGGTTATGCGATACAGCAGCACTGCGAATCTAATTCTTATGGTGTGGTGCGTGAGTTTGTGGGTCACGGAATAGGCAAGGAAATGCATGAAGATCCTCAGGTTCCCAATTACGGAAAGCGTGGTTATGGGACAATGCTGAAGAAAGGCTTGTGCATTGCCATTGAACCGATGATAACTTTAGGTAACCGACAAATACTCATGGAGCGTGATGGCTGGACGGTGAGGACAAAAGACCGCAAGTGTGCAGCTCATTTTGAACATACGATAGCAGTCGGCACTGGTGAAGCTGATATATTGTCATCATTCGAGTTCATTGAAGAAGTATTAGGAGATAAAGCAATTTAAGAAATTAATATGGCAAAGCAATCTGCAATAGAACAAGATGGAGTTATAGTTGAAGCATTGTCTAATGCAATGTTTCGTGTTGAATTAGAAAACGGACATGAGATTACTGCACATATTTCCGGTAAGATGCGGATGCATTACATCAAAATCCTGCCAGGGGATAAAGTAAGAGTCGAAATGTCTCCTTACGATTTATCGAAAGGAAGAATTGTATTTAGATATAAATAAAATTAAGATATGAAAGTAAGAGCATCCTTAAAGAAACGTACGCCAGAGTGTAAGATCGTTAGACGTAATGGCCGTTTGTATGTTATTAACAAGAAAAATCCTAAGTATAAACAACGTCAAGGATAATATTATTATTTTTGCAAAAAAAATAATTTAGTATATGGCTATAAGAATAGTTGGTGTCGATTTGCCTCAAAACAAGAGAGGTGAAGTTGCGTTGACCTATGTATATGGTATAGGTCGTAGTAGTTCAGCAAAAATTTTGGATAAAGCAGGTGTTGACAGAGACCTGAAAGTAAAAGACTGGACGGATGATCAGGCTGCCAAGATTCGTGAGATCATTGGTGCAGAGTATAAGGTTGAAGGTGATCTTCGTTCTGAAGTTCAATTGAACATTAAGCGTTTAATGGATATCGGTTGCTATCGTGGTGTTCGTCATCGTATTGGTCTTCCAGTAAGAGGTCAGAGCACAAAGAACAATGCCCGTACTCGTAAGGGTAGAAAGAAAACCGTTGCTAATAAGAAAAAAGCTACTAAATAATAATTGTTGATATGGCAAAAAAAACAGTTGCAGCAAAAAAGAGAAATGTGAAGGTTGATGCTAATGGACAGTTGCATGTTCATTCATCTTTTAACAACATTATTGTTTCTCTGGCAAACAGCGAAGGTCAGATCATTTCTTGGTCTTCTGCCGGAAAGATGGGTTTTAGAGGTTCAAAGAAGAACACTCCCTACGCAGCACAGATGGCTGCTCAAGATTGTGCTAAGATAGCATACGATCTTGGCTTGAGAAAGGTAAAAGCATATGTGAAGGGCCCGGGTAACGGACGTGAGTCTGCTATTAGAACTATCCACGGTGCAGGTATCGAGGTTACTGAAATCATTGACGTAACTCCGCTTCCGCACAACGGTTGTCGTCCTCCGAAAAGACGTAGAGTTTAAAATTTACCTTTAATAGAAGTGAGACTTGATTTTGTTATTGGATTGTAAACTTTCTCTCTGCAATCGCGGCTGCAACAAACCCAAGTTCATGAATAAACAATTAAATATTTAAAAGAAATGGCTAGATATACTGGACCAAAATCAAGAATAGCCCGTAAATTCGGTGAAGGTATCTTTGGAGCAGATAAAGTATTGTCAAAGAAGAACTATCCTCCCGGACAGCACGGTAATTCCAGAAAGAGAAAGACTTCTGAATACGGTGTTCAACTTCGTGAGAAACAGAAAGCCAAATATACTTATGGCGTTTTGGAAAAACAATTCCGCAACTTGTTTGAGAAGGCTGAGACTGCTAAAGGTATTACTGGTGAAATCCTCCTCCAATTGTTGGAAGGTCGCCTTGACAATATCGTATTCCGTTTGGGTATTGCTCCTACTCGCGCAGCTGCTCGTCAGTTGGTGAGCCACAAGCACATTACTGTAGACGGTGAGGTTGTGAATATTCCTTCTTATGCAGTAAAACCGGGTCAGGTGATCGGTGTTCGTGAAAGATCCAAATCATTGGAAGTTATCGCTAACTCACTGGCTGGCTTTAACCATAGCAAATATCCTTGGTTGGAATGGGATGATAACTCTAAGGTAGGCAAATTGCTGCATGTACCTGAAAGAGCAGACATTCCTGAAAACATTAAAGAGCATTTGATCGTAGAATTGTATTCTAAATAATAATTAATTTCATGGCGATATTAGCATTTCAAAAACCTGATAAAGTATTAATGTTGGAAGCGGACTCTAGATTCGGAAAATTCGAATTTCGTCCGTTGGAGCCCGGTTTCGGTATTACCGTGGGTAATGCACTGCGCCGCATCCTGCTTTCTTCATTGGAAGGTTTTGCTATCACTACTATCAAGATAGACGGTGTTGAGCATGAATTTTCCAGTGTTCCGGGGGCAAAAGAGGATGTTACTAACATTATCTTGAATCTGAAACAAGTGAGATTCAAGCAAGTAGTTGAAGAATTCGAGAGTGAGAAAGTAAGTATTACAGTCGAGAATTCAAGTGAATTTAAAGCAGGTGACATAGGTAAGTATTTGACTGGATTTGAAGTGTTAAATCCTGAATTAGTTATTTGTCATTTAGATTCAAAGTCGACTATGCAGATAGATATTACGATCAACAAAGGTCGTGGTTATGTTCCTGCTGACGAAAACCGCGAATATTGCACCGATGTGAACGTAATTCCTATCGATTCTATTTATACTCCGATACGTAATGTGAAGTATCAGGTAGAGAACTTCCGTGTAGAGCAGAAGACCGACTACGAGAAACTGGTACTTGAGATTACTACCGACGGTTCCATTCATCCGAAAGAAGCCCTGAAAGAAGCTGCAAAGATTCTGATTTATCACTTCATGCTTTTCTCTGACGAGAAGATCACGCTGGAAACAAATGATGTTGACGGCAATGAAGAGTTTGATGAAGAAGTATTGCACATGCGTCAGTTGCTGAAGACCAAGCTCGTTGATATGGATCTCTCTGTACGTGCCCTCAACTGTCTGAAGGCTGCAGATGTAGAGACTCTTGGTGACTTGGTACAATTCAACAAGACGGATTTGCTGAAATTCAGAAACTTCGGAAAGAAATCGCTTACCGAGCTTGATGATTTGCTGGAAAGTCTGAATCTGTCGTTTGGAACTGATATTTCTAAATATAAATTAGATAAAGAATAAAAAATGAGACATAATAAGAAATTCAACCATTTGGGTCGTACTGCCTCTCATAGAAACGCTATGTTGGCTAATATGGCGTGTTCTTTGATTAAGCACAAAAGAATCACTACGACCGTTGCAAAGGCTAAAGCTTTGAAGAAGTTTGTTGAGCCTTTGATTACAAAGGCTAAAGACGATACGACTAATTCCCGTCGTGTTGTATTTAGCAATTTGCAAGACAAGTATGCTGTAACTGAATTGTTTAAAGAAATCTCTGTGAAGATTGCTGATCGTCCGGGTGGTTACACTCGTATTATCAAGACTGGTAACCGTTTGGGTGACAATGCTGAAATGTGCTTCATTGAACTCGTTGACTACAACGAAAACATGGCTAAGGAAAAGGTTGCCAAGAAGGCTACTCGTACCCGCCGTTCAAAGAAAGCTGCTGCTACTGAAGCTACTCCTGCTGCAGAAACTGCTGCACCAGTTGCAGAAGCTCCTGCTGCTGAGGAAGCTAAAGCTGAATAATTCAACTATTCTTTTTATATATAGAAGCCGTTCCAATTTGTTTGGAGCGGCTTTTTATTTCCTATAAATCATCCAAGAAACATTAAAAGATGTGTGCATTAAACAAATTCCTGAAAGAAACTGTTATATTTGCACATAGATATGGCTAAATTCTTAAGATTCATAGGATTCATGGTGCTTGCATTGGCTTTATGGCAGACTGTAAGCGATACATTTGCCAATAAAGCGGCGAGTGGTGGGAATGTTGTGAGTGAGAATACTATTGCCGTACATGAGCAGACTGATGCCTATATTGCGATGCCTCAATTGCCTTATCTGCCGGATGCAGAGCTGGCGGGCATGGGTGGACAATTACATTCGCTGACGTACTCCCGTATACAGCGTATTTCTACCACGGAATATATATTTTCTTTAAAGGACTGGATTGACAAACTGGCCCAGCGAGCGGCTGTTTTGTCTCTGCATCGTGAGAAACTCTATGATGCCACTGCCTATTATCGTTGCCAGCCGGTGTGCGAATATTACATTTTCACACTAAGGCGTATTCTCATTTAGTGTTTTATTGAATTTTCCTTTTTCCCTTGTGTATGGTCAGACTATGTGTTTTTGCAGGGAAATACTGTATTTTCTATTTCTAATAAATTCATTAAAACATATTATAATTATGGCAACTCAAACTATTGACGCAACTCTTTTTGCGTCTTCACATCCCGATATTGTAAAGCGTACCAGTGTTTCAGGACTTATCTTTTCAGTAGCTATGCTGCTGGTCGGTGTTTTTATTTTTGCATCCATTTTTGAGATGAGTGATAAATCTTCCACTCTCAGCATGGCTTTGATGGTGCTGGGTACGGCATTCGTCTTGCTTGGCGTGTTCCGTCTGTTTTGGAAATCGAAGGAAGTGGTCTATTTGCCGACGGGCAGTGTGACCAAGGAACGCAGTGTTTTCTTCGATTTGAAATATTTGGGCAAACTTACAGATATGATTGAGAATGAACAGCTGAATGGCGAGACTGAAATAAAAAGTAGCGGCAGTGGAAATGTGCGCATGGATGTCATGATTTCGCAGGACAATAAATTTGCGGCTGTACAGTTGTATCAGTTTGTGCCTTACACGTATACTCCGGTAACTTCCGTACGCTACTATACGGGTAGCGATGCGGTTGCAGTATCTACTTTCCTGGAGAAATGTAAAACAGCATAATCAGTCAAAGAGTTAGACTTGACTTTAACTGTGGTGGGGATTAGTCGGCAACGGCAATCCCCATTTTTTTCATCAGGAAGCAGGCGTTCATATTCTGGGCGATGCCTGGGCGCAAGCGGTAGGAGAAGGTCAGTTCATTGTCTGTAATGTCTGCTTCGAAGCGATAGTTGCGGATGTCATCGGGGAAGAGGTCGATGAGTGTTCCCAGCAGCAGGTCGTGGGTGGCAATGATGCCATTGGCCTGCAAAGTCATGAATTGCTTGATAAGGGAAAAGGAGCCTTTCTGCTTGTCCATGGAGTTGGTACCTTTCAGAATTTCGTCGAGGATGATGAAAAGCTCCTCACCAGCCTGCAGCTTGTCTATGATGAGTTTCAGACGTTTGAGTTCGGCAAAGAAGTAGGACTCGTTGTCGTTCAGTGAATCCGAGGTACGCAGGCTAGTGATGAGCCGGGCCGGGCATATTTCCATTTGGCGGGCACAGACGGGGGCGCCGATGCAGGCAAGGAGGTAATTGATGCCCACCGTACGCAGATAGGTGCTTTTCCCTGCCATGTTGGCGCCGGTGACGATGATGAAAAACGGTCGTTTCACCATGTCGATGTCATTGCGGACACAGCGGTCACGGTTCATCAGCGGATGGCCTAGGGCTTCGGCACGGAGACGGAAGGAGGAAGGGGCATTGATGGGTGCTTCCGTTTCAGAATTGCTTTCTTCTTCTTTATTTAGGTTTCCTTTCCCCTTTCTTTCCGCTTGAACTATCTTTGGGTAAATATAGTCCGGATGATTATAGGCAAATGTTGCCAGTGAGTTGAGCGCATCCATTTGTCCGATGGCATCGAGCCACCCGGGCAGTTCAGCGGCATATTGCTCTTTCCAGGCTTCAATGCGCATGATTTGACGCAGTTCCCAGAAGAAGAGGCCGTTCAGAATGACGTACATAAAGACATTGTTGCGTTGGTCGAGTTCATCCATGAGCTTGTTCAGCCTGCTGATGGAGTGGGAGGCTTTCCGTTTTTCTCCGTCAATCTGTTGTTTTATCTCTTTGAGCAGGGTGGCTTGTGCAGGCTGCTTTTCCATGAGGTGGAGCAGGGCGGCGTAGGTGGAGAGAATTTGCAGTTTTTTGCCATAGATGGCCTGCATTTTGGTGACTTTGCCAGTGAAGCCGAAGCCGGCGATGACGAAGCAGGTCCAGATGATGCCGTAGATACTTGCGGACAGAATTCCTGCCATGACGAGTGCGAGGCAGATGAGGTTGGCTCCCGTCACCAGTACCGGCAGGAGGCGCAGTAATTTCCGGCTCCGGAAGATGCTCGGACTTTCCGCCCATTGGCACAGTTCTGTTTCATCGGCGGCTTTTCCTTTGTACAGCAGGCCGAGGATACGGAAGCGCTGACGGAATTTCAGTTCCGGAGCCAGTTCACTGACGGCTTCTTGTCGGCGGATGATTTCTTCCTTTCTCTCGAGATGTTTCCCCAGCCAGTGGGCGAGGCGGTGTTTCCCGGGCTGTGTGCAGGTACGGTTGATGTACTGGAAAAGGGAATGCGGACCGAAAACATCCAAATCATAGGTGTAGAGATGGGTGGGGTCGATGTATGCTTCGCCGTCATCGAAAGAAGACGTATCGTAATCCAGAGCGGCGAGTTCCTGCTCGTTGATTTCCATCTTCTTTTCTAGATAGTCCTTGCGATGGAACAGCCGGTTGTGGTATTTCATTAAAAATAGGAACGGCAGTAGGGTGATGAGGGCAATGCAGGCCAGTATACCCCAGCTCTCGCTCCAGAAATAGATAATTCCTACTACTCCTGCCACAAATAGCAGCAGGCGCAGGCTGCCGATGCGGTAAATCTTCTGTTGTACTTTATTCAGTTCTTGTCTTGCCTCTTCTGCCGTGTTGCGGTAGACGGCGCTGATTTTATCTATCGTATTTATTTGCTCCATACATGTTAAGTTTAAGGCAAAGATATACATTTCCAATTGTTTTTTCCGCGATTTTTTGTCTACTTCCGATAAAAAATGTACCTTTCGCTCACTAAAACAAAGTTTCAGAAAAGAGGAGGTTGGGATATGAAGAAGAGTTGGTTGTCAGGCGTTCTGATGTTGCTGGCGGTTTTGCCGGTGGGGGCGCAACAGGTAATGTATTCCAATCTGAAAGAGTTGGTGGAGAACCGTGGCGATACGGTTACCACACTGAAGATTGAGAAGCGTACAAAGAACCAGATTTACCTCATGGGCGGTGCCGATTATCGTATTACGGTAGACGACAATCCCGGTCTTTGCCGTTATTTGAAGTCCCGTTGTTATGCTGTACGGGTAGATACCTCGCTTTATGTCAATTGCCGTAAGATGCGCTATAAGCGTTATCGCTTCGGGCAGTGGTATGCACCTGCCATGTGGCTCGGCGGCAAGGTTTACTTCTGTGCACAGCCTGTGGGACAAGCAGCCACCAGTACCATGACTCCCGATGATGCCACACGATTGGGCGGTGAAGTGGGAGACGCCATCAATGCTTCGGGACTGGTGCATGCCCGCGTCTATTACGAACTGAATCCCGAAACCGGAAAGTCCGAGTTCGTGGGACGTGAGCGAATGATGCAATTGCTTGCCGGATACCCGACACTGCACGCCGAATTCGAGAAAGAAACAAGCGAGTCGGCAGAGGTCATCGGCAAGTATCTGCGTGCACTCCGTCCATTAATCACTAATCATTAATAAGATGATATTATTGCAAGACGTGCCCGATGGGTACGAATACTGCTTTGCGGGTAACGGAAAGTGCCCCAAAGCCTCTTCCTGCCTGCGGGCGATAGCGGCACAACTGTTGTCCGAGAGTGAAGGCCCCCAGCCACAGTCCGTTCGTGCGGTGAATCCTTTTTATGTCGGCAGCTTGTCCGGGTCCTCCACCTGTGCCCGTTACCGCTCCAGCGAGCAGCTGCACTATGCCCGCGGTATGACACGCCTTTTCGACGAAGTACCCGCCAAGCTGCTTTTCACCGTGCGCCATCGCGTGATGGGATGCTTCTCTTGCGAACGCTATTACTATCATTGCCGCAAGGGCGAGCGCCCTATCTCTCCCGAAGAACAGCAGCGGATAGCCCGGGTATTCAAAGCGGTAGGCATAGGCACCAAGCCTAAGTTCGACCACTACGAGTATGCGGTAGCTTGGTGACCGGCTGCAAAGTCACTGCACACCTTTTGCAGCGTCACTGCAAACCCGTTGCAGTCGCGCTGCAAAGCAGTTGCAGTATCACTGCAAATAGGTATGCAGTGATGCTGCAAACGGTATGCAGTGGCACTGCAAAATGCATGCACTCACTTTGCAGTGAGAAGTCGCTGTTGTTCACGTTGTTACAGTATGAATACAATGAGGCCTTATCTCCCTCTTTTCGGCCTGCTGTTTACAGATTGCAGAAGAAGGATACGAATACCGGTACACTCATATCAATTAATATTCCGTGGAATATAGCGATAGG
Organism: Bacteroides sp. AF34-31BH; assembly: GCF_003602795.1. Lineage (NCBI taxonomy): Bacteria > Pseudomonadati > Bacteroidota > Bacteroidia > Bacteroidales > Bacteroidaceae > Bacteroides > Bacteroides sp. AF34-31BH. The sequence continues at coordinate 47,899 of NZ_QTLV01000016.1, forward strand.
AATCACGTCCTTTCCGGAATATTGGGTGATGGAGGGTAGAAGTACATCCATCGAATTGACCCCTGCCGCCGATATAGGTGCCAGTTTGCCGAAATATTTCCGGATGAGCGGTGCACCCAGCAAAGCCATCATTTCACGGAAGATATTGGCAAGCAGGGCGATGGTGCCCAGCTCCGTGGCGAGTTGCAGGCCTATGGAAGGTTCCTTGAATTGCGTAATCAGAATGGAGGAAAGCGAATAATAAGCAAATCCGCTACCCACCGCCATGCAGTCGAACACACTCCATTGGCTCAACAGCAGACTGGCGAAGGCAGAGAACAACAGCGTTCCCACAATGGTGGCCATCGGCACCAAAAGCATTTTGGGCCGCAGGCTCTTGACCAGCTCCTTCAGTTTCTTGTTGCTCCCGATGCCGATGCCCACCTGGAACATCAATGCATAGAGCACATACATGGATAAGTCGTGCAGGTCGAACTGAAAATCATTGGCTACTCCCATTAGGCAGCCGGCACAGAAAAATGCAACAACCGTCAAACTTCCCTTCATCTCTTCTCTCCTTTCTTGAAAAATAGGTGAAACACCATCAGTGAGGCCAACATGCTGCCTGTAATGCTCAGTGAGGCCAGTACGGCGGCCTGCCACCCGAATCTTCCCAGATTGTCAACAATCAGACGGTTGGAACCGATGGATACACCGAGTACAAAGAGCAGCAGTAAGATGGTGAGCGAGGCGCTTTTCTCCACTTTTTGCAACATTTGTACGTTACGCATCAGGTATCCGATACCGATTCCTATAAACATGATAGATATAATTGTAAACATAAGTTTTCTTCTTCTTTTTGGTGAATACATAGGTTAGTCCGGTTTTTCCGAATGGAAACCCCATACACGGCATTTCTCCCTCCTTTTCTCGGTAAGGGAAGTGCAAAATAGTAAAATGTAAATTGCAGGGTAGTTAAATGAATCCGCTGAACCAATGTACGTGCACTATGAAATGGCCGCATAAGGTCTTGTTGCCCCATGCAGCATTGCGCGTATTGTATGTTGTAGTTAAGTACTGGTTCATATCGTTTTTTGAATTTCGGCGCAAAGGTAATACTAGCTTGAATAATTTCCAAATAAATATTCATAATTTGTTTTGTGAAAAGACTCTTCAATATATGGAAGCTCCCGTAAAAACATTATTTTTGCAGGAACATAGAGGAAATACAAGAGTTCCTTTGTTTAGAAATATAGTTTTAAAAAGAAAAGAGACATGAAAAGATTGAGAGATTTAACTGCTGTTCTTGGCATGGTTGCTTTGACTGCTTGCAACAATGCCTCCATTGAAGGCTCTTGGGTGGAGCCGGTTCCGGGAATGTCCGGTATGCAACAAGGTTTCGTTCTTGATGGGGACGGAAGCGCCTCTTCCATTAACATGGTCACCTTGAAATATGAGGCATGGAAAAAAGTAGGAAACCGGTTGTTACTTTCAGGTACCAGCATCGGCAATCACCAGAATATTTCTTTTACGGATACGCTGACAATAGAAAAACTGACGCAGGACAGTCTGACTCTTAAAAGAGGAGAGCTACTCTTGAGGTATGCCAAAACCAACGAAGACTGAATAAAGAAAAAAATGCTTTGATTTTGGTTATTTAGTCTCGGGGCTGGGTTTCAAGAAGTCGTTCCGGCTCATTCTTCTCAGATGCTTCTTTTTGCTTCCGTCATCAATGACGAGGGTCAGCGAATCGCTCCATTGTTGGAGAGAAGATAGAGAAGAGATATCGCATGATACGGTACGGAAGTGATGGCTTGTTTTTGTCCATCCGTCGGGAATGCGCGGATTGTAGCAAAGTTGCAGTCTGAGCGTGTCCGGTTCCTGCTTGGTTGCGTCGTATACCAGATTCACTTCTCCGTTGTGGATTTCGCCGTTTATGTGGTTGAAGGTGGAGAATCCGGCCTGTAAATCCACATAGCCGTAAGAGGCATAATCTATAGACAATGATTGGGGAATAGTACAATTTTCATTGCCGGTGATGTGTCCGGCATCCGCTTCCTCCTGGGTGAGGGGATGAACTGTTTCGTATGCCTCTATTGTATAGACCTGCGCATTGTCGATATATTTCATGCCATTGGTAGAGGTGGTCCAGTCGTCTTCTGTGTAATAAAAGTTGAAGTAACCCCGTTCCTTGCCGGCAAGTTCCTTGCTGTGCGAAACAACCAGACCGGCATAGTGTCTCTGGTAGCAGTAGAAACCGTTTTCTGCATCTCCCACGATGGTGGCCACGTTGGCAAATCCTCTGGAACCGTCGTCCTTCATAAGGTCTGTGCAACTAGCACAGCTAAGCATGCCGATTGTCAGGATGATACTTGATAGTAAGTTTTTCATAGTTATATTCTTTTGGCTTTTAATGATTTTATCTCGTCTTTTTTTGGAAGAGTTTCACAAATATAGAGATTATTTTGATAAAATGTAGTGTGTGGAGGCAAAAACATCTGAAATGTTTGCAGGTTCTGGGATAATCTCTGATAAAAGCGTTGTAACAAACAGCGGGGGGCGGGCGAAGTGTTTTGGTCGGTTTCTGACTAAAAGATAAATAATCCTGGCATTCCATTGCGAATATCGGGATTTATTTCTATATTGCGGCAAATATAGCCTTCGTGGGCTGACACTTTGTAAATCCTTAATCTTTATAGGACATGGAGATAACCTTAAGTAAAACACTGCCTTCCTATCCTTCCTTTGTCGAGGGCATCCGGCGGGCACCCGACCGTGGCTACACCCTTACCCCTGCGCAGACGGCTACGGCATTGAAGAACGCTTTGCGCTACATCCCCAAAGAACTGCACGAAACCCTTGCCCCGGAGTTCATGGAAGAGTTGCGTACACGCGGTCGTATCTACGGCTACCGCTACCGCCCGCAGGGCGACCTCAAAGCGAAACCCATCGACGAGTACAAGGGGAACTGCATTGAAGGCAAGGCATTCCAGGTGATGATTGACAATAATCTTTGTTTCGACATCGCCCTTTATCCGTATGAATTAGTTACCTATGGTGAGACGGGACAGGTCTGCCAGAACTGGATGCAATACCGGCTCATCAAGCAGTACCTCGAAGTGTTGACGCGCGAACAGACACTGGTCATCGAAAGCGGGCATCCGTTGGGGCTTTTCAAGTCCAAGCCCGAGGCACCCCGTGTCATCATTACCAATGCGCTGATGGTGGGGCTCTATGATAATCAGAAGGACTGGCACACCGCTATGCAGATGGGCGTTGCCAACTACGGGCAGATGACTGCCGGCGGCTGGATGTACATCGGTCCGCAGGGCATCGTGCACGGCACGTTCAACACGTTGCTGAATGCAGGCCGTCTGAAACTGGGCATTCCGCAGGACGGCGATTTACGCGGACGCTTGTTTGTTTCTTCCGGTCTGGGAGGCATGAGCGGTGCGCAGCCCAAAGCTGCCGAGATGGCAGGGGCGGCGGCAATCATTGCCGAGGTGGATGCTTCCCGCATCGAAACCCGCCATACCCAGGGTTGGGTGGGACACGTTACGGATTCTCTGGAAGAAGCCTTCTCGCTGGCTCGACAAGCTATGGACGAGTGTCACCCGGTTTCTGTGGCCTATCACGGCAATGTCGTCGATTTGCTGGAATATGCGGTGCAGAAGCAGTTGCACATAGATTTACTTTCCGACCAGACTTCCTGCCATGCCACCTATGAGGGCGGTTACTGTCCCGCCGGACTGACGTTTGGGCAGCGTACCCATATGCTGCACGAGAATCCGTCGAAGTTCCGGTGTCTGGTGGATGCTTCCTTGGAGCGTCATTTCAAGGCTATAAAAAGGCTGGTGGAACACGGCACGTACTTCTTCGATTATGGGAACTCCTTCATGAAAGCCGTCTACGATGCCGGCGTGAGCGAAATTGCTCGGGACGGAGATGATAAGAACGGCTTCATCTTTCCCAGCTATGTGGAAGACATAATGGGACCGGAACTGTTTGATTATGGTTATGGTCCGTTCCGCTGGGTGTGCCTCAGTGGAAAACATGAAGACTTGGTGAAGACCGACCGTGCGGCGATGGAATGTATCGACCCTACACGTCGCGGGCAAGATTTGGATAACTATAATTGGATTCGTGATGCGGAGAAAAACAACTTGGTGGTAGGCACGCAGGCTCGTATTCTTTATCAGGATGCCGTGGGACGTATGAATATAGCTTTGCGCTTCAATGAAATGGTGCGTAAGGGAGAGGTCGGCCCCATTATGTTGGGACGCGACCATCACGATGTCAGCGGTACAGACTCTCCATTCCGTGAAACATCCAATATCAAGGACGGCAGTAATGTCATGGCAGATATGGCGGTGCAGTGTTTTGCTGGAAACTGTGCGCGTGGCATGAGCTTGGTGGCCTTGCACAATGGAGGTGGCGTAGGTATCGGAAAAGCCATCAACGGCGGTCTCGGCATGGTGTGCGACGGCAGTGAGCGGGTAGACGAAATCCTGCGTTCCGCTATGTTGTGGGATGTGATGGGTGGTGTGGCCCGCCGTTCGTGGGCACGCAATCCGCATGCCATGGAGACGAGCGAGGAGTTTAACCGTACGCATGCAGACGGCTATCATATCACGATGCCGTATGTGGCTGATGAGAAGTTGGTGCAGAAAGTGGTGAAGGAGTAAGTAAAGTGATGATTTCATTTTTTAGACGCGGATAACGCGGATTTTTTCTTTCAAAAGAATCCCGACGTCTCTGTATTCCGATAAAAAGAATCCGCGTCATCTGCGTCTGAAAAATCAGAGTATATATATTTTTTTTAAAGAGCATTATGAATAAGATTATGGAATGCGTCCCCAATTTCAGCGAAGGGCGCGATTTGCAGAAGATAGATAAGATAGTAGCTCCTTTTCGGGGCAAACAAGGTGTGAAACTGTTGGATTACAGTAACGATGAAGACCACAACCGCCTTGTGGTGACCGTAGTGGGCGAGCCGGAACCGCTTCGTGATGCTGTGCTCGAAGCTATCGGCGTGGCGGTAGAGCTGATAGACCTCAATCACCATCAGGGACAGCATCCTCGTATGGGTGCTGTAGATGTAGTACCTTTTATCCCCATCCGGAATGTGACGATGGAAGAAGCCGTTGCCCTCTCCAAAGAAGTGGGCAAGGAGGTTGCAAAACGTTACAGTCTTCCCGTCTTCTTATATGAAAAGTCTGCTTCTGCCCCTCATCGGGAGAATTTGGCTGCTGTCCGTAAAGGGGAGTTCGAAGGTATGGCCGAGAAGATAAAGCAACCGGAATGGCATCCCGACTTCGGACCGGCCGAACGTCATCCCACCGCAGGCACAGTGGCTATCGGTGCCCGCATGCCTTTGGTGGCCTATAACATCAACCTCAATACCCCCAGTCTGGAGATAGCCCATGACATTGCCAAGAAAATCCGTTTCATCGGCGGCGGACTGCGTTATTGCAAGGCAATGGGAGTGGAGTTGAAAGACCGCGGCATCACGCAGGTGTCTATCAACATGACGGACTATACCCGCACCGCCCTCTACCGTGCTTTCGAACTGGTGCGTGTGGAAGCCCGCCGTTACGGTGTCAGTATTGTGGGCAGTGAGATTATCGGTCTGGTGCCGATGGAGGCCTTGATAGATACAGCGTCCTACTATCTGGGATTGGAGAACTTCTCCATGGAGCAAGTCTTAGAAGCACGAATGTAACCGAATTAAATAGTACTAACTTAATTCCCCTCCCTACGGGGGAGGGGTTAGGAGAGAGGCTTTATGACAGAAAACCTTATTATATTCAATACCCGTGTAGTGACCCCCCTCGGCTTTTCTGCCCGTTGCGGCAAGGAGATGGAGCAACTGAGCATCATCGACAATGCTACGGTGGAAGTGACCGATGGCATCATCACCTACGTCGGACCTAACCGTGGAGAGGAGCGTGACGGCTATTATCAGCACTACTGGCATTACAATGCCCGCGGCAAGTGTCTGCTACCCGGCTTTGTGGACTCACACACACATTTTGTGTTTGGTGGCGAGCGTGCCGAGGAGTTCTCCTGGCGTTTGAAGGGAGAGAGTTACATGTCCATCATGGAACGTGGAGGAGGCATCGTGAGTACGGTGAAAGTTACCCGTGCATGTAATTTCATCCAGCTGCGCAGCAAGGCGGAGGGCTTTCTGAAGCAGATGAGTGCTATGGGAGTGACTACCGTAGAGGGAAAGAGCGGCTACGGTCTGGACAAGGAAACCGAGCTCCTGCAGCTTCGGGTGATGCGTAGCCTTAATAATGACGAGCACAAGCGTGTAGACGTTGTCTCCACTTTTCTCGGTGCACATGCTGTGCCTGCAGAATACAACGGACAGACGGACGAGTACGTGGACTACATTATCCGCGAAGTGATGCCCGTAGTGGTTCATAATAATTTGGCAGAGTTCTGCGATGTCTTCTGTGAGCAGGGCGTTTTCTCCATCGAGCAGTCCCGTCGCCTTTTGCTGGCAGCCAAGGAAATGGGACTTGCCTTGAAACTCCATGCCGACGAGATTGTACCATTAGGGGGTGCCGGACTGGCTGCTGAACTTTCTGCCGTCTCTGCCGACCATCTGCTGCATGCTTCGGATGCGGACATCCGCGCCATGGCCGACAAGGGAGTTGTGGCGACCCTTCTTCCGCTGACAGCCTTTGCTTTGAAAGAACCCTATGCTCGTGGGCGCGAAATGATTGATGCTGGTTGTGCCGTGGCCCTTGCCACCGACCTCAATCCGGGCAGTTGTTTCTCCGGCTCCATCCCCCTGACATTTGCCTTGGCGTGCATTTATATGAAAATGAGTATTGAAGAGGCCATCACTGCCCTGACCTTGAACGGTGCGGCCGCTCTGAACCGTGCGGACAGCATTGGTAGTATCGAGGTGGGCAAGAAAGGAGACTTCGTAGTGCTCAATACGGATAATTATCACTTTTTACCTTATTATGTAGGTATGAATTGTGTCAATACCACCATAAAGGGGGGAGTGCTTTATCCTGTACTTTAAGAAGTGCTGATATCCCCTCTTAATCCTTAATCTTTAATATTTAATATCATGTTAGTTGATTTGACAGTAAAGGAATTTTTGAATAAAGTGGCGGGTAGCGATCCCGTCCCCGGTGGCGGTAGTATTGCCGCTTTGAACGGTGCTATTGCTTCTGCTCTTGCCGCTATGGTTGCTAACCTCACCATCGGTAAGAAAGGTTATGAACTTCACGAAGAGCTGATGCGCCATATCTCCGGAGTTGCCTTGCAGCAAAAGGGGGCTTTTGTAGAAGATATAGACCGCGACTCTGAAGCCTACGACAAGGTGTTTGCCTGCTTCAAGATGCCGAAAGCTACGGATGAGGAAAAGGCGGCGCGCAGTACTGCCATCCAGGCGGCTACCAAGTTTGCCGCCCTTGTTCCCATGCAGGTGGCACGCAATGCGTATGAGCTGATGACGGTTATCATGGATGTAGCTCGCCTGGGCAACCGCAATGCCGTTACGGATGCTTGTGTGGCCATGATGTCTGCCCGTTCGGCTGTGCTGGGCGCACTGATGAATGTACGCATCAACCTGGGTTCGCTGAAGGACAAGGAGTTTGTGTCCAAGCTCCAAAGTGAAGCCGACGAATTGGAACACTTGGCTTGTGCGAAAGAAAAGGAATTGTTGGACGAAATCAATCAAGAGCTGAAAGTATGAACAATGTCTATTATGTAGGTTCCGGTGAGTTGACCTTCGACCTCATCGAACGTATCATCAATGAAAATCTGAAACTGGAGCTGGCTCCGGAAGCCAAGCTGCGGATACAGAAGTGCCGCGATTATCTGGACAAGAAGATTGCGGAGTCGGAAGAACCCTTGTATGGCATTACCACCGGTTTCGGCTCGTTGTGCAGTAAGAGCATTTCGTCGGACGAGCTGGGCACCTTGCAGGAAAATCTCATCAAGAGCCATGCTTGCAGTGTGGGCGAGGAGATACGCCCGGTCATCATCAAACTGATGATGTTGCTCAAGGCGCATGCTCTCTCTTTGGGGCATAGCGGTGTGCAGGTCATCACCGTGCAGCGCATCCTCGATTTCTTCAATAACGACGTGATGCCTATCGTTTATGACCGTGGCTCACTGGGCGCCTCCGGCGACCTGGCTCCTCTGGCCAACCTCTTCCTGCCGCTTATCGGTGTGGGCGATGTCTATTATAAAGGAAAGAAGCGCGAGGCTATCAGTGTGCTCGACGAGTTCGGTTGGGAACCGGTGAAGCTGATGAGTAAAGAGGGATTGGCATTACTCAACGGAACCCAGTTTATGAGTGCCAACGGTGTCTTTGCTCTTCTCAAAGCCTTCCGTCTCTCCAAGAAAGCCGACTTGATTGCCGCCCTCTCCCTGGAAGCTTTCGACGGGCGTATAGATCCGTTTATGGACTGTATCCAGCAGATTCGTCCACACAAGGGCCAGATAGAAACAGGTGCCAACTTCCGCAAACTATTGGAAGGCAGCGAGCTGATAGCCCGTCCCAAGCAGCATGTACAAGACCCTTATTCGTTCCGTTGCATCCCTCAGGTGCATGGGGCCACGAAAGACGCCATCCGTTACGTGGCTTCCGTCCTGCTGACGGAAATCAATTCTGTGACGGACAATCCCACCATCTTCCCCGATGAGGACCGTATCATCTCGGGCGGTAACTTCCACGGCCAGCCGCTTGCCATTTCCTACGACTTTCTCGGCATTGCCCTGGCAGAGCTGGGCAATATATCCGAGCGGCGCATCGCCCAGCTTATCATGGGGCTGCGTGGACTTCCGGAATTCCTTGTGGCCAATCCCGGTCTGAACTCCGGTTTCATGATTCCGCAATATGCTGCCGCGTCTATGGTAAGCCAGAATAAGATGTACTGCTATGCCGCCAGCAGCGACTCCATCGTTTCCTCCAACGGGCAGGAAGACCATGTCAGCATGGGTGCCAATGCAGCTACTAAGCTTTATCGCATTATGGACAATCTGGAGCATATCCTTGCCATCGAACTGATGAATGCCGCTCAAGGCATCGACTTCCGCCGTCCGGCAAAGACTTCTCCCGTTCTGGAGCGTTTCCTGCACGAATATCGCAAGGAAGTCCCTTTTGTGAAGGAAGACATCGTGATGTATAAGGAAATCCATAAGACAGTCGCTTTCCTCAACCGGACAAAGTTTGATTATTAGGAACTTCCCAATAAATCTGCCAGAAACATAATAATTATTAATCTGTTAACAATAAGAAAGGAAACTTAATTGGCGAATTGAGTTTTCTTTCTATATTTGTCCCGTTTTATTCCGATAATGAATAAAAATAGTTTTAGTTTAGAAAGGGAAGAAAAATGGGCGAACACACGAAGCATTCAACATCACGGGTGGAACTGAGGGAACGTATCATTCTGGCCGCCGTAGAATTATTTACAACAAATGGAATAAAAAGTATCACGATGGATGAGATTGCCGCATCTTTGGGTATCTCTAAGCGCACTCTCTACGAAGTTTTTCCGGACAAGGAAACCTTGTTGGAAGAATGTATCTTGAAGTCCCAGAAGGATGGTGATATTTTTGTGAAAGGAGTAATAGAGACTTCCAGTAACGTATTGGAAGTTTTGTTGAGATGTTATCAGTGGAGCATAGAGCGTTTTCATGCCACGAACAAGAAGTTTTTTGAGGATATCAAGAAATATCCCAAGGCTTATCAGTTGATGAAGAACAATCGGAACCGGAGCTCGGAAGATACAGTGAACTTCTTCAAAGAGGGCGTGAAGCAAGGCATTTTTCGTGATGATGTGAATTTCGCCATTATCAATCTGCTCGTGCGCGACCAGCTCGATTTGCTGATGAATTCGGACATCTGCAATGAGTATTCTTTCCTTGAAGTGTACGAATCTATCATGTTCACTTTCTTGCGCGGTATCTCTACGGAGAAGGGTGCCCGTGTCCTGGAGGACTTTATCTGCGAATATCGCAAGAATCAGGTAAAGCCGGATGAAACGAAGGAGTAGTTTTAATAAATAATCTATTTTTGATTTATGAAGATGCAGAGATTTTGGGTAGGCAGAGCACTACTGTTGGCAGTTGCTGTGCTGTATGCCGGCGGCTATGTGCGCGCACAAGAGGCAAAGGATACCCTGACCCTGACCCTTGACCGTGCCTTGGAGATTGCTTTAAGCGACAATCCTACCATAAAGGTGGCGGAGGAAGAAATTGCTTTGAAGAAAGTGACTCACAAGGAAACCTGGCAGAACTTGCTTCCGCAGGCAAGCATTGACGGTACGTGGAATCATACCATCAGTGCGGCACAGATGAATCTTGGCGGACAGTCGTTCAAGATGGGTATGGACAATTCGAATACGGTAAGCGGGGTGCTGAATATCAGTTTGCCCATATTCGCCCCTAGCGTATATAAGGCCATGTCGATGACGAAGACAGACATTGAACTGGCTGTGGAAAAGTCACGGGCTTCTAAGCTGGACTTGGTGAACCAGGTAACTAAGGGTTACTATCAGCTGATGCTGACGCAAGACTCTTACGATGTGTTGCAGAAGAGCTATAAGCTGGCGGAAGACAACTACAACATTGTCAATGCCAAGTATCAGCAGGGTGCCGTCAGTGAGTTCGATAAAATCAGTGCCGAGGTGCAGATGCGCAGCATTAAGCCGAATGTGATTTCGGCGGGTAATGCCGTGACGTTGTCCAAGTTGCAGTTGAAGGTACTGATGGGGGTAACGGCCGATGTGGATATAGAGATTGCCGACAATCTCGGCAATTATGAGACAGAGCTGTTTGCCAATGAGCTGAATCAGCCCGCTGCCAATCTGAACAATAATACGACGATGAAGCAGTTGGACTTGAACCGGAAGATGCTCAATCAGAACATCAAGTCACTCCGTACCAACTTCATGCCTACTTTGGGTATGAACTATTCTTACCAGTACCAGTCACTCTACAACGAGGATTGGAACATCCTCGATTATAATTGGAGCGGAAGTTCCGCACTGATGTTTACGCTGAGTATTCCTTTGTATAAGGCAAGCAATTTCACCAAGCTCAAGTCCAACCGTATTCAGATACGTCAGTTGGAGCAGAACCGTCTGGACACAGAGCGAAAGCTGAACATGCAGATTACCAGCTATCAGAACAACATGGCTGCCAGTTCTGAGCAGGTTGTCAGCAACCGCGAGAATGTGATGCAGGCACAGAAAGCTGTGCAGATTGCCGGTAAACGCTATGAGGTAGGCAAAGGTACGGTGTTGGAGCTGAACACATCGCAAGTGCAGCTTACGGAGGCTGAACTGACTTACAATCAGTCCATCTATGATTATCTGGTAGCGAAGGCTGACCTTGACCAAGTGCTGGGAAAGGATTATATTGCAGAGAACGAAGAATGAAGAACTAAGAATGAAGAATAGAAATAAGAACAACGATATGAAAAAAGGTTTTCAATGGATGGCCCTGCTGGTTGTTGCCATGCTGGGGGCATGTAGCGGAGGTAGTGATAAAGCTGCTGCTGAGAAGGTGGACGAAAAGCCGAGGGTGAAACTGGCCGAGGTGTCGTCCCGTCCCGTGGAACAGATTCAGGAATACACCGCTACGGTGGAAGCCGAAGTAAAAAACAATATTGCTCCCTCTTCTCCGGTGCGTATAGACCGCATCTTTGTGGAGGTGGGCGACCGCGTGTCGAAAGGCCAGAAGCTGGTCAGCATGGATGCTGCCAATCTGAAGCAGATAAAATATCAGCTGGACAACCAGCAGATAGAGTTCAAGCGTATTGACGAGTTGTATAAGGTAGGCGGTGCCTCCAAATCGGAGTGGGATGCCGCCAAGATGAATCTCGACATCCGTGAGACTTCCTATAAGAATCTCTTGGAGAACACCTCGTTGCTCAGTCCCATTAACGGGGTGGTGACGGCACGCAATTACGATAACGGAGATATGTATAGCGGTGGAGAACCGGTACTGGTAGTGGAGCAAATCACTCCGGTAAAACTATACATCAACGTATCCGAAGGCTACTTTACCAAAGTGAAGAAGGGCGCTCCCGTATCCGTGAAAGTGGATGTCTATGGTGACGAGGAGTTCGAAGGCAAAATCAGCCTTGTTTATCCTACCATCGACCCGGCTACCCGTACTTTCCCGGTAGAGATACAGCTTGTCAACCGTGACCAGCGCGTACGTCCGGGAATGTTTGCCCGCGCCACGCTGAACTTCGGGACACAGGACCACGTGGTTGTTCCCGACCTGGCCATTGTGAAGCGTGCCGGTTCGGGCGACCGCTATGTCTATGTCTACAAGGACGGCAAGGTGTCTTATAATAAGGTGGAGCTTGGCCGTCGTATGGATACGGAGTATGAGTTGATTTCCGGTGTAGACAACAACTCTCAAGTTGTTATTGCCGGACAGTCTAAATTAGCCGATGGTGTGGAAGTCGAAGTAGAAAAATAATATGGTAATGTGATAATATGCTAATGTGCCGATGTAGCTACATTGCGCAGCCAATTAGCATATTAGCACATTGGCAAATTAAAGAATTAATCTTATGAGTTTATACGAAGGAGCGGTTAAGAAACCGATTATGACCTCGCTCTGCTTCCTGGCAGTGGCTATATTTGGTCTGTTCTCTCTGTCGAAATTGCCGGTAGACCTTTATCCGGACATCGAGACCAACACCATTATGGTGATGACGACCTATCAGGGTGCCAGTGCCTCGGACATCGAGAATAACGTGACCCGTCCGTTGGAAAACGTGCTGAATTCGGTCAGCAACTTGAAGCATATCACTTCCCGTTCGTCGGAGAATATTTCCGTGATTACGCTGGAGTTTGAGTATGGGTATGACATAGACGTGCTGACGAACGACGTGCGTGATAAACTGGACATGGTGAGCTCCATGCTGCCCGATGAGGTCGAAACTCCCATCATCTTCAAGTTCAGTACGGACATGATTCCTATCCTGCTGCTCTCCGTGCAGGCGGAGGAGAGCCAGCCGGCTCTTTACAAAATATTGGATGACAACGTGGCGAATCCCTTGGCGCGTGTGCCCGGTGTCGGTACGGTGTCCATTTCGGGTGCCCCCAAGCGTGAGGTCAATGTATATTGCGACCCCAATAAACTGGATGCCTACAACCTTTCTGTAGAAACTATCAGCTCTATTATCAGTGCCGAAAACCGGAATACGCCGGGCGGTACGTTTGATGTAGGTAGCAATACCTATTCGCTGCGTGTGGAAGGTGAGTTCAAGGATCCCAAAGAGATGGAGAACATCGTGGTAGGTACGCACAACGGTGCTTCCGTCTATCTGCGCGATGTGGCAAAAGTTGTGGACTCTGTGGAGGAACGTGCACAGAAGACGTATAGCAACGGTGTGCAGGGCGCTATGATTGTGGTGCAGAAACAATCGGGTGCCAATTCTGTAGCCATTTCGCAGAAGGTAATTGATATGTTGCCACAGTTGCAGAAGTCACTGCCGAGCGATGTGAAGCTGGGGATCATTGTCAATACTTCCGATAACATCTTGAATACGATAGACAGCTTGGAGGAAACCATTATGTACGCTATGCTGTTCGTTATCTTGGTGGTGTTCGTTTTTTTGGGGCGTTGGCGTGCCACGGTCATCATCTGTATCACCATACCGATGTCACTGGTTGCCTCGTTCATCTATCTGGGTATCATCGACGGCGGTTCACTGAATATCATCTCGCTCTCTTGTCTCTCTATTGCTATTGGTAACGTGGTGGACGACGCCATTGTGGTACTCGAGAATGTAACGACCCATATTGAACGGGGTTCCGAACCGAAGCAGGCAGCGATACATGCCACGAACGAGGTGGCCATCTCCGTAATTGCATCTACGCTGACTATGATTGCGGTATTCTTCCCATTGACGATGGTAAGTGGTATGTCCGGTGTGTTATTCCGTCAGTTGGGATGGATGATGTGTGTGATTATGACGGTTTCCACAGTTTCAGCCTTGTCATTCACCCCGATGATGTGTGCGCAGCTTCTGCGTTTGCAGAAAAAGCAGAGTAAGATGTTCCTTACGCTCTATACGCCGATTCAGCGTGCGCTGGACGGTCTTGACGTGTGGTATCAGAACCGGTTGAACTGGGCTGTGCGCCATCGTCTGACGGTTATGGCAGGCTGTGCCGCATTCTTTGTGGCAAGTCTGTTCTGTGCCAAGTACATCGGTACCGAGTTCTTCCCGGCAGCAGACAATAGCCGCATCGGTATCAACCTTCAGTTGCCCATCGGGGCCCGTGTGGAGCGTGCGGAAGCATTGGCTTCGGAACTGACAAACAAGTGGATGACGCGCTACGGAGATATGATGAAAGTTTGCAACTACACTGTGGGGCAGGCGGACTCTGACAATACGTTTGCTTCCATGCAGGACAACGGTAGTCATATCATTAGTTTCAATATCAGTCTGGTGAGTCCGGGAGACCGTGACGTGACACTGGAAACCGTTTGCGACGAAATGCGTGAGGACTTGAAGGGGTATCCCGAATTGGACAAGGCGCAGGTTATTCTGGGCGGTAGCACAGGCGGCATGAGCGCCCAGGCAAGTGCCGACTTTGAGGTTTATGGTTACGACTTCACCGCTACGGACAAAGTGTCAGCCGAACTGAAAGAGAAATTGTTGCAGGTGAAAGGTGTGAGTGAAGTGAACATCAGCCGTCAGGATTATCAGCCCGAATATCAGGTGGACTTTGACCGTGAGAAGCTGGCATTGCATGGCTTGAATCTTTCTACTGCCTCCAACTATCTGCGTAATCGTGTAAATGGTGCTTTGGCATCTTATTATCGCGAAGATGGTGACGAGTACGACATCCGTGTGCGTTACGCTCCCGAATTCCGTACAAAGATTGAAGATTTGGAGAACATCCTTATTTATACGCCTTCCGGTGAGGGTATTCGCGTGAAAGACCTCGGCAAAGTAGTCGAGCGTTCTGCTCCTCCTACCATCGAACGTAAAGACCGTGAGCGTATTGTTACTGTATCTGCGGTTATTTCGGGAGCACCTTTGGGCGATGTGGTGGCCGATGGTAATGCTATAATTGATAAGATGGACTTACCAAGTGGTGCTTCTATCCAGATTTCGGGTTCGTATGAGGACCAACAGGATTCATTCTCCGACTTGGGAACGCTGGCTGTATTGATTGTTATTCTCGTATTCATTGTGATGGCAGCTCAGTTTGAGTCTTTGAGCTATCCGTTCATCATCATGTTTTCCATTCCATTTGCATTCAGCGGTGTGTTGATGGCATTATTCTTTACGGGAACCAATTTGAATGTGATGTCGCTTTTGGGTGGAATCATGTTGATTGGTATTGTGGTGAAGAACGGTATCGTACTCATCGACTACATCACGCTTTGCCGCGAACGTGGTCAAGCGGTGCTTCACTCTGTAGTCACGGCAGGCCGCAGCCGTTTGCGTCCGGTATTGATGACTACGCTGACCACTATCCTCGGTATGGTGCCGATGGCTGTAGGGCAGGGTGAAGGTGCCGAGATGTGGCGTCCGTTGGGTGTTGCCGTAATTGGCGGTCTGACGGTATCTACCATTCTGACATTGATTCTTGTCCCCGTACTCTATTGCTCGTTTGCAGGTGTTGGTATCCGCCGCACGCGTAAGAAGATTAAGAAAGACCGTGAGCTGAATGATTATTACCAGTTGCATAAGGAGAAGATGACGAAACCACGTAAACAATGATTAATCATTATCCGTTAATCATTAAACATTAATCACTAAACATTATATAGCGTGAAATCAGTATTTATAACATTCGACCAAGCGTTCTTTGAACGTATCATGGCATTGCTTGACCGCCACAACTGCCGCGGCTTCAGCTATTGGCAGCAAGTACAGGGGCGTGGCAGTAAGACGGGGGAACCGCACTATGGCAGCCATGCCTGGCCCAGTATGTGTTCCGCCATCATCACTATCATAGATGAGGCTAAGGTGGCTCCGTTGCTCGAAGCGCTCCACCGGATGGACAAGGAGACCGAGCAACTCGGACTCCGTGCTTTTGTTTGGAATATCGAACAGACCATTTAATCGGGTCTGCTCTGTCTATAACCGTTATCCCCGGAGAAAAAATCTTGTTTCTTTGGGGATAATTCTTTTTTGTCCGGAGAGATTTTTTCAACCTATATCTATATCTTTGCGGCCACATTAGGTATGGAAAAGAATTCATTGAAATATACGGGTCTGTTGGCGTTTATCGTATGGGGTGCATTGTTGCTGATGCATCTGTTGCCAAGTATTACGATGGGTGGCCGTGTGCTGAGGCGTGTGGATATCTTGGGGGACGTGCGTCGTCCTTCCAAGCCGGTGAGTGAGCCGGACAGCCTGCTGCCTCCGCCCCCGAAGGTGAAGCCCGCCTTTGTGGACACCTGCCGTGCGGGCATGACGTGCATTGAAGATTACAGCGATTCTACCATGCGTGGCATGACGCGGTTCTATCAGGCGCTCGACGAGCTTGCCAAAGCACCCCGTCCGGTTCGTATCGCCTACTTCGGCGACTCCTTTATCGAAGCGGATATTCTGACGGCTGATTTACGCGAGATGCTTCAGCAGAAATATGGCGGTTGCGGAGTAGGTTTTGTCACCATTACGTCCATGACCAGTGGCTTCCGTCCTACAGTGCGTCATTCCTTCAGCGGATGGCAGAGTCATTCTGTCATGGACTCCGTGTTCTTTGACCGTAGCAAGCTGGGAGTCTCCGGACATTACTTTATTCCGAATACCGGTGCTTATGTGGAACTGCGGGGGCAGAAGAACTATGCCTCCCGTCTGGATACTTGCCAGCGTGCCAGTATTTTTTTCTATAACCGTGGCACAACCACCCTTTCTGTCCGCGTCAATCGTGGCGAAGCAACTACCGAGACTTTTGAGCCGATTGATGATTTGCAGGAGATGACGGTAGAGGGAAATATCGGTTCTGTCCGTTGGACGGTGGAAAGTGCGGACTCCACCTTGTTTTATGGCCTTGCCATGGACGGTACTTCCGGCATTGTGCTGGATAACTTCTCACTGCGTGGCAGCTCCGGCCTCTCCCTCCGTTCTGTTCCCGTGTGGATGATGCGCGAGTTCAACGAGCAGCGACCCTACGACCTGATAATCCTGCAGTACGGACTGAATGTAGCTACGGAGCGCGGACGCAATTACGACAGGTACATTGCAGGTATGCAGACAACGGTGGAACATCTCAAGGAAGCCTTTCCGCAAGCTGCCATCCTTGTGGTCAGCGTGGGCGACCGTGACTATAAGACCGAAGAAGGGGAGCTGCGTACCATGCCCGGTATCAAGAATCTGGTTCGTTATCAACAGAATCTGGCGGCAGATGAGGCTGTCGCTTTCTGGAATATGTTCGAGGCTATGGGTGGGGAAGGCAGTATGGCAGAGATGGTGCATGCCAAGCCGTCACTGGCCAATTATGATTATACGCACATCAACTTCCGTGGTGGAAAGTATCTTGCGGGATTGCTTTATGAGTCTTTGATTTATGGTAAGGAACAGTATGACAGAAGGAGGGCCTACTATGAAGAGGAGCCATAAGGAGGATTCACGATTGTACGATTTACGATGTACGATTTGCTGCGCGGTGCTGGTGCTGATTGCGGCGATAGGGCCGCTCCATGCACAAGATGTATTGCCGGGCAGCCTTTCGTGTCATGTCGGCGGAACGGATTGTGATACTCTCTGCCTCTATTCCCAACGTACGGATACGGTGTCTGTCCCTTTGATAACTTTTCCCGCCGCATTCCGGCAAATGAAGGAGAATGTACTTACCGACAGTCTGGGTATTCTTAATCCTTTCTGGGAGAAGCTACGTCTGTCCCGGCTGGGCGCTTCCGCTGATACGCTTCGCATCGTACATGTGGGCGACAGCCATATACGCGGCCATATCTTCCCCCGTACCACCGGTGCGTTGATGCAGGACACTTTCGGGGCAGTCTCTTATACCGATGTAGGTATCAACGGTGCATTTTGTACTACTTTCACCCGTCCGGACCGTATTGCTGATATTGCGGCTCTGCATCCCGACCTGCTTATTCTTTCCTTCGGGACGAACGAAAGCCATAACCGCCGTTACAATACAATGCTGCACTATCGCCAGATGGACGACCTTGTACGCATGCTTCGCGAGAAACTGCCGAATGTACCGATGTTGATGACCACTCCTCCGGGCTCTTACGAGAGTTTCCGGCAGCGTCGCCGTCGTCGGACCTATAAGATTAATCCGCGTACTGCCGTTGCCGTGCAGACCATCCGCCGCTATGCCGATGAAAACGGATTGGCGGTATGGGACATGTACGAAATACTTGGCGGTACCCACCGTGCCTGCCTCAACTGGCAGGAAGCCGGATTGATGCGTCCGGACCATGTACACTATTTGCCGGACGGTTACCGCCTGCAAGGCGAGCTGTTCTGCCAGGCCTTGTTAAAAGCTTATAACGATTATGTGGAATATTGACGAATTTTTATCCGGATTGAATATAGACTTGGACCGTTTGCGCGATGTCTTCACTTATGACCCGCAAGCCCCGATGATATTCAGCAGTGGTATTTTCCTCTGGCTGTTTGTCGCTTTTATATTGGTTTATCTGTTGTTGCAACGCCGGACGACGGCGCGTTTGCTGTTTGTCACCTTGTTTTCCTATTACTTCTATTATAAAAGTAGTGGCACTTATTTCTTCCTGCTTGGACTGGTGACGGTCTGTGACTTTTTCATTGCACGCTTGATGGCACGCGAGGCTATTCCCTGGCTACGTAAGGCATGGGTTGTGTTGAGTCTGTTCATCAATTTGGGATTGTTGTGTTACTTCAAGTACACCAATTTTCTGGGCGAAACTTTTGCCTCGCTGACGGGAGGCACGTTCACGACAATGGATATTTTCCTTCCGGTGGGCATCTCTTTTTTCACTTTTCAGTCGTTGAGCTATACGATAGATGTGTACCGTCGCCAGATAACGCCTCTGACCAGTTTGTTGGATTATGCTTTTTATGTTTCTTTCTTTCCCCAGTTGGTGGCGGGTCCTATTGTACGTGCCCGTGATTTCATTCCGCAAATCCGTCGCCCGCTGTTTGTCTCCAATGAGATGTTCGGACGTGGAATCTTCCTCATCGTGAGTGGGCTCTTCAAGAAAGCGGTTATATCGGACTATATCAGCGTTAACTTTGTAGAGCGTATTTTTGATAATCCTACTCTTTATTCGGGGGTGGAGAATCTGATAGGTGTTTATGGCTATGCCTTGCAGATTTATTGCGACTTCTCCGGTTACAGTGATATGGCTATCGGCATTGCCTTGTTGCTGGGCTTCCATTTCAATATCAATTTCGATTCCCCTTATAAGTCCGCTTCCATTACGGAATTTTGGAGGCGGTGGCATATTTCGCTTTCCAGCTGGTTGCGCGATTACCTTTATATTTCTTTGGGAGGCAACCGGAAGGGGAAAATCCGCCAATATGCCAATCTCATCATTACCATGTTCCTGGGCGGCTTGTGGCATGGCGCTTCGTGGAATTTTGTACTTTGGGGAATGATGCATGGCGTTGCGCTTGCAGCCCATAAGTTCTGGATGACGCTTACCGGGCGTAAGAAGGGGACGGAGAGCCATGGCATCCACCGCTTCCTCGGAGTGCTTGTCACTTTCCATTTTGTTTGTTTCTGCTGGATATTCTTCCGTAATGCGGAGTTCTCCACATCAATGGATATGCTGAAGCAGATATTCACTACTTTCCGTCCGCAACTCTTCCCGCAGCTGGTAGAGGGTTATTGGGAAGTGTTTGCACTGATGGCATTGGGCTATCTGCTGCATTTTGTGCCCGACAGTTGGGAACGTGCTTGCACAAAAACAGTAATCCGCCTCCCCTTGTTGGGAAAGGCGGTACTGATGCTTGCTGTAATCTATCTGGTCATTCAGATGAAAAGTTCGGAGATACAGCCGTTTATCTATTTCCAGTTCTGATTACTTCTTCTCGGTCGCTGTGGAGTCTGCCTGCTGTCGGAAGGGTTCCCGGTAGTTGAGCCCGTCTCTCCGGTAGAGGCCGATGAGTCCGGCCAGTCGGGTAGTGAAGTTTGTATAATCTTTCTTTTCCAGTTGTGTCCATTGTACTTCGGCAAGGGCGGCCATACGGGGGAGAACCATATACTCTACCTGTTCGCTGGTCGGGATGTATTCTGTCCAAAGGTTGGCTTGTGTGCCGAGTATGTGCTTGGCTTGTTCTTCGGTCAGTGAGGCGGTAGGATTCAGACTGTATACTTTCTCCAATGGGACAAAGCCTCCGATGGCAAATGGTTCGTGCCGGGTATCCTCACTTTGGTAATAATCAAAGTAGCAATAGTCATTGGGTGTCATTATCACGTCGTGTCCCAGTTGGGCCGCCTTGATTCCTCCTGCCGAGCCACGCCATGACATAACAGTTGCGTTGGGGGCGACGTCGCCTTCCAGAATCTCATCCCAGCCGATAATCTGGCGTCCTTTACTATTGAGGAGCTTTTCGATACGTGTCATACAATAGCTCTGCAGACGGTCTTCGGCAGTATGGTTCTTGTCGGCTTTCAATTTTTCGGTTCTGATACGTGCCTGGCATTTGGGACACTTTTCCCAACGGGTGCGGGGAGCTTCGTCACCGCCGATGTGGATGTATTTGGAAGGGAATATGTCAATGATTTCGGCCATGACATCTTCGAGGAACTGCATGGACTTTTCGTTGCCGATGCACAGCACATCTTCGAATACGCCCCAACGTGGGCACACTTCATACGGTCCACCGGTACATCCCATTTCGGGATAGGCGGCCAGTGCGGCAAGCATGTGTCCGGGCAGGTCTACTTCGGGGATGACCGTGATATAGCGCTCCCCGGCATATTTTACGATTTCTTTGGCTTGCTCTTGCGTATAGAAACCGCCATACCGGGTGTTGTCATACTCTTCGGTGTTCCGGCCGATGACGGTACGGTCGCGCCAGGCGCCAATTTCCGTCAGCTTGGGATACTTCTTTATTTCTATTCTCCAGCCTTGGTCTTCGGTGAGGTGCCAGTGGAAGGTATTCATATTGTGAAGTGCCAGCAAGTCTATGTATTTCTTTACGAACTCAATGGGAAAGAAGTGGCGGCCCACATCGAGGTGCATGCCTCGGTAGCTGAAGCGGGGTTCATCCTGGATGCTGCCGGCAGGCAATAGGATAGAGGTGGCTTTGGTTTCGGCAGGGATTGATTTACGCAGGGTTTGTATACCGTAGAACACTCCATTCTCGGTCTGTCCGTTTAGGGTCACCCGGTCGGCTTTGACGGTCAGCACATAGCCTTCCCGGTTGCCGATAGCCGGATCCAGTCCCAATGTGATGGCGCCTTTGGGCGCTTCGCTCCCCGGGGCAAGGGCTTCTGTCTGGAGGGTGTGGCCGGTGGACTGGCTGATGTATTCGGCCAAAAACTCGGCATTGCGTTTCAAAAGTTCATTGTGTTCGGGGTAGGCGATGATGGTACCGTCATTTAGGTTGAAGGGGGATTCCTGACTCAAGGCAACCTCCTGGGGCAGGGGAATGACTTGATAGTTGGCTGTTGTTTCTACTCCGCATGAAGAGCAGGCCAGGATGAGAGTGCCTGCAAGGAGCATGTGTGTAAGTTTTCTCATGGTATTGAACTGATTAAATTAGTGTCTGACAAATATACTAAAAAAATACTAAAGAGGCAGAGGAGAAGGGGATAAATGCATGCTCATACCTCAGTTCTTCTTTGCTCTGTACTCCTTGGGTGACATTCCCGTGTGTTTCTTGAAATATCGTCCGAAGAAAGACTGGTCGGGAAAACGATATTTGTCGGCAATCTCTTTCAGTGACATGCCGGTGGATTGCAGTGCCATTTTCAGTTCCAATATCAGGTTTTCGTCAATGATTTCTTTGGCAGAATCTTCTGCCACTTGTTTGGTGATGGCAGATAGGTAGCGGGTCGAAATGCAGAGTTGGTCAGCATAAAAAGCGACATCCCGCTGGGTAGTACAGTACGTATGTACCAGATTTATGAACTTTTTGAACAATTCTTCTTTCCGGTTACTGCCATTGATTTGCTCTTCCGTAAAGTAACGTTGAACCTTGTCGTAGGTGTCGAGAAAGAAAATTTGCAGCAGGTTTTGTGCAATGGCTTCGCGATACAGATTTTCAGAATCGCGGTAGATGGCATTGCTTGCCGTGATGAGTCCTGTGATAGCACGAACCGGTTCGTCTTCGGTATGCGTATAGCATGCATTCTCCTTTATAAAATGTATGAAGGGCGGCTCTAAACGGAAGCATGCCGTCTTGAACATTGTCTCGGAATAGGCAAAGAAGTCCACCAGGAAATCTTTACTCGCACTTGTCTGTGAAATAATGGAACTTGGAAGCAGCGTAATGTGCGTATTGGGTACAATATGATATTTTCTTAAATCTATTGTGATATTTGCTTCTCCACGGGTGCAGAACATCAGTGCTCCATTGTTCATTTTCAGAAGACGTTCCCGGAAGAATTCCAGCTTGTCTGTTCCGGCTCTGAACGTTTCTTGTTTGGTAGTCAGTAATGGGTTCATATGTTAGATTGCTTATGATTTGCGGTTACAAAGGTACGAGTTCTTTTTGGATTGTTAAATGGCATGTTCCGAAAATGAACAGTCGTGTACCTTCAATGAAACAAATGGTTGTTCAAAAACGGCATACCTTTGCTGCCGGCTTAAAAAATGAAAGAGAAAGCCGACGTATTATTTTTTTAAGATAAAAAGTATGATAACAAAAAAGAGTATGATGAAACAGATGATGACCGTCATCTGTAGTGCAACACTGGCAGCCTGCGGCAGCGCGCCTGTCGTGCAACCCCAGTCGGAATATCAGGTGATGACTATTTCGACTACCGACAAAGAACTGCAGACAATTTATTCCGCAGCCATCCGCGGACGGCAGGACATTGACATCTATCCGCAGGTGTCCGGTACACTCACCAAACTTTGTGTGGAGGAAGGACAGACCGTGCGTCGGGGGCAAGTCTTGTTTATTATCGACCAGGTACCCTATCTGGCAGCCTTGCGCACAGCAGAAGCCAATGTGGAAGCTGCCCGTGCCGGCGTGGCCACTTCGCAACTGACATATGACAGCAAGAAGGAGCTTTATGCCCAGAAGGTGATTTCCGAGTTTGACTTAAAGACTTCCTACAACAGCCTGCTGACAGCGAAAGCCCAGTTGGCCCAAGCCGAGGCGCAGCAGGTGAATGCCGCCAATAACCTCTCTTATACAGAAGTGAAGAGTCCGGCAGATGGAATGGTAGGTACGCTCCCTTATAGGGTGGGGACGTTGGTCAGCGCCAGTTTGCCCAAACCACTGACGACCGTATCCGATAATTCTAATATGTATGTCTATTTCTCCATGACAGAGAATCAGTTGCTTGACCTCACCCGCCGCTACGGCTCCAAGGATAAGGCGCTGGCAGAGATGGACTCTATCGAATTACAGCTCAATGACCGTTCTGTCTATCCGCAAGAAGGTAAGATAGAAACTATCAGTGGTGTAATTGATACCTCTACGGGTACAGTCAGTCTGCGTGCCGTGTTCCCCAATAAAGAGGGATTGCTGACCAGTGGCGGTTCGGGCAACGTCATCATCCCGGTACGGAAAGAGAACTGCATCGTTGTTCCCCAGAGTGCCACTTACGAAGTACAGGACAAGGTCTATGTATATAAGGTAGTTGACGGCAAGGCGCAATCAGTTCCCGTGCAAGTGACCCGTGTGAATGGAGGTCAGGAATATATCGTAGAGAGTGGCTTGAAAGTGGGGGACACAATTGTGGCCGAAGGCGTGGGTTTGCTGCGTGAAGGTACCTCCGTCCAACCCAAAACGAATGAATGATAATTTTTAACCGATAGAATATGAACCTCAGAACTTTTATAGAACGCCCCGTTTTTTCGGCAGTCATCTCCATTACGATTGTCATTCTGGGCATCATCGGATTGTTCACCTTGCCCGTTGAGCAATATCCCGACATTGCGCCGCCCACCATCATGGTGAGCACCACTTACTATGGTGCCAGTGCGGAAACCCTTCAGAAAAGTGTTATCGCTCCGTTGGAAGAGGCCATCAACGGTGTGGAGGACATGACTTACATGACTTCTACCGCCAGCAATGCAGGGTCGGTTTCCATTACTGTTTACTTCAAGCAGGGTACAGACCCGGACATGGCGGCGGTCAATGTGCAGAACCGTGTGTCCAAAGCTACGGGGCAGCTTCCTGCCGAAGTAACCCAGGTGGGTGTCACCACCAGCAAGCGGCAGACCAGTATCTTACAGATGTTCTCTTTATATAGCCCTGATGACAGCTATGACGAGAACTTTCTTGCCAACTATATCAGTATCAACCTGAAGCCGCAGATTCTCCGTATCTCCGGTGTGGGCGATATGATGATTATGGGTGGTGACTACAGCATGCGTATCTGGATGAAACCGGATGTCATGGCGCAGTACAAGCTGATACCTTCGGATGTGACGGCTGTGCTGGCAGAGCAGAATATCGAATCGGCCACCGGGTCGTTTGGTGAGAACTCGGATGAGACGTATCAATATACCATGAAATATACGGGACGCCTCATTACTCCTGAGGAGTTCGGCGACATCGTCATCCGTTCTACCGAAGACGGCGAGGTGCTGAAACTGAAGGACATCGCCGATATAGAGCTGGGTAAGGACAGTTATGCCTACAAAGGTACCATGGATGGACATCCCGGTATCTCCTGCATGGTGTTCCAGACCGCGGGCTCCAATGCCACGGAAGTGAACCGGCAGATTGACCGGCTCCTTGAAGAAGCACGCAAGGACTTGCCGAAAGGCGTGGAGCTTACCCAGATGATGTCCAGCAACGATTTCCTCTTCGCCTCTATCCACGAAGTGGTGAAAACGCTGATTGAGGCTATTATCCTGGTTATCCTGGTGGTTTATGTCTTTTTGCAAGACATCCGCTCTACGCTGATTCCGCTGGTAGGTATCGTTGTTTCACTGATTGGTACGTTTGCTTTCATGTCCGTTGCCGGATTCAGTATCAACCTGATTACGCTGTTTGCGCTGGTATTGGTGATTGGTACGGTGGTGGATGACGCCATTGTCGTGGTGGAGGCGGTGCAGGCACGGTTCGATGTGGGCTATAAGTCCTCCTATATGGCAAGTATCGATGCGATGAAGGGCATCAGCAACGCGGTTATCACTTCTTCACTGGTGTTTATGGCGGTGTTTATTCCGGTATCGTTCATGGGAGGGACTTCCGGTACGTTCTATACCCAGTTTGGGTTGACGATGGCGGTGGCCGTTGGTATTTCGGCGATTAATGCGTTGACACTCAGTCCCGCACTTTGTGCCTTGCTGCTGAAGCCTTATATCAATGAGGACGGAACGGAGAAGAATAATTTTGCTTCGCGCTTCCGCAAGGCATTCAACACGGCTTTCGAGGCGGTGGTCGAGAAGTATAAGAAGATAGTGCTGCTGTTCATCAAGCGCCGCTGGCTGGGTTGGTCGTTGCTGGCACTTTCGGTAGTGCTGCTGGTATTCCTGATGAATACCACCAAGACCGGACTGGTGCCCGACGAGGACCAAGGAACGTTGTTTGTCAACGTTAGCACCGCTCCGGGTAGCTCGCTCAAGACGACAAATGACATTATAGACCGCGTGGAGAAGCGTCTGGAAGACCTTCCTCAGAAATTGCACTTGCAGAAAGTTGCCGGTTATGGTCTGCTGTCCGGGCAGGGAAATTCTTTCGGTATGATTATCGTGAAGCTGAAACCTTGGGACGAGCGTACGGCAAAGGAAGACCAGGTGCAGGCAGTCGTCAACCAGATATACGCTCGCACGGCGGATATTAAGGATGCTACAGTCTTTGCCATTGCTCCGGGTATGATTCCGGGCTATGGTATGGGTAATGCGCTGGACTTGAATGTGCAGGACAAGCAGGGAGGGGATATGAACACCTTCTTCCAGACCACCCAGCAGTATCTGGCGGCACTGAACCAGCGTCCGGAAATTTCGATGGCATACTCCACGTTCGATGTACGCTATCCGCAGTGGACCGTCGAGGTGGATGCTTCCAAGTGCAAGCGTGCCGGGATTGCTCCCGACCAGGTGTTGTCCACACTGTCGGGCTATTATGGCGGGCAATATGTCTCCAACTTCAACCGTTTCTCCAAAGTTTACAAGGTAATGATTCAGGCCGACCCGAAGTTCCGTTTGGATGAGGCTTCACTGAACAATGCCTTTGTGCGCATGTCCAACGGTGAGATGGCTCCGTTGAGCCAGTTCGTTACGCTGACCCGTTCCTACGGTGCCGAGTCCTTGAGCCGCTTCAACATGTTCAACTCCATTGCCGTGAATGCTATGCCTGCCGAGGGATACAGTACCGGTGACGCCATCCGTGCCGTACAAGAAACGGCGGAGATAGCCTTGCCGAAGGGATATGGCTATGACTTTGGTGGCATCACCCGCGAGGAAAGCCAGCAGAGTGGTACTACAGTCATCATCTTCGGTATCTGTATCTTGATGATTTACTTGATTCTGAGTGCGCTTTACGAGAGTTTTCTGATTCCGTTTGCCGTTATCCTGGCCGTTCCTGCGGGCCTGATGGGGTCGTTCCTTTTTGCCAGGATAGCCGGGTTGGAGAATAATATCTATTTGCAGACGGGACTTATCATGCTGATAGGTCTGTTGGCAAAGACCGCTATTCTGTTGACGGAGTATGCCGCCGAGCGCCGTAAAGCGGGAATGGGGCTGATTGCTTCTGCCGTCAGTGCGGCAAAGGCGCGTTTCCGTCCCATCCTGATGACGGTACTGACGATGATTTTCGGCCTTTTCCCCTTGGTGGTTGCCACGGGTGTCGGAGCCAACGGTAACCGTTCATTGGGTACGGGTGTTGTCGGTGGTATGTTCATCGGCACATTGGCGCTGCTGTTCATTGTTCCTGTCTTGTTCATCAGTTTCCAGTGGTTGCAGGAGCGGCTTCGTCCTGCCCAATCCGTCCCGACGAGCGACTGGCAGATTGAGGAAGAGATGAAAGTAAGCCGGAAGGAGATAGAAGAATCACATTAGTACATTATCGCGTAACTAACATAAAAAAATAATGAAGAAACAATTCATATTATTAGCTGTCGCCGGCTTGGTACTGACCAGTTGCGGCATCTATACCAAATACCAGCGCCCGGAGGACATCACGACCGATGGACTTTATGGACACGATTTGGATGGGCAAAGTCTGGATAGCCTGAGTCTGTTTGCGGCATCGGACACTACCTCCATCGCTTCCCTTTCCTGGCGCGAGCTTTTTACGGACCCGCAATTACAGTCGCTCATCGAACAAGCCTTGCAAGGCAACACTGACCTGCTTTCCGCCCAACAACGTATCAAGGAGGCAGAAGCCACGCTGATGTCGGCCAAACTTTCGTACCTGCCTTCGTTTATGCTCACTCCGCAGGGTGGCGTCAGCAGTTTCGACAATTCCAAAGGCTCGTGGACCTATTCCGGCATTGCCTCGGCAAGTTGGGAAGTCGATATTTTTGGTAAGTTGACCAATGCCAAACGCCGTTCCAAAGCGCTCTACCTTCAAAGCTTGGAGTACGAACAAGCCGTCAGCACTTCGCTGATAGCTAATGTGGCCAATCTGTACTACACCTTGCTGATGCTCGACGAGCAATACCGCATTTCCGAAGAAACAGCCGCCAGTTGGCGCGAAAGTGTACGCACCATGCGAGCCATGATGGCTGCAGGCATGACGAACGAGGCGAGTGTCTCGCAATCCGAAGCCAACTGTCGTCAGGTGGAAGCTTCGCTGCTCGACCTCCGGCAGCAGGTAAAGGAAGTGGAGAACAGTCTCTCCATTCTGTTGGGCGATGTTCCGGGCACCATTGAGCGTGGCCGGTTGGCGGGGCAGGAGTTCCCGCAGGAACTTGCGGTGGGCGTACCTCTGCAACTGCTTTCCCGCCGTCCCGATGTGAAAAGTGCCGAACTCTCGCTGGCATCCGCTTTCTACAGCACCAATGCCGCCCGTTCTGCTTTCTACCCCTCCATCACCTTGAGCGGTACAGCTGGCTGGACCAACTCGGCAGGAAGCATGATTGTCAATCCAGGAAAACTACTCTTCTCCGCCATCGGCTCGCTGACACAACCCTTGTTCAACAAAGGGCTGAACGTGGCACAGCTCAAGATAGCCAAAGCACAGCAGGAAGAAGCCAGGCTCGCTTTTCAGCAAGCTTTGCTCAATGCCGGTAGCGAAGTGAACAATGCTCTGACCCAAGTGCAGGTAGCCCGTGGAAAGACGGAGCTCCGCGCAAGGCAGATAACTTCACTGGAAACTACCGTCCGCAGCACCCGGTTACTGATGCAACACGGCACTTCCACCTATTTGGAAGTGCTCACTGCCCAGCAGGGGCTACTCTCTGCCCAACTGACACAGGTAGCCGACCGCTTTGATGAAATACAAGGTATCATCAACCTCTATCAAGCCCTCGGTGGAGGGCGGGAGTAAAATATACTCTTTCTCATCTTCATTCTCTCGCCCCTCTATCAATCCGGCATTTCCTTTTTTTGTGGGAATCCGATGGTAGAGGGGCTTTCATATAAGCGGGCTATGGCAAAAAAACTACGGTTTCTTGCCGTCAAACCGGGACAAACTTTATAACTTTGCGGCATACGACATAAAAATCTATCTATTATGAACTGCAAATCCTTGTTTTTTCTGGTTGTTTTTTCCCTGACCCTTATATCAGGGGTGTTTGCTCAAAAGAAAGTTTCTATTCTTGGCGATTCCTATTCCACTTTTTACGGTCATGTCTCTCCTGCCGCCAATCTCTGCTGGTATGGAGTTCCCGGCGAAAAGAAAGAGAATGATGTGACAAAGGTGGAGGAAACCTGGTGGTACCGTTTCATCCATGAGCACGGCTTTCAGTTGGAACGCAACAATTCCTATTCCGGCTCCACCGTCTGTCATACCGGTTACGAGAAAGCCGATTACTCCGACCGTTCTTTTATCACCCGTATTCACAACCTCGGCACCCCCGACATAATCCTTGTTTTTGGCGGTACCAATGACAGTTGGGCAGGTGCTCCCATTGGCGCATACCAATATGATGGCTGGACGAAAGCCGATTTGTATAGCTTCCGTCCTGCCTTTTGCTATCTGCTTGCATCTCTCAAGCAGCTCTATCCTGCGGCCAGGATTTATAATATTACCAATTCTGAATTATCCGAAGAGGTAACTGATTCCATGGATGAAATTTGCCGGCACTATGGCATCGAGAATATTCGTTTGCACGACATTGATAAACAATGGGGGCATCCTTCTGTGCAAGGAATGCAGAGTATCGATGCTCAGGTTTGGGAGTCTGTCTCCCCGATATTGGAGGCTTCTGTTTCTTTGCCTGCCAAGAACTAAGGACAGACTCATTGGGAGTTATCCTTTTCTATCCTAAATGCTAATCTTTCCACTGCCGTATTCTTTTCTTTCCACAGCTGTGGAAAGAAAAGAATACGGCAGTGGAAAGAAAGTAAAATCCTTGTGGCAAGAAAAATAATTAGTACCTTTACTGCCAGCTTCTGCCGATTTCGAGAACATTTCTTCCCCAAGTTTGCTGCAAGTTTCCCTCAATTCTCTATAAACCATTAATTTAAATTATTTTATGAGTGCTTATTATGACCTTTATGAAACGCCCGTCCCCGAAGGCGAGGAACCGAAGTCGCTGCATGCCCGTGTCTGTTCCAAGGGAACCATTTCTGGTAAAGAGTTTATGGAACGGGTTTTTCGTGAAGAACATATGCCCCACGCCATGGTTGTGGGTATTGTGCAAGCCATCACCACTACGCTTGGAGACTGGCTGGCAAAGGGCTATACGGTGGAGATAGAGGGACTTGGCTTCTTCAGCACCACGCTGAAGTGTACCCATCCGGTGATGAATAAGAAAGAAGTACGTGCGGAGTCGGTCAAGATGTCCACGGTGAAATTCCGTCCCGGCATCGAATTCAAACGTTATGTGGCAGGTAAGATGGAGTTGGAACGTGCGGATAAACGCTTTTTCCCGGATAAACCGAAAGCAATGGGCGACATGGTTGCCCGTGAAAAAAGCATGATGGACTTTCTGGAGGCTAATGTCTGTATTACTCGTGCAGAATATTCCCGCCTTGTCCATGTCACCGCCCGCCGGGCTTCGAGGGATTTGCAGACATTTATCGATTCCGGCGTGATTCGCAAGCGTGGTGCCGGCCGTTCTGTGGTCTATGTCAAGGGGTGAACTTAGTATATTCCGATGCGCGCGCGTATATATATAATGTGTCCCTTTCCTTCCTGCCTTTCTTTCCCTTTAAAAAATATGCTTTAAAACATATCTATCAATCAGCTAGTTATGAAAAAGTTCACGTAAACCCTCAAAAAAAGCTTGTATATATTTTGCAGATGTCCGTAAAAGCCCTACTTTTGCATCCGCTTTCGGGAACGAAGGCGGCGATGTTTTGACATTCTGACAGTAAAACGGAGCGGTAAGCTTCCATTTTTCTCTTCTTTGCCATAGGTTTCTTTCGGAA
>NZ_QTLV01000017.1:0-72538 GCF_003602795.1 Bacteroides sp. AF34-31BH
CGTCCGTAAATGCCAAAAGTAGGCAATCCCTTCTGTGTATGGCTTGCCAATGCTGAAGCCAGGTAAACCGCACCCGGACGTTCTGTACCATTAAAGCCCCAGATGGCTTTTGGCATTTCTCCGTCCATATCAATAGTTTCGAATCCATAACACCAGCAAGGAGTTACAGAAAGTACAACACCGACTCCACTATTACGGAATTTTTCAGCCGCCATGGCAGCTTCAGCCACTCCACCAATAGTTGTATCTGCAATGACGCACTCTACGGAAGTGCCGTCACTATGACGTAAGACAGAAGAATAAAGCTCGGCCACTTTATGGGCCATGCCCATAGTCATATCCTCCAATGACTCACGGATACCTCCACGGCGACCGTCAATAATAGGTCTGATACCAATTTTCGGCTTTCCACCGATTAATCTTGAATTTCTCATGGTTCAACTGATTTTATTGAGATTAATATAAAAATTAACTAAATCGATTAAGCTATCATGTAAAAAAAACAGCTCTCCTAAGGAGCCATTTCAATAAATTCTCCCTCGGCAAGCACAGACTGCACTGTATTACCGTTAATAATGATATCTATCAGTATTTCAAGTGCTTTCTGTACTAAAACATCTATAGGCTGCTGAATATAGGATATAGGGGCATCAAAAAAGTCAAATACCGGATTACCGTCAAAACCCACTAAACCTATTTTACCAATAATTCCCTCTCCCATGTCCTTTATTGTATATAAACAAGCCAATGAAATCATGTTGGTGGCAAAAAGAAAAGCGTCTACACCGCCATCAATCATTTTAGGCAACAAACGGTCTGCGGACTTTCTGGGAGCATCCTGCCTCAAAAAGACCACGTTAGCCAAGTTTCTCTTACCGGCTTCATCCATAGCCTTTTTATAACCACGGATACGCTCTTTCATATGGATAAGGTTGACATCATAAGCCACCATACAAGGAGCGTTATAGCCTGCATTCAAAAGATGTTTGGTTGATATATAGGAAGCATTGAAGTTATTCAACGCCACATAGCTGACATTGATTTCCGGAAAATAGCGGTCGAACAAAACAATAGGGATATTATTGTTCACAAGTGAAGCGATGGATTTCTCAGAATTGTCACAAGGAACAATGATGAGTCCATCTACCCCTTTATTAATAAGGTTACTAACAACACGGGTCATCTTATCCTTATCCTCATCTGAACTTCCAAAAAGTACGGTATATCCCCGTTTGGTTGCCTCATCTTCCAATACACGCGCTAATTGAGAAAAAAATGGGTTGGAAATATCAGAAACCACTAATCCTATTGTTTTTGTTTTGCCACTACGAAGACTTTTGGCCGCAAGATTAGGCTGGTAGTTCATTTCATTGGCAATTTTCAATATGCGTTGGGCAGTTTCTTCTCCCACGCGATACTCTTTCTTTTTCCCATTCAAAACGAACGAAACCAATGCTGTTGAAACGCCTGCAGCTTCAGCAATATCCTTCAGCGATATTTTTTTTAGTGACGACATATATTTGTGTAACGTTTTTGCTATATAATAGTATTATACTTTTAGGTTACCTCTTGAATCAGTAGCACTTATCGTATTCTCACGATGCAAATATAAACATAAAAATTAAATCTGCAAATTATTTTGCTAATTCGTTATAACATTTTTATATTTGCAGTACCAAATCATGCTAAAAACGATATGAACTACCATAAACGACACATAAAAATTAATTTTAAACTTTTAAAATCATGAAAACCAAGATTCTATTTACACTTTTATTCTTTGCATGCAGAATACACTACCTTTATGGACAGACTAACCTACAAATAGCTCCGGAAACTTTAGCAACTCCGGAAAAAAATGGAATATGGTTACAACCTGCTCAAAATACAAAAGCACAACCCATTTGGGGATTTGCAAATGGTATCCGAATAGGAATTGCTCCATTAGGAGGTCCACGTGGGCTAATTCGTATCTATACACCTTATTTAGAACATGATGAATTTGTTGTTACCAATTTCATTGCTTTTGAACCAATTGATAAAGCAAAAAATAATAGGGGGCTCTCAGAATTGGAATGGAGTCAACTTGATAATGTTCGTGGAAAACGTTTTTGGAGTGGGAATACTCCTGAAGCTCCCTCATTCCCAAATCAATATTATCCAGCTCACGGAGTAATAGCAAAGGAAAATGGAGTTGAAACACTTACTGTGTATTTCTTTTGTGAAACTTTTGATAATGGTGCGGATATCTATGTCCGGACTAAATTCACAGAAGGAAAGCCTTATGAGTTTGAATTAACTACGTATACCACGGAAGAGTCAGATGAGCTAAATCGTTTTATACTCACAGCTACTATGGGAAACAAAGCAAGACTTAGGACATTACATCTCGCAGATGGTAAAACGAAAGAAGCCGGCCAATTATGGCCGAGCTATAAAGATTCTAATTTCACAGAACATAACCATACTCCAGTGGCAGAAATGATAAAAGATAAAAATGGAGGTGTATGGTTTATAGCGTCACCTGATGAGAAAGACCCTACAAAAGCTGTATATGCTGAAGATACACATACACATTGGAAATATACTGGTAAAAAAGCAACGCAATATTGGTATTGTTCCAATCCAAGTAATGAGTTAGAAGGAGTTGTGAATGGTCGTTATACTTATTGGGCAAGTAAATCTCCGATACCTGGTGGTATCGCTTATGAGAACTTTGAACTGACTGAACCATTTCAGTCTGGTCAAAGCTATATTTTTGGTATCACACCTCTTTCACCGGAAGAATTAATAAACCACATTATGAAATAAGAACGGACTACTTTTTGGGTAGAACTTCTTTTCCTCCTTATTTATCCCCTCTTTTGTTCTTAATTTATAGAACAGAAAAGGATAAAAGGTGGATAAAAATAAGAAAAGGATAAATTACAAAACTTACTAAATAGCTTATTACTCTAATGAGAGCAGCAGAAAATAGATACTCTATTTCTACTGTTCTCATTTTTTATATATATACAACTTTTCATAGTATAAAATCTCAAAACAATCTTTTAAAGTCAACTTAAGAGATACTTCTTAACTATTGTTGGGGTCTTCCTTCCGGCGAAGTTCTCAAAGCATTTCACTTGCTGGAACCAGTTGCTATCTTTGATGTTTGGCCAACTCTCGAATCGTGAGAGTCTGAGAGATTTGATTGTCGCTCTTGATGCTCATCATTCTAAATGTTATCATCTGGGGATGGGCAGAAATGTTTCAAGATCATCCTTGGCTAGAGCCAACGGGGACAGGGACTATCACATCTTTGAGGCGTATGCTTACTACTTGGTAAACGAAGCAAGACAAAAGCGTGTTACCGACATCTTCAAACTCGGTGGAAACGTTTACGCCTTTGATTCAACAACCATTGATTTATGCCTCTCCGTATTCTGGTGGGCTAAATTCCGTAAGAAGAAGGGTGGTATCAAAGTGCATACATTATATGATGTGGAAACGCAGATACCTGCATCCTTTCACATTATCGAAGCTTCCGTGCATGATTCAAAGGCGATGAATGAAATTCCCTATGAATCTGGCTCCTATTATATCTTTGACCGTGCTTACAACAACTTCAAGATGTTGTATCGGATTCATCAGATAGGTGCTTACTTCGTTGTCAGAGTCAAGAAAAATCTTCAATACATGCCTATCAAGTGGAAGCACAGGTTACCTAAAAACGTATTTTCAGATATGACTATTGGATTGACGGGCTTTTATCCCAAACAATACTATCCCGAACCTCTTCGCTTGGTTAGATATTGGGATGAAGAACAAAAACGTGAGTTTGTTTTTTTAACGAATGCAACACACATTTCTGCCCTTCAAGTTGCTGAACTTTACAAAAAACGATGACAAGTGGAACTGTTTTTCAAATGGCTGAAGCAGCACCTCAAAATCAAAAAGTTTTGAGGTACTACCGAGAATGCCGTTCGGATACAAATCTACGCTGCTATATGCACCTACTGCCTGGTCGCAATTGTTCAACACGACATGCAACTGGATAGGAGCACGTACGAAATTCTTCAAATATTGAGCATCTAGTTGACAGATAAAACGCCTCTTCGAGACCTCTTTGACAAAACTAAATTGCAAAATGACAAAGAACGATTTGGACCAAATGGACCAAGTTTATTTGATTTTTAATAACGTCCCAATTTTAATGGGACACTAATGTTCAATTGCCATTTATAAAAAATCTGCGATTTACAAGAATTTCAAAGGACTATTCTATTCATCACCTTTTTCCCGCCCAATAAACTCCCCCCAATATCAGCACCGCCCCCATCAGAGCAACCATCGTCAGCCGTTCTCCCAACAGAAAAGCAGAACCTATCAGCGTGAAGAGAGGATTCAGATAAATATAGTTGGAAGCTCTTATTGTTCCTAATTGTTTCAATATTACATTCCAGACTACAAAGCAAATCAAGGAAGCCAATACACCCAGGAAAAGTAAATTGAACAGAATAGCCGGCTCGAGAAGACGAGCAATGTCGAACTGCCAGGGATGAACCAGAAATGCAGGAAGAATAGTCAATACTCCATAAAAAAATATCTTACGGGTAATGAAAGTTATACCATAACGGTTGGACATTTTCCTCATTATTAAACTATAGAATGCCCAGGAAAAAGCTGCAAGCAAAGTAAGGAAATCACCTAAAGGAGAAATCTTCAATACAAAACTACCATTATAAACCACCAATGCCACACCAACCAATGCCAGCAAAGAACCAGCCATCAATCCACGGGTGGCCTTCTCCTTTTTATAAACCCACAAAGAAAGAATGGTGGTGAGTAACGGAGCCGTACAGACAATAAACGACACATTCGTCGCCAATGTAATCTCCAAAGCTGTATTTTCTGTAAAAAAGTAGAATGAACCGCCTGTCATGCCTCCTAAAAACATCCAAAATTCATCTTTCCAATTGTCGGCAAACAGTTTTCGGGGAGAAATAAGCCAAATGCCCATATAAGCTATCAGGAAACGAAGCAAGAATATTTCCTGCGGAGAAAGACCGTGCCCAATCAATACTTTCGTTGAAATAAAGGTCAGCCCCCAAATACCTACCGTAAGGACGGCAACAAGATGATAAGTATAATTTTTCATTGCGTTCATACACTTCCGACAAGTCGCACAAATATACGTACTTTCTTTTTTCAATACAATGAAACCAACCATAAATAATGTTCAGGGAGGATTTACTAAAACTCGAAGGAAGATTTACTAAATCTTTCCTCCCGTTTTAGTAAATCTTTAAACCCCTTATTAGAAGCCTATTGAACGAACTCTCATTTATCGGCAGAATAATAAACAACAATCTGCCGAATACACAGACAAAAAACACAAAGGATGAAATCTTCCCAGACTTCATCCTTCGCTATATCCTAAAAATCTTTTAGTAAATATCCTATTGAATTAATTTAGCTATTATTTGTATTACAAACAAAAAATTAGTTTTAAAAGCACATCACAAATGTAAGTAATAAAAAGTGAATTATCAAGTCTTTGCCATTGTTTTTTATGTTACTTCGCTACAAATCTGAAAATAAACCCGTAACTTTGCACCGATATTAACCGAATACTAACCGGTTTTAACCATTGAATAAACAATGTTTTCAACAAAATATTAATAAGTACCACTATGGAATACAATTTCAGGGAAATTGAAAAGAAATGGCAGAAAAGGTGGGTGGAAAACAAAACCTACCAAGTGACGGAAGACGAAACGAAGAAAAAATTCTATGTACTGAACATGTTCCCCTACCCCTCCGGTGCGGGATTGCATGTAGGTCATCCGCTGGGATATATTGCTTCGGATATTTACGCCCGCTACAAACGACTGCAAGGTTTCAATGTACTGAATCCCATGGGATATGACGCTTACGGACTTCCAGCAGAACAATATGCCATACAAACGGGACAGCACCCTGCAATTACGACCGTCAACAATATCAACCGATACCGTGAACAGTTGGATAAGATAGGTTTCTCTTTCGACTGGAACCGCGAAATCCGTACCTGCGAACCGGAATATTACCATTGGACCCAATGGGCATTCCAAAAGATGTTCAACAGCTACTACTGCAACGATGAAAAGCAGGCACGTCCCATCCAGGAACTGATTGAAGCATTCAGCCAAACCGGTACCGAAGGAATAAACGTGGCTTGCAGCGAAGAACTGAGTTTCACCGCCGCAGAGTGGAATGCCAAGAGCGAAAAGGAACAACAGGAAATCCTGATGAACTACCGTATAGCCTATCTGGGCGAGACGATGGTAAACTGGTGCCCTCAGCTGGGAACCGTACTTGCCAACGATGAAGTGGTGGACGGCGTAAGCGAACGAGGCGGCTTCCCCGTCATTCAAAAGAAGATGCGTCAATGGTGTCTCCGTGTATCTGCCTATGCACAACGCTTGCTGGACGGACTCGATACCATCGACTGGACCGAATCCCTGAAAGAAACCCAAAAGAACTGGATAGGACGCAGCGAAGGCGCTGAAATAGAATTCAAGGTAAAAGACAGCGATTTGGAATTCACTATCTTCACCACCCGTGCAGATACCATGTTCGGCGTCACCTTCATGGTATTGGCTCCCGAAAGCGAACTGGTACAGCAACTTACCACCGACACACAGAAAGATGAAGTAAACGCTTATCTGGAACGCACCAAGAAACGTACCGAACGCGAACGTATTGCCGACCGTAGCGTTACCGGTGTATTCTCCGGAAGCTATGCCATCAATCCCTTTACCGGTGAGGCAGTTCCCATCTGGATAAGCGACTATGTACTTGCCGGATACGGTACGGGTGCCATCATGGCTGTGCCTGCGCACGACAGCCGTGACTATGCTTTTGCCAAGCACTTCGGTCTCGAAATTCGTCCGTTGGTAGAAGGCTGCGATGTAAGCGAAGAGAGCTTCGATGCCAAGGAAGGCATTGTATGCAACTCTCCACGCGAAGGCGTTACTCCCTATTGCGACCTCTCACTGAACGGGCTGACCATCAAGGAAGCGATTGCCGCTACCAAGAAATATGTGAAAGAGCATAACTTGGGACGTGTAAAGGTGAACTTCCGTCTGCGCGATGCCATCTTCTCACGCCAGCGCTATTGGGGCGAGCCGTTCCCGGTTTACTACAAGGACAACATGCCTTACATGATTGACGAGAGCGCCCTGCCCTTGGAACTGCCCGAAGTAGCCAAATTCCTGCCTACCGAAACCGGTGAACCTCCATTGGGACATGCCGCAAAATGGGCTTGGGATACCGTAAACAAATGCGTCGTAGAAAACGAAAAGATAGACAACATCACCATCTTCCCGCTGGAACTCAATACTATGCCCGGATTTGCCGGTTCAAGCGCCTATTATCTGCGCTACATGGACCCACACAACAACCAGGCACTTGTAGACAAGAAAACGGATGAGTACTGGCACAATGTAGACCTTTACGTAGGCGGTACCGAACATGCCACCGGTCACTTGATATACTCCCGTTTCTGGAATAAGTTCCTGTACGACCTCGGCATTTCCGTAGCCGAAGAACCGTTCCAAAAGCTGGTGAACCAGGGCATGATTCAAGGACGGAGCAACTTCGTCTATCGCATCAAAGATACCAATACATTCGTGTCCCTGAATCTGAAAGACCAGTACGACACTACCCCACTCCACGTGGATGTGAATATCGTATCCAATGATGTTCTGGACCTTGAAGCCTTCAAGGCATGGCGTCCAGAATACGAAACTGCCGAGTTTATTCTGGAAGACGGCAAGTACATCTGCGGATGGGCTGTGGAAAAGATGAGTAAATCCATGTTCAACGTTGTCAATCCCGATATGATTGTCGACAAATACGGTGCCGACACTCTCCGCATGTACGAAATGTTCCTCGGCCCGGTAGAACAATCAAAGCCGTGGGATACAAACGGAATAGACGGTGTGCACCGCTTCATCAAGAAGTTCTGGTCACTGTTCTACGACCGCAACGACAATTATCTGGTAACGGATGAACCTGCCACCAAGGAAGAACTGAAATCCCTCCATAAACTGATTAAGAAAGTGACGGGAGACATCGAGCAATTCTCTTACAACACAAGTATCAGTGCCTTTATGATTTGTGTAAACGAGCTGTTCGGAATGAAATGCAGCAAGAAGGAAATCCTGAACCAGTTTATCATCGTTCTGGCTCCCTTTGCTCCGCATGTATGCGAAGAGTTGTGGGAGACACTGGGCAATGCAGGCTCCGTATGCGATGCCAAGTGGCCGGTATGCAACGAAGAATACCTGGTGGAAGATACGGTCAACTATACGGTTTCCTTCAACGGAAAAGCACGGTTCAACATGGAGTTCCCGGCAGATGCGGCATCGGATGCCATCCAGACTGCTGTATTGGCCGACGAACGTTCTGAAAAATGGATGGAAGGCAAGTCCATCGTCAAAGTAATCGTAGTGCCGAAGAAGATTGTGAACATCGTTGTCAAATAACAGATATGCAAATTACAAAACCAACCAAAGCGGAAGTGACGAGAGAGCTGAAGGATTATATCTTCATCACTCTGGGACTCATCAGCTATGCACTGGGATGGGCGGCATTCCTCATTCCCTATCAGATTACGACCGGAGGTACTACCGGTATCGGTGCCATCATCTATTATGCCACCGGATTTCCCATCCAGTGGTCATACTTCATCATCAATGCCGTACTGATGACTTTTGCCATCAAGATACTCGGACCGAAGTTCAGTATCAAGACTACGTTTGCCATCTTCGGACTCACTTTCTTCTTATGGTTTTTTCAGTTGCTGGTGAACGGTTCAGACGGCGTCCCTCCCCAACTGCTGGGCGAAGGACAAGACTTCATGGCTTGCCTGATAGGTGCGGCAATGTGCGGTGCCGGACTGGGTATCGTGTTCAACTGCAACGGCAGCACGGGAGGTACGGACATCATTGCAGCCATCATCCATAAATACAAGGATGTCACGCTGGGACGCATGATTATGGCTTG
Organism: Bacteroides sp. AF34-31BH; assembly: GCF_003602795.1. Classification (NCBI taxonomy): domain Bacteria; kingdom Pseudomonadati; phylum Bacteroidota; class Bacteroidia; order Bacteroidales; family Bacteroidaceae; genus Bacteroides; species Bacteroides sp. AF34-31BH. The sequence goes on from NZ_QTLV01000017.1 coordinate 9,034, forward strand.
CGACTTCATCATCATCAGTTCCTGTTATGTGGTATTCCATGACTGGCGACGTGTGATATTTGGTTTTGTAACTTTGTTTGTTATCGGATTTGTACTGGATTACATAGTCAACAGTGCCCGGCAATCCGTTCAATTCTTTATTTTCTCCAAAGAATATGAAAAGATTGCCGACCGCATCACCAAAGAAACCCATCGCGGTGTAACGGTACTCGACGGTATCGGCTGGTACAGTAAACACAACGTGAAGGTACTGGTCGTCCTTGCCTACAAACGCCAATCGGTAGAAATATTCCGGATGGTGAAAGATATAGACCCGAACGCTTTCATTTCCCAAAGTTCCGTCATCGGTGTATACGGAGAAGGTTTCGACCGGTTGAAAGTGAAATAGGGACTTGTATAAGCCACAAGTATAAGGAGAACATAATATGAGAAAGAAATTTGTATTTGCCACCAACAATTCACACAAACTGGAAGAAGTGACTGCCATTTTGGGAGAGAAGGTCGAACTTCTCAGCATGAAGGATATCAAATGCGATACTGACATTCCGGAAACTGCAGACACACTTGAAGGAAATGCTTTGCTGAAAGCAAAATATATCTTCGATAACTATCATCTGGATTGTTTTGCCGATGATACCGGTTTGGAAGTGGAGGCCCTTGGTGGGGCACCGGGTGTATATTCCGCCCGTTATGCCGGCGATGCACACAATTCGGAAGCAAACATGAAGAAGTTGCTGAAAGATATGGAGGGCATCGAGAACCGTAAGGCACAATTCCGTACCGTATTTGCACTTATCATCGACGGAAAGGAACATCTGTTTGAAGGCATCGTGAAAGGAGAAATCACGAAAAACAGAAAAGGCGCTTCAGGCTTCGGTTACGATCCCATATTCATTCCCGAAGGATATACGCAGACTTTTGCAGAAATGGGGAATGAACTGAAGAATAAAATCAGTCACCGGGCATTGGCCACTAACAAGTTGTGTAAGTTCTTAATGAGATAATGTTTTTAATGTGCTGATATGCTAATGTGCCAATGTGCTAATTGGCTGCGCTGTCACGCCGAAAGGTCATTGGCACATTGGCATATCAGCACATTATAACCCCAGTTGAGCCGATATTTCCAACATCCTCTTAATCGGTTTCACTGCTTTTTCTGCAATCTCAGCATCCACCTTTATTTCCGGTGATTCGTTTTTCAAACAATCATAAAGCTTTTCCAGTGTATTCAGCCGCATGTAACTGCATTCATTGCAGGCACAAGTGCTGTCGTTGGGAGGAGCCGGAATAAATGTTGTCTGCGGGCATTGTTTCTGCATCTCGTGCAGGATACCGCTTTCGGTAGCTACAATGTAGCTCTTTTCGGGATGTGCCACTGCGTACTTCAGCAAAGCTGCCGTAGAGCCTACCACATCAGCCAGTTTCAAGACTGTACTCTTGCATTCGGGATGTGCCAGTACCACCGCATCGGGATGCTGCCGTTTTATTTCAACAATCTTTTCAACCGAGAATTCCTCGTGTACATGGCATGCGCCATCCCATAATAACATATTTCTTCCGGTAATGGAGTTGATATAATTACCCAAGTTCCGGTCCGGGCCAAAGATTATTTTCTCATCTTTGGGGAAGCTTTCCACAATCTGCTTTGCATTGGTAGAAGTTACCACCACATCGGTCACCGCCTTTACGGCAGCCGTTGTGTTCACATAGGATATCACCGTATATCCGGGATGCTCTTTGACAAACTGACTGAATTTGTCTGCCGGACAACTGTCTGCCAACGAACAGCCTGCCGCCATATCGGGCACCAGTACCTTCTTGTCGGGACAAAGCACCTTCGCCGTTTCTCCCATGAAGTGCACACCGCACATCACGATGATGTCCGCCTCCGTTCGGGCCGCCCATTGCGCCAAAGCCAGACTGTCGCCCACGTAATCGGCTATATCTTGTATTTCACCTTTCTGGTAGTAGTGCCCCAGAATGATTGCGTTCTTCTCCTTCTTCAGCTGCTTGATAGCTTCTATAAGATTATCCATAATTATATTTTTTAATTTCTCTTTCTTCTTTAAAAATCCTTTGATAGTAATGATAGGCTGTTAACAGTGTGGACAAATAAATACGATTTTTCTTGCCTATGAAGTTATTAGTATCAAGCTGAATTTTACTCTTATGCTTATAAACCGGGGTTTTTAAGTTTATCCGTTGATAATAAGACTTCTGCTAAACAGCATTAACATGTTGTTAATAATATGCAAAGTTAATAACTTTAGAGTTATAAACCGATGAAACCAGGCTGAAAAATATGTTGAATGAAGCCTGGAAAATTCTCCTTAACTTTTTTGGTTTGTTCGTTTCACTGCTGTAATATGCAGACCTTTGAATAATGCAAGGATTATTTTTAAAATTGTTTCCCTATTGTATTGACACCTTTTCAACGGTTATTAACCGGGATATAAACGGAAAAAAGTATCTTTGCAGGGAGATTTAAAAGTATATTGTCATGCGTAAACTGAAGATAACTGAACTGAATCGTATTAGTGTAGAGGAATTTAAGGAAGCCGAAAAACTGCCTTTGGTAGTGGTATTGGATAATATCCGCAGTCTCCATAATATAGGTTCCGTTTTCCGTACTTCGGATGCTTTCCGCATCGAGTGCATTTATCTTTGTGGCATTACAGCTACCCCACCCCATCCGGAGATGCATAAAACAGCTTTGGGAGCGGAATTTACCGTAGATTGGAAATATGTTGATAACTCTGTTGAAGCTGTTGATAACCTAAAATCCGAGGGATACATCGTTTATTCTGTAGAGCAGGCGGAAGGTAGTGTGATGCTGGACGAACTGGTGCTGGACAAGACTAAAAAGTATGCTGTGGTAATGGGAAATGAAGTGAAGGGTGTTCAACAAGAAGTGATTGACCATTCGCACGGTTGCATTGAAATTCCTCAATACGGCACAAAGCATTCGTTGAATGTATCGGTTACGGCGGGTATTGTTATTTGGGATTTATTCAAGAAACTGAGATAATAACAGGGCTGTTAATAAGCTGTCAATATATCGGGTTTGTTGGAGCTATAGATCGAACACGGTGCATCTATAGATCCAGCGTGTTGCATCTATAGATCCAATAAACTAGTTCTATATAGGTATGATGAGAGATTTTATGAACAGTGGTTGATTATAAAAATCAACCACTTTATTCATTGTAAATTAATGCTTTATCTCCTACTTTATCCTTTTTGTTAACCATGTATTCAACACATATCGGTTGTATGTGGAAAACTTGCTGTACAGTTGGTGTCTTTTCTTATTTTTTGTATATTTGCTGAATATATATAAATCATATCGATATGAAAAAGATAATATCTTCATGGATAGGCATTTTTGTAGGTTGTACTATTCTGGCAGCAGGTTTTGTTTACTTTATCAATCCTTATAATCTTGTTCCTGGCGGGGTGTATGGAGCTAGTATTGTGCTTCATAATCTGTTCCCTTCTATTCAGGTAGGTACTTTCGGTTATATGTTTGATATTCCTTTGCTTATCATTTCCGTGCTGGTACTGGGAGCAAAATTGGGAGCACGTACTATCGTGGCGGCACTATTCACTCCGCTTGCCATGAATGTGCTGTCTCTCCTCTCCTATCCTTCTGAAGAAGCGCTCCATCAGTTGGACCCTACACAGTTGCTGGGTGGCAGTCTGAATATGTCCGACCATTTGATGCTGACTTCTGTGATTGGTGCGGTGGTTATCGGTATAGGCTGTGGTATTGTAGTGCGTAGCCGGGCTACTACAGGAGGTACGGATATTGTGGCGATGATATTGCAGAAATATTGCCATATACGTTTTTCAAAGGCGATACTGCTGGTAGATGGTATTGTGGTGGGATTCGGCCTATTGGTTATCGGTTTCGGTATCGGAAATCCGGATGATGCTACACAACCTTCGTGGCATTTGTCTTTCTATTCACTGATAGCTATTTTTGTCACTTCGAGGGTATTGGCCTATGTGATAAATGGGGAGAAGAATGACAAGATACTGTTTGTCATCAGTGATATGCGCCTTACCGCTTTGCACGACTATATTCTTAAAGATTTGGACCGTACAGCCACTTGCATCAAGAGTAGTGGTCTTTATACCAATGTAGACAAGGAAATGCTGTTTCTTGTGGTGAGTTACAAGGAAGTGGTAGGTATCAAGCAGAAGATAAGGGAAGTAGACCCAAAGGCTTTTGTAGTGGTTACCGATGCTTATGATGCATTTGGTGAAGGTTGGAAAGAGCTTCCGATGGCAGGAGAGGTACAACCCGAATAGGTAGTAATAAACAATTGTTCATTCTATTATTAACTGAATATATAGCTTAATATCAATTGTTTAATAACTAATTATTTGTGTTGCTAACATAGTTTTCAACATGGTGTTAACGATAAGTTTTTTGTTTGAATGAACGGTATTGTTGCGAAGTCGATGATGTGGAACTTATGGCATGGTTGCCATAAATTGAGTGCAGGTTGTAAGCATTGTTATGTTTATCGTGGTGATGCCCGGCGAGAGGTGGACAGTTCGGTGGTGGTGCGGACAAAAAACTTTGACCTGCCTTTGCGTAAAAAGCGTAACGGAGAATTCAAGATACCACCTGGAACATTTGTCTACACCTGCTTTACTTCCGATTTCTTTGTGGAAGATGCTGACAAATGGCGGGCCGAAGCATGGGAGATGATTCGTTGTCGCAGTGACCTGCATTTTATGATGATTACCAAGCGTATAGACCGTTTTTCTGACTGTCTGCCCGATGATTGGGGAGACGGATATGATAATGTAACCATCTGCTGTACGGTTGAAAACCAGGCTTGCGCCGATTATCGCTTGCCCATTTATAAGAGGGCTCCCATAAAGCATAAGATAATAATCTGTGAACCGCTGCTGGAAAGGATAGATTTAAGTACTTATGCTGTTGGCGAATGGATTGAACAGATAGTTGCAGGGGGAGAATCCGGTTACGAAGCCCGCCCTTGTGATTTTGAATGGGTGATGGACCTTCGCAGAATTTGTGTGGAAAATAAAGTGGACTTCTGGTTCAAGCAGACCGGTTCTAAGTTCGTCAAAGACGGAAAGACATATAATGTGAAACGCCAATTTCAACATTCGCAGGCACGCAAGGCGGGAATAAACATCAGTTTATAATTGTCCGCTTTCTACCATCAATATCACCCGTTCGGTCAATGCATCGTCTCCCATAGGGTCGTATTGCTTCTTTAGACTGGCGCCGAAGAGTGCGGCAAAAGTCTGGTAGAAACCGGCTTTGAAAGGGCCCATAAAAGCTTTTACCAGTTCATATCCGGTGGAGTTGGTCTGTCGGTCTACCAGTTTTATTAACAGTTTGCCTTGGGCAAAGGTAAGTTTCTTCATGCGGGGAGTGTATTGCTCCTTCAAGCTTTTCTCTACTGCTTTCATGTGTTTCTGGCGGGCTTTCTCGGTGGGCAGGGTCATCATGTATTCGTAGGTTTCAATGATGGCACGGTTAATCTCCTTGGAGATGGGAAGTACCTTCTTTACGTCACGAATGAGTTTGTAGTACTTGTTCATGTCGCGCTTGTTCTTGAATTTAAGCGGCTTGAAGATGTAGACAGTGGGGAGCTTGACATAAGGGATGGTATCTCCTTCGTAAACGCACATGGGAGTAAGATAGACACTCTTTTGCGCAGCAGACTGTGGTTGCTGCTGTGCAAAGCATTTCAGGCTTCCGAGAGAAAGAAACATGATGAGTATTACTATGTTAAGCCTTGCGTTCATGTTGCAAAAGTACACCATTCTGTGTAATGTTGTTGCATCATATTGATTTTTCCTTGCTCAATTAACTTATTTAAGGTAACTTCGCTTCCCAAAACATGAAAGTGACCTACTATTAATGGAATTACTCAAGATAGGAGTTTTTGTAAGTATGCTGTCAATGACTCCTATGCTTGAAGCTCAAAATATATCCGGCCTTCAGAAAGAACAGCCTTTACTTCTTTTGGAAGAAAATTTGGAACAACTCTCCATCGGGAATGAGGAAGAATACGGTTGGGAAGATGAATTGGAGGAGTTGTCCCGACGTCTGCAAGAGCCTGTCAACCTCAATGCCGCCACTAAACGGCAATTAGAGCAGTTTCCTTTTCTTACGGATATACAGATAGAGAATCTTCTGGCTTATGTCTATATACACGGACAGATGCAGACCATTTATGAATTGCAGCTGGTGGAGGAGATGGATAAACGTACCATCGACCTACTGTTGCCCTTTGTCTGTGTGCAGGCAGTGAAAGCGGGTAGGGGGTATCCTGCTTTAAAATCTATACTGAAATACGGGAAACACGAAACATTGGCACGTTTGGATGTACCGTTCTATATCCGTAAAGGATATGAGAAGAATTACCTGGGACCTTCCCTTTACCATTCTTTGCGCTATAATTTTCATTATGGAGATTATCTCCAAATAGGCGTGACGGGAGAGAAGGATGCCGGAGAACCCTTCTTTGCCCTGCACAACAGAAAAGGCTATGATTACTATTCTTTCTATTTTCTGATAAAGAATCTGGGGCGGCTGAAGGCTTTGGCATTGGGCAATTACCGTCTGAGCTTCGGGCAGGGACTGGTACTTAGTACGGATTTTCGTTTAGGAAAAACATTCTCTATGTCTACAACAGAATATCGTACCGGAGGCATCCGTAAGCATAGTTCTACTGATGAGTACAATTATTTCCGGGGAGCGGCGGCAACGGTGGGAGTATTGCCTTACTTGGATATTTCGGCTTTCTATTCGCATCGCTCCATGGACGGTGTGGTGGAGGATGGCGAGATAACTTCCATTTACAAGACAGGGTTGCATCGCACGCAGAAGGAGGCAGATAAAATGAATGCCTTTGCCTTGCAGGTTACAGGAGGAAACGTGACCTATGAAAAGAGCTCTCTGAAGGTGGGAGTGACGGGGATTTACTATTTTTTCGACCGTCCTTACAAGCCTCGGTTGAACAAGTATGCAAAGTACAATCTTCATGGAAGTGATTTCTATAATGTGGGCATGGATTATAGGTATCGTCTGGGCCGTTTTGTCTGGGTGGGGGAAGCGGCAACCGGCAGTAAAGGCTATGCGTTGCTGAACCGGCTGAAGTATAATCTTTCTTCCGATTATCATCTGCTACTTGTTCACCGGTATTATTCATATGATTATTGGACTTTGTTTGGGCGTTCCTTTGGCGAAAGCAGTATGCCGCAGAATGAGAACGGATGGTATCTGGCAGCAGAGGCCACACCTTTCGCCCGGTGGAAGTTTTTCACTTCACTGGATGTGTTTTCTTTTCCTTGGTGGAAATACCGTATAAGTAAGCCCTCAAAGGGAGTGGATGTCATGTTTCAGGTTACTTATACTCCTCGAAAGAGCCTTTCGATGTATTTTAATTATCGGTACAAACAGAAAGAAAGAGACGTGACGGGTACAAGCGGTGCAGTTATCGAACCTATTTATCACCATAAACTCCGTTATCGGCTGACCTATATGCCGGGAAGATATATCTTTCGTACTACAATAGATTATAACCACTTCCGTCAGCAGGATGGGAAAGGGTATCGCTTTGATAGACGGCAAGGTTATCAGTGTACTCAATTTTGCTCGTACACTTTCCCCTTCCCTCTGTCAGTTTCCGTGCAGGGAACCTGGTTTCATACGGACGATTACGATTCGCGTGTTTACGCCTCCGAGCGTGGATTGTTATATACTTTCTATACCCCTTCCTTCTATGGCAAAGGGTTCCGTTACTCCGCTCATCTGCGATATGATTTGAGTAAGAACTTCATGTTTCTTGCCAAATTCGGACAGACGGTTTATCAGGATAGGGAGACGATTGGTTCGGGCAATGATGAGATACCGGGAAATAGGAAAGCGGACTTGCAGATGCAACTGCGTATCAAGTTTTAGAGGAATGATTGATAGCTTTTTTATTTCTTTCTTTATCTTTGTCCGTATGATAATCCAAGGATGAACTCTGGAGTGCTAAGATTAGTAGATACTCGGAGTATTAAATAGTAAATAGTAAATCGTCAAATAGTAAATAGTATGACTGTCATTTATCCATCCCCCATATTCGGTCCCGTTCATTCCCGCCGTCTGGGAGTATCTTTGGGAATAAATTTATTGCCGGCAGACGGCAAAGTATGCACCTTCGACTGTATTTACTGTGAATGTGGTTTCAATGCCGACCATCGTCCCAAACAGCCGTTGCCTACGCGCGAAGAAGTCCGTTCGGCCCTTGAAGCCCGTCTGCGGGACATGCAGCAAAACGGACCTACACCGGATGTACTGACTTTTGCCGGTAATGGAGAACCGACGGCACATCCCCGTTTCCCCGAAATCATAGAAGATACACTTGCCTTGCGCGACAAGTATTTTCCGAATGCAAAGGTGAGCGTACTGAGCAATTCTACCTTTATTCATCGTCCTGCCGTATTCGAGGCTTTGAACAAGATTGACAACAACATCCTTAAACTGGATACGGTGGATGAAGAGTATATCCGTGTACTTGACCGTCCTACCGGACATTACTCCATCCGGGAGATTATAGAAGGGATGAAAGCGTTCAAAGGGAACTGCATTATCCAGACCATGTTTCTCAAAGGAAGTTATAAAGGACAAGATATGGATAATACATCCGATAAATTTGTTCTTCCCTGGCTGGAAGCTGTCAAGGAGATTGCTCCCCGCCAAGTGATGATTTATACCATCGACCGCGAAACGCCCGACCATGATTTGCAGAAGGCCACCCGCGAGGAACTGGATCGCATTGCGGAACGGATACGGGAAACGGGTATACCGGTAAGTGTTTCTTATTAATAATATACTTATGAAATCAATAGCAATTAAAGATTTAAGCGAGAACTTCTTCGAAGTGATAGGCAAAGAGTGGATGCTGGTTACGGCAGGCAGTAAAGAACATTTCAACACCATGACTGCCAGTTGGGGAGGTATTGGCTGGCTTTGGAACAAGCCGGTGGTGTTTGTCTTTATACGTTCCGAGCGCTATACGTATGAGTTTATGGAGGAGAACGAATATTTCACCCTTTCTTTTTTAGGGAAGGAAAACCGGAGTATTTACAACCTTTGTGGCAGTAAATCGGGTAGGGAAGTGGATAAGGTAAAGGAAACTGGTCTGAATTCTATCGTTACCGAGCGGGGAAACATTCTCTTTGAGCAGGACCGCCTGGGATTGGAGTGCCGCAAGCTTTTCATTACCGATATGAAAGAAGAACTCTTTCTCGACCATTCCGTCTACGAGCGTTGGTATGGCGGTGACCACGGTGGATTGCACCGGGTTTATGTAGCCGAGATTGTAGATGCCTGGGTAAAGGAATAGCTCCTTTACCACAGTTTCAAGTCATATTCGGCTTCCACCTTCTCTTCTATTTCATCCGGAAGGGCGGGGAAGAAGTCGATACCTGTAATACGTTCCACTTCGTCCACTGTATTGACGTAGCTGTCCAACGGATGATTGCCTGATGCATTCTTATAAATGAAGCCGATGGCTTTGGGGGGATTGCTGTCTGCACACAGAACGACCTTGAAGAATGCTTCGGGCACTGTAATTTTGTGCTTCTTACCAATGGTGCGGTGACGTTGGTCATAGAGAATAGGACCGCATACAATGTATATCTTGCCTTCTTCTTGTGCCCAACGGCGGCATGACTCTTCCAGTTCTTTCCAGTCGCCACGGTTTAGATTGTGGTTCTGCGGGCAAATGTTTGTCATGTAGAAGCTCTCTTGCATGGCTTTCCAGTGCCAGCGGTTGTCACCGGCCGGACACATATGTCCGCGGTCCATGCCGGCTCCTTTGTAGTCATCGGTGGTTACTGCCTCGTGCTCAGGCAGGTCGGGGTCGGGCAGGAACTTGTCTGTACGGCTTTCACGCTCCACCAGTTTTTCGGGAGTGAGTTCCCAGGCTACCCAGTTGGGTATCTTTAAATCTTTGTTGTAGGATACTGTGTAGCCTTTCCGCTGGAGAATCTGTTCGGAGACGTTCTTCAGCTTTGCCGGTATTTCAAGGCGTGTGCCTGCCGTGAGTTCTATCTTGGCAGGCGTAGAACTCTTTTGCCTGGCATCCGAAAGTATCTTTGCAACGGGTTCATAGGCAAGGCAGACCGCACATATAAACAATATAAGATAATAGACGCCTTGCGATTGTTTCTTTTTTTTTCGTGCCATGCCGGGATTAGTGTTGGATAATCATTTTGGCCCTTTCCAGTGCCACATTTATGTTCGGACAGATATTTTCTTCGCCCAACAGCTCATAGAAGCCCGATTTTTCCAGTACCTTATGTACCTTTTCATTGACACCGGAGAGCACAATGGTTATTTTTTCCTTTTGGGACATCTCACAAAGGCTTGTCAAGTTGTGGATACCGGTAGAATCGATGAACGGAACTTTACGCATGCGGATGATGCGCACTTTGGGGCGGTCGCCCAGCCGCGCCATGATTTCTTCGAATTTGGTGGCGATGCCGAAGAAGTAAGGACCGTTTATTTCATATACTTCCACATCCTCGGGGATTATCAGGTGCTCGTCATTGCTTGCAATGTCCGATTCTGCATTCGGGTCTATTTCATCTTTGATGACGGATATTTCGGTAGTCTCCATGACGCGGCGCATAAACAGCACGCAGGCAATCACCAGACCTACTTCAATGGCAATAGTCAGGTCGAAGATGACGGTCAGGAAGAAAGTAATCAGCAGTACCGTGACATCCGATTTAGGATTCTTCAATAATGCCTTGAACGTACGCCAACCACTCATGTTATAGGATACTATGACCAGTACACCCGCCAGGCAAGCCATTGGGATATACTGTGCCAGCGGCATGAGGAACAGTAGGATAAGCAGCAATACCACTGCATGCACCATGCCTGCTACGGGAGTTTTTCCTCCGTTGTTGATGTTTGCCATGGTACGCGCGATGGCTCCGGTGGCAGGGATACCGCCAAACAGCGGGGTAGCCATGTTGGCAACACCTTGTGCTATCAGTTCCGTGTTGGAATCGTGTTTGTCGCCTATCACACCATCGGCCACGGTGGCAGACAGCAAAGATTCGATGGCACCCAGTACAGCGATTGTAATGGCTACGGGGAACAAGTTCTTTATCGCTTCCCAATCCAGGGCAGGCATCACGGCATCCGGCAGTTCGGCACGGATGCTGAAACGGTCGCCGATGGTATCGATACAATCAATGCCTCCATATACTTTCATCAGCCAGACTGCCACTGTCACCACGATGATGGCAATAAGTGACCCCGGAATCTTCTTCGAGAACCGCGGTGTAATGGCAATGATGAAGATGCTGACAATACTTACAATCGTGTTCCACCAGTTTACGGTATCGAAATGTCGGAAATAAATCATCCATTTTCCTACAAAGTCTCCCGGAACTTTCTCTCCTCCGAACGTCAGCCCGAAAATGTCGGCAATCTGCGTAGTGAAGATGGTGACGGCAATACCGCTTGTAAAACCTACGATGATGGGATAGGGGATAAACTTAATGACAGCTCCCAGCTTGAACACTCCCAGCAGGATGAGCAGTACGCCTGCCATCAGTGTGGCGACAATAAGCCCCGATTCACCGTATTGCTGGATGATGCCATAGATAATGACGATGAACGCACCGGTCGGTCCTCCAATCTGTACCTTGCTCCCACCCATCAGGGAGATGATGAAACCGGCTATGATAGCCGTAATGATACCTTTCTCCGGTGATACGCCGGAGGCGATACCGAATGCAATGGCAAGCGGGAGGGCAACGATACCTACAATGATACCTGCCATCAGGTCTGCCATGAACAGTTCTTTAGAGTAATTTTTTAAAGCCGTGTATAGCTTTGGTCTGAATCCGAACGCTTTCATTATAATCTACTTTTTTATACGTTTTTTTATACAGAATGTAATGTATATATTGCAAATTGCCTGCAAAAGTAGATAAAATAATGGATATTAGTGAACACAACTGTGATGTATTTTGTTTTCCTTATCAGATATGTGCTATTAATTATGTCTGAAATACCTCTTCGGGTTATCGGTGAAGATAGATTCTTTCTATAAGACGATAAATAAATCCGATGGGGAAGAGGTGTGATTATTCCAAATTAAATTCGTAATTTTGTGTTGTTTATAAACAGTACGAACGACATTTATACGTAATTATATTAACTAATAAAAAAAGAGACTATGGCTAAAAGTGTTAAAGGAACTCAGACTGAGAAGAATCTGCTGACTTCATTCGCTGGTGAATCACAAGCAAGAATGCGTTACACTTATTTTGCAAGTGTAGCCAAGAAAGAAGGTTACGAACAAATCGCCGCTATTTTCACAGAAACGGCTGACCAGGAAAAGGAACACGCTAAACGTATGTTCAAGTGGCTGGAAGGCGGTATGGTGGAAATCACCGCTTCTTATCCTGCAGGTGTTATCGGCACTACCCTGGAAAATCTTCAGGAAGCTGCTGCCGGCGAACACGAAGAATGGTCATTGGATTATCCTAAGTTTGCTGATATTGCAGACGAAGAAGGTTTCCCCGAAATCGCTCTTATGTACCGTAACATCGCCATTGCCGAAAAGGGACACGAAGAACGTTATCGCGCTTTTATCCAGAATATAGAGACTGCCAGCGTATTTGCCAAGGAAGGCGAAGTAGTATGGCAGTGCCGCAACTGTGGTTTCATCTACACCGGTAAGGAAGCTCCTCAGGTATGCCCGGCTTGCTTGCATCCGCAGGCTTATTTCGAAGTAAAGAAGTCAAACTATTGATGATAATTTCCTCATAGAGAGAACAAAGTCCCGCAGAGCGAAAGCAAGCTCTGCGGGGCTTTTTGTTTGCTGTGACAGTCATATAGCTTGTAATTGCTGCACATTTGCTGCAGCGTCACTGCAAACAAATTGCAGTGCGACTGCAAAACTGTTGCAGTGCTGCTGCAAATCAATTGCAGTGCTGCTGCAAACCGGTATGCAGTGACGCTGCAAAAAGTATGCAGTCGTTTTGCAGTGGCTGTACAGTACGACAGCAAGCTGTGTATGGCGATGCTGCAGCGGGCAGAGAAGGATTAATAGCCGGTTGTTGGAGATGTAGGGGGATTAATGGTTGCTTGGAACACTATTGAAAGTGCTTCATAACTGTTGGCAGCATCGGTTATTTCAAGCAGTTTCTCCCAGTTGGCTACCGGTTCCGTCTTGTGGTTGATGCGTTTTTCGGCTTTTATTCTTAATGTTCCGTCTTCAGTGGTGGCTTGGACAATGAAAGCGCCGCAGTCGTTTTCTACTTTTACGTTCAGTCTTTCCAGGCCTTCGGGAGAAATTCGATAACCTTCCGGCAGATTGACTGTGATGTCCCATTGGTAACAACGGGGCATCTCCCAATAAATGTCCTCCTTGCGCAGGCGTTGTTCGCCTTTCAGCTCTGGCTGTGACCCTATCAACCGACCTACGGAGAGAACAAAGTTTGTACCCGCTTTCTTTACGTATCCGTCCAGTACATAGTCCACTTGATAGGCAAGTGCCGCACTGTCTGCCCGGTTTCCGATGCTGAAAAGCTGGTAGCCGAGGAGTGTTTCCAGTCCTTCTTCCGAGCCATGATAACCGATGATTTCATTACGGTAACGCTCTTTCTCCTGCTCCCGTTCACGGCGGTAACTTTCGCGCAGGTCGGCATGGAATTTTTCTTTGGTTTCGTCGTAGATGGTGGCTGTAATACCCAGTTGGCGACGAACGGAGTTGTAAAGGTCCTCGTCCATAATGAGGTAGGGTTGGAAGTGTTCTTTCAGTGCACCGCTCATCTCTTCCCGGCGGCTGATGTGGAGAGTGGTGCCGCTTATAGAAGCGTTTATGGTAGCCATATCCCGGTTGTCTTGGGGGGTGGTGGAGGGAAGGGTAAGGCATGTGTTGTCTTCCAGTATGGCTTCTTCGCCTTGCAGGCTGGCAGGCACTTCACCGGGAACAGCATAGCAGGCCGGTGGAGTATAGCATTTTCCGTTGGATTCCAGATAGATAAACCAAGTGGTATTGCTGTAGTTGATGAGCTGGTCCAGAGGCTCCCGGGTATCTTTGGTCGTGATTCCTGTCCGGTGGGGAATACCTGCTTTTTCCAGAAGTTCGTGCATCAGCAGGATGAAACTGGCGGGAGTATAGTCTGCACCGTTTTCCATATACCGGTAATAGCAGTATTGGTAGAGATAGTCCATCAGTTTCTTATCGCTCCATCCTTCGGCTTGACGGGCTTTGAGGGCTTTGGATATTTCGCCTTTCCGTCCGCTGCGCAGACCGGACCAGTTGGTGCCGGGAGCCTTCATGGAGGCACGTGTGTCATCTGTCATCAGTTTTGGATTGGGGTTGGCATATAGTCCCGGCTTGCGGGCGCTGGGCGGCATCCAGGCATAGGGTGTCTTGCTGTTGTAGATGTACATCAGAATCATGGGCGTTTGCCGGGCACTGTTGTACCAGAAGTCGGGAATGACACGTCCGGAGTCTCCGGTATGCAAGTCGAGGATATGGTTTCCTTCGGTATCGGTGCTATGGTCGAAGTCCCTTGCTCCGTTCAGGCAACGGTAGAAAGTGCTCAGCTTGGGGTCTATCTCGCAATGGACGGAATAGGCAAGCAGAGGATAGCTGTCCATAAAGTAAAAACCGAAAGGTTCGGGGTTCTGGTTGTTCAGTATGGTGTATCGTACGAAGAACAAGTCGATGATGTCTCCGATTTCCAGTCCGGGTACGGCCAGCTTGTTCCATTTCTCTTGGATGTTGTGGCTACGTGGGTGGCCGCCTTCATCGGTTTCCATGTACTCCTGCGGGGCTGTTTCCTGAATTGTTCCGTCCGGTTTGATGATGCGCATACCCAGTATACGCTGTTGTTCATTGCGGGTGTAGCGTTCTTTTTCCTGGGAAAGGAAGCTGAACTGTGACATCTCTTCCAGTGCACTTTGGCTGTTGATGTATACCATTTGGCGGTAGATGCTGCGGCAGGTTATCTGTTGTTTGGTCAATCCCATTCCCCACCAGTCCAACTTGGTTTTCCGGGTTACCTCCAGACGGCTGTGTGCGGCAAGGATAACGGCGGGTTCGTTTCTGTATTTCTCGGGTACAGTCATATTTTTAAAGTCGGGCAGGTTCAGCGACCATACTTCATTGCGCACTTCGCTTACGAGCGCAGCATATTTGTCTTCTTCCTTTTGGGCATTTAGTCCCGAAGTGGCAAGTAACATCAGCAGCAGTAGGAAAGAACGTGTTGTTTTCATGGTGATGGCGTTTTATGTTCAATTATTTGTTTAAAGGGTGCTTTGCCGGATTACTATCTGTTCGTTGCAGGCTTTTTTCCATTGTCGCAGGGCATCATTCCAAGCAGGGATAAGAGCAAGTGGAATACGTTTTCTGCGTATCTCCATCACTTTTCGGAAGTGGATATATCCTGCTCCGGCGCGGTAGGAGCAACTGAGGATGCCCTGATTCGTTTCAATGTGAAAGTCTGCAGGCAAATAAGACACGGCATATCCTTGTGGAATATCAATCGTTACCTCGCGTATAATACGGCATCTCCACGGCAGTAGGTAATCCTGCTTGCGGCGGGTGGTGTCAATGGGCTGGTGGAAGAAATCTTCGTGCGGGTCTGCTTCGAGGCAGTACTCTCCATCGGCCGATTGTACGGCAGCGGTATTGTTTATCTGATTGTTTAGCAGGTCTGTCTGCTTCTCCTTGGGGGTGTCATGGTAGAGACTGAGCAGGTATTCCTTGTATTCGCCCGTACTTACGCGGATGGCGGTGCCTTTCAGGGTAGGGGGATTGCTGTCCGTCATCAAGCGATAGTGATAATTGAGACTGTCCGTAGAGGTAGAGGCATCCTGCTGGGGAAGAGTCAGTATCAGGCAGCTGTCTCCGTTTTCTACCAGTGCTTTTCGGCCTTGTATACCTTGGGGGATGTCTTCGGGCGGTAGGTATCGGTAGGTGGCATCCAGGCAATATCTTTTCCCTTGATGGAAAAGAAGGCAGAAGGCATGGTTGATGGCAGCCAGTGTCGGCACTTCGTCGGGAGAACTGGCGATGTCGTCCGTACCGATATAGGCCATTCGGGCATCGAATCCTTGGGCTTTCAGCAATGTGCGCAGCAGGAGTGCCATTCCCTTGCAGTCGCCGTAACGCTTGCGCAGCACTTCGGCAGGCCGGTCGGGCCGATGTCCTGCCAATCCGTTTTCAAAGGCGATGTAGCGTATGTTCTGCTGTACGTAGGCATAGGTGCGGCGTATCTTCTCCAGTTCATCGGTGCATCCGGCAGTAATTTCATCCGTCAGCATTTCGGCTTGGGGGAGAGTGCAGTCCACCTCGGCCAGTCCGTTCAGCCAGCGGTACATGGCCTGTACATCGGCAAAGGGACCGGTCACCAGCAGATGGGGATAGAGGCAGTTGTCTGCGGGAGCAGCTTCTTCCTTTCGGGTGGCAGGCACTCCTTTTAAGGTGTAGACAAAAAGGGAATCCCCTTCCTTATTCACGCTCTTTTCACACCGGATGCCGGGACCGAAGTTCTTCTCCACCAACCGGAAACGGGACAGTGCGGCAGGAATGGTGACGGTGATACGTTTCTTGCGGATGAAGTATTCCTCCGGAAAGTAGATGCGTGTAAAGTAGCGCAGGTCATGGAAGGTACGGCTGAACTGTACGGCCGCCTTTTTCCCCTGCCGGCTTAGGGAGAGGTTGAAGTAGCAGATGCGGGTATCGTCGAAGAATACATTTTCCGGTGTGGCATGGCGGTGGATGGCTTTGGGGGCAAGTACTCCCTTGGCTTTGGCTTCGTCCAGGGAGATGAATTCGCCATAGAACATATGAGGTTGTACGGTAGCTCCCATCCGCAAGGCTTCATATTCGGTCTTTCGGGTGTTTTGTACGATGGGGTTGTCTCCTGGTCCTTCTTTGAAAACATAGCTGTCTTCACAGCAGTTGATGATGATATTGTCGTCCATCGTCTGACTGTAGAGACAGCTTGAGAAAATATACAAAAAAATGAAAGAGAAATATTGTTTCCTCATGATGGAGAGGATTTATGTTTATTTCTTGGCGTGCGGATAGTCTATCGTGTAGTGCAGTCCGCGGCTTTCCTTGCGTTCCATGGCTTGCTTTGTTATCAGGTATCCTACGTTTATCATGTTGCGCAGTTCGCACAGCTCTCGGGTAGCCTTGCTCCGCTTGAAGAGTGCTTCTGTCTCCTCGTAAAGTATGTCCAGTCGGTTCCAGGCACGTGTCAACCGGGTATTGCTGCGGACAATGCCTACGTATGCCTCCATAATCTGGTTCACTTCCTTCATGCTTTGTGTGATGAGGACACGTTCTTCGGTGGAAATGGTACCTTCGTCGTTCCATTCGGGAATGTCTTCGTTGAAGTCATAACGTTCCAGTACGCTCAGCGCGTGTTTGGCTGCCGCGTCGGCATAAACCACGGCTTCAATCAGTGAGTTGCTTGCCAGACGGTTGCCGCCATGCAGTCCGGTGCACGAACATTCGCCGATGGCGTACAGGCGGCGGATGCTGCTCTGTCCGTCCAAATCCACCTTGATGCCACCGCAGAGATAATGGGCGGCGGGGGCTACCGGTATGTATTCCTTTGTAATGTCTATACCGATGCTGAGGCATTTCTTGTATATGTTAGGGAAGTGCTTCTTGGTTTCTTCGGGGTCTTTGTGGGTGACGTCCAGATACACATGGTCCTCACCGCGCTGTTTCATTTCGTTGTCGATGGCACGCGCCACGATGTCACGCGGGGCCAGTGAGAGTCGCGGGTCGTACTTCTGCATGAATTCTTTTCCGTCTTTGGTACGCAGCACGCCGCCATAACCGCGCATGGCTTCGGTGATGAGGAACGAGGGGCGGTCTCCCGGATGGAAAAGGGCTGTGGGATGGAACTGGATGAATTCCATGTCTTTCACTGCTCCCTTGGCACGGTAGACCATGGCAATGCCGTCTCCCGTGGCCACCAGCGGGTTGGTGGTATGGCGGTAAACGGCTTCGCAACCGCCCGTTGCCATGATGGTGACTTTGGAAAGGAAGGTATCCACCTCGCCCGTCGCTTCGTTCAGCACATAGGCACCGTAGCACTTGATGCCGGGGGTGTGGCGGGTAACGATGATTCCCTGGTGATGCTGGGTAATGATTTCCACAGCGTAATGGTCGGTCAGTACGGTGATGTTGGGGTGTTGCTTCACAGCTTCAATGAGGCTGGTCTGTATCTCTGCACCCGTATTGTCCTTATGGTGGAGGATGCGGAATTCGGAGTGGCCGCCTTCTTTGTGCAGGTCAAACTCTCCGTCCTCCTTTTTGTCGAAGTTCACTCCCCATTTGATAAGCTCCTTGATTTGTTCGGGGGCATTGCGCACCACCTTCTCTACGGCTTCACGGTCGCTTATCCAGTCACCCGCAATCATGGTATCTTCGATATGCTTTTCAAAATTGTCTACGGCCAGATTGGTGACAGAGGCGATACCTCCTTGTGCAAAATAAGTGTTTGCCTCTTCCAAACCTGCCTTACAAATGAGGGCTACTGTTCCTTTATGCGCTACTTTCAGCGCAAAACTCATACCGGCAAGTCCGGAGCCGATAACGAGAAAATCGAACTTTCTTACCATAGGTTTTGTGTATTAAACGCCGCAAAGATAGTGTAAACCAAACGTAGAGCAAAATAAGCGGGCTTATTTTTATTTGTTATGTAAGGTATTGTTTCAATACTTCATCCAGGGATTTTTCTTTGGGCAATTCCATGTTCTTGCGCATGCGCGAACGGACTACGTTTACACTATTCCGGTTGATTCCCATGATAAGGGCTATTTCGTCGGTACTTTGGTTCATGCAGATGAGCATGGCCAGCAATTCTTCGTTGCGGGTCAGTTGAGGATAACTTTCGCGGAGCTTGGGCAGATAAGAAGGATGTATGGTGGCAAACGACCGGCGGAATGTGTTCTCATCTTCCCTGCTGAGCAGGCTTTGCACGGTGAGCTGGCGAATGGAGTTGAGGTTATTGGTAGCCATGGCCCGTTCTATTTCTTCCGTCAGTTGTTCGTTGCGGCGGTTCAGGTCTTGCTGCCGGGTAATGAGGGTCTGTATTTCCCGTTTGTTGTTTTCTATAAGCTGGTGGTTGGCCTTCCTTCGGATGATGAAATAGGCTGTAGTGGTGATAAGTAGCAACAGTAATGTAATGGAGATGCAGATGTTGTAGAACAACTGCTGTTGCTGCCATTGCACTTGTGCCGAGAGCAGTTTGTTTTCTTTCTCTTTTTGGTTGGCATCAAACCGGATGTTGGCTGCTGCCACAGCACGTTTCTTTTCGTTATTGTCCAGAGAATCGGCAAACTGTCGGTTACGGATGTAGCAACGAGCAAAATCGTCGTTCATGCCTTTGGCCAGATAGTAATCCATTAATATCTCGTTGGCATCGCGGCCTTCCATGAACTTCATGTTGATGAGGTCTTGTGCAGCCCGGTCTATCAGGTGTATGCCGTTTTGCTCTTTCCCGGTTTGCAGTAAGGCCCGGCCTAGGTGGAGGTTGAGTTGGTATTTGGCCCATTGGGGCATCCGTGTGGTATCGGGACAGATGCTAAGGGCAAGTTGCAGTGCTTTTTCCAAAGAGTCGGGATAGTCCAGATAACTGTTTACCGTTTCTACTTTGTTTACGAATACGCCCTTAAAGCTGTTTTGTATCATTGACAACTTTTCTCCCAGCCTGAGGTAGTGGAATACAGAGTCCTTTTGATTCATGTTACGAAAGATCTGGGCACGGTAGCGGTACAAGTCTCCCAGTCCGAAGCTGTCTTTCAGCATGGAGTAGTATTGGGCTTTTTTGTTCATTTCCAGGGCCTGGTCGTACATACCCAGTTCGGCGTAGAGATTAGCTTGTTCTCCGTAGGCAATCACTACATTTCCAGGTGCTATGCTGTCGTTGTAAGTGGCTATGGCTTCTTGGTTAGTGGCTATAGCTTTCTCGTATTCGCCACTGAGGTGGTAATAGATGCCCAACCGTGACATTATCCGCAGCATGTTCGGGAAGTTTCCACCTTTCCGGTAGACATCTATTGCTTTTTCCAAAATTTGGATAGCTTTGGGTAGATTGTTTCCGGAGTACATGTAGACACCGCTTATGATTTCTGCCTGCCGGATAAAGTCATTGGCACTGGTACAGACCGGTAACTGGAGGTAGTCTTCTGCCAGTCGGACAGCTTCCGGGTTATTGCCATACAGTTGGTTCAGTCCGGCCTTGAAACTCAGCAGTTCGTGCGGGCAATGTTCGCGGATGAGGGGATGGTTCCCAATGCTGTCCATATAGTCGATGCCGTCTTTGTATTGTTTGGTGTTTATGTAATTGTTCCCGCAGGCATTAAATATCTTGCGGGCATAGTAAATCAGGGTATCTGTAGTTCCGTTTTTTTCTGCCGATTCCAGGATTTCGGGCAAGGTCTGTTTGGCAAGATCCAACGTTTGTCGCGCTTTGTTTTCGAGTAGTAAGGCATTGATTTGTTGAAGGACATTGTTCCAATGCCTCATTTCGTCTTGTTCCGAAGAGGTGGAGTGGTTGGTGCAGGCTACAGCTACGAGAATCAGAAGTAAAAATGAAAGTTTTTTGGCATTCATATTTTGTGGACTGTTTGTTTTGTAAGGCAAAGATATAATTTCTTAATTTAAAATTTACAACAATGGACTTGTTTTTTTGTTTCTTGTTAATTATTTGATAATAAATATAATATGAAATTGTATATCAGATTGTATATCGTATTCTTATGGTTAGGTTGTGCATATTTTGCAAATTTGTATCAAAACGATTGTAAATATGTATAATGGTGAAATAAGATACAATGAAAACAAAGAAAACAGTGACACCTTTTAATATGCAGGAGATTGCCAGAGCTTTGCGCGAAATGATTTCGGAAGATTCTCCCAATGCTTCGGAGGCTTTGTTGTCTGGAACTCGTGAGGCTGTATTCCGTGAAATCTTTATTTTTCATTATCCTTCTTTTTTAGAAAAACTTTATCAGTCTATTCCGGAGGTGGATAAGGATGAAGAACTGATATGTATGCTGGTAGCTCTTGGACAGTCTGTAAAGGAGATTGCAGAACTGATTTATTTTTCGCCGGAACGGGTAGAATTGTTATGTGCTTCGGTCTGCCGCAAGCTGAATGTGACGGAAGTTCGAAAAATGGAGATACTAATGAAGAAGTTGTTATCATAAAAATACGTACCTTAGCGGCAAAAATCAGATAAAATGAATCGAATCTTTCATGCGCGCATTGCTATGGGGCAGTATCTGTTTCTCATCCTGATAGGTATTCTCGCCGTCTATATGCTTTGGTACAAGTCTCCGTTCCTGGCTGCTATTTTCATGCTTTGGCTGGTGGTTATTATCGAGAAGCTGATTCATACCACCTATACCGTAACGCCCGACGGGAAGTTGGTGCTGTCCTTCGGCCGTTTCTCCCGGAGTAAGGAAATTCTGATGAAAGACATCACTTCTGTGGAGCGTGCTTCTTCCATGCAGGTAGGGCGGTTTGCGGTGATGCGCTATGTGCTCGTGAAATATGGCGAGGGCAAGTGTGCAGTGCTTCTTCCCGTCAAGGAGGAGGAGTTTATCCGGTTACTGGAGGAACGGAGAGGGTGAGCAATAGGGTGTGCCCACGTATGCGATTCCGTTTTAATCTGCCGTTATCGGTTCCATGGTAATGTCTCCTGTGTAGCTTTCCGGAGTTGTTTGTATGAACTTTCCCTTTATCTGTTTTTCCGTTTTTGTATATTCACCTGCGAATGTCAGCGTATAGGTAGCTACAAGCTTGCTGTAGTGTAGTGTTCCTTTTATGATGAGCCGACAGTGAGGTTGTATGCTGATGGTGGAAGTACTGCTGTTTGGACCTTTGGCTTTTGTTGTTTCGCTGCCATATTTTATGGTTGCCCCACTTAACAATAGTTCATCTCCAAACATGTAAGGGGTATTGACGAACACATCTTCTTCCCCCATCCATACAAATGCTTCGGGGTCGTTGCTCTGGAAGGTGGTTTCCTGCCATGTGTCTTCGAAGGGGGAGTTTGTGGTGGTGATACTATTGTTTAAATTGTTTTCCATGATGAAGGGCAGGAGCTCTACATCATACGTACTGAATCCATCCCCTTCTTCAAAAGAGTATTGAATATCTTTGAACAGATATTTTTCAGCATCTTTAATTTCGTCTTTATCATAACAGCCGGTCGTGCAAACAATCAGCATGGCGGACAATACGAGGTGGAATAGTTTCTGTTGTTTCATAGCCTTTACTTTTTGTGGGGATGTACATGCAAAGATAAGTTTATTTTTTGAAACTGTTCATAATAAGCACTTTATTTTCCTGATAATATAGTCTTTCCGTAGAGGCAGATTGTTTTTGAATCATAAATAAAGCTTAATTTTAGCTCTTCTGTTTGCAGTTTTTTGGATGTGGCAGCGTCCATTATGTAAAAAAGAAACGGATATGAACTTGAATTGTGCCATTTTGCATGCGGACCCGGAGATTGCCGGAAGATTGGAAGAGTATATCGGCAAAGTTCCTTTTCTCTCTTTGCACGGAAAGTACGGCAATCCTCTTGAAGCGCTGAAGGATTATTATGAGACAAAAGTGGAAGTTTATTTTGTCGGCATCTATCCGGTGGAAGAAGGTGAAATCAACGGAATGGATTTTTGCAGGCTCTTGTCCTCGTCCACTCGTGTCATTTTCATTACAGACACCGACCGCTATGCTGCCGAATGTTTCCGTCTGGATGCGTTGGACTATCTGATGGACGGGCTCAATTTCTCCACGTTTTTCCAGTCTGTCAGCAAAGCGGCACGCTGGTTCTCTTTGCAGGATGCAGGTACGTCCGCCCCCAAGCAAAGGCAAGGTCCGGAAGAGGTTCCGAAGGTGATTTACATGCGGTGTGACAACCGCATCATGCGGCTCGACCTGGAACGGATAAACTATATAGAAGGTATGGGCGATTATGTGAAGATTTTCTGTAAAGATGCCCCTAAGCCTATCTTGAGCTTGTGTAGCATGAAGTATATGGAAGAAAAACTTCCGGCCGATGAATTTATCCGCGTACACCGTTCTTTTATTGTCCGCATGGACTGCATCAGCGCCATCGGGCGCAGCACATTGCTCATCGAGCAGAAGGATGTCCCCATTGGCGATGCTTACCGCGAAAGGGTGAAAGGGTATGTGTCCAGGCTGGCAGTGTTGTAATACCCTGTTTTCAGATACTATATACTTTGTTTGTTGGATCTATAGTTCCAGCGTGCTGCATCTATATATGCAACGCGTTGCATATATAGATCCAACAAATGATAATCATTCGGTGTAAAATCCGTGTAATCTGTGGTGAACCGGAACCTTGTATTACTTTAGTTTTGCTCTCGAAATCCTTTCCCCGAACGTCAAGTTCAGATTCAGGCTGAATCGGCTTTCCTGCATCAGATTGCTGCGTGTGTTCAGTTGTTTCCGCCAGGTGGCGCCCAGCGAAAGATAGGAGTACCGGATGGGGAAGCTCGCCCCTACACTGGCTTCCAGATACTGCATCTTCCCGCCTTTCAGGTTGATATAGGAGTTGCCGAAACCTATTCCACCCATCAGCTCGGTGGAACGTGCCAGACGTGGCTTGGTAATGTAGCTGCCTCCCAGGTTCACTTTGTGCTGGTTCTCGTATTTCATGGAAGTGTAGGAGGAGGAGTTGCGGCTCCAGTCCAGGTAGTTGTAGTCGGCGGTCAGCACCCAGCGTTCGGTGGTTATGCTGAGGCCGGTGCCGAGGTGCATGGGCAGATATTGTGTACGGCTGTGGTATCCTTTATCGAGGTTCTCGCTGGTAGATGAGTTGCTGTAAGTCAGTGTATTGTCGTGGCTGATGGGAAGGGAGGGAGCAAATACCAGCCCTGCCGCCCACTTCCGTTGTCCGGTCGCACCCCATTCGTAATGTATGCCGAAGTCCGCATAAAAGGCCTGTTTAGAAGATTCGTACTTTACGACGGCGCTTTCCTGCGTTTCGCTTTGCGTCACTGTGCCCGCTATCATCCCCAGGTTGATGCCGACCGACAGTTGCCTGCTCAGTGCAAAGGCATTGGTGACGTAGCACCGGTATAGTCCGCCCGTACCCTCAAAGAGCGAGTAGGTGTAGTTGCCGGGCATTCCCTCTATCTCTTCTTCGGTCTGGATGACATAGCCCACACTGCTGTATGGTGCTGCACCTACAAGGGCATACCAGCGCGGCAGGACACGGAAGCCCATGCTGATGCGGTTGGGGTTGCCGGTGAAGTTGGAGCTGTGTTCGCTCAGAAAGGAGTAGCGGGCATATGAGGCAGATGCACCCACATCGAACGTGAAGCAGGCGGTGTCCATGCGGGTGATGGCTGCGGGGTTCAGCGTGTTCAGAAATCCGGTACGGTTCAGGGCGATGCCCGTGTTGCCCATGCCGGCATAACGTCCGCCGTCACCGGCACTCAGTTCGCCCACTCCGTACATGGAGGTGGGCAGGTTGGTGGTGTTTTGTGCCACGGCGGTGAGGCTTGCCGTACACAGACTGCACAGCAGAAGGGGAATCCGGTAATGGCGTTTCATTGCTCGTTGTATATTTTGAATCTTACGTCTAATCTGCATTGGTTTTCTTGTTCGGGGTCGTTGGTGAAGATGACCTGGTTGAAGGTGGTGGTGCTTTCTTCGTCTGTCAGACTCATCAGCAGTTTCTGCCGCTTGATGCCCGAAGTGCCGTAGTTGTTGCGGATGAATTCGGTGAGGTCGAAGGAGTAGTAGGTCTCTTTCCCGTACATCTCGTCGATGGTCAGGTCGCCGGTCTGTACGGTTACGCCGTCACTGCCGTATACGTAGTCCTCCAGCACATTGTTCTCGTCCGTGATATAAAGGCGGATGTCATTGGGAAGCTGGCTCACTTCGTTGTAGCTCCGGGCCAGAGGATAGAGGTAGAGTGTGGCGCTCTCTATGGAGACTATCTGTCCGGCACTTCCGAGGCTGTTGAGGTAGGGGAATTCCAGTTGGTTGTAGTAACCCGTCAATCCCTGCATATAGGCCAGGCAACCCATGTCGCTGGAGTGGACGAGGTTCTCTATTCCGCTTTTCAGGGAAGCAAGGTGGGTGCCGGTGGGGTCGTGCCGGATACCGGTATAGGCATAGTCGGTGTTTACGTTGAAAGTCAGCACTTGTCCGGTCCGCTGGTTGGAGACTTCCTGATAGTGGAGGTTGATGCTCATGGCAGAGTCGTTCACCATGAATCCGGTGATACACTGCCCGTCGTTTTCGGGAACAAAGACCAGTCCGGGGAATTTCTTCTTGAACTTGTCTTGGGTATCGAAGTAGTCGTCCTGGGCCACGAGGTCATTCAGCAGTTGCTGTCCCCATGAGTCGGGCAGGCGGACGCTTACTTCCTTCTTCCGCCCCGGGCAGGGGGTGAAGGTAAAGCTGAAGAGTGGGGCATCTTCCGTCGGGAGTACGGTGCTGTTGTAAAGGTCCTCGTCGTTGTCCAGCACGATAGGGTTTTTCAGCCGGTAGATGGAGATGCGCTGTTGCGTCAGGGTATCTCCCCAGAAATGGCCCGAAGGTATCATTCGCAGTACGAGGGAGTCGAGGGTATAGGTATAGTCTGTGTTGGGGGTGAAGTCGGACGTGGAGTATTCGGCATAGTAGGTGGCGGATACTTCTCCCCAGGCGCTGCTCCGGTAATGTCCCAGCTGGCAGATGCTGTCGCCCCGGGTCTCTATGGAGTCTAGCAGGATGGTGCTGATGTCTACCGAGCAGGTGTCTGCGTATACATTATAGAAGGAGCTTTCCACGAGGCTCTTTCCAAGCTGCGAGTTCTCGTCCTGGCAGGCGCAGAAGATAGCGAGGACTGCGAATAAGCTGTACAATGACTTCTTCATTTCTGTTCTTTTAGTTGGCGGCAAAGGAAAGGCAAAACTTTTATATCTTCCTACAAAAATCGGCGTTCGGACGGTTTTTATCGGTAAAGGCGTTTAACGGGAATTTCGGACTGTTCGTCGGTTATTTTTGTCGGTGTGGTTGCGGTGGTTTACTTTTGCGAACAGACAAAAAGGACCTCCCGCAGCTTCTTGTTTTGGAAAGTGGGAAGTATAAAGCTTAATCATTAAAAAAACAATAAACAATGAACAGACTATTGGTAGGAATAATGTTGCTGGCCATCGTGTGCATTGCCGGCAGTTGTACGGACGAGGATGAATACACTCAGGGGCAGTGGATGAAGAAAGCCAGCTATAACGGTGTGTACCGCGCTTATGCCTCCGGCTTCACCATCGGCAATTATGGATATTTGTGTGGCGGCTTCTACGGAGCGAACAAGGATTACCTGAACGACCTTTGGGAGTATGACATGAGCCGGAACAGCTGGACGCAGTGTGCCGACATGCCCGTTGCCGGGCGCAAGGCTGCCGTGGGCTTTGCCGTGAATGGCAAGGGATACATTACGACCGGTTCCGTAAAGGACGGCTCCTCGTCCTACTGTGTAGCAGATACCTGGGAGTATGACCCTGCCACGGATACCTGGACACGGAAAGACGACTTCAAAGGCGGAGTACGCGACGGTGCCCTGGCTTTCAGTATAGGCGGATATGGCTATGTCGGTACGGGCTGCAACAGCGACGCTACCGGCAGCGAGAGTGCCTACAAGATGGACTTCTACCGTTTCAACCCCAATGGCGCCGAAGGTTCGCAATGGGAAGCGGTGAGCGGGTATGGAGGCGAGAAGCGCTACTTCGGTACGGCATTCGTCATCGATGAGGTGGCCTACATCTGTTGCGGGCGAAACAACAGTACTGACCTGGTGGATTTCTGGAAGTTCGACGGAAGCAACTGGACCCAGTTGCGTGACATTGCCGATACGGACTCCGACAATGACTATGACGATGACTACGCCATCACACGGTCCGAAGCCGTATCCTTCGTCATCGGGGGCAGAGGGTTTGTGGCTACGGGAATACGTAACAGCACTTCCCTGAGCAGCGACTACTGGCTGTACGACCCTGACAAAGACTTATGGTACGGCGATTCCGACGACGACTTTACCCCCATTACAGATGTGCATAATTATCCTTCCGGCGCTTCTTCGCGCAGGGCTGCCGTTGGTTTCTCTACCGGCGAACGTGGTTTTGTGCTGACGGGAACAAGCGGTACCAGCTACTTTGATGATGTGTACGAACTTCTACCCGATGAGGAAGAGGAAGTCTGATTCGCCCCATAATTGAACGGAACTTATGAAGCTGATGTTTATTATGATAAAGATAGGTGTACCGGCTGTGATGGCGGTATGCCTTTCTTGCTGTTCGGGTCATACTGCCGGCGGTGGCAATGAGTTGAAATGCCGGGTGATGGAGGTGGAAGGCGGTTACGGCTACGTGGTGCTGCATGGAGCCGATACCCTGATATATCAACCTTTTATACCTGCTTTGAGCGGTCGCCTGCCATTTGCAACAAAGGTGGAAGCGCTGGCGGCCGGTCGGTTGGTATGCCGCAAGCTTGCCGATGGGCAAGCTCCGGCATTGAGCAGGGAGGAGGTGGAGTCTTGTCTGACAGACACCGGACTCTAATCTTCTAAAGAATCCTTTACTTCGTGATGTATTTCCGAGCAGTCATAAGGGTATCTCTGCATGAATTTACCCTTGAGTACCTTCTTTGTATCGCTACCGGGACGTGAAAGAGTGGCGGTGAATGTCACTTGAAGCCGTTTGTAGTAGATGGTTGAAGTGTATATGTTCCATTTCATACCTACTATGTCTACTTCAAAATGTTTATATCTCAGTTCGTCTTCTTTGTAATACTTGCCTTGGTTGATGAAGAATAACAGTTGTTGTCCCATGATTATTTTTCCGTCTTCTATGTGGTTGGGCAGATAGATGCTACGTTTCTCCGGGTCTATGCTTTTGAAGGTTTCATCAGAGTGCCCATCGGGTATGAATGCGTATTCTGTCCATTTATTGATGAATGGATAGTAGTCATGCTTGTCGGTTGTGTTTCCCAGATTTTCATTTTTATAGGTACTCTTATCAGGTCCTGTTCCGGCTTCTTTCACTCCGTCACCTTCTTCCACGCTGTATTCGATGGACTCTATCTGATAGAAGTTAGTGCACGGTTCTTGGTGTATGATGATTTGTTCCTTGTAGAGTCCCGTTTTCATCTCAAGGTTGATGATGAGGCTACGGGATTCACCTAAGTCAAAGTTGTCTTTAAAGTGCAGGATGAGATGGCTGTCGGTGTCCCGTTCCAAGTCCCACCATTTATAATGCAGGCTTCCCGTACCTTCCAGTTGTGGGAGCTTGTTGCCATCCATCATGAGGTCTCCCCATGGGGTGGTGATGGAGGTTATGCGCCAGTCGCCGCGTGTTAGGTCTATCTGCAGGGTAGAGGCTTCGCCCTTCACGGTAGTTTCCTGAAAGGGCGAGAGGCGGATTTCATCGCTATCATTGCAAGCCGTCAAGCCGCAAAGAAAAAGAGCGAACAGAAGGATGGGTTGGAATAAGTCAGTCGTTTTCATGTTGGTTATTATTTGATTTATGTCCATTGGACGTGGCATTCTTTGTAAATGCTGCACGACAAAGATAATTATTTCCTCTTTACGCTGTATTCTCCGAAAGAAAGAAGTGTTCTTTTTTGTCGGATAATACGGGTTTTATTAACTTGCGCACAAATTATCGCTAATCATTAACCACTAACCATTAATTCCATGAAATACCAAGTTGCCATTATCGGTGGAGGTCCTGCGGGATATACTGCTGCCGAAGCTGCCGGAAAAGTAGGATTGAGTGTCGTACTATTTGAGAAGCAGAGTCTCGGTGGAGTGTGCCTGAATGAAGGGTGTATCCCTACCAAGACCTTGTTGTATTCGGCCAAGACCTATGACGGAGCCCGCCATGCTGCAAAGTATGCGGTCAGTGTGCCCGAAGTATCGTTTGATTTGCCCAAGATTATTGCCCGCAAGCAGAAGGTAGTACGCAAGCTGGTATTGGGAATCAAAGGAAAGCTGACTGCCCATGGTGTGACGATTGTCAGCGGAGAGGCCACAGTGACGGACAAGAATCATGTGGAGTGCGGCGGAGAAACCTACGAATGCGAGAACCTGCTGCTCTGCACCGGTTCCGAAACCTTTGTCCCTGCCATTCCCGGCATAGACAAGGTGCCTTACTGGACCCATCGTGACGCGCTGGACAACAAGGAACTGCCCGCTTCGCTTGCCATCATCGGCGGCGGTGTCATCGGTATGGAGTTCGCTTCTTTCTTCAACAGCCTGGGAGTGCAGGTAACCGTCGTCGAGATGCTGGACGAGATACTGGGAGGCGGTATGGACCGAGAGCTGGCGGGTATGCTCCGTGCAGAGTACGCCAAGCGGGGAATCAAGTTCATGCTGAGTGCAAAAGTAGTGTCTGTCATGCCGGATACTGCCGAAGCTTCTTCCCTTATCCAGGTGAATTATGAAACAGCCGACGGTCCCGGTTCCGTCGTTGCCGAACGGCTTCTGATGAGTGTCGGGCGCCGTCCGGTAATGAAAGGCTTCGGATTGGAGAATCTGGGCTTGGAAAGAACGGAGCGCGGAAATGTCTTTGTCAACGGACAGATGCAGACTTCAGTTCCCGGAGTATATGCTTGCGGCGACTTGACGGGATATTCCTTGCTGGCGCATACAGCCGTCCGCGAGGCGGAAGTAGCCATACATTCCATCATTGGCAAGAAGGACACTATGAGCTATCGTGCCATCCCCGGCGTAGTGTATACCAATCCCGAAATAGCCGGTGTGGGCGAGACAGAAGAATCCCTGCAGAAGAGAGGCGTTGCCTATCGTGCTGTGAAGTTTCCGATGGCGTACAGTGGTCGCTTTGTAGCAGAGAATGAAGGAGTGAATGGCGTCTGCAAGTTACTGTTGGGCAGTGACGATACCGTATTGGGGGCACATGTCTTGGGTAATCCCGCTTCGGAAATCATCACGCTGGCAGGCATGGCCATCGAGCTGAAACTTACTGCCGATGAATGGAAGAAGATTGTCTTTCCGCACCCCACGGTGGGAGAGATATTCAAGGAGGCATTGTAGAACCCATGACTATTGTTTCATATAAACATAAAAGATGAAAACCGTAAAGCTAATCACCTGCGACGATGCCTTTCAGGCACATGTTATTCAGGGTGCCTTGAAGAATGAGGGCATTGCGTCTGTTTTGCATAATGAAAACATGTCTTCCGTGATGCGCGGATATGTCCGTGATGTCACGGGAGTGGATATATTTGTCTATGAGGACGAATATGACAATGCCCTCCGTCTGCTTGAACGGAACCAGATGATTCTGGAACAGTTGAGGTACTGCCCCCATTGCGGTTCGGATGAGATTAAGTTTGTGCTGAAGAAGAGCCATCGGGTGCGTGCTGTGGTGGCTGCTGTTATTGCGGCATTGTCGGCCGCACCTCCGGGCACTGAGCATTGGGAGTATGTATGCAGGAAGTGCGGCACTCATTTTGAGAAGCCGGTGGCGAAAGGAACAGTTGAAGAATAATCAGGTGTTTATTCTTTTAACCGCTTTTTAATCCAGTCCCGGTTTTTACGTCCCAATCGGCTTTCCGCAAAATCCAGGAAAGCCGATGTGTCTGTTATATGGGCTTGGATGACACCTGCCAGAAAGTTGAAGAAAGGTTCTTCACCCACCCGGACAAGCAGGTCGGCGAGTAGTACTGACCCTTTCCTATAGAGGGCAAGATGCGCTTCGCGGTCGTTGCGGTCAATACCCCAGATAGGACGGATATGGCGTGTTTCCTTACGATAGGCGTCGATGTAAGCGGCATAGGCTTTCTCGCCGCGGGCGTGGCGTATGTATTGCAAAGCACTGAATTCGGCAAAAGATTCGTTCAGCCAGTCGTGCCAGGATTCCACCGGAGCCTTGTTCCACCAGAAGTGGCCGATTTCGTGGGCGGTGTTCTTGAGTACATATTCATTGAATGTTCGTGAACTGAGCATAATGAAATTTTTACGGCTGTACCCTCCTGAGGTGCCGGAAGCTGAAAGCAGGAATTTCATGTAAATATCCTCATCTCCCGCAATTTTATAAAGGCGTCGGAAGAATTTCAAGGCATTGTGGCAACATTGAAGTGCCGAGTCTGCACCGGCATCCGGGAAGTCTGTATAGATAAGTTCAATGGTAGTTCCGTTATCATTGATGCGGCGGCTTTTCAGCATGGGTGAAGCCAGGATAACATTGTCGAAATTCTCCCAAGGTTGCTTCATTTCCCACATCCCTTCTTCTGTATGGGAAATAATACCTGAGCCGCTCACCGTATAACCGTCAGTGATGCCGATTCGTAAGTGCGAATAATCTGCCCGGTTACCGTTGCAGACAGGATACCATCCCGTATAGTAACCAAGTTCAATCCAATGGTCATTGAATGATTTTGCAGGGCCCTGCACTTCCTGCATGTAGAGTGTGTAACGGGTATTTATGCGGCAGCGGTCATCGGCTCCTGCCGGCCGGTAGAGGGTCAAGGTCCGTCCGTCGGGAATGAATTGGGCAGGTGCTGGGGCAAGCGTATCGAAACGGTAGGTTATCTCCCGGCTGCTGTGGCGTAGTGCGTCGATACGGGCATGGCGCCATAGTACCAACGAGATTGAGTCACTGTCCTGGAAATCAACTTCAAACGAACCGCCTACTTCGACCTGTCGGTTCGGTACATCAATCTGTACGGTTAAGTCATAACTGACAATGCGCGGAGATTCTTGTGCCCGAAGCATGGGGGAGAAAAGGAGGCATATTGTAAAGCTGGCAATTGTAAGTTGTAGTTTCATGGTACATCAATTTTAGAGTGATAGTAACTGGGAGATTTTGCCTATGTAAAAGTAGTATTTTTAAAGGAATATTAAGATGGATGGCTGGATATAATTTATGAAAAGACTACCTGGTTATTGTTCATTTGTAAGATTGTCGTACTTTTGCCTTTAAAGATAAATATATTTATGAAAAGGATATTGTTGCTGTTAATTTTATCCGTCTGCCTGCTCCCATTGTGGTCCCAAGAGACGGTAACTCCGGTGAAGCCGCTCTCTGCGCGGATTGATGCGTTGATAGAACACAAACTTCCCGCAGGCTCTAATGTGGCCATTTCGGTCTATGACCTGACTGCCGGCAAGCCCTTGTACGGCTATCAGGCGGACAAGCTTTCCCGTCCCGCTTCCACTATGAAGCTGCTGACCACCATTACCGCCCTTTCCCGTCCCGAAGCCGACGAGCCGTTCCGTACGGAAGTGTGGTATCAGGGAACCATTGAGCGCGATACCTTGCAGGGGAATATGTATGTGATAGGCGGTTACGACCCGGAGTTTGATGAAGAGGCATTGGATTCCCTGGTGGCTGCCGTGGCCCGTTTCCCCTTCTCTGTCATCAAAGGCAAGGTGTATGGAGATGTCTCCATGAAAGACTCCTTGTACTGGGGCAGCGGCTGGTTGTGGGATGATACTCCCTATTCCTTCCAGCCCTACCTCTCACCGCTGATGCTGAATAAAGGAGTGGTGAAGGTTACCGCCACACCCGGCGAACGGGGCGACAGCGCACGCCTTGAATGCACTCCCGCCTCTTCCTATTATACACTGACGAACAAGACCCAAAGCCGTACCCCTTCTGCCGGACGTTTCCGTGTGTCGCGCGACTGGCTGGTGAACGGGAACAACATCACCGTGACGGGCAACGTCGATGCCCGCCGTGCAGGTACGGTCAATATATTTTCTTCGCAGGACTTCTTCATGCATACCTTTATGGAACGGTTGCAGGCACGAGGCATCCGGTGCATTCCGGCGGCAGAAGCGGAAGTCTCTTACCTCTTCGGCGAGTTCCGGCAAGACAGTCTTTCCGTGCGGATGGCTTCCTATGAAACTTCCGTGCAGGATGTGGTGAAACAGATAATGAAGGAGAGCGATAATCTCAATGCCGAAGCCATGCTCTGCCGGTTGGGTGTGCAGAGCAGCGGAAAGAAGCGTGTCTCTGCCGAGGACGGGCTTTCCGCCATCCGCATGCTGATAAAAGAGATGGGATATAACCCCGATAGGTATAATCTGGCAGATGGTTGCGGCCTTTCCAATTACAACTACATTTCACCGGAACTCTTGGTTTCTTTCCTGCGATATGCCTACTCGCGTACGGATGTTTTCCAGAAACTTTATAAGGCCTTGCCCATTGGCGGCGTGGACGGTACACTGGAGTTCCGCATGAAGAAAGGCACCCTTTCCCACAGAAATGTACATGCCAAGACGGGTTCCTTTACCGCCATCAACTGCCTGGCCGGCTACCTTAAAGCCCGCAACGGACACGAGATAGCCTTTGCCATCATGAACCAGAATGCACTGTCGGGCAGGGAAGCACGCGCTTTCCAGGATGCGGTGTGTGATGAAGTGATACGTTGAGGTTTAGCCATCGTAAAGTTGACCTTTAGCGTCGTAAAGTTAAGGTTTAGCTTCCTAATGCAGACCTTTACGGAGTGAGCCCCAAGAGTAGGGGAAATCATTCCTCTTTCGTATTGCGGTAGCGTGCCGGAGACATACCCAGATAAGACTTCACATACTTCCCGAAGAAAGACTGGTTGGGGAAATTAAATTCTTCTGCAATCTCCTTGATGGACTTGTCCGAATGCTTCAGCCGGTACTTGATGTGTTCAATGGCATTCTCGTTTATCAAGTCCAGCGGTGTACGTCCGCATGCCTGCTTGATGACCTTCGAAAAGTGTTTGGGGCTATAGCAGAGTGCATCGGCATAATATCCTACAGAACGGTGTATGCCGTTGTCTTTGGACAACATCTCTATAAACTTACGCAGGATATAGTCGGACTGTTTGATGCTTTCTTTTGTATCGACTGTCATTTCTGAAGGGTTCACTTCTTTGTTGAGGTGTCCCAACATCTCACAGAAAATGGCAGAAAACAAGTATTGCATCACTTCCCTGTGATAGTGATGAGGCTCGTCGTTTATCTTTGCCATAAGCAGTTCCCGGTAGAATTTGAAGATTTCCTTGTCCCCTTCCTCCCCGACAGACTTTATGGGATTGTTGTGGATATGCATAACGGTATTCCATGTATCCTTCTCCATCTTGACCACGCGTTGTAGGAACTGTGTGGAGAATGCGGCAAGCCTTATCTTGTGCTTCGGGCTTACCATCGCGTGGCTGATAATGGTATTGGGAAGGCCGAGCAGTAAGTCGCCTGCTTCCAGTTGGTAGGTTTTGTAGTTGACGTCCAACTGGATACAGCCTTCTAGACAGATAGCGATAAGGAAGCATCCTAATCTTATTGTATCTTCATTGTAGGGGCTTCCCTCCAGACTATTGATTATGACAAAGTCATTGTCTACATAGTCAAGGACATGTTCGCTGTTCTTAAAGTCCGCGATTTCTACGATTTTTATGTTCCCTTTCTCCATATTCTTCCTTTTTCGTTTTGCAAAGTTGGTGAATAATGGGAAATATGGGATGTTCCATTATGCGGCTTTCTTGTTCTATATATCATTTATAGACAATTCATTAGCCTTAAAAAAGATGAATGTCGAAAAAGGAACATCTTTGGAGTGTAATTGGTCATTATGGCGTTGTTCCTTTCTCCTACTTTTGCCACCAGTTTTAACAAAAAGACAATGAGAAAAAGTATGATTACATTAAACAGAAAATGGATACGGCTGATAGGGATTGTCGGTTGTACAATGTGTTTGGCATCTTGCAAGCAGGCATCGGATGCTTCCGGAATGAAACCTTCTTATGCTACCATGAAAGTGGAGGCGACGGACAAAGAGCTTTCCACTTCGTACTCAGCAACGATACGCGGACGGCAGGACATAGATATTTATCCGCAAGTGTCGGGTACCATCGAGAAGTTGTGTGTGACCGAGGGGCAGAAGGTGCGCCGGGGACAACTGCTTTTCATCATCGACCAGGTTCCCTACAAGGCTGCACTCAAAACGGCCGTTGCCAATGTGGAAGCGGCACGTGCCGCACTGGCTACTGCCGAACTGACTTATAACAGCAACAAGGAACTGTATGCGCAGAAAGTGGTTTCGGAATTCAGCCTGAAGACTGCCGAAAACAGCTACCTTACCGCCAAGGCGCAACTCTCGCAGGCCGAGGCCCAGGAGATAAGCGCACGCAACAACCTCTCCTATACGGAAGTGAAGAGTCCCAGCGACGGGGTGGTGGGGGCATTGCCCTACCGTGCAGGGGCATTGGTCAGCCCCAGCTTGCCGCAACCGCTGACAACGGTCAGTGACAACAGCGACATGTACGTTTACTTTTCCATGACCGAGAACCAGTTGCTCGCCCTGACACGCCAGTACGGCAGCATGGACGAGGCGCTGAAGAACATGCCGGCGGCAGAGCTGCGTCTGAACGACAATTCCGTCTACGACAAGAAAGGTACCATCGAGTCCATCAGTGGTGTCATCGACCGCCAGACGGGTACGGTAGTGGCACGCGTGGTCTTCCCCAACGAATCGCGCCTGCTCCATAGCGGGGCATCGGGCACGGTGGTGGTGCCTGCCACGTATAAGAACTGCATTGTGATTCCGCAAGAAGCCACCGTACAGTTGCAGGACAAGACATTGGTATACAAGGTAGTGGATGGCAAGGCCGTCTCTACCCTGATTACCGTGGCAGGAATAAATGACGGACGC
Organism: Bacteroides sp. AF34-31BH; assembly: GCF_003602795.1. NCBI lineage: Bacteria > Pseudomonadati > Bacteroidota > Bacteroidia > Bacteroidales > Bacteroidaceae > Bacteroides > Bacteroides sp. AF34-31BH. The sequence continues at coordinate 44,750 of NZ_QTLV01000017.1, forward strand.
GAATACGTGGTGCTGGACGGACTGAAAGTGGGTGACGAGATTGTTTCCACAGGTGCCGGACTGCTGCGCGAAGGAACGCAAGTGAAATGATGATTGCTATTTTATCAACTATCAATGACCCATTAAGATGAAAGGAAATATATTTATAAAACGGCCGGTGATGGCTATCTCCATCTCCGTACTGATTCTGGTGATAGGGCTCATTTCGCTCTTTACGCTGCCGGTGGAACAGTATCCTGATATTGCACCTCCCACGGTGTACGTCAGCGCCAACTACACCGGTGCCGACGCCGAAGCCGTATTGAACAGTGTCATCATGCCGTTGGAGGAGAGCATCAACGGTGTGGAGAACATGATGTACATCAGCTCTACCGCCACCAATGCCGGTTCTGCCACCATACAGGTCTACTTCAAGCAGGGCACGGACCCCGACATGGCTGCGGTGAACGTACAGAACCGCGTATCCAAGGCGCAGGGACTGCTGCCTGCCGAAGTGACGAAAATCGGTGTGACTACCCAGAAGCGCCAGACCAGCTTCCTGCAAATCGGTGCTTTGGTAAGCACCGACGGACGCTACGACCAGACTTTCCTAGCCAATTACCTCGATATCAACGTGATTCCGCAGATTAAGCGTATCGAAGGTGTGGGTGATGTAATGGAGCTGGGCGATACATACAGCATGCGTATCTGGCTGAAACCGGAACGGATGGCGCAGTATGGACTGGTTCCTTCGGATGTGACCGCCGTATTGGGCGAGCAGAACATCGAAGCGCCTACCGGTTCGCTGGGCGAGAATTCAAAGAACGTGTTCCAGTTTACGATGAAGTATCGCGGACGCCTGAAGAGTGTGGAGGAATTCCAGAACACGGTGGTACGCTCGCAGAGTGACGGTTCCGTGCTCCGTCTGAAGGACGTGGCAGATGTGGAGCTGGGTACGCTGACCTATAGTTTCCGCAGTGAGATGGACAGCAAGCCGGCGGTACTTTTCATGATGTTCCAGACGGCAGGCTCCAACGCAACCGCCGTCAACAAGCAGATTACCGCACAGATAGACGAGATGAGGAAGAGCCTGCCCGAAGGGACGGAATTTGTGACGATGATGAGTTCCAACGACTTCCTCTTCGCTTCCATACACAATGTGGTGGAGACACTGGTCATTGCCATTATACTGGTAATTCTGGTGGTGTATTTCTTCCTGCAGGACTTCAAGAGTACGCTTATACCGTCCATCTCCATCATCGTGTCGCTGGTCGGTACGTTTGCCTGCCTGGTGGCTGCGGGGTTCAGTCTCAACATCCTGACGCTGTTTGCGCTGGTGCTTGCCATCGGTACGGTGGTGGACGATGCCATCGTGGTGGTGGAGGCGGTGCAGTCCAAGTTCGATGCCGGATATAAGTCTCCCTACCTTGCCACGAAGGATGCGATGGGCGATGTGACGATGGCTATCATCTCTTGTACCTGCGTGTTCATGGCGGTGTTTATCCCCGTGACGTTTATGGGTGGTACTTCGGGTGTGTTTTATACGCAGTTCGGTGTCACGATGGCAACGGCGGTGGGCATCTCCATGATTTCGGCATTGACGCTTTGTCCCGCCTTGTGTGCCATCATGATGCGTCCGTCGGACGGTACGAAGAGTGCGAAGAGCATCAACGGACGGGTGCGTGCGGCATACAATGCCTCGTTCAACGCCGTGCTGGGCAAATATAAGAAAGGTGTGATGTTCTTCATCCACCACCGCTGGATGGTGTGGACTTCATTGGCGGCTACCGTCGTATTGCTGGTTTACCTGATGAGTACCACCAAGACGGGGCTTGTGCCGCAGGAGGACCAGGGTGTCATCATGGTGAACGTCAGCACGTCTCCGGGAAGCACGCTGGAAGAAACCACGAAGGTGATGAACAAGCTGGAGGACATCCTGAAAAACACTCCCGAGATAGAACACTATTCCAAGGTGGCAGGATACGGACTGATGTCCGGTCAGGGCACTTCCTACGGTACCATCATCATCCGTCTGAAGGACTGGGGCGAGCGGAAGGGGAGCGAACACACGTCCGACGCTGTGGTGGCCCGCCTCAATGCACAGTTCTACGGTGTGAAGGAGGCACAGATATTCAGCTTCCAGCCGGGTATGATTCCGGGCTATGGTATGGGTAACTCCCTGGAGCTGAACCTGCAGGACAGAACGGGTGGTGACATGGCTACGTTCTACGAGGCAGTGATACAGTTTCTGGGTGCGTTGAACCAGCGTCCCGAAGTGGCTATGGCGTATACCTCTTATGCCATGAATTTCCCGCAGGTATCGGTAGATGTGGATGCTGCCAAGTGCAAGCGTGCGGGTATCTCGCCGGGTGCGGTGCTCGACGCATTGGGCAGCTATTGCGGCGGTGCCTATATTTCCAACTACAATCAGTTTGGCAAGGTGTACCGCGTCATGATGCAGGCATCGCCCGAATATCGTCTGGACGAACAGGCACTGGGTAATATGTTTGTGCGCAACGGTACGGAGATGGCTCCGGTCAGCCAGTTCGTGACGTTGAACAAGGTGCTCGGTCCGGAGACGGCAAACCGTTTCAATCTGTACAGCGCTATCGCCGCTAATGTGAATCCGGCAGAAGGATATTCGTCCGGTGAAGTGCAGAAAGTGATTGCGGAAGTGGCAGAACAGACATTGCCGCTGGGCTACGGTTACGAGTACGGAGGTATGGCACGTGAGGAAGCCAATACTGGTGGTGCGCAGACTGTCTTTATTTATGCCATCTGTATCTTCCTTATCTATCTCATCCTGGCATGTCTTTATGAGAGTTTCCTGATACCGTTTGCGGTCATCTTCTCCGTACCGTTCGGGCTGATGGGTTCATTCCTCTTTGCCAAGGTTCTGGGATTGGAGAACAACATCTATTTGCAGACGGGTGTGATTATGCTGATTGGCTTGCTCGCCAAGACGGCCATCCTGATTACGGAGTATGCCATCGAGCGGCGCCGCAAGGGAATGGGCATTGTGGAATCAGCTTATTCGGCCGCCCAGGTCCGTTTGCGTCCTATCCTGATGACGGTGCTGACGATGATATTCGGTATGCTTCCGCTGATGTTCTCGAGTGGTGCGGGCGCCAACGGTAACTCTTCGCTGGGTACGGGCGTAGTAGGCGGCATGCTCATCGGAACGCTAGCGCTGCTTTTCGTCGTTCCGGTGTTCTACATCATCTTCGAGTACTTACAGGAGAAGGTTCGTCCGCCAATGGAGGAAGAAGCCGATATGCAGGTATTGCTTGAAAAGCAGAAGAGTGAGGCAGAACGGGCGAAAGATTGAGGAAAATAAAATAAAAACAGATTGGAACAATGAAGAAACATATCATCCTATTGTCCGCCGCCGGTTTGCTGTTCAGCAGTTGCGGCGTGTACACCAAATACAAACCCGCTACCGAGGTCCCCGACGGCCTCTATGGGGAAGAAATGGCAGCTTTTACGGAGAGCCTCGCCGGTTCTCCGGCTGCCACCGAAGACAGCCTGGACCTTGGCCTGGGCGGCATGGACTGGCACGAGTTTTTCACCGACCCGCATCTGCAGGCACTCATCGGACAAGGGTTGCAGAACAATACCGACTACCAGTCGGCACAGCTTCGCGTGGAAGAGGCCGAAGCCACCCTGCTGTCCGCAAAGCTTGCCTTCCTGCCCTCCTTTGCCCTTGCGCCGCAGGGCACGGTGAGCAGCTTTGACAGCCGCAAGGCCACACAGACCTATTCGCTGCCCGTTACTGCCAGTTGGGAGCTGGATGTTTTCGGTCGCATGCGCAATGCCAAGAAACAGTCGAAGGCGCTCTATGCGCAGAGTCAGGACTATCGCCAGGCCGTGCGTACCCAGCTCATTGCCGGGATAGCCAATACTTACTATACCCTGCTGATGCTGGACCAGCAGCTTGCCATCTCCAGGCAGACCGAAGAGACGTGGCGGGAAACCGTTGCTTCCACCCGTGCCCTGATGAATGCGGGCATGGCGAACGAATCCGCCGTGTCGCAGATGGAGGCCACGTACTATCAGGTGCAGACTTCCGTGCTTGATTTGGAAGAACAGATAAACCAGGTGGAGAACAGCCTTGCGCTGTTGCTGGCAGAGACGCCCCGTCATTACGAGCGCGGTGTGCTGGCAGAGCAGCAGTTCCCCGTGGGCTTTTCTATAGGGATTCCTGTTCAGATGCTTTCCTGCCGTCCTGATGTCCGTTCGGCTGAGCGGACACTGGAAGCGGCGTTCTACGGCACCAATGCGGCGCGCTCTGCCTTCTATCCCTCCATCACGCTGGGCGGGAGTGCGGGCTGGACCAATTCTGCCGGTTCAATGATTGTGAATCCCGGCAAGTTCCTGGCTTCGGCAGTGGGTTCGCTGACGCAGCCGCTCTTTGCCCGCGGGCAGGTCATTGCACAGTACCGCATAGCCCGTGCCCAGCAGGAGGAGGCTTCCCTTGCCTTCCAGCAGACATTGCTGAATGCAGGCAGCGAGGTGAACGATGCCTTGACTGCCTGGCAGACAAGCCTATCCAAAAGCGAACTGCTGGACAAGCAGGTAGCTTCCTTGCAGACAGCTGCCCGCAGCACTTCCCTGCTGATGGAGCATGGCAACACCACCTATCTGGAGGTGCTTACCGCCCGGCAGACATTGCTCAACGCACAACTGGCACAGACGGCAAATCGATTTTCTGAAATACAAAGCCTGATTAACCTCTACAAGGCGTTAGGAGGAGGTCAGGAATAGAGTGTCATCATACTACTCTCTCTGCATCTTCATTTTAAATGTGAAGGAAGGGCTGTCCGGGAAGTGATTCCAGGACAGCCCGTTTTCAATGAATAGGAGGGATCAAATGGAGGCAAGTATTTCTCTGGACAAATTATTGCAGTTTTTCACTCAATGCGAACGATAAGTGTTGGCTCGGTGAGAGATCGATTGAAGAAACTGAAAAGGAAACTGAAGCAAAAGATAGTGAGTTTACCGGTAAGAAGGAGGTTTTGCCAGGAATTGATGCAGGGATGTAGTAGGTACTGAAATAGCTTGTTGTTGGAACTATAGATGCAGCGTGTTCCATCTATATATGCAACGCGTTGCATATATAGATCCAGCAAACCGGAAATATACATGCAACGCGGCATATCTTTCGGGCGGTTTCTCTCCGCCTTTGAGGGAGCGGTTTATTTATACTGTGCCCAGTCTACATTCTTCATGTCTCCACTTTTGGCCAGCTCAGCGTGCATAGCCAGTGCGGCGCGCAGAGCGTGGGGAGTTTGTGATTTGCCGTCGGTCAGCTTCAGGTAATCCCACAGTATGTTCTTGTAGTCCGGATGGACACAGTTTTCGATGATGGCTTGTGCACGTTCTTTCGGACTCTTGCCGCGGAGGTCGGCCACACCTTGTTCGGTGATGATGATGTTGACGTCATGCTCCGTGTGGTCCATGTGCGAAACCATCGGCACGATAGCCGAGATTTTACCTTCCTTGGCAACGGACGGACAAGTGAAGATGGAGATATAGGCATTGCGGGTGAAGTCACCGCTTCCGCCGATGCCGTTCATCATCTTGGTTCCGCCGATGTGCGTGGAGTTCACGTTGCCGTAGATGTCGGCTTCGATGGCGGTGTTGATGGAGATAACACCGAGTCGGCGCACCACTTCCGGGCTGTTGGAGATTTCCGACGGACGGAGCACCAGCTTGTCGCGGAAGAAGTCCATATCCTGGTAGATGCCTTCCAGACAATCGTTCGTTACGGTCAGTGAGCAGGCGCTGCCGAATTTCACGCGGCCTTCGCGGATAAGTCCGATAACGGAGTTCTGGATGACTTCTGTGTACATTTCAAAAGCGGGGATGGTCTTGTCACGTCCCAAAGCACCCAATACGGCATTGGCAATGTTGCCCACACCGGATTGTAGCGGCAGGAAGGTAGGCGGAATGATTCCGCGTTTCATGTCGGCGGCAAGGAAGTCGGCCACGTTCTGTCCGATTTTGTCGGTCAGCGGGTCGGCGGCGGCAAACGAACGTGCCTCGTCCGGCCAGTTGGTCTCCACTACGCCGACAATCTTTTTCGGGTCTACCTGGATGTAGGGCAGGCCGATACGGTCACTCGGTTTGTAGATGGGGATTTCGCGGCGGTAAGGAGGGTCGAGGGGTTCGTAGACGTCGTGCAGGCCCATGGCGTTCTTGCTGTGGGCGGCATTCAGTTCCACGATAATCTGGTCGGCCAGGCGGCAGACAGTCGGAGCGATACCGCCGGCTGCCGTCAGGTAGATTTTGCCGTCGGGAGTAACCTCGCATGCCTCGATGATGGCAACATTCACTTTTCCCATGAAACCGTAACGGACTTCCTGAGCCATCTGTGAAAGGTGGATGTCGTTGTAGGCTATTTCACCGTTGTTCACGGCTTTGCGGAAATCGGCGTTGGTGGTGTAAGGAGCACGGTAGCGGATAGCTTTGGCGCGTGAAAGGATACCGTCGCAGGAATCTCCGGTAGAAGCACCGGTGAAGATACCTATCTGGAACGGGTTTCCTTTTGCATGTTCTGCTTCCGCGATTTTTGCTAATTCAGCCGTAACGGCTTTGGCTGTTCCTGCGGGGGTAAATCCGCTCAAGCCGATGTTGTAGCCATGTTTGATGAGGCTCGCAGCTTCTGCTGCCGAAATGTAATTGAGTGCCATAATATAAATAGTTATTTTTTCGTGTAAAGATTCTGAAGGGGCTCGTAATTGGTTCTGCAATTATCGACTGTCTTTAATATTTCCGTTGAAGTATTTCTGACCAGATGATGGCTTTCCTCGCTTCTTCTGCCGAGTGGATGCCGTATTCGGACGTTACTTCATCGGATTCTTGCGGACGGGATGCCGGGGAGGGAGGGGAAGCCTTTATGGAAGTGTGCTTGGATTTGGCAGACGGTTTGGATACCGGCTTGGGCGTTTCTGCCGGCTTGGGGCCTTCGGGAATAAAGCCTCCGTAAGTATCTCCGCCCCAGTATTCGGGCAGTGGGTTGTCAACGTCGGGCATAGGTATGTCGGGACTCTTGTCAGCATTTTTATTTGCTTCTTTCTTAAACTGCTTGACGAGTCCGATTACTATGACAGCCGCAACTAACAGAAACTTGAAGACATCTTCCATATTCTTTTTGATTTTCCACCCAAAGATAGTGCAATTATCTCTTATCTTTGCTTTTGGGCAAAGTTAATTATTTAATCTGATTACAGCCAAGGAATTGGTAATAAAAAAGGGCAGCTTCACAGCTCCCCTTAATTTTTTTAACCTAAACCTTAACTATGAAAAAATCTAATGTTTCTTTCATTCTACAAATTTGTGAATTAATTTGCTCTATGCCAAATTAACACTCGGAAAATGTTTGCTCTCTTAACATAAATTAGCTGATAAGGCGCAGATTGACAACTTGTAATGGCATTTTTCTTTCATTTCATCCGTTTATTGGGAGGGAAGAAGTATCTTTGCGCTCCGGATGACAGATACCAACTTATGATATAAACTGATTTTAAACGAACTGATTATGGAAAAAGTAACGGGAGCAGACTTTAAATCTGCAACTGCTGATGACAACAAGAAGTTGTTTATCGAGACTTACGGCTGCCAGATGAATGTGGCCGACAGTGAAGTGATTGCATCCGTCATGCAGATGGCGGGATATTCGGTGGCCGACACCCTGGAGGAAGCCGATGCAGTGTTTATGAACACCTGCTCCATCCGCGACAATGCGGAGCAGAAGATTCTGAACCGTCTGGAGTTCTTCCACTCGCTCAAGAAGAAGAAACGCGGCCTGATAGTGGGTGTGCTGGGCTGTATGGCAGAGCGTGTGAAGGACGACTTAATCACCAACCATCATGTGGACCTGGTGGTGGGGCCGGATGCCTACCTTACTCTGCCCGAACTGATTGCCTCGGTAGAGGCCGGTGAGAAAGCAATGAACGTGGAGCTCTCCACCACAGAGACCTATCGGGATGTCATCCCCTCGCGCATTTGCGGAAACCACATCTCCGGCTTCGTCTCCATCATGCGTGGGTGCAATAATTTCTGTACTTACTGCATCGTTCCCTACACCCGTGGCCGTGAGCGTAGCCGTGATGTGGAAAGCATCCTCAATGAAGTGGCCGACCTCGTGGCAAAGGGTTATAAGGAAGTCACCCTGCTGGGACAGAACGTCAATTCTTATCGCTTCGAGAAGCCGGACGGAGAGACGATTACTTTTCCAATGCTGCTGCGCACCGTGGCAGAGGCAGCGCCGGGCGTACGTATCCGTTTCACTACCTCGCACCCTAAAGACATGAGCGACGAAACTCTCCAGGTCATTGCCGACATGCCCAACGTATGTAAGCACATCCACCTGCCGGTACAGAGTGGGAGCAGCCGCATCCTGAAGCTGATGAACCGCAAGTACGACCGCGAGTGGTATATGGACCGCGTGGCAGCCATCCGCCGCATCATCCCCGATTGTGGCTTATCTACGGATATATTCTCCGGTTTCCATAGTGAGACGGAGGAGGACCACCAGCTTTCCCTCTCGCTGATGGAGGAGTGCGGATACGATTCCGCCTTTATGTTCAAGTACAGCGAACGCCCCGGTACGCATGCTTCCAAGTACCTGCCGGACGATGTGCCCGAGGAGGTGAAGATTCGCCGTCTGAATGAAATCATCGCCTTACAAAACCGTCTCTCTGCCGAGGCGAATGCCCGTTGCGTGGGCAAGACGTACGAGGTGCTGGTGGAAGGTGTTTCCAAACGTAGTCGTGACCAGTTGTTCGGCCGTACGGAACAAAACCGTGTGGTGGTGTTTGACCGTGGCACGCACCGTGTGGGCGATTTTGTGATGGTGAAGGTTACCGAATCCAGTTCGGCTACGCTGAAAGGAGAAGAGGTAGCCGGCTGACGGGATAGAAAAGTCTCGATGACATCAGTATGATGACACCGGTATATAGAATAAAAGCACGAGCCGTGAGGCTCGTGCTTTTCATATTATAAACTTTAAATTTTATTCTGCCATGGCCAGAATATTCGCTACGTAGTCGGTCTTGTTGTAGCTTACCAGGGTCAATTCGGACTTTGGCGCGTCCTGATTGTAGAGTTTGTAAGCTACCGGCATGTTTTCATCGTTCAATTCATACACACTTTTCTTCATGTCTTTGTCATAAGCCTTGTGAGACTCGTTCCAACGTGCGTAGGACATGGTGATTTCATCATTGCCATATTGGTATGTCATCTTAAAGTAAGGTGTCCATTCGTCTTTTGTACCGTCCCACTTGGAGGCTTCCTTGCAGGTCAGGCGTTTCTGGTCGTCATAAGAGTATTCATAACGGATGTGCCGGTAAAGTTGTGCACCGTCTTGCTTAAAGATGGTCTTGGCAACTACTAATTCGTTTTTCACTTCTTCATTGGTGATGAAGTTGTTTTCCTGAGCTTTCACTTCTGTATTCATAACGCTTACGATAGTCATTGCTACGAATGCGACTGCCTTGAATAAATTTGTAGTTTTCATAATCTTTATTTTTAATTGTTGTTACTTACTCTGTTTCTTTTAGACGTTGTTCCCGATTAAAAAGTTGCATTCCAACTAATCTTTTTCTCAAACGCCTTCGCCTAATTATAGTCAATTCCCATGCCAAAGATTTAAGTTGTTGATAATCAATGAATAGATGCTTTCGAAAACTGTTCATTATCGGACAGTTGTCCGCTTAATATCGAACAGTTGGTCATTCGTTCCGCCAGCTGGCCGGAGCAAGCGTTTGTTTTCTTAAATCTCCTTAATGGAAACCCTATAAATCACTTTTTATTTGTTATTTTGCACCAAATTTAGGTATGGTGTGGTCTGTTTCATTCGGGCTGCACTTCCTTATTGGCAGAACGTTCGATGAATAAACTCACTATAAAAGCTTGTCCGTTATGTGGTGGAACGCATTTGGAGCGTGCCCTGACATGTGTAGACCATTATGCCTCGGGCGAAATGTTCCACTTATGCCGCTGCCGGGATTGCGGTTTCCTTTTCACGCAAGACTTTCCCGTGGAGGCTGAAATCGGTCGTTACTACGAAACTCCTGATTACATTTCACATACCGATACCCGCAAGGGGGCGATGAACTCCGTGTACCACTGGGTGCGCAACTATATGCTGGGACGCAAGGCACGTCTTGTGGTCCGTGAAGCACACCGCAAGGAGGGCAGCCTGCTGGATTTGGGTACGGGGACTGGTTACTTTGCCGATGCCATGCAGCGTCGCGGCTGGCAGGTGGAAGCTGTGGAAAAGAGTGCGCAGGCGCGTGCCTTTGCCAAAGAACACTTCAATCTGGATGTGAAACCCCATACGGCATTGAAAGATTTTGCACCGGGCAGTTTCGACGTCATCACCCTATGGCATGTCATGGAACATCTGGAACCCCTCAACGAAACGTGGGAAACCTTGCACTCCCTGCTGACTGAAAAGGGGGTACTGATTGTAGCTGTGCCCAACTGCTCCTCTTTCGACGCAAAGAAATACGGGGCTTACTGGGCTGCCTACGATGTGCCCCGCCATTTGTGGCACTTCACACCGGGCACCATCCAGCAATTCGGTTCCAAGCATGGTTTCATCATGGCAGAGCGGCATCCCATGCCGTTCGATGCCTTCTACGTCTCCATGCTGACAGAAAAGCACATGAGGCACTCGTGTACTTTCCTGCGGGGAATGGTGACCGGTACACTGGCCTGGTTCAGCGCGTTGGTGAAGAAGGAACGCAGCAGTTCCATGATTTACGTGTTCAGGAAGAAAGGGTGAGAAAAGGGATTAGGGATTAATGATTAATGATTAATGATTAATAGCGACTGATTTACATAACTTGTAGCTTGTAACTCGTAACTTATAATTGATATAATGAAAGCAAAGAATAACTCGGTATCCTATTTTGACATGCAGTTCATTACGTCCAGCATCAGTACGACGCTGGTGTTACTGCTGTTGGGGCTGGTTGTATTCTTTGTGCTCGCGGCTCATAATCTTTCCGTGTACGTCAAGGAGAACATCAGTTTCTCCGTGCTTGTCAGTGACGACATGAAGGAGAGCGACATCCTGAAGCTTCAGAAGAGGCTGGACAAGGAGGCTTTTGTGAAGCAGACGGAATACATTTCCAAGAAGCAGGCACTCCGCGAGCAGACTGAGGCGATGGGTACGGACCCGCAAGAGTTCCTCGGCTACAATCCTTTCACTGCCTCCATCGAAATCAAGCTGCATTCCGACTATGCCAATTCGGACAGCATCGCCAAAATAGAGAAACTGATTAAAAAGAATACCAATATCCAGGAAGTGCTCTATCAGAAAGACTTGATAGATGCCGTGAACGATAATATAAGGAATATCAGCTTGATGCTGCTGGGGCTGGCTGTGATACTGACGTTTATCTCCTTTGCGCTGATAAACAACACCATCCGTCTGGCTATATATTCCAAGCGTTTCCTTATCCACACCATGAAGCTGGTGGGAGCAAGCTGGGCATTCATCCGTCGTCCGTTTCTGCGGCGCAATTTCTGGATAGGTGTGCTGGCCGCTTTCATAGCCGACAGCATTCTGTGGGGAGCCGCCTATTGGCTGGTGTCCTACGAACCGGAGTTGGTCAAGGTGATTACGCCCGAGGTGATGGTGCTGGTGTCGGGTGCCGTGCTGGTGTTCGGTGTACTTATTACGTGGCTGTGCGCTTTGCTTTCCATCAACAAATATCTGAGGATGAAGGCAAGCACACTGTATTATATTTAACGCCTTGAAGTGCATAGAGAGAAAGTACTGTTATCGCAGCCTCCAAATAGTAAATTGTAAATAGTAAAATAGTAAATGTATAGATGAGTAAAGAGAAATTCGCTTTTGATAAGACCAATTTTATCCTGCTTGGCATCGGAATGGCGGTGGTTATCATTGGTTTTCTTCTGATGACCGGCCCCGTGTCTACCCCGACGACCTTTGAGCCGGACATTTTTAGTGTGAGACGCATCAAGGTGGCTCCGGTAGTTTGCCTGCTGGGGTTTGTGTTCATGATATATGCCGTGCTGCGCAAGCCTAAAAGCTGTTGTGCAGAGGAGTAAACTTTCAGACGCGGATTACACAGATGACGCAGATTGGAATATTAGAAATCCGTGTCATCTGCGTTATCTGCGTCTGAAAAATAATCAGAAAGAAAGTAGTAACAGAGCTTCCGGACAGCCCCTCCGGCAACTCAAGAACTTAAAAACTTAAACAAATTGGAATGGTTTGAAGCGCTTATCCTTGGGCTTATTCAAGGACTGACCGAATATCTGCCGGTGAGCAGTAGCGGACACCTCGCCATCGGTTCGGCATTGTTCGGTATTGAGGGAGAGGAGAATCTTGCTTTTACGATAGTGGTACATGTGGCTACGGTGTTCAGTACGCTGGTGATACTCTGGAAAGAGATTGACTGGATTTTCAAGGGACTGTTCAAGTGGCAGATGAACGAGGAGACACGTTACGTCATCAATATACTGGTATCCATGATACCTATCGGCATTGTGGGGGTATTTTTCAAGGACGAAGTAGAGGCCATTTTCGGTTCGGGACTGGTCGTTGTGGGCTGCTGCCTGCTGCTGACAGCTCTGCTGCTGTCTTTCTCCTATTATTATAAGCCGAAGCAGAAGGAGAACATCAGCATGAAGGATGCCTTTATCATCGGTCTGGCACAAGCATGCGCGGTGCTTCCGGGGCTTTCCCGTTCGGGCAGCACCATTGCAACCGGTCTGTTGCTGGGCGACAACAAGGCGAAGCTGGCACAGTTCTCTTTCCTGATGGTGATGCCTCCCATCCTGGGCGAGGCACTGCTGGATGGAATGAAGATGATGAAAGGTGAGGCGGTTGCAGGGGATATTCCGACGCTTTCGCTGGTGGTAGGTTTCCTGGCTGCTTTTGTTTCGGGCTGCCTGGCCTGCAAGTGGATGATAAATATTGTGAAGAAGGGCAAGCTGATTTATTTTGCCATCTATTGCGCGATAGCCGGTGTCATAACGCTCATATTAAGCTAAAGTCCCCTCCTTGTGTGGGGGAAAGACTGATTACTCCGGAAATCAATAAGAGAAAAATATTAAGTTGTACCATTTTATCCCCCTCCCTACCGGGGAGGGGTTAGGGGAGAGGCCAATGAATTTTAAAGAAGGAGAAGTCCTCTATTTCAATAAACCGCTGGGATGGACATCGTTCAAGGTTGTGGGACATGCGCGTTACCACATCTGCCGGCGGATAAAGGAGAAGAAGTTGAAAGTAGGCCATGCCGGTACCCTCGACCCGCTTGCTACGGGGGTGATGATAGTCTGTACGGGCAAGGCCACGAAACGGATTGAGGAATTCCAGTATCACACGAAGGAGTACGTCGCCACCATCCGGTTGGGCGCCACCACTCCCTCTTACGATCTGGAACATGAGATAGATGCTACCTATCCCACGGAACACATTACCCGCGGACTGGTGGAGGAGACGCTGAAGAAGTTCATCGGCGAGATACAGCAAGTGCCTCCCGCCTTCTCGGCATGTATGGTGAACGGGAAACGTGCCTACGACCTTGCCCGCAAGGGAGAGGAGGTAGAGCTGAAACCCAAGTTGCTCGTCATCGACGAGATAGAGCTGTTGGACGACGGACTGGGCATTGCCGAACCGTGGATAAAAGTACGCGTAGTATGTAGTAAAGGAACCTATATTCGCGCTTTGGCACGTGACATCGGTGAAGCCTTGCAGAGCGGTGCCCACCTCACCGCCTTGGAGCGTACCCGTGTAGGCGATGTCCGGCTGGTGGACTGCCTCAATCCCCTCGATTTCAAAGAGTGGATAGATGCGCAGGAGATAGATATTTAGTTATAAGTTATTTGCTATGAAGTGTAGCATACTGCCGGATAACTCATACCCTCTTATAACTAAAAACAGACTGATATAAATAATAAATAACTTATAACTCATAACTAATTATGAAACTGTCGCAATTCAAATTCAAGCTTCCCGAAGAGAAGATAGCTTTGCACCCCACGAAGTACAGAGACGAGTCACGTCTGCTGGTGTTGCACCGTAAGACGGGTGAGATTGAGCACAAGATGTTCAAGGATGTTCTGGACTATTTTGATGACAAAGATGTGTTTATCTTCAACGACACCAAGGTTTTCCCTGCCCGCTTGTACGGCAACAAGGAAAAGACCGGTGCGCGTATTGAAGTGTTCTTGTTGCGTGAGTTGAACGAAGAGCTCCGGTTGTGGGATGTACTGGTGGATCCTGCCCGTAAAATACGTATCGGCAATAAGCTCTACTTCGGTGACGACGACTCTATGGTGGCTGAGGTTATCGACAACACCACTTCGCGTGGGCGTACGCTTCGTTTCCTTTACGACGGTCCGCACGATGAGTTCAAGAAGGCGCTCTATGCGCTGGGCGAAACGCCGCTGCCCCACAGTATCATCAACCGTCCCGTAGAGCCGGACGATGCCGAACGTTTCCAGTCTATTTTTGCACGCAACGAAGGAGCTGTTACGGCGCCTACCGCCAGCCTGCACTTCAGCCGCGAGCTGATGAAGCGTATGGAAATCAAGGGTATTGACTTTGCCTACATCACCCTGCATGCCGGCTTGGGTAACTTCCGCGACATTGATGTGGAAGACCTCACCAAGCACAAGACAGACTCCGAGCAGATGATTGTGAACGAGGAAGCCGTACGGATTGTGAACCATGCTAAAGACCTGAACCGCCAAGTCTGTGCCGTAGGTACCACCGTGATGCGTGCCATCGAGAGCACCGTCAGCACCGACGGACATTTGAAGGAATACGAGGGTTGGACCAACAAGTTCATCTTCCCGCCGTACGACTTTACCGTGGCCAATGCCATGATATCCAACTTCCACATGCCGCTCAGTACCCTGCTGATGATTGTTGCCGCTTTCGGCGGTTACGAGCAGGTGATGGAGGCATACAATGTGGCATTGAAGGAAGAGTACCGCTTTGGTACGTATGGAGATGCGATGCTGATTACAGACCGGTAATTATGGTTGTTTATTTCAGTCTTGGTACCAATCTCGGCGATAAGGAGCAGAACCTCCGCATGGCCGTCCAAAAGATAAGAAAGCAGATAGGGGAAGTGATTTCCCTATCTGCTTTTTATGCTACTGCCCCGTGGGGCTTTTCTTCCGATAATACTTTTCTGAATGCCGCGCTTTGCGTAGACACTGCTTTGGTGCCTTTGGAGGTGTTGCAAACGACGCAGGAAATCGAGCGGGAGATGGGGCGTACGCATAAGTCTGTCAATGCAGTGTATAGCGACCGTGTGATAGACATCGACCTGTTGCTCTGTTTTGCCGATGACGGTACTCCCGTTTTGCTGGATACTCCCGAACTGAAACTTCCTCATCCGCTGATGCAGGAACGCCGTTTCGTGATGGAGCCGTTGGCGGAGATTGCTTCAGGCGTGGTGCATCCGGTATTGGGAAAGACAATCGGGGAATTGTTGCAAAATCAGTGTTAATCTCTGCTATCTGTAGCGCAGATACAAGATTTCTTTTTTATCTTTGCCTCCGGAAAGCGAAGATAGGCTGCACCTCAGCATAAAAAATGAACAAGTTCATTTTGTTCTGCGTTCGGTTTGCACTATCTTTGCCCCCGAAAAACGATATGTGGAGAGATTTGAGTAGCTTGCAACCACAGAAAAAAATGCTAAAACACATCCTTTTCTGACGGCACGTTTGTGTGCCGGATGCATCTACTCCACACACCTCCTTCCGCCATTCGTTGAATTATCAATTATCAACTATCAATTCTCAACTGAAATGGGATATTTATTCACATCCGAATCGGTGTCTGAAGGACACCCCGACAAAGTGGCCGATCAAATATCGGACGCTGTGCTTGACAAACTGTTGGCCTACGACCCCAGTTCGAAAGTAGCTTGCGAAACTCTGGTTACTACCGGTCAGGTAGTGCTGGCTGGAGAAGTGAAAACCAAAGCGTACGTTGACATGCCTCTCATCGCACGCGAAGTAATCAAGAAAATCGGCTATACCAAAGGCGAGTATATGTTCGAGAGCAATTCGTGCGGCGTGCTGAGCGCCATCCACGAGCAGAGCCCCGACATCAACCGCGGCGTGGAGCGACAGGACCCCATGGAACAAGGTGCCGGAGACCAGGGAATGATGTTCGGCTACGCCACCAACGAAACGGAGAATTACATGCCGCTTTCACTGGACCTTGCACACCGCATCCTGCAAGTGCTGGCAGATGTCCGTCGCGAAGGCAAGGTGATGACCTACCTCCGTCCCGACGCCAAGAGCCAGGTGACCATCGAATATGATGACAACGGCACACCCGTACGCATCGATACCATCGTAGTTTCCACCCAGCACGACGACTTCGTACAGCCTGCCGACGACAGCGATGCCGCCCAGCTGAAGGCCGACGAGGAAATGCTCGCCCAAATCCGCCGGGATGTAATCGAGATTCTGATGCCGCGTGTCATTGCTTCCATCCATCATGAAAAGGTGCTGGCACTGTTCAACGACCGTATCACATATCACGTCAACCCCACGGGCAAGTTCGTAATCGGTGGTCCTCACGGTGACACCGGGCTGACGGGACGCAAGATTATCGTAGATACCTACGGCGGCAAGGGTGCCCACGGTGGCGGCGCTTTCTCCGGAAAGGACCCCTCTAAGGTAGACCGCAGCGCAGCTTATGCAGCCCGCCACATTGCCAAGAATCTGGTAGCTGCCGGCGTTGCCGACGAAATGCTGGTACAGGTAAGTTACGCCATCGGTGTGGCACGCCCCATCAATATCTTCGTAGATACTTATGGCCGCAGCCACGTCAATATGAGCGACGGTGAGATTGCCCGTAAGATTGACGAGCTGTTCGACCTCCGCCCCAAGGCGATAGAAGACCGCCTGAAACTGCGCAACCCCATCTATCAGGAGACTGCCGCCTACGGGCACATGGGCCGCGAGCCGCAGACCATCGTCAAGCACTTCAAGAGCCGCTACGAAGGCAACAAGGACATTGAAGTGGAACTCTTCACCTGGGAGAAGCTGGATTATGTGGACAAGGTGAAAGCCGCATTCGGTTTATAATCAGCATAGCTTTACGGCTATTTATATAGAAGGCTGCCCTTCTGCAGATACCGATGTTTCGGAGGATGCAGAAGAGGCAGCCTTTGTTGTTTTGGTCTTGCTCTTCAAATGGATTTTTTCACCGGCAGTACAAACACGAACCTTGCCCCCTCCTTGTACTCCTTGTCCAGCAGCACTTTCCCTTTCAGCCGTTCGGCGATGAGGCGGCAGATATTGAGTCCCAGGCCGGTGCCTTGCCCGAAGTTGTCGGCCTTTTCAAAACGTTCGAAGATGGTTTCCGAGTATTCCGGGGGAATGCCGGTACCGGTATCGGTGACGGAGAAGGTGACGTATCCGGGATTCTCTGTGAGAGAGCAGTGCAGGTGGATTTCGCCTTGTGTGGTGTGTTTCTCTGCATTGGTAAGGAAGTTGATGAGTATCTGGCACACACGTTGCCCGTCGGTGCTCAGTTCGTAGCAGTCGTCCACTTCGGAGGTGTAGTAGAGCTTCACGCCTTCGGGCTTGCGGTGTTCAACGGTGGTTATGGCTTCCTGGCAGAGTTTGTTGCAATTGTGCGGCGCTATCTTCATGGTGTATCTGTTGCTTTCCAATTCGGCTGCGCTGAGGATGTCCCCCACCAGTGTGAGGAGGAGGTCGGAATTGTGCTGTATGAGATGGCAGAAATCCTGCCTTTCTTCTTGGGAAAGGTTCGTGTCGGGGGAAGTGATGAGCTGTGAGAAGCCCACGATAGAGTTGAGCGGTGTCCGTATTTCGTGACTCATGTTCTGCAGGAAGATGCTCTTTGCCTTGTTGGCTGCTTCGGCTTGGTCGCGTGCTTCTGAAAGTTCCTCGTTCTTGTGGCATAGTTCGAGGTTGACTTTACGTTTGCGGTGGAGGTAGAGCATCAGGAAAAGCAGGGATAACAGCAAAAAGCCGGTGACAATGCTGAAAAGAGTGATGCGGTAGCGCGAGGTGGCCTGTATGTTTTCCATTTTCAGACGTTCGGCACCTATCTGGGTGTTCAGTTCGGCGATGTCCGACAGTTGCAGCAGATTGTTCGTCGAATCCAGCTGCTGGTGGTATTTTCTCAGACATTTGATGGCATTGGGATAGTCTTTGGCGCATTCGTAAATGTAAGCATGTTGTTGCAAGCTTTCCTCGGACAATTGGTCAGCGTGGGCATGGGCCTGCTCATACTGTTTGTCCAGTATGTTCTTGTTGATGTGGGCCATCAGTAGGGAAACGCTGGCAGAGAGCTTGCAACGGTCCGCCATTTGTACGGCTTCTTTATAGCAGTCGTTGAATTCATCTATATGTCCCTGCCGGAATAGTACCAGGCATTTCTCTATCATGGCTTGGGCTATGTTCCGTTCTGTTTTGGCGCTCTTCAAGGCTTTTTCGCAATAGTCCAGTGCGGTGGCGTAATCTTTTTGGGTGTTACGGTAATATTCGGCAAGGCTTGAGTATAGTTGGCTGGGATCCTGGTCGGGCATATTCTTCAGCATATAGTCCAAGGCTTCCTGATAGTATTGGGCGGAGAGGTCGAAGTTTCCGCGTGATTTGTAGATATGGCCCATGGTTCGGATACAGCTGAAGATACCGTAAGGGTATCTGTCGGCAAAAGCTTGCTTTTTCATTTTTTCCGCTTTCTGCAAGGCGAGCAATGAGCGTTGTTGGTTCAGGAAGTAGATGATTTCGCTGCTCCAAGCGTGATAATAATATTGCAGATAGTTATTGGCACGTGAAATCTCTTTCAGGTCAGTGGATGCCTTTTCTATTTTGCTATCATCTTTTTGGGATATATAGAACTGCAGGGGGATGATGTATGCCAGGCATTGTGCTTTTTTGTCACCGAGCTTCAGAGCCTGTTGATACAAAGTGTCGGCCACCAGCAACCCCTCCTGCTGGCGTGCCTGCTTGGAAGCCCGCTGGTAGATGGGGTAGAGTGCATCGTCTATCTTGTAGGGATTGTTCTGTGCTGCGGAAGGTAGGGACACCCATACTGAAAGCACTAGAAAACATAACCTTGAAAGAATGCACTCCCTCTTTGTTCTATTGGATGGAATAAGCATGTTTTTTTCCGGATACTTATTATTATGCCTATGGCATCGCAAAAATAAGATAAAAGAATAAATTACAAGCTTTTTTTGTATAATTTCTCTGTTTACTTATTAAACAATCCTTGCCAGGAGCTTTCTTACGAAATTTCCGGTGATAATGCCGCCCTCTACATCATCATATTCTTCCTTATCGAGAACTTCACGATGGCCATTGCATTGACTGCCGCCAGCGGCAGGTCCATGGGGTCGTGGTGGTTGTTGTAGCTCACCAGACGGATGCAGTCCGGCCGTTCCGAGTGGTTGACGTATTTCACTGCCAGGTATTCGTCGCCGCCCCGTTCGAAGGAGACGAGATACATTTCACCGTAGATGACGTCGGTGAAGTCGCGGATGGACTTAAAGCCTACGATGTCGCCGGACTTGAGGATGGGATACATCGAGTCGCCCGAGACGTAGACGGCACCGTCGCACACAGGGATATTGGGAATTACAATCCGCCCCAAGGCGTACTGCGGGCGGTCAGCCAGCAGTGTCTTCAGGTTGGCGGCGGCAGAGATGTCATAGAGGGTCACGCTACGGTCGTCCATAGGGTCGGCAGTTTTCGGTGTGTGAAGTATTTCCACTTCACCTTGTACCAAGTCATTGTCACAGAATTTTGAATGATGTGCAGGCGAGCCCTTTCCCGTCAGCAGCCAGTTGTAGTCCACGTCGTCCAGGCTGCCCAGCAGCAGGGGGAAGTCGATGCTGTTGCGGGCGTTCCAGTTGCTCAGTGTGGAGCGTGATATACCCAGAAAGGCGGCAAGTTCGCTGTCTGTCTTGAATTCTTTTGCCAGTTTGGCACGTTTTATGATGTCTGCCGCACAAAACACCGGGTCTTTGTCATTCGCCATATTCTTCAGTTTTTACGTGTAAATTATTCAGAAACTATTATCTCCTCATTTATACTGTCTTACGTCTTATTTAAGAATTTAATTCCCGATTTGTTTGTTTTATAAATGAAAACAGCATTATCTTTGTTGGGACAAAAATACATATCATGTTTTATAAATGCAAATAAAAGGGAGGGATTTATGGAAAATACACATCTGGTCTTTTATCCGGAAGCATCCGAATTTAGCAAAAATACTTACGAATTTGAAAAAATGGGCATCCACCTTGCCGGATGTATAGATGAGGTGCGTTGGAAGTATAGATGCAACGCGCTGGATGTATAGATAGAATACGCTGGATATATACTTCCAGCAAACAGCCCCTACAAGCATCTTTGGCAGGGGCGTGCCGAAAAAAATATTATTGTACTAATTCTTAACAAAAAATGGTTATGGAACAGATTATTGAAAAAAATGTTCGTTTCTGTGGATGTTGCCACAGAGAACTGCCCGTTGATTCTTTTTATGTAGACAAGCGTACGCTTGCCCCCGACAATTATTGCAAGGAATGCCGTAGGGCGATGAGTAACGCCCGCTACCGTCGCTCACTTCCTGCAAGCAATCCCCTCCGTTATCCGGTCATCACTGAAATTTCGGACTGTACTCTTCGTATGTATCTTATTCTGAATGCTTTGAAGGTAGTGCGCGAAAGCGTGCTCCGCAAGCGGAAACGCCTATGCGAAGCAGGTGATATAGAATGATACAAGCCGCTCTCTCCCCCTAATCACTAACCCCTAATCATCAAACCATGTCCAGAATCAAAAAACGGGGACTTGACTATTTCCCCTTGAACACAGACTTTATACACGACCGTCTGGTGCGCCGCATCATGAAGCGTGAGGGTGACGGCTCCTTTGCCATTCTGCTGGGCGCCCTCTCCTGTATTTATGCCGACGAAGGCTATTACGTGTGTGCCGACGAGCTTTTCTACGAAGACCTTTCCGCCTGCCTCTATGAAAAGACGGCTGCCGACGTGAAGCGCATTCTTGCCCTGGCTGTGGAGTACGGCATTTTCAATGCCGTCCTTTTCGGCAAATACGCCATCCTGACTTCTGCCGAGATACAGCGGCAGTATCTGTTCAGTACCAAGCGCCGGAAATCTTCCGCCATAGACACACGTTATTGTCTGGTGGATGATTCTCAGAGCGATGACGATGCCGCGCCGACTGCCACCGGGAGAGTGCCGTCTGCCAATGGAAGCGTGCCGTCCGCTGCCGAAAGTGCAGCATTTAAGCCCGAAAATGCGACATCGGGTACACATAGCACAGCAGAGCATAGCACATCACAACACAGCAAAGAAAATCCCCTCCTCTATAGTTCCCCCGGAACCGGGGGCACTGAGGGCGCGGATGTACCATCCGCGGAGGGGGAATATCTTCGGAAAATAGAGCAACTGCAACCGCCGCAGGATGGCACGGACCGCAACCTGGACGGGTTGCTTTTCAATCTGAAGCAGTTCCATATTCCTCCGCAAGAGCAGTATGCCATTATCCTCAAAAGTAATTTCGGTGCTATCGGCCACCCTTTGTGGAAGGGCTTCTATGCCTTGCGCGAGAGTCATGGCAAGATACGGCAACCGGGGCGATACCTGCTGAGCCTGTGCTGTAAGTAAAGTTTTCGATTTGTGAATAAATTCATGAAGAAAAACGGTTTTTTTAATTTGCACACTTTTCCGGATAGCGTTATCTTTGCAATGTGGTTAAGCTTAATACACGAAAATAAAACAATGTTGTTTCATTTGAAAAAAACGAATCCTTGAATTTCAAGACAAACTATTAATTTTTAAAACAAAACTACTATGCCAGTAATTTACAAATCATTTCAGTCGGTTCTTGCCAACAAAGAGGGCAAGAAGCTTTTTTATCCCCGCGTGGTGCTGACGGGGAATGTGGACACCGAGCAGGTGGCCAAGGAGATTGCGGAGTTGTCTTCCCTCTCTACGGGTGACTCGAAGAATGTCATCGACAACCTGGTGACCGTGATGACTCGCCACCTGCAGTCTTCCGAGAGCGTGACGCTGGACGGTCTGGGTACTTTCCGCCTTACGATGAAGTCCACCATGAACGGTGTGGAAGACCCTCTGAAGGTGTCGGCTACCCAGTCCACACTACGAGTGCGTTTTCTGCCCACCTCCAAGCGTAATCTGGACCATACGGTGTCTACCCGTTCGCTGGTGACCGGGGTGAAGTGCGTGCGCTTCGACCTTCAGGACACGGCAGGTTCGGGCGGCAACGACGGTGGCTCGGGTGGCAACGACGGTGACCAAGGTGAAAATCCGTTGGGATAAGGCCATTTACGATTTGACGATTTACGATGTACGATTGAAATTCGTACTGCTAAATAACCGCGCCTATGCAGGCATTTATGATACGAAAAGTAATCGTACATCGTAAATCGTCAAATCATAAATTACTAATCTTCAATCATTAATCACTAACTAATCTTATGCGAAAAATCAACTACATCGTGGTGCATTGCAGCGCCACGCGGGAGGGCCATGTGCTCACTCCCGAGGCTTTAGAGTCCGAGCACCGCCGCCGTGGCTTCCGCACGACGGGCTATCACTACTATATCCGGAGAGACGGTACCGTGCTCGGAACCCGTTCCCTGGAACTGCCCGGTGCGCATTGCCGCGGTCACAACAAGTATTCGATAGGTATCTGCTACGAAGGCGGGCTGGATGCCCGGGGAAATCCGAAGGATACCCGTACGCCGGAGCAGCGTTCGGCCCTGCACCTGCTGGTGTACCAGCTGCTACAACAGTTCCGGAATGCCCGTGTATGCGGCCACCGCGACCTCAGTCCCGATTTGGACGGAGATGGGACGGTGGAGCCGTGGGAGTGGGTGAAGCAGTGTCCGTGCTTCGAGGTAAGTAAAGAATTTTAGAACAATCATCTTTAAAACATGGAATTATGAAAATAAGCAAAGAAACCTGGAAAGATATCTTGAAAATTGTGGGTACCATCATTGCCACCATAGCCAGTGTGCTGGGCGTGCAGGCGATGCCACTGTAAAAACAAGTATTACAAAACTAAAAAAGTGTGCCGGAAGCCGAAATACCTACTTCAGGCGCACTTATTTAAGAAATATATAAATTTCATTGAATATGAAAAATAGAATAAAAGTATTGTTAGCTCTTCTTATGTTATGTGGTACAACGCAGTCGGTACGTGCACAGGACGGTGGAGATATGAATAATCATCTTCTGCGGATAAATGATTATGTACCTGCTATTCCCGAAGCGGCAGGTATGCAATTGTATGGAAACATTCCTGTAAGTGAATACACAGGAACACCTGATATCTCTATACCGCTATATACCCTTAAATGTGGGCGTATAGAACTACCCATTACGTTGTCTTATCATGCGAGCGGAGTCAAGGTGGCTCAAGAAGCTACGTGGGTAGGTCTTGGTTGGAATCTTTTGGCAGGAGGGTGCGTCAACCTTAATGCTGTGGGCAAGGTAGACGCGACCTCTGGTACATTTGCTACTTGGGCTGAATGGGAGAAAATAAAATATCACTGGAAAGTACAGAGTGCTGATACGTTGAACTACCGTTCGGGGACCGAGGAACTGATGAATTTGTGGGGAAATTTAATGTTCGACCCCAATACGAGTAATACGACCAATGGAATTATTAATGAAGGCCTTATAGGGCAAGGTGAAAGAGATATATTTGAAGTTGCATTGCCCGGAGGAAGATCATTCAAATACTTCTTGCACCCCAAAAGTCAGACTCCTGTCATTATCGGTTCCAGGATGAATTGTAAAGTGTGGCATAGTGCTGAAAAAGTGATCATTACAGATGAAGCAGGCACATCTTATGCCTTCAGGCCTTATGCATTTGTAACTTCCAATGCTCCCTTGACTTATATGCTGACAAGTATGACGGATGTGACGGGACATACTATCACTCTAACCTATGTTACCGCCAGTTGCTATTCGGTGCCTGTTATGTCGGAGTATTATACCGTAGGTACTCCTCCGGACAATGACTATATAAAACGGAACTTTACTGCCGGCATTTCACAGACTTGCTATTTAAGCAAGATAGAAACCGATACGGAAGAAGTGATTTTCGAGATGGGAAGTCGTGAAGACCGCTATCCGGGAACTACCGGAAAACTGACAAACATGAAAATAAAGAGTAAGTTGGACGGGAAGGATGTGTATTCTTACCAGTTCAATTATGATTACTTCATTTGTCCCGAACAATCAGTCGGCGGTAATTACTTGTCATCGGACGATTATGGGTCGTCGTCTACCATACCCACCAGCGTACTTCGTAAACGTCTGAAACTGCTTTCTGTACTTCGAAAAAATGGCACTTCGCAGGGTGAAAAGCATACATTCACTTATAATGAAGCTGTGAACTTGCCTTATAAGACTTCTTTTGCCATAGACTATTGGGGATATTACAATGGACAGCAGAATACTTCCACGCTTACAAACCGTGTTCATACATTGATTCCCTCCCTGGAAGGTTTGACGAATGTTCCTTTATCCGGTTCTACCGCTGTCAGAAATTGTAGCCGGGAGTATATTACGGCCAATATGCTGAAGAAAATCACATATCCTACGGGCGGCAGTGTGGAGTTTGAGTTTGAACCTCACACTTTTGTAGGAGACAATCGTTTCATTTCTGCAGAGGATTTGAATAAGTATGACGCACAAGTCAAAGGTGTCAATACTGTCAACAACAACGACCTGATAGTGACGCCTTCCGCTACTTTCACTCTGCCCACCACGCAGGTAGTGACGGTGGATGCTCAAGTCAATTTTCCCGATTATGAAGTCAATCAAGTCACCGGCTCCGGAACCACTTTGCGGAAACTCGGTGCCGGAGGAAGTGTCATTAAATCGTACAAAGTGACTTCACAAAATACCAGTGGGCATGTGTATCATGTCAACGAGTCGTTCACATTGGAAGCGGGAGATTATGTCCTGACAAGTACATTGAGTTCTGCAGTTACCAATCAAGGTTATTCTACCCGCAATGCCAGTTCTGCTACTTTGACCTATAGAGGCGGTGGAACTGCAGTAAACAAAGACACATTGCAGAAAGTTGGCGGAGGAGTGAGAATCAAGACCATTACTAAAAAGAATAATACAGGTGAAGTGTTGGAACGTACCGGTTACTTGTATGAAAGCGAGAATCACAAGACCTCTGGCATTCTGATGTTCTCAGTCAAGTTCTATGATGATTTTAATGTCCGGCGCGGAAGCTATACCACAACTCCTGAAGGAGTGATACGCCCTTCTACCAGTTACCACACTTTCCGCCGTTTTTATGCTCAGGCGCAAACTCCACCAGCTTCTGCGCCCAATGCCAATCCTGTAGGTTACAGCCGTGTCGTCAAGCAGCGCGATTTTCTGGATGCGGGGAGAGAGGAACTCGTATTCAGTAACATAGCCGGCCAGGATTATGATGCTACCTTGGCTTATATGCCTGCCAACTATAATGGGCGACTACTGAAAAAGAGCATCTATGATGCCGGTAATATCTTGGTATGGGAAGACACCTATGAATATGAGATTGCAAACAAGTGGCAAGAATTGACCAACATCCGTGTAAGGGACAACTATGTGGGTCCGGTTAATTGCTATTCCGGCAGTATCACCTATAATGAAAACATCGGAGGACAGACGGTGAGCTTTAGAAATCCATTGGCTTATCACGGACGTTTTGAGATAACTTTATATCCGCATCTTACCTATGATATACGGTTAAAACGGGAAGTTTCGACGGAATATGCCCATGGTGTACCGGTGACGCAGGAAAAACTGTATACCTACAACAGTCGTAACCAGATAGCTACTTGCCGCACAAGTACCAGCCGTTCGGGCTATGTAATGGAAAGCTATGCTTATGCAGCGGATGTTTCTTCCTACAAAGATGAATTCAAGGCTAATAACGTGCTTGATGCTGTACAGAACTACCAACGAACATCGGGAGGAGCGACGCTGTATCTGAATAATACGTACGGGGACGTCTTTTCTAAATTCACCTTGCAGTCCAGTGAAGAATATAGTAGTTTGTATCCTGAGAAAAGAACTGTTTCTTATAGGTATGATAGTAAATGGAATCCGGTGGAAGTTACTACTCCCGACAACATGTCTGTGGTCTATTTGTGGGGCTATAAATATTCTTTGCCGATTGCCCGTCTCAAAGGCATCACTTATGCGGAAGTAGTGTCTCGGCTCGGAACAACAGGTTTGGATGCTTTGTGTTCTGCCGGTTCACCCAATACGACGGCCCTCTATGCACTGAAAACGTCCTTTCCGGAATGCGAGGTCACAACCTGGCTTCACAATCCTTCTTATGGGCTGAAGGAGATAAGAAAAGCAACTGGTTTTAAGGATTTCTATCTCTATAATGCTTTGGGTGGTTTATCTGATGTGCAGGATCATAACCAAAATCCTATTGCCTCGTACTTCTATCAGTGGTCTCCTGACGGCACTTCGCAGAATTACGTTCGCACCCATGCTATGACTGCAGCAGCAGGTAGCAAGTATATGGCAAGTTATGATTATTATGACGGCTTGGGGCGTCTCTTCCAGAAGGTACAAAAGGGAATTACTCCTGCCGGAAGTAATTTGATATCGTTACAAGAATATGATGGCGCAGGACGTCGTTCGGAGAGTTGGCTCCCAATTGTTTCCTCCTCTGTTTATATGTCTCCTTCGGCTATCAAAAGTGCGGCTCCGGGCAACTATTCAAGTGATTCCCGTCCCTACAGCAAGCCTGTTTACAGTGTTTCCCCATTAGACCGCATTCTGAAGCGATACTCTCCGGGAGCGGCATGGGCATCAAAACCTGTAACTATGGATTATCTGGCTAATTCTTCCGATGTGAATTGCATTAACTATTCGGTAAGTTCGTCTGGGGCACTTGTCAACAACGGTACTTATGCAGCCGGACAGTTGCGCGTGGTGAAACGTATTGACGAAGACCAACATGTTTCTTATACTTTCACAGACAAACAAGGCCATATATTGCTGGAACGCCAGATGCAGGGTAGCGAGCAGCATGATACTTATTATGTGTATAACGATTTGGATAACCTTTGCTTCGTATTACAACCGATGTATCAGAGTGTGTCAAACCTGGATCAATATGCTTTCCAGTACAAATATGACAACCGTAACCGTTGTAATTGGAAAAAGCTTCCAGGTGCTTCTGCCGTGAGCTATGTGTACGATGAGGCAGACAATATGATCTTTTCCCAGGATGGCAAGCAGTATGCCTCTAAGCAGTGGAGTTTCTATCTGTATGATAAGTTCCATCGTCTGGCAGTGCAGGGCGTTTGTTCCAATACGAATACGGCTGCAGTTTCGAATGTTATTGTATCATGTACACGGGTGAATAGCAACAGCGGTTTGGGTAACAGTGGATATACATCAAGCTTTGCCTTGGTGTCGCCCGAAGTCCATAGAGTAAACTATTATGACGACTATGCCTTCCGTAGTCTGACCGGTTTCGATAATGCCGGCTTTCCTGCGGCAACAATCGATGCCAAAGGATATGTCACCGGTAGTGTGATCACTGTTCTTGGCAGCAGTACAAAACTTTATTCGGCTAATTATTATGACTTTGAGGGACGCATCACAAAAACGGTTCAAGGCAATTTGCTGGAGGGTTATGATACGACGAACACTGTTTATACTTTTACCGGCAAGCCGAACACTGTGACACATACACATACTGCCAGCGGAAAGACCACGCGCACGGAAGTATATA
>NZ_QTLV01000018.1:0-68033 GCF_003602795.1 Bacteroides sp. AF34-31BH
TGGGGCACTTTTTAAATGTTGTTCCGGGTCCCTTTTCAAGTGTTAGCTACAGATTTGAACACACACGAACCCTCCACCCGATAAAGATCTTGAATTTCTCGGGTGATTTTCGGGCGTATAAGTTTTCCTCGTTCAGGCTTCTTACACCTCCGATACATAAATGTACTTCCTCGCCGTTCATCATTCTGCTCATGGAACGGATATGAAAACAGAAAGCCATACGTTGATAATAGATGGTCTCGTCCTCCGGTCTAAGCTCTTCTTTCCTTTTTGTCAATGCTCCCGGAACCCTGCCCAGGATTTTATGTGATACTCTGATTTCCGTGTTACCAAAGTTCTCTCCGGTAAAATATACTTTCGCGGCATCCTCTACCTGGTGGATAAATTTCTGGTGGCTGATTGTAAGCTGGTTATCCCCAAAACTAGGGACAATACAGTTCCTTTCAAGTTCTTCAAGTGTAATACCCGAAGTGTTACTCTCAATAAAATTAGGATGCTCTTTCTGTTCTTCTTCAGATACGATTACAGCATCTTCGATATTAACTGCATCCATCATTCTTGTTACCATTCCGATTGTTCTTGGAATGACAGTAAGTTCATTAGTCATTGTTTCCATACTCTTGTTATTTTTTAGTCGGTTAATAAAATGCGATGAAAAAACAAAAAGCCAAGAGGTGTCATTTCTTTGCTTTTATGAATATACCTCTTAGCTTCTTTATTCCTTTGAGTATTGAAGTTGCTACCTCCAATACGGTTATTATTACGTCCGCTTTCTTGTCATAATCCATTCATCAGACGTACTATCAGTTTTCAGTCGCAGCATCAACGGCCTTGACTTCACCCGTGGCAATCTTCTTTTTTCCGAATTTGCCACAATACTTTTCTGCAAGCTCGATTACTACGGAACCTGCCACGATAATCTCGGTCACATAAGCTGCGACCTTCAATCCTTTAATTAAATTTCCCATGTCTCTTAGTTTTAAATTGTTAGTAATTATGTTTCTATTCTCTATTTCTCTTATATACTTTTCTCATATATAAGGCTTTGAAGGGAAATCAAGGAAGGGGAGAAGAAAAAAATAGACCAATCTTTCGACTGGTTGTGATAGTTGAACCGTTGTAAATAGCTCCTCGCATTTACTTGGCCTATCATGCGGCATACATTCTTTCGTGGGGAACTTTATGTCTTGTCCACATACTGAAATTGCTACGCATCATCGAATCTACATGCTTATCCATCTTCTGAAAATAAGTGTGACCCGGTAATTGTTTTTATCATTAATGCTTGAAGCCGTACGCACTCTTCATTGCAGTGCTGAATAATGCTCCAAGCTATCTTATCATATATAAGAGTTTGAGGGGATTTGAAAAGGAAAACTGACTATAAAAATTACTCGATAGAAGGCACAGATTAATAATAAAAGTATTATTTTTGCAAATGAGAATTAGACATATAGGAATTAACTAATTAGCAATAATTCCAAATAAAGATTTAGTATTAACAAGCAGCATTATACTATAGGTAAACCATAGTGTAAACCGAAAGAGATGCAATAGAGTATATACAATTGATAATCAGCCGTTATCAGTTTATCTCTCGCGAAGTCTGGGGGGCGTGTGGTCGCAAGTTCGAATCTTGTCATCCCGACTGTTGAGCATTAAGGAGTTAAGTCTAAGACTTAACTCCTTAATTTTTATAGTATTTCTTAATGACAGACTTGCTGCCATAAATATGCTGAATATGTACAAAAAGAAGACGGTGCCTATTCGCTTCAGCGGGAATAGCTCATCAAATTACTGGAATTCTCGTAAGAAATCTCTATTTTTGCACTTTAAACAAGAAAAATTATGGGAGCAGCTAAATGGATAGGCGGCATCATCGGCTTCATGGCCGGAGGACCGCTGGGAGCCTTGGCAGGTTTTGTATTCGGTTCATTGTTCGACACCGATTCAAATGACGCAGGCAGTTATTATGGAGAAGCACCAACGCACGGCACTACCTATACCGGGCAACGGAACAGTTTCCTCTTCTCCATGCTCGTGATGGCTTCGTACATTATCCGTGCAGACGGGCGCATCATGCATAGTGAAATGGAATTCGTCCGCCGCTTTCTGAGAAGCACATTCGGTGAGGCTGCCGTGGGCGAGGGAGAACGGATATTACTCAACCTCTTCGAACAGCGCAAGCAGATGGACAGACAAAACCCACTGACATTTAAAAACACCATCCGTGACTGTGGAACGCAGATTGCCGCCAACCTGACATACGAGGAACGCTTGCAACTGCTGGTATTCTTGGTAGAAATTGCCAAAAGCGACGGACACGTCTGCAACGAGGAGATAGAAGCCTTGAAAGAAGTGGCCATGTACATGGGACTATCCGTCAAGGAAGTGGAATCCATGCTTAACCTAGGCGGTAGCTCACTGAACGAGGCCTACAAAGTACTTGAAATTGAACCCACTGCCACCAATGACGAAGTGCGTGCCGCTTACCGCCGCCTAGCCTTGAAACACCATCCCGACCGGGTGGCAACGCTGGGCGAAGACATCAAGAAAGCCGCAGAAGAGAAGTTCCAAAGCATCAACAATGCCAAAGAACAGATATACAAGGCACGAGGTATGAAATGACGTACCTCGCTCCTTGCCTTGTGGACAGCATCATGACGTTTATAAACATTCTATATTAACATCAACCCACACACTTATGAAGAAAACCCTTGCAATCCTTGCACTAGGCCTTACTGCCATTGCCGGACATGCCGCCACGCCGCTCTGGATGCGCGATGTGCAAATCTCTCCCGACGGTACGGAAATCGCATTCTGCTACAAAGGAGACATCTACAAGGTGCCGGCCAAAGGTGGAACCGCCACACAGCTTACTACCCAAGAGAGCTACGAATGTACCCCCATATGGTCGCCGGACGGCAAACAAATAGCCTTTGCCAGCGACAGATACGGCAACTTCGACGTATTCGTGATGCCGGCAGACGGCGGAACCGCCCAACGGCTCACTACCCACTCCACCGGTGAGATACCCTCCACATTCACTCCGGACGGAAAGTATATCTTGTTTTCCGCCTCCATCCAGGACCCGGCAAGCAGCGCTCTTTTCCCCACTTCGGCCATGACCGAGCTTTACAAAGTACCTGCAACGGGAGGGCGTACGGAGCAAGTGCTGGGCACCCCTGCCGAAGCGGTCTGCTTCGACAAGGCGGGCCATCAGTTCCTCTACCAAGACCGCAAGGGATTTGAAGATGAATGGAGAAAGCATCACATCTCCTCCATCACCCGCGACATCTGGCTGTATGATGCAAAGACGGGTACCCATACCAACCTCACCGACCGCGCGGGCGAAGACCGCAACCCGGTGTTGTCACCCGATGGAAGAACGGTTTACTTTCTGAGTGAGAGAAACGGCGGCTCATTCAACGTGTATGCCTTCCCGCTGGCACAGCCCCGAGAGGTGAAGCCCATCACCAGCTTCAAGACACATCCCGTGCGCTTCCTCTCCATGAGTGACGGCGGGACGTTGTGCTACAGTTACGACGGCGAAATCTATACCCAGCAGCCGGATGCCACCCCGAAGAAAGTCGCCATAGAACTGGTGCGCGATGACCGGCCGCAATTCGCCAACCTGCAGTCTTCCGACGGAGCCACCTCTGCCGTTGTGTCCCCGGACGGAAAACAGATTGCCTTCACGCTGCGCGGAGAAGTCTTTGTCACTTCGGCAGACTATGCCACTACCAAGCAGGTGACGCACACACCGGCACGCGAAGCGGGCCTCTCCTTTGCGACGGACAACCGCACCCTGGCCTACGCCAGCGAGCGAGGCGGCAACTGGCAGCTCTACCTTGCCAAGATAGCCCGCAAGGAAGACCCTAACTTCCCGAACGCCACGCTGATTGAAGAAGAAGTGCTGCTGCCCTCCACCACCGTGGAACGTGCCTATCCGCAATTCTCGCCCGACGGCAAGGAACTCGCCTTTATCGAAGACCGCATCCGGCTGATGGTGCTCAATCTGGAGACGAAGAAGGTGCGCCAGATTACGGACGGCTCCACCTGGTACAGCACCGGCGGAGGATTTGACTACGCATGGTCGCCGGACGGTAAATGGTTTACACTTGAGTTCACGGGTAACAAGCACGACCCCTACTCCGACATCGGCCTGGTCAGCGCAGAGGGAGGCAAAGACATCATCAACCTCACCAATAGCGGCTACATGAGCGGCTATCCCCACTTTGCGCTGGACGGCAACGCCATCCTTTTCACCACCGAACGCTACGGCATGCGTGCCCATGCCTCATGGGGCTCGCTGAACGACGCCATGCTCGTCTTCCTCAACCAAGACGCCTACGACAAATACTGCCTGAGCAAAGAAGACTACGAACTGCGCAAGGAGCTGGAGAAGGAACAAAAGAAGTCTGCCGGAAAAGACACCCCCCAAGACAAAAACAAGGATAAAAAGAAGAAAGACGACAAGAAAGACAGCAATGCTGACGAAAAAGATGACCAGCCGAAAGACATCGTCGTAGAGCTGAAAGGCATCGAAGACCGTGTGGTGCGCCTCACCCCGAATTCTTCCGACATGGGCAGCACCATCATCTCCAAGGATGGCGAGACACTCTACTACCTGGCAGCCTTCGAAGGCGGCTACGACCTCTGGAAGATGAATCTGCGCAAGAAAGAGACCCGCCTGCTGCACAAGATGGATGCCGGATGGGCGGACATGCAGCTGGACAAGGACGGCAAGAGCCTCTTCCTGCTGGGTAGCCACAAGATGCAGAAAATGGACACTTCATCCGACGCGCTGACCCCCATCACCTTCCAGGTAGATGCCAAGATGGACCTGGCTGCGGAGCGCGAATACATGTTCGACCACGTGTACCGCCAACAGCAGAAGCGATTCTACAATACCAATATGCACGGAGTGGACTGGGACAAGATGACCGCCGCCTATCGCCGCTTCCTGCCCCATATCGACAACAATTATGACTTTGCCGAACTGCTGAGCGAATGGCTGGGCGAGCTGAACGTATCTCACACCGGCGGCCGTTTCTATCCCAAAGGGCAATCCGAACCTACTGCCAGCCTGGGACTGTTCTTCGACTGGAACTACACGGGCAAGGGCATGCTCATTGCCGAAGTAGTGGAGAAAGGCCCCTTCGACACAGCCAACACCCGGGTGAAAGCCGGCACAGTCATCGAAAAGATAGACGGCGTGGAAATCACCCCCGATGCGGACTATTACACGCTGCTCAACAACAAGGCACGGAAGAAAACACTTGTTTCTCTCTTCGACCCGCAGACCAAGGAGCACTGGGAAGAGGTCATTATCCCCATTACGAACGGTGCGTTCAGCGATTTACTCTACAGCCGCTGGGTGAAACAGCGTGCGGCAGACGTTGACCGATGGTCGGGTGGCCGATTGGGTTACGTGCACATCGAGTCTATGGGAGACGACAGTTTCCGTTCCGTCTACTCGGACATCCTGGGAAAATACAACAACCGCGAAGGCATCGTCATCGACACCCGTTTCAATGGCGGTGGACGCTTGCACGAGGATATAGAAATACTTTTCAGTGGACAAAAATACTTCACCCAAGTGGTGCGCGGTCGCGAGACGTGCGACATGCCCAGCCGCCGCTGGAACAAACCCTCCATCATGGTGATGTGCGAGGCCAACTACTCCAATGCGCACGGCACGCCGTGGGTTTACAGCCACCGCGGACTGGGCAAGCTGGTAGGCATGCCCGTGCCGGGAACCATGACCAGCGTGTCGTGGGAACGCCTGCAAGACCCGTCATTGGTATTCGGCATCCCCGTCGTGGGCTACCGCCTGTCGGACGGCAGCTATCTGGAGAACTCGCAGCTGGAGCCGGACATCAAAGTAGCCAATTCACCCGAGACCATCGTGAAGGGAGAAGACACACAGCTGAAAGCTGCCGTAGAGGAACTGCTGAAGGAACTCGAAAAATAAGTACCGCCCTGCCCCACGCAGGAATACCGGTCATATAGGCCGATATATATATTAAGATGATGTGTCAAAACGGTTGATGGCACATCATCTTTTTTTATATGCCACAAGGAAGCAAGACTTTTTCTATCTCACTTTTTTGCACTATCTTTGTGACATAAATTCCTAACTCTTTAACTGATTATGTTTGCTGACTTGTTAAACTCCTCCTATTTCGCGCTCTTTCTCATTGTGGCTTTAGGCTTCATGTTGGGAAGAATCAAGATTAAAGGGCTTTCGCTCGACGTCTCCGCCGTCATCTTCATTGCCCTGCTGTTCGGACACTTCGGTGTCATCATCCCCAAAGAATTAGGAAACTTCGGACTGGTGCTCTTCATCTTCACCATCGGCATCCAGGCCGGTCCCGGATTTTTCGACTCCTTCCGGAGCAAGGGCAAGACGCTTATCATCATCACCCTGCTCATCATCTGCTCCGCCGCCCTGACGGCAGTAGGACTGAAATATGCCTTCGACATCGATACTCCCAGTGTCGTGGGACTGATAGCCGGTGCCCTGACCAGTACGCCGGGACTCGCCGTTGCCATTGACAGCACCCATTCCCCACTGGCATCCATCGCTTACGGTATTGCCTATCCTTTCGGCGTTATCGGCGTGATTCTCTTCGTTAAGCTGCTGCCCCGTATCATGCGCATCGACCTCGACAAGGAGGCGCGCCGGTTGGAGAAGGAACGCCGTAGCCAGTTCCCGGAACTGACAACCTGTCTGTTCCGCGTAACCAACCCCGCCGTCTTCGACCGGAGCCTGATGCAAATCAATGCGCGCGCCATGACCGGAGCCGTCATCTCACGCCACAAGCACAACGAGCAGATAGCCATCCCCACCGCCCAGACCATCCTGCACGAGGGAGACTACATACAAGCCGTGGGTAGCGAAGAGGCCTTAAACCAGCTCGCCGTCCTCGTGGGCGAACGCGAAGAAGGCGAACTGCCACTCGTAGACATGCAGGAGATTGAATCCCTGCTGCTCACCAAGAAGGATATGATAAACAAGCAGCTGGGCGACCTCAACCTGATGAAGAACTTCGGCTGCACCGTCACCCGCATCCGCCGAAGCGGCATCGACCTCTCCCCCTCGCCCGACCTCGCCCTGAAATTCGGCGACAAGCTGATGGTGGTGGGCGAGAAGGACGGCATCAAGGGAGTGGCACGCCTGCTGGGCAACGACACCAAGCAACTGTCCGACACCGACTTCTTCCCCATCGCCCTGGGCATCGTGCTGGGCGTGCTCTTCGGCAAGCTCAACATCTCCTTCTCGGACAGTCTGTCGTTCTCTCCGGGACTGACGGGAGGCATCCTGATGGTCGCCTTGTTCCTGAGCGCCATCGGAAAGACCGGCCCCATTCTGTGGTCCATGTCCGGCCCTGCCAACCAACTGCTGCGCCAGCTGGGACTGCTGCTCTTCCTTGCCGAAGTAGGGACATCGGCAGGACGGAATCTGATGGCCACGTTCCAGGAAAGCGGCTGGCTCTTGTTCGGCGTAGGCGCCGCCATCACGCTGGTGCCCATGCTGGTGGCAGTATGCGTAGGCCTGTTCGTGTTCAAGATAAACATTCTCGACCTGCTGGGCACCATCACCGGCGGCATGACCAGTACGCCCGGCCTTGCCGCCGCCGACTCCATGACGGACAGCAACATACCGAGCGTGGCCTATGCCACGGTATATCCCATTGCCATGGTGTTCCTCATTCTGATAATCCAGGTGATAGCCTCCGCAGTCTATTGACGCATGAAGACGTACAGCCGGACAGAAACCATCGCCCGCATGAACGCACTGGCCGGAGCCAATGTGCCCTTCCTCTTCATCGTAGACTACGCGCAAGAGCAGTCGCACATTGAGCCCCTCGACCGGATAGACCCCGCCACCTGCCTTTTCCAATTCCCGAAGGCAGGCAACACGGAGACGGCTGCAACAGCCCTTGCCAGAAGCACAGCCGCCCGATGCGCCGGCCCTATCCAGTGGGACATCACTCCCCCTTCCCCCGCCGCATACAGACATTCGTTCGACCTCGTGAAGCAAAACCTGCTGGCAGGCAACAGCTACCTGACGAACCTCACTTGCCGGGTACCCGTCACCACCAATCTGACACTGGAAGAAATATTCCTTCGCTCCGAAGCCCTCTACAAGCTGTGGCTGAAAGACCGTTTCGTCTGCTTCTCCCCCGAAATCTTTGTCCGCATAGCGGAGGGCAAGATAAAGTCCTTCCCCATGAAAGGCACCATCGACGCCACCCTGCCCGATGCGGAAAGCATACTGCTGAACGATGCCAAGGAAGCCGCCGAGCACGCCACCATCGTCGACCTAATACGCAACGACCTAAGCATGGTGTCGGCGCATGTAGAGGTCGCTTCCTACCGATACATAGACCGCCTGCAGACCAACAAAGGCCCCATCCTCCAGACCAGCTCCGAGATATGCGGCACCCTGCCCGGAGACTACACCGCACACCTGGGCGATATCATCTTCCGGCTGCTACCTGCCGGTTCCATCACCGGCGCACCGAAACCCAAAACCGTAGAAATCATCGCCCAGGCCGAGGACTACCGCCGGGGCTTCTACACCGGCATCATGGGGCATTATGCCGACGGACAGTTGGACAGCGCCGTCATGATACGCTTCATCGAGCAAGAAAACGGCCGGCTCCACTTCAAAGCAGGAGGCGGCATCACCGCCAAAAGCCGGTGGGAAAACGAATACAACGAAGTAATACAGAAAATATATGTACCTATTTATTGAAACCATACGCATCGACCACGGAAGAGTCTGCAACCTTTCCCGCCACAACCGGAGGCTGAACGATACCCGCGCCCACTTCTGGCCGGAAAGCACACCGCTGCAACTGTCCGATTATCTGTCATCCCCCGGCGATGCCTGCCCCACAGCCGGGGCGGATATCGTCAAGGCACGCGTAGTGTATGGTGAAAAAGGTATTGAAGACGTCAGCTACTCCCCCTACGCCGTGCGGCACGTGCATTCGCTGGCACTGATGCAGGCCGATACCATCGACTACACCTACAAAAGCGCCGGACGCGAACCGCTGAACCGCCTCTTTGCCCTGCGTGGCGCATGCGACGACATTCTGATTGTAAAACAAGGCCTGCTGACAGACACCTCCATCGCCAACATCGCCCTTTCCGACGGTATCCACTGGTACACGCCGGCACATCCCCTGCTGAAAGGGACCAAACGGGCAGCCTTGCTGGAAGAAGGAATCTTGCAGGAAAAAGACATCAGACCGGAAGACTTGCCTTCATTCTCTACCGTCAGACTGTTCAATGCCATGATTGACTGGGGAGAACTGGAACTCCCCGTACGGAACATCATCCCGTAGTGCCTCTACTCGTGCATATCGTTGAGATGTATCTCCAACGACTTCACCGATATATATATTTCGTACACCGATATAGCCAGCGAAACAATCAGCAATATCAGCGCCAAACCGAAGATATAGACCGAAAACAGATGGAGCCGGATATAGATAAAGAACATGCTGACCACACACAGCAGCAGGCTGCCGATGCCCGCCACCTGCATGGCACGCGTCAGGTAGAGCCGCTTCCTCAGGTTGGCAATCTGCGCCGCCTTCACCGAAGACGGGTTCTCCATGTACTGTTCCTTCAAGGTGCGCACCAGTTGGGCATAGGACAAGAAACGGTTGGTATAGGCCAGCATAATCAGCGATATGGCCGAAAACAGCAAGGCGGGGGTGGTTAAATCTATTTCCATAAGAATGATGCTTAATTATATCTATCCGTCCCGATAGCAGGACTTACCTCCGCAAAGATAAACGAAAGATTGAAACCACAGAAACAAGTTTCCTTTTTTCCATTTCCCAAAGATTTATCCTACTTTTGCAGTGACAATAAAAAACTCCTTACCACCGTAACTTAACAAATACGACCATGCGATATACCATTTCTGCCCCTATCGCCCTGCATGCCGCCATACAACTCCCGGCATCCAAAAGCATCAGCAACCGCGCCCTCATCCTCCACTCCCTTGCCCATGGCAATATCCTGCCCTGCAATCTGAGCGACTGTGACGACACCATGGTGATGACCCGTGCCCTCGACGGAAATCCCGGACATATAGATATCCTTGCCGCCGGCACCGCCATGCGTTTCCTCACCGCCTACCTCAGCGTAACTCCGGGCACCCGCATCATCACCGGTACACAACGCATGCAGCAACGCCCCATCCGCATACTGGTAGACGCCCTGCGGAAGCTCGGCGCCCAGATAGAATACGTCGGAAACGAAGGTTTCCCCCCCTTGCGCATCACCGGAACGGAACTGACCGGCAGCGACATATCCCTTGCCGGTAACGTCAGCTCACAATACATATCCGCCCTGCTGATGATTGGCGCCGTCCTTCCCCAAGGCCTGCGCCTGCACTTGACGGGCAGCATCATCTCCCGCCCCTACATCAACCTAACCCTGCAACTGATGCGCGACTTCGGTGCCCAAGCCGACTGGACCTCCGAAGATTGCATCACCGTCAGCCCCGGCGGATACACGGATACCCCTTTCACCGTGGAAAGCGATTGGAGCGCCGCTTCTTACTGGTATCAGATGATGGCAATAGAGGGAATTAAAAATTATAAATTAAAAATTGAAGGAATCGAACTGCTCGGTCTCTTCGCCCACAGCTATCAAGGCGACAGCCACGGCGCGGAAGTCTTTGCCCGCCTCGGCGTCCATACCGAATATACAGACCGGGGAGTAAAACTGACCCGTAAGGGTACTCCCGCCACCCGTCTCGACGAAGACATGGTGGACATCCCGGACCTGGCGCAGACCTTTGTCGTCACCTGCTGCCTGATGGACATCCCTTTCCGCTTCACCGGACTGCAAAGCCTCAAAATAAAGGAGACCGACCGTATCACCGCCCTCATTACGGAACTGCGTAAACTGGGGTACGTCGTGCGCTCCGAGCAAGACAGCATCTTGTTGTGGGACGGCGAACGCTGCCCGGCAGACGCTGCAGCCGTTATCGCCACCTACGAAGACCACCGCATGGCCATGGCATTTGCCCCCGCCTGCCTTGTACTGCCCCAAATACAGATAGATGAACCACAGGTCGTTACCAAATCTTACCCTGCTTACTGGGAAGACTTGCAAAAGGCGGGATTTAAAGTCCGCCAAGATGCAATGCAATCTTAGAATAAAGCTTTTATTCCAAGAAATACAGCCTTTATTCTTAAGAATATAACCTTTATTCTTAGGAATAAAGGATACATTCTAAGATTAGGATGCATCCAAAGTAGTTTTATACTGCGTTCCAAGCAAGTAATGCCTGCGTCGGGTAGAAGTAATCTACTACCTGCAATCTGAATCATTATTTTGTCGTACAAAAAACAATATGTATCTTTGTCCGTTCTATTAATGGAACATGTTTTCAAGAAAAGGAAGCCCATGTGGATATTGATTATTAGCCTGATTGCCCTTGCCCTCGTGGCAGCCACAGCCGGAATTATACGCAACCGGAAACTGCAGAAGAAGATAGACCGCGGCGAACTGGACGCCATGCCCGAAGTGCAGGAAGTGGATGCCGAGTGCTGCGGACAGCATGAAATCTGCGAACGTGACAGCCTGCTGGCAGCCGTCAGCAAGCAAATAGAATATTACGATGACGAAGAACTGGACAAATACATCGGCACCGCTCCCGATGCCTATACTCCCGAGCAGGAAGACGAGTTCCGCGACGTGTTCTACACCATGCAAGACACGGACGTAGCCGGATGGGTGCGCAGCCTGCAACTGCGTGGCATAGCCTTGCCGGACAACATCAAGGATGAAGTGTTCCTCATCATCGGCGAACGCCGTCTCACCCCCCATTCCTAACACTCCACATCCAACTTTTAATTTTTAATTCTTAATTTTTAATTGAATAAATGGAGCTACTGCAATACACTTTTTTCCAACATGCCCTCATCGGCAGTCTGCTGGCAAGCATTGCTTGCGGGCTGATAGGCACGTACATCGTTACCCGGAGACTAGTGTTCATCAGCGGCGGATTGACGCATGCATCTTTTGGCGGTATCGGTCTGGGATTGTATACCGGCATTTCCCCCATTCTGTCGGCAGCCTTGTTTGCAGTCTTGTCCGCTTTCGGTGTAGAGTGGCTCAGCAAACGGAAGGATATGCGGGAAGACTCTGCCATTGCCGTATTCTGGACATTGGGCATGGCACTGGGCATCATGTTCACTTTCCTCTCGCCGGGATTCGCCCCCGACTTGTCCGCCTATCTCTTCGGCAACATTCTCACGATTACCTGGAGCGACATCGCTCTATTGGGAGGGCTCGCCGTCCTGCTGATACTGTTTTTCGCGCTGTATCTCCATCCCATCATCTACGTGGCTTTCGACCGGGAGTTTGCTCGCTCGCAAGGTATTCCGGTGCAGGTATTCGAATATGTACTGATGATGTTCATTGCGCTGACCATCGTGGCATGCTTGCGCATGGTGGGCATCGTGCTGGTCATTTCACTGCTCACCGTTCCGCAGATGACCGCCAACTTGTTCTCGCACCGGTTCCACCGCATCATCTGGCTTTCCATCGGCATCGGTTACCTCAGTTGCCTGGGCGGGCTGATGATTTCTTTCTACTTGAATGTCCCCTCGGGTGCATCCATCATATTCTTTTCCATCATTATCTATGCCATTTGCAAGACGGGAAAAAGTTTTTGGCTATATTTGCAACGCTAAATCAAAAGACACAATGGAAATCAAAATTCAGTCATTAGACCAGATTCACGAAGCCGCCCGCCAGTTCATCGCTGAAATGGGTGACAATACCGTCTTCGCCCTCTATGGAAAAATGGGGGCGGGCAAGACGACTTTCATCAAAGCCGTTTGCGAGGAATTGGGCGTTTCCGACGTCATCACCTCCCCTACCTTCGCCATTGTCAACGAATACCGTTCCGACACTGCCGGCGAACTGATTTACCATTTTGACTTCTACCGCATCAAGAAGCTGGAAGAAGTGTATGACATGGGGTACGAAGATTACTTCTACAGCGGCGCCCTCTGCTTCATAGAATGGCCGGAGCTGGTAGAGGAACTCTTGCCGGGCAACACCATCAAGGTCACCATCGAAGAAGTGGAGAACGGAGAGCGGAAAGTCACGTTAGAGAGCTTTGAATAAGGCATGCTTTTCCCCCGCTTTAATTTTTAATTCTTAATTCTTATTTCTGATGAGCCAATACATCGTTCAAGGGATTTTTGCCGTCGCAGGCATCATCGCCTTGCTGGCAGCCATATTGGACTGGAACTGGTTCTTTACTGCCCGAAACACCCAGTTTATCGTACAAAATGTAGGGCGGCGACAAACTCGCCTGTTCTACGGTGTATTGGGTGTCATTCTCATCGGCACATCCATCTTCTTTTTTCTGAATACGCCACCGGTTACATAAAAACAAGAAATCGCGGATGAAGCCATGCTCATCCGCGATTTTACTATACTTTTGATACAGACTATTCTTCGTCCAAAGATTCCGTATATTCCATCTCACCTTGTACGATGAAAAGGATTTCTTCCGGATCATAGTCACCCATCTCATCCTTATGGGCTTCCTTGACAATATAGTCCACGATTTTCCCCAAATCAATCTCGATGTACCCATCCGCATCCGGCTGCGCATCAAGGATGCCGCTCTCGGAATAGTACTCGTCAATCAAATCGAGAAAATAATAGAACTCGTCGTCAGAGAACTTCTCTTTCAACTCCTGCGGCAAATAATTCTTGATGTACTCGATGGTCTTTTCATCATCGACATCATTCTGCAAAAAATCGTCTTCCATTCCCATACTTACTATTGCTTAAAGGGTTAATGTTATTGACTATTTGACGATTTACTATTTACTATTTGGCTGCGCTATGATGCCGAAAGGTAAATCGTAAATAGTAAATCGTCAAATAGTACCTTATAATATCGCTTCTATCTTGGCCACGTAAGCAGATTTCGGAGCAGAACCTACCTGCTTGTCCACCAGCTCTCCATTCTTGAAGAACAAGACTGTAGGGATGTTGCGTATACCATATTCGGCAGCCACGTCACCGTTCTCATCCACGTCACATTTGCCAATGATTACCTTTCCTTCATATTCAGTAGCCAATTCATCGATGATTGGTCCCACCATCTTACAAGGGCCGCACCAAGGCGCCCAGAAATCCATAACTACCGGTTTTCCCTCTGCCAAGATTTCTTGAAAATTGCTGTCTGTAATTTCTAAAGCCATTTCTTTTACTATTAAATGTCAACTATAATTATTAATTTACTGTCAATTGCGTTTTATCAACCTTCGCTTTCGAAGCAAAGATAGTGCAAACCGAATGCAAAACAAAATGAACTTGTTCATTTTTTATGCTGAGGTGCAGCCTATCTTCGTTTTCCAACAAAGATAACTAATTAATCCTGAACTCAAGATCCGGACGCTCTTTTAAATAAGTAATCAGTTCACGCCCCACGGAAAGCTTCACGGGACGGGAAATCAAATCGACCGTCATCTTGCTATCCTCATCTCTGACTTTGAAATAAAGCTCCGTACTGCCCGGACGTTCCTTGGTCAGTTCCGCCAGTTCAGTTATCAAAGCCTTGTTCAGCACACTCAGCGGAATGAGAATGGTGATCTTCTCAATCAGTTTCTCCTTGACGTCAGGCAACAGTTCCATGGAGGTTATCTTCAGCTCCAACTCATCCTGCCGCCATTGCTTGGGCTGGCAACGGGCTTTGATGAACAAGAAGGTACGTTCACCCAGATACCCCTGATAGGTCACCCAATCATTTCCGAAGAAAGGAAGCTCTGCCGAACCGGAATAGTCTTCAATCTT
This sequence comes from Bacteroides sp. AF34-31BH, assembly GCF_003602795.1. Classification (NCBI taxonomy): domain Bacteria; kingdom Pseudomonadati; phylum Bacteroidota; class Bacteroidia; order Bacteroidales; family Bacteroidaceae; genus Bacteroides; species Bacteroides sp. AF34-31BH. The sequence goes on from NZ_QTLV01000018.1 coordinate 14,863, forward strand.
GGCTATGCCGTAAGGATTTCCATTTTTACTGATACCGCGACGCACGGCGGTCACGATGCCACCCATTGTTATTTCGCGTCCCACAAGTGCCGTCTTATCTTCCAGCTCTGCCATGTGAGTGTTGCAAACATGCTCCAGAACTACGGAATACTCATCCAACGGGTGTGCGGACAGATAGATACCTACCAAATCGCGCTCCCGGTTCAAACGGTCGAGGTCGCTCCAACGTTCCGCTACCGGTATTTCCGGAGTGGCGATATCCACCACATTCTCACCGCCGAACAAGGAGTTTGCAGCCGCAGCCTGGTCGGCCTGGTAACGGTTACCATACCGCACCAAGGTTTCGAGGAAGACCTCGTTCTTGGAATTTACGGCAAAATACTGCTCTCGCTTCAGCTCCGGGAAGCTGTCGAACCCGCCCGCCAAAGCAAGACATTCCAGATTCTTCTTGTTGCAGGCTGTCAGATTGACACGCTGCACAAAATCAAATATACCCTTGAAAGGACCATTCTTCTCGCGTTCCTCCATGATGCTCTGCACAGCACCCTCGCCTACCCCTTTCACCGCGCCAAGACCAAAACGGATATTGCCTTCCTTGTTCACGGTGAACTTCAGGTTACTTTCATTCACATCCGGCCCCAATGTATTGATGCCCATTGCCTTGCATTCATCCATCAGTTTGGTTATATCGGTAATATTCGCCAAACTTCGGCTCATGACCGCCGCCATGTATTCGGCCGGATAGTTGGCCTTGAGGAAAGCCGTCTGATAGGCCACCCACGAATAGCAAGTGGCATGTGACTTGTTGAAGGCATAGGACGCAAACTTTTCCCAGTCGGCCCAGATTTTCTCAAGCACTTTCGGGTCGTGGCCGTTCTTTTGTCCACCCGAAATGAATTTCGGCTTCATGTGGTCCAGCTTGTCACGCAGTTTCTTACCCATCGCCTTACGTAAGGCATCGGACTCACCACGGGTGAAGTCTGCCAGCAAACGCGACAGAAGCATGACCTGCTCCTGGTAGACCGTAATGCCGTAGGTATCCTTCAGATACTTCTCCATGATGGGGATGTCATACTCGATGGGCTTGCGTCCCCACTTACGGTCGATGAAGTCGGGGATATAATCCATAGGTCCCGGACGGTAGAGGGCGTTCATGGCAATCAAGTCCTCGAAAGTGCTCGGTTGCAACTCACGCAGATATTTCTGCATACCGGCCGATTCAAACTGGAACGTACCGATGGTGCGGCCGTCGCAATAGAGTTTATAGGTAGCAGGGTCGGAAATGGATATCTTGTCGATGTCGAGTTCCAAGCCGCGGTGCAGACGTACATTGGCAACGGCTTCCTTAATGATGGACAAGGTTTTCAGTCCGAGGAAGTCCATCTTGATAAGTCCCGTATCTTCGATGACGGAACCTTCGTATTGGGTAACGAGCATCTTCTCGCCTGTCTCCTTATCATCCGCCGTGCTGACGGGTACCCAATCCGTGATGTCGTCACGGCAAATAATAGTACCGCAGGCATGCACACCCGTACCGCGTACATTACCTTCCAGCATCTTGGCATATTTCATCGTATCGCGCACCAGGGGATCGGGCGAAGCCTCCGCAGCCTGCAATTCGGGCACGTAGGCAATGGCATTGGGCAGGTTGAGTTTCTTGTCGGGAATCTTATCCGGCACGAGCTTGCACAGACGGTCCGATTCGCTCAAAGGCAGTTTCTGCACGCGCGCCACGTCCTTGATGGCCATCTTGGTCGCCATCGTGCCATATGTAATGATGTGCGCCACCTTCTCTTGCCCGTACTTCTCCGTCACCCAGCGGAGCACTTCTCCACGCCCGTCATCATCGAAGTCCACATCGATATCAGGCAAAGAGATACGGTCGGGATTCAAGAAACGCTCGAACAGAAGGTCGTATTGAATCGGGTCTATTTTCGTGATGCCCAAGCAATAGGCCACCGCCGAGCCGGCAGCCGAACCACGTCCCGGTCCTACCGAAACGCCCAGCTGTGTGCGGGCGGCATTGATAAAGTCCTGCACAATCAAGAAGTATCCCGGGAAACCCATCGTCTTCATGATGTACAGCTCAAAGACCAGACGTTCCTTCACCTCGTCGGACAAGGGATCACCGTACAGTTTTTTAGCACCGTCGAATGCCAATTTTGCCAGATAGTCGGCTTCCAGCTTGATACGGTACAGCTTGTCGTAGCCCCCCAGACGCTTTATCTTGGCATTGGCGGCATCCTCATCCAGCACCACCTTGCCGTTTTCATCCTGGGTAAACTCATCAAATAAGTCCTTTTCGGTATATTTCTGCCGATAGCCCTCTTCCGTTCCGAAATCTTCCGGAATAGCAAACGTAGGCATAATAGGAGCGTGGTCGATGGAATAATATTCCACCTTGTCCAAAATCTCCAAGGTATTGGACAAGGCTTCGGGAACATCCTCAAACAAGGCGTTCATCTCAGCCTTTGTCTTCATCCATTCCTGCTTGGTATAAAGCATTCGGGTAGGGTCATCCAGGTCTTTACCCGTGCTCAGACAAATCAGGCGGTCGTGCGCTTCTGCATTCTCTTCATCCACAAAGTGGACGTCATTGGAGCAGATAACCTTAATGTCATATTTCCGGGCAAGCTCCAGCAACTTGGCATTCGCCTTCTGCTGAAGCGGATAGGCTTCGTGGTTGGCACGGGGAACAGTGGCTTTATGGCGCTGAAGCTCCAGATAGTAATCATCGCCAAACAGATTCTTATACCAGCGTACAGCTTCTTCTGCCTCTTCCAGCTGGTCATTGATAATCTTCTTAGGAACCTCGCCACCGATACAAGCCGAGCAGACAATCAGCCCCTCATGGTACTTTTCCAGTTCACTGCGGTCTGTACGCGGACGCATATAGTATCCCCTTGTCCAGGCATGCGATACAAGTTTTATCAGATTGTGATACCCCTTCTCATTCTTTGCCAGCACAATCAGGTGATAGCCACTCTGGTCCGGCTTCCCCTCCTTCTTATCCATGGTTCGGCGGGCCACATACATTTCACAGCCTACAATCGGCTTGAACAGCTTGCTTTCCGCTTCTGCCATCTTGGCACGACAATCGGCAATCTCCGCTTCCTTGTCTTCACACTCTATCTCACCGCTTTCAATACCGGCAATCCTTTTCTTGAGGTCCTTTATCTCCCCCTTTGGCCCGCTGTTCTTCTTGTTGACATAGTTGGTGAACTCCTTGATACCGAACATATTTCCATGGTCGGTCACGGCAATGCCTTTCATACCATCCTTCATGGCCTTGTCAACCAGCCTGCTGACACTTGCCTGACCATCCAGAAGAGAGTATTGGGTATGGACATGTAAATGAACAAAATCTTGCATATATATCCTTTCTATTGAGAGCCTAAAATTACAACCTCTATCACAGCTAACAAAAATATTTCCCAAAAAGTTATCAACATGCACATTTCTCTCTCCAAATCCTTGTTAGATTTTCAAAATAAGCCTATTTTTGCAGATAATTTCTATCTAAATTAGCAAATACGATATACATGGGTCGATTAAAAAGATTAAAAAAGATACGCATACACCGTGAAGGAACACATACATTGGCAGGCAGCCTGGTTCTGATTCTGGCTGTCAACACTGCCCTTTACTTCGGATTGGAATGCAAAGTTCCTTTTTACGTAGTAGCGGTCATCAGCCTCATAGTATATGGCATACTCGTGAACTTCTTCCGCTGCCCCATCCGTTTGTTCGGACAAGAAACGGAGAAAGTCGTGGTAGCTCCTGCCGACGGTAAAATCGTAGTGGTGGAAGAAGTGGAGGAAAACGAATACTTCCACGACCGCCGTATCATGGTATCTATATTCATGAGTCTGGTTAATGTACACGCCAACTGGTATCCGGTAGATGGTACGGTAAAGAAGGTATGGCACAAAAACGGGAAGTTCATGAAAGCCTGGCTGCCCAAAGCCAGCACCGACAACGAGCGTTCCACCGTAGTAATAGAAACTCCGGAAGGCGTGGAGATTATGGCACGACAGATAGCCGGAGCCATGGCGCGCCGCATCGTGACCTATGCCGAACCGGGCGAGGAATGCTATATTGACGAACATATGGGTTTCATCAAATTCGGCTCCCGCGTGGATGTCTTTCTACCGTTGGGCACCGAAGTATTCGTTAAACTAGGACAACTGACTACCGGCAATCAGACTGTGATAGCCAAACTTAAATAATAAAAGAACAACAATGGCAAACTGCATTACCCGCCATATTCCAAATACTCTGACCTGCCTGAACCTATTCTCCGGGTGTATTGCTTGTGTCATGGCATTCGAAGCCAGATATGAATGGGCACTCGCTTTCATTATCTTCAGTGCCGTATTCGATTTCTTCGATGGCATGATGGCACGTGCACTGGACGCACACTCCATTATCGGCAAGGATTTGGATTCTCTGGCAGATGATGTCAGTTTCGGAGTGGCCCCTTCCCTGATTGTATTTTCCTTGTTCAAGGAAATGGACTATTCGGGCGCAATGGAAAGCTTGGCCGGCGTTTTCCCCTATCTCGCATTTCTTTTGTCCGTATTCTCTGCACTGCGGCTTGCCAAGTTCAACAACGATACCCGCCAGACGAGCTCTTTCGTAGGACTTCCCGTCCCGGCAAACGCCTTGTTCTGGGCTTCATTGGTGACGGGCGCTCACGACTGGCTGGTGAGCAGCAATTTCCATCCGGTTTATCTGTTGCTGCTGGTCTGCCTTTTCTCATGGCTGCTTGTATCGGAGATTCCAATGTTCTCACTCAAATTCAAGAATCTGTCATGGAAAGACAATAAAACAAGCTTCATTTTCCTGCTTGTCTGCATTCCGTTCCTCATCTTCTTGGGAATCTGCAGCTTTTCTGCAATTATCGTGTGGTATATACTACTTTCGCTTATTACAAGGAAAAGTAAATAAACAAATCTTTGGCACGGTTGTTGTATTGAAGTTCGCAGAAAACGAACACATAAAAAGACATTAGCCCATGTTTCATATTTTAGGATTTTTATTCATCATCATAATTGCCATTCTGCTCATTGGCCTCAGCATTATCGGTACTGTCATCCGGAACATATTCGGATTGGGCGGACGCCGTACTTCCTCCAACTCCGGTCCCTACCAAAAAGGAAATGGTAATTACCAGCCGGGAGGGTATTCCTACAATGATAATAGACAATCGTCTGAGGAGGCACAAACTGAAGAAGGTGAAATACGTCCCCGCCACAAGAAACTGTTCTCCAAAGACGAGGGAGAGTATGTGGATTTTGAAGAAATCAAGGAGTAGGGATTAGGGATAAAGGATTAGAGATTATTTGCGCTTGGCGGCAAAGAACTCTTTCATCAGGGCGGCACATTCATCTGCCAGAATTCCTTTTACTACTTGTGTTTTGGGATGCAATGCCTGCGAGGCATAGCGCTGATACCCTCTTTTCTCATCTTCGGCGCCAAACACCAGACGCCCCATCTGTGCCCAGGCAATGGCACCGGCACACATCACGCAGGGTTCCACTGTGACATAGAGAGTACATTCATTCAGATATTTGCCGCCAAGAGTTGCAGCGGCAGCGGTAATGGCTTGCATCTCGGCATGGGCGGTGACATCCGTCAAAGTCTCCGTCAGATTATGGGCACGAGCTATGATACGGTCCTTGCACACCACAACTGCACCTACGGGAACTTCTCCCCGTTCACCGGCCTTATGAGCTTCCAAAAGCGCCTGCTTCATATAATAGCTATCGTCCAACGCCACCCCCTTTAATTTTTAATTTTCACCTCCTCATGTCGTGCTCACCGAACAAAGTAGGATAATCCTCTTCCATATTCTTATGGATAAACATGAGAATAGTCTCCCGCAGCCAACGCGACTTGTTCGTTATCTTGTATTTCTCCAGATAACGGTCCACAATCCGCTGCTCTTCCTCGCTCATCAGGCATACCATGCGCTGCTCGCGTTTCGGTTCTTCGGGCGTTGCTTTCGCACACGTTTTATCTCTCTTTCTCATATTTCCTGCAAAATTACTTTTACTTCTGTAAAAACAAAACGAACCTACGTAATTTTTATATCGGAAACACTTAAATAGCACTGAAATATTTTTTTGACCGGTAAACTTAAAGTATTTCTTAAAAACATTTTAATTTAGTAATTAAAAACGTATTTTTGGAGAGTTCTAAATTTAAAAGGTATGAAACATGTAAATTATCTTAGTTTCTTTCTACTCACATTGTTCAGTATAAGTTTTATCTCATGTAGTGACGATGACGATAATAAACTTAATACCGGCATAACCAATCAGAGTTGGACAGAGGGAAAATCCCTGGAGATCAGCCAGGATAATGAGTTGTCTGTAAGCTTCAATGCTGCAGCCAAATGGGTAGCTTCCGTCACCTCAGGAGCGGATTGGTGCAAACTGAATACGACCTCGGGTACAAAAGGACAAAGCACCTTGAAATTATCTGTAAGTACAAGTTCCACCACCGACCGGACAGCCAGAATTTCCATTAATATAGACGGCTATTCTCCTGCAAGTTTTGAAGTTACACAAAAGGGGACCAGTGTTCCCCAAACCACTGAAGATATGGAGATTAACGCAAAAGTTGATGAATATCTGAGGGAAATGTATCTCTGGAACGATGAATACAAGACATTAAAACCTGACTTCACAAAAAATTATGAAGCTTTCTTTTATGACGCCTTGGGTAGTCTGACTACAAATACATTGGATAAGAAAACATATGTCGGTAGCGACGGCAAGACATATTATAATCTTTTCTCTTATATCCAGCTATTGCCCAATATTAGTTCAACCCGTACCACCAAAATTGTAAACAAGGAACTGGCATATAGTTTCGGTATCACCGGTATAACCCCCATAAGCATTGGCACACAAGCAGAAAATACCATTTATTTCTGTCTCCAAGGCGTATATCCCGATTCACCGGCCTCCGAAGCTGGACTCAAACGAGGAGCAATGATAAGCCTGATAAATGGAAAGAAGATAAATAATAACAATATTAATAACTTCTATTACGACATATTGTTACCGGATGCAACTATCAACTATACTTTGACAGAAGATGTCGTAGAAGGAGGCACCATTACCGGGCAAAAGGAATACACCATAACTTCCAAAGCCACATACAACAACCCCGTCATCTTCAGTAATGTCAAGGAAGACATAGAAGGACATAGAATCGGTTACCTCGTTTATTCTGGGTTCGAGGCAAGCTTTGACCAAGAATTATTCAATGTTTTCAAAGATTTTAAGAACAAGAACGTCACAGATTTGATTCTGGACTTGCGGTACAATGGTGGTGGGCATACCATGTCAGCTAATCTGATAGCGACTTGTATTGCCGGTACTGCTTCTCAAGGTAAAGTATTCAGCAGTTTACGATACAATGATGAAAGAATGGCAAAACTCAATAACAAACGGGAAGATGAATTATTTGCATACTCCAGTTACCCCAACTTGGGTACTTCCTTATCAGCCGGAAGCCTCAATCTTCCCCGCGTCTACTGCCTTGTCGGAAATGGAACGGCCTCTGCCAGTGAACTCGTCATTAATTCCTTAGAAGGAATAGATTTGGACGTAATACTTATAGGTGAAAAGACCACTGGTAAGAACGTAGGTATGGAATATGAGGAGTACACTGTCCGAAATAACACATATCGTGTTGTTCCTATCACCTTCCAAAGCTATAACGCCAAAGGATTCGGGGAGTATGAAAAAGGATTTGAACCCGATATATTGATGGACGAAACCAATCCTTATAACGAACAAGGTGTATTCTATATTCATAAAGATTATGGAAACAATGAAGAACCTCTGTATGCCAAGGCCATTGAACTGATTACCGGTACAAATCCAGCCCCCCAAACGCGCAGTGCAGTGGTCAATACATTGGATGGTAAAACTTATAAGTTGCCCGCTATCTTCCGTCCTGGACACGACGGCATGCTGATGCCTGCCAGACACGCAGAATAATGAGTGCACACAATATTCTTGGAAAAGCCGGTGAAGACGCCGCTGCCAAATACTTGGAACAGAACGGTTACACCATACGTGACCGTAACTGGCGAAAGAATCACCTTGAGCTGGATATTGTAGCCGACAAAGATAAGGAACTGATTATTGTGGAAGTGAAAACCCGTAGCAATACGGACTACATTGAGCCGCAGGATGCCGTGAACTGGCAGAAAATACGACGTATTGTCGTAGCGGCCGATGCCTATATCAAGCACTTCTGCTTGGATGCACCCGTCCGCTTCGACATCATAACGGCTGTAGGCGAACCGGGTGCATTCAGGATAGAGCATCTCAAAGAAGCCTTCTATCCGCCGATGTTCTGAGAGTTGAAAATTGACAAGCAAGAGTTATTTCAATCGTAAATTGTAAACCGTAAAACCGTAAATACCATCATGAACATAGAAACCGCCCGCGAATATTGCCTCAGCAAAAAGGCCGTCACGGAATGCCTTCCGTTCGACGAATACTCGCTTGTGATGAAAGTCATGGATAAAATGTTTGCACTTATCGACCTGGAAAGCGCCAACAAGATTTGTCTGAAATGCGACCCCGAATATGCACTCGAACTGCGGGAGCACTATGCTGCCATCGAAGGTGCCTATCACTTCAACAAAAAGTACTGGAACCAGGTGTTCCTTGACGGTGACGTCGACGACAAACTGTTGAAGCAACTGATAGACCACTCTATGGAAGAAGTATTGAAGAAGTTCACCAAAAAAATGCGTACCGAATATGAAGCCCTCCCCTGACACATTCCCGTTCCCGCTGGTGGCATTGGACGAGACGGCATCGACCAACCAATACCTCAGCCAGCTTTGCAACCAGTTGCAAGAATCCGTTGCCGAACTAACAACCGTGACTGCCGAGTTCCAAACTGCCGGTAAAGGCCAGCGCGGCAATACCTGGGAAGCTGAAGAAGGCAAGAACCTGCTTTTCAGCTTTGTACTCTACCCTTCTTTTCTGGAAGCCCGCCGGCAGTTCATCCTTTCACAAATCGTTTCCCTCGCCATTAAGGAAGAGCTGAGCAGATGGTCTGATGAAATCACCATCAAATGGCCGAACGACATTTATTGGAAAGACAAGAAAATCTGCGGCATACTGATAGAGAACGACCTTTCCGGACATCATATCAGGCGCAGCATTGCCGGAATCGGTATCAACATCAACCAGGAAGTCTTCAACAGTGATGCTCCCAACCCCGTCTCACTGAAACAAATCACCGGAAAGGAGCACGACCGTTATGAAATCCTTGCCCATATCCTAAGACGTGTACAAATCTACTACAACAGCCTCCAAATGGAGGACTTCGCCGTCTACTCCGACGAGATATCCACACGGTATGCCCGCTCCCTTTTCCGTCGCCGGGGATTGCACCCTTATGAAGATGCCAACGGCAAGTTCCTTGCCCGGTTGCTGCGTGTAGAGCAAGACGGACGGTTCGTGCTGGAGGATGAAGGAGGAAGTGAACGGGAATATCTGTTCAAGGAAGTGCAATACATTCTGTAAGAAATGCACAACCCGTGCCATCGCATTGGCAAAGTTGTGCCACCATACTGGCACAGCCTTGCCATCGTACTGGCACGACTGTGCCAATACGATGGCACAAACATAAGTCCATAGTAGTGTACTACTGCCCTACTTCAAACTTTACTTCAGTTCCTTTCAGAAGGGGGGAAGCAAACTTTACTTTAACCGGTCCCTCTCCTCCGGTAGTCTGTATATAGGCCAGCAAACGCCCGTGGTATACGCGGTGACGGTTATCGGTATAATCACTCATGTCACTGTTGTCAGAGCCTTCGAGCCCAAGCAGGCGCGCCGCTCCTTCAACTGTACACGTAATTTCATTGTCGCCAAGTTTCACAACAGTACCTTCTTCGTCAACCACCTCTACGGTTATGTGCGCAGTGGCGCGGTCGCCGGACAAAATAGTGCGATCCGCCGTGGCACGGATGGCATAAGGACGTCCGGATGTCCGGATGGAATAGCTCGACAAGGCATTTCCTTCCTTATCGCAGCCCTCAGCACGAAGCTCACCAGCCCGGAAAGGAATATCCCAGTAGATGATGCCGGTCTTTTCATCATAAGGTTTCATCTCGCCTACCACCCTGCCGTTGAGCAACAAACGCGCCTGCGGAGCATTGGTATAACACACCACACGTATGTTCTGCCCCTCGTCATAGTTCCAGATGTCCCATGCATCAGGCGAAAGGAATACATGCTCGGGATGCTTGGGATGGACATATACCGGATATGTTCCTGCATACGTGACCGGATTCTCGCACCACAACGAAGCCCGGAAATGTCCGCGTGGCTTGGGGAAACTTCCGAAATCGAGCAAACCCGTGTACAAACCGCGGGACGGCCATCTGCCCGATTCACCCAGATAATCCGTACCGGTCCAGATAAACTGCCCGAAGATGAAATCCTTGTCGCGGACGGCATACCAGGCATCAAGCCCCGAACCCGTCTCGCTTCCATAGATAATGCGGTCCGGATAAGTGGCATGGTCTTGGTCGTAGCGGTTTTCCGTATAGTTATACCCCACCACATCCACAGCATCGGGATACTCCGTCTCGTTCGACATCACGACACCCGCCAAAGCTCCGGTCACGGGACGGGAAGTGTCCACGGCACGTACACAGGCAGCCAGACGCTTTGCTATGGTTCCGATGCGCATGGCATCGGGAGCATCCGGCTTATAGCCCCCGAACATAGGCTGGTTGATTTTAGCTCCATCAAGAACGGGATGCGAATAAGGGTCGTTCGGATAATCCACTTCATTGCCGATACTCCACAAGAAAATACAGGTATGATTGCGGTCACGACGTACCATATCGGTTACGTCCCGTTCTATCCACTCCTCGAAGAAGTCGAAAGTACCGTCATAACTCGGAGTACCCACATTCCAGCCTTGTACCCATTTGCGTTTCGGAAACTCCCATTCGTCAGAGACTTCATCCATTACAAGAAATCCCAGGCGGTCACACAGTTCATAAAGAACGGGGGCTTGTGGGTTATGGCTCATGCGGATGGCATTTACGCCAATCCCTTTCAAGTTATTCAGGCGGCGTTCCCATACCTCCGGCGGCACTACTGCACCCAGCACTCCTGCATCATGATGCAGGCATACACCTTTTACCTTCATCCAGTTGCCGTTGAGGGCAAAACCTTTGTTGGCATCAAATTCCAGCGTACGCAGTCCCACTTTGGTCTCACTGCCGTCAATGCGTTTGCCATTGGCAAGCAATTCGGTTTTCAATGTATACAGATACGGATTATCCAGATTCCAACGATGGGGTTTGGACACTTTCAAGTCAAGACTTTGCTTGGCAATGCCCTCTTTTCCATCGGCAACACGCACACGGCGTTGTGCCACCTGCTTTCCGGCAGTATCGTACAGTGAAGCCTTCAGTTCCAGTTTGTCGGAAGTTGCCTTGTGCTTCTCCACCTCTACATCGACCGCAACGACGGCTTGCTTGTCTGTCAGCGAAGCGGCATGCCAGCCCACACCCCATTGCGCAATATGTGTATCGGGAGCAGCCACCAGCCATACATCGCGATAGATGCCCGACCCCGTATACCAACGTGAATCGGCATAACGGCTATGGTCTACACGGACAGCCAGCACATTGTCGCCTTCCTTCAGGTAAGGGGTCATGTCGTAAAGAAACGATACATAGCCGTTGGGGCGCCTGCCAAGCAGATGCCCGTTCAGGTAAACCTCGCTCCGGTTATATACCCCTTCGAAATAGATATAATGACGTGTTGCGTTGTCTTCAACCCTGAAGTGTTTGCGATACCAGCCTATCCCACCCGGCAGGTACCCGGTGCAACTGGCCAGTGTGGGCGACAATTGCCCCTCTATGGACCAATCGTGTGGCAAAGAAAGCTTCCGCCATTCGCTGTCGTCATAGTCAGTCCGGACAATAGCCGAGTCGTCCGTCAGCCGGAACAGCCATCCGTCATTGAATTTTGCGGCATCGCCAAATGCCACCTGCGCCTTTATCGGAGCAACGGCCAGCATTGCCAGCAAGAAGACAAGAGCAGTCCTGTTATTCTTAAAATACATTTTCATATAGATTTTCTTTGAAGTTAAACTAATTCCTTACTTCAGGCTATACACCACGGTTGTCACACTCTTGGCTTCCAGAATCACCTGCTTGCCTGCCGCCACCGTTCCTTCCACCAGATTCTTGCTACCGGTAGTTGTATAAGTAGCTATTGACTTCGCTTCATTGCTCCATCCCACATGCGTTTCACCTAAGCGAACCGCCTTATCAGACATGTTTGTATAGACGGCCACTACCTTATCCCCCTCGGGAGAAAGCCAGGCGGAACCGAAAAAAGTACGCGATTCGTTCAAGTCGAGGGCAATACGGCGGTATCCCGGACGGATAAAGCGACTGTAATTGCCCAGTACCCAAAGAGTGGCAGTAGCCTGATAGCTTCCCTCCTGCTCTATATCACCATACTCGCCACCGGCAGGTACCAGCGAAATCAAGAGAAAACGGTTCTTATGCCCCCAACGGGAAACATCCATCGATGTCCAGTAACTCCAGGAAGACACTCCAGCCACAGTGAGGTCATTGTGGATGACCTTCGACATGTAGAAAGCGATATCCATCTCAGAAGCCTGCTCGTAGCCCACAAATTCGGAACTGCTGTAATTATCGCCCAGCATACTCCATTCACTCTGCCAAACATCCAGATTATACTGACCGGCAGCCTGGGCCACTTGCTTGCGCACGTTGCGCATACCGTCCCATGTGCCGTCAGTCCAATAGCTGTGTCCGCAAATGAGATTCTTCACGTGTGCCAAGTCACCCACGTAGGCGGAAGAGCCGGGTGTAAAGAAAGCTGAGAATATATTACTGCGGTTGGCATCGCCTTTCACTTTATACAGATACTCCCAATCACCGGATTCGCCCAAGAGAATGTCTGTGGAAAGCCCCCGGTCATCCAACGACATATCCAACTCGCGTGCCAGTGCAGCCACTTCGTCATTGGTCCAGCCACTGCCCTCCTGACCGCTGTCCCAGTTGTACTGCGGCTCGTTGACGGGCGAAATATGGCTTATGTGATAGCCTTCACCGGTATAACGGGCCGCTACATCGGCCATATATCCTGCAAAGTCACCATAATGTTCCGGTTTCAGATTGGAAAGTCCCCCTCTGGCGGAAAATCCTTTTCCATTATAGGTGTACTGCACGGGAGGTGTATTGCTGAAAAGAACGAAATTGTTACATCCCAGCTCCTTGGCACGGTCCATGAAGTAACGTTGTCCCTCGCAACGGGTCCAGTCGTACGTCAAGTCATCCGTAAGATAGGATTCCGCACGACGGGATTTATCCTCGATGCCGCTGGCTTCACCTTGCGCGGCACTGCCGCCACCAAGATTCACCCGCCATTGGGAAAGGCCGATTCCTTTCGGCTTGCCGCCCACAATCTCTGAAGAAAAAAGCAGTTCCGTAATCCCCGCACGGTGCGAAGTCCATGACTTGCCCACAAAGGCAGGCGACCAACAGTCCGAAGCGCCGAAGCCGGCTATTGTCTGGAAAGTCTGTCCGGCATCGATGCTCACCAGTTTCTCTACGCTGTTCGTAATGTCCGGCCCCTCAGGAGTGTCTGGAGTATCCGGCGTAACGGGAGAATCGTCGCTGCAAGCCATTGCGGCAAGCAGTGCCGGAAGAATAAAAATGTGTCTCAAATTCATGATATTGTTTCGGATTAAAAAAACTGCCGCGGATAATCCATTGCAAACTATCCGCGACAGAATATAAAGACCTATTGAATAATCAGTTCCTGCAACAATCTGTTTTCATCAGAATGTGTTTAATTCCAACCCGGGTTCTGGGTAATGGAACCGTTGGACATCGTGATTTCGTACAAAGGAATGGGGAACACCATGTCGCGGTTTTCATTGAAAGTGATGCCTTTGTCACTTGCTTCACCTTGATTTTCCCACTCAAGAGCGTCACGGGTAGCCTCTTCAGTGTTCCACTTCACAAAGGAACCGTTCGGTCCCAGGATATTGCTAATCATCTTTTTACCATTTGTATCAGTCCAGCGGCGGATATCATACAGACGGTTCTGCTCGAAAGCCAATTCCAAACGGCGCTCCAGGCGAATGGCACTTTGCAATGCCTTTCCACTTGCCGTAACGTCATCCAACTTGGCACGTCTGCGCACCTGATTGAGAGCATCGCGGGCAGAAGCGTCATCACCCAGTTCATTGCAAGCCTCAGCATACATTAAAAGGACATCGGCATAACGCAGAATGCGGTGATTCAAAGGACTCTTGTCCGTGGCGTAAGCCGTTGCATCGCCTTGTGCACGATATTTCATCGGCAGGAAATACTTGCGGATGATACGCGCAGACTTATGGTCAGCGGGATTGATAATATAGCAATTGGGGTCCCAACCATATTTATCAAGATATTCCTGATACTTATTCAACGCTTTGCTTGCGTCAATGAAATCTTCAAATTGGTCTTCGCCGGCAATTTCTGTACAGCCCGACTTGATTATTGTCCATTTCAAACGTTCCGTATCACCGGCCTCAATATAAGCTTGCTCCAAATTTGCCGTAGGCTGACACCAGCTCCAACCATCACCAGGACCATTACGGGCACCGGTTACCGTAGCAAGCGCCCCTCCTAAGCCCAAAGTGGGATGATATTCATACTGGATTTCCAGAAGGCTCTCCGCACTGTTGTCATAGTCGACATTCCATACCTGCCCGAAATCGGGAAGCAATTGGTATTCGCCTTCATCTATCACAGTCTTCAACACATCATGGGCAGCCTGCCATTTCTCCTGATAGAGGTACACTTTACCCAATAATCCTAAAGCGGCGCCACGGGTAGCATGCCCTACTTGCGCAGTACTGCGTTGCGGCAGTATTTCGACAGCTGCCATCAGGTCATCCTCTATGAATTTGTACACGGCTTCTGCCGTAGCACGTTCTGTTCCCTCCACTTCTTCCGGCATTTGGAAACTGGTCATCAAGGGCACCCCACCAAAATTTCTCACCAGTTCGAAGTAATAGTAGCCACGCAGGAAACGGGCTTCTGCCACCAGACGGTCTCTGGTTTCTGTCTCTTGGGTTTCGAGAGCCGCAATGCGATCTATGGCTATGTTACAACGTAAAATACCTTTGTAACGGTACTGCCAAAAATTGGAGATAGGACCATTGCTAGCACCGTTTCCCTGATAATGTGCCAATGAGATATAATCACTCTGAGACTGCGAAGTATTCCCCATCCAGGCATCATCCCCACACATTTCGGAAAGTAACCACACGGTGTTGATTTGCCACCATCCTCCATACGTCATAGCCTGATAACAGCTCGTGACTGAGGATTCACACTCTTCTATGGACTTATAATAAGTGTCCACGTTCAATTGCCCGCGTACGTCTTCGGTCAGGAAGTCCTCGCAAGAGGTAAACACCAGCGAAGCAATCAGAACTACTATTGTAAATATTCGTTTCATGGATAATCAAGAATTAAAATTTGAAGTCAATGCCAAACAAGAATGTTCTCGGATTAGGATAAGCCACGTTGTCAATACCGGTATTGATGGCACTGCCAGAGCTGTCGGTAGTACCGTCAACCATCGGGCGTTCGGGGTCCATTCCCGAATAACCGGTAATGGTAAACGGATTCTGTGCAGAGAAGGAAAGACGCAAGTCAGCACCTCCAACCCATTTCTTAGGAAGCGTATAGCCTATCTGCAACAGCTTGCAACGCAAGTAGGAACCATCTTCCACATAGAAACTGGAAACGCGGCTATAGTTCAGGTTCAAGTCATTGCTCGACAAACGGGGAATATCATTGCCGGTACCCTCTCCATGCCATGCTTTCTCCAGTGTACCTGCCCAAACATTCTGTCCGCCTGAACCGGAGTACCTTCCTTTGGTAACATTGTAAATATCATTACCGAACGTACCATAGAAATTGGCTGCAAAATCAATGTTCTTATAACGCATACCAATATTCAGACCCATCATTAAATCAGGATAAGGATTGCCGATATAATCTTTGTCATTGGCATCGAGCACTCCGTTATGGTCCCGGTCCTTGAAGCGGATGTCTCCCGGTTTTGCATTGGGCTGAATCAGCGTTCCGTGTTCGTCAGTGTGCGCATACACCTCTTCCCAATTCTGGAACAAGCCATCGGCCACGTAACCGTAGAAACGGGAGATAAAACCACCATCTTCGTTACGGATAATCTGGTCGCTATTGAATCCACCGACATTGATAGGACCGTCGCCCGAGAACTTGATGGCCTTGTTGCGCACGGCAGAAAGGTTCAGACCAAGATCGTAAGAGAAATCCTTGCCGATTTCATCGCGCCAGGTAAGTCCCACTTCCCAACCGCGGGCCTGCATACTACCGATGTTCATCCAAATCTGGCTGTTCCAGTTATCATATCCCAAAGAGAGGATGTTCTGTTTCTGGTAGAGCATGTCAATGGACTTTTTCTGGAAATATTCGAATGTTACACCCAAACGTGAATCAAGGAATGACATATCCACGCCTACGTTCCAATCTTCCACAGTCTCCCACTTCAACTGGTTGTTACCTACTGTAGACACGAAGTAACCATTTGCCAACGTATTGCCATAATAGTATTGGGTTTCGCTCAACAAAGTAAGGGTAGCATTATTGTTGATATTCTGATTACCTACACGGCCCCAGCCTCCACGAAGCTTCAGGTCACTGAAGATGTCCTGGTCCTGCATAAATGCCTCACTGATGACACGCCAGGAAGCGGAAACAGACGGGAAGAGGGCATACTTGCTGCCCTTCGGGAAACGGGAGGAACCGTCGGCACGGAGAGATGCCGAAATGTAGTAACGGTTATCGTAGTTGTACATGACACGGCCCAGGAAAGAAACCAGTGTATTGTAAGTGGTTTCACCGTTGGCCTCGTCCGTACCCTGCTGTCCGGCATTCACTTCCTGCATCTGGTCCAGATTATTGGGAACATTATCACGCCGTGCCTGAGTATTGTACCATGCAAAACGTTCGGCAGTAAAGCCAGCCATTACATTCAAGTTGTGCTTTTCAGCGAAAGTGTCCATGTAAGTGGCTGTATTCGTCCAGTTCCAGTCAAACCACTCCTGATTGCGGCGGGTGATTTCGTTCAAGTCTTGTTTCTCCAACGGATCCATATTGAACTTCGGAACGAATGAATCAGAACGGCGATAGTGTGCATTGGCACCGAACTGGGTGCGCAACGTCAGCTTTTCTATCGGGTTTACCTGCAGATAGGTATTCAGAATGGCACCCAACTCGCGAGAATGAGCATTGCTACGGGCAATTGAACCGGCGGGATTCCACTCCTGGTTGTTGTAAGAGCGTTGATAGTTGTTGTACTCATTATCCTCCCATTGGTCCTGCGGACGGAATACCGGAGTTGTCGGGTCCATAGCCATGGCTGCCGAGAACTGGTTTGGGGTATCATCCCATGATTCGACACGTGGAGCAATATCAACTCCCAATTTTACATACTTATTAAATGTATATTCAGTATTCAGACGGATATTTATCTTATCCCAATAACCTACATCAAACTGTGAGTTGTTACGATAATAGCCCACGCTAAAGTTATAAACAAACTGTTCTGAGCCACCGGCAACACTAAGTGAATGGTTCTGCACCAAAGCTGTTTTATTGACTACAGTATCCCACCAGTCTGTACCACCGGGATTGGTCGTAGCACCCGTATCGTTCCAGATAGAAGAAAGGCCATCATTCGTATAACGGGTATTGAACACTTCTTTATATTCAGCCGCACCGGCAATATTAGGTTTGGCCACGGTCTGGAAACCAACAGAAGAATTCCAATTGATGCGGGCTTTACCAGTCTTACCTTTCTTTGTAGTAATCAGGATGACACCGTTTGATGCACGTGTACCATAGATAGCGGCAGCCGAAGCATCTTTCAATACTTCCATGGAAGCAATATCGTTACTATTCAGAAAGTTGATATTGTCACCTACCGGCATACCATCCAC
This sequence comes from Bacteroides sp. AF34-31BH, assembly GCF_003602795.1. Lineage (NCBI taxonomy): Bacteria > Pseudomonadati > Bacteroidota > Bacteroidia > Bacteroidales > Bacteroidaceae > Bacteroides > Bacteroides sp. AF34-31BH. Next base: position 32,947 of record NZ_QTLV01000018.1, read on the forward strand.
TACATACAACGGATTCGTACCGTTTACGGTAGTTACACCACGAATCAGCACCTTCGGAGTAGCTCCAGGGCCACCACCACTGGTGACTTGTACACCATTTACCTTACCCTGCAAAGCATCCATAGCATTACCGGTCACGGTTTCAGTGATTTCATCGCCTTTTACTGTAGCAATAGAACTGGTCAAATCGCTCTTTTTCACAGCACCATAACCGATAACCACCACTTCATCCAGTAATTCCGCAGCCTCCTTCAGTACCACGTTAATCGTAGTACGTCCACCTACAGCTATTTCCTGAGACTCAAAACCAATAGAAGAGAATACCAACACTGCATTCTTGTCTACATTGGGTAATGTATAATCACCGTCGATACCGGTAATTGTACCCGTACCGGTACCTTTCACTTGAACTGTAGTTCCAATCAACGGCTGCTGGTCGGTGGCCGAAGTCACCACACCCTTAACCGTTATCTGCTGCGCATAACCGCAAAGGCTTATCAGCGCAAGACATAATAATAGAATTTGCTTTTTCATATCTTAAATCTAATGTTACTTTTTAATTAGCAGGCACAATCTTGCCGCGACCCAAATGCGCGTCAAACTCAAAGCGGTAGTTGCCGGTCACCGTAACCGTAGGCTTCATCCAGTTGTCACCTACCATCGAGCCGTCTTCCCAACGCTGATTGGTGCCTTCCCAATTAGGATTCACATCCCCTTTCTTACTGAAGTAACCAAACTTCTCTACATTCTGAGAGTCGTCACACCGCCATTCCACATGATCCCACCATCCGTCGGGATGATAATTGGATATGATGAAGTTCATTTCTTCACCGGCTTCCAGCGTCCAAGTTCCATTTTCCGGATAATAGAAAAGATGAGGATTATTTTTATCCTGGGCAAACAACTGATTTCCCGCATCCTGAGGAGAACCTCCCCAACCGATATAGAAATCAATGAACGATTCCCCATTCTCCCAACGGTCAAAACAAGGCTTTCCATATTCATATTTCATCGGATTTGTAGCCTCTGTCACCGAGTACGTGCGCATACTATAAGTAGACTCTTTCACATTGATGTCTATTTCATAATAAACACCAGCCTCATCCAAGACAATAGGTTTAGCCGTTTCCGGGTCATCCGTCAGTTTTGTATTATCCTCCGGATCAAGGCCAAAACAGATAGGAGTAAAGTCTGTCTTTTGCGGTAAGAAGAAAATTTCCGTACCGGCAGCTTTATTATAATAACGTGCACGATATTGGTACTCGCCCGTATGGTTAATCACCATCGGTACACCGAAAATATCACTGTTCAATTCCTCTACGGTTGCCACATCGGCCAGATACATTTTGGGGAAGTCAGGCATTTCAGATACACTGATGGTACTATTGGTCACTGTCTGATTGCCTCTGGCATCCACAGCCGTCAAAGTCACATCGTAACTTTTCACCTCATTAGGCAGAATAATCTTCTCCGTAAAGCTCAAAGTAGATTGCCCGCCAGCCTCTATACGGCGGCTTTCAAAACCTTCTACCCCAGGAATCTCAATGAGTACATAATCCAGTATGCGGTCATCTTTCACCGTGAAATTCAGGTTGAACTTTGTTTCATCCTTTATCAGTACGGTAACCTCCTTACTAGGGGCAATTGTAAATGTAGGATTCTCAAAGTCCCCATCCATCGTTATCAACACATCCTGCGACACTTCACGCCCGCCCGCATCTGTTACGGTCACTTTCACGGTGAAGCGTTCACCGATTTCATCACGCTTGAGGTCATAAGAATAGCTCAACTCATACTCCGTTTGGGGAGCTCCATAGATTTCGACCAAATCAATGGTCTTGTTCAGATAAAGATCGGCACATTGCAGATTGACGGATACAATTCCATCCTGGTCAGCCAACGAACCTTCAATGGTAAAACGATGGCCGGCACCGGATTCAATATGATCCGTCACCAATGTCATTGTCGGAATCTGCCCGTCTACATCAGAGTATCCGTCATCGTCACTACATCCAGTAGTCCATAAAGCCAGCGATAATAACGCCCAGAAAGTGGCGTTAAAGAAATGCTTCTTCATAAATATTATTATTAAAGTTAAACAAAAAAGTACATTTTGTTCCGATTTATAATAATCGGCAATGCAAACATATGCCAATTTTCGATTCAACAGCTGTATAAATCTTGCAGAGAAGGCATATAAATCTGTCAATGCACGATTTGTGCACATCATCTAAAGATTTTATTTGTACTTTTGACTCATGCAATGAAAAACGACCCGTTATGAAGAAGATTCTACTTTCCATTTTCCTATGCCTGCCATTCCTGCTATCCGCGCAGCCATATACCATAAAACATCTGAGTATCCGTGAAGGGCTGTCCAACAACCATGTGGTAAGCATAGCCCAAGACAAACGGGGCTCTCTATGGTTTGCCACAGAAGAGGGTTTAAATAAATTCGACGGAATACGCTTCCTTACCTATTATAAAGAAGAAACAACCGGCAAGCAAAGCATCACCGGCAACGAACTGAACTGTCTGCTGGACGATCCCGTCGACTCCATCTTATGGATAGGAACCCAGCGTGCCGGAATCAATGCATACAATTATGCCAACGATTCATTCATCACTTACAGACACAACGAAAACAACCCTAAAAGCCTGGTTACGGACGACATTACCAAAATCATTGCCGCCTCCGACGGTAACCTATGGATTTGCACCTATTGGAAAGGCGTGGACTATTTTGACAAGCAAACCGGGCAATTCACCCATTACAATACCGAAACCGTACCGGGTTTTGCAAGCAACCATATCTGGTCTGCCATAGACGGTGGTAACGGACTACTCTATATCGGGCATGTGGACCGGGGATTCAGTATACTTTCCATAAAAGACAAGACAGTCAAGAACTTCACACACGAGCCGCAAAACCCCAACAGCCTGCCCGGCAACGAAGTGACATGTGTCTACAAAGACAAAAGCGGAAACATATGGATAGGAACCGATAGAGGAGTAGTACTGTTTAACCCGGAAGCGGAAAGTTTCATCCCCTTCGACGACAAAACCAACTGCATATCGCACCGTGTATATGATATACACCAACTGGATGACAACAGACTTTGGATAGCCATGGAATTCGGCGGCATTGCCGTAGTGGATTTGTCCCAACAGCTTTTCCGTTCGTCGGACCAGATTCATGCGCTTTCTATCCGGGAGGGAGACGATGAATACGGCTTGTCCAACTCCAGTATCCGTTGCCTGCTCCAAGATTCCTTCGGTAATGTATGGGCAGGTTCCTGGGGAGGCGGCATCAACTTCATAAAACGCGAGCCGTCACTCTTCAGCACTTATAAATATTCTCCTTTTCCATCCACCAACAACAGCCTGAACAGTAAAATAGCCTCCGGTGTCTGTATGGACAAAGCCGGTAACCTCTGGATAGGAACCGATGGAGGAGGAATCAACGTATTCAACAAGGGAAGACGAATAGCCATATACAATGCTGACAACAAGAAATTCAGAAGCAATACGGTGCAGGCAGCCTTGTGCGACTCAAAGGGAGGATTATGGTTCGGGCTTTTTTATGGAGGAATAGCCTACTACAACCCCAAGAGCCAAAGCTTCCGGCAGATTTTCTCCGAAGACAAGTCACGCACTGACGTACGTTCCTTTCATGAAGACAAGCAGGGAAACATTTGGGTCGGAACCAGCGAAGGCGTCTATCTTATAGATTGTGACAGCAAGACAATCAAGGCACACTACAATCTGGAGAACAATCTGGCCCGCTGTGTGCTGAAGGATTCCGAAGACCAAGTATGGGTAGGATTCTTCGGAGGAGGCCTGGGCCTCTATGACCCTCAACTCCAAAGCATCCAGCTCTTCAACGTCCTGGCCAAATTCCCCTCCAATACCATCAATGCTCTCTACGAAGACAGCAGAAAGCGGTTGTGGGTGGCCACGGGTGAAGGTTTGGTATGCTTCCCCTCCCTGACAGACAGAAACTACAAAGTATACCAACGTGAAAGCGGACTGGCTAACACCCACATACAAGCCATCGGTGAGGACAAGGCAGGAAATATTTGGGTGAGCACCAACAAAGGTATCAGCTGTCTTGTGGACAGTAAAGACATTTTCTATAACTACGACTATCACGACAACCTCCCCATGGGAAGCTTCAGTCGGGGCAGTGTAGCCTACGGACAAGACGGTAACTTTTACTTCGGCTCTATAAACGGTCTGTGCTACTTCAACCCGGAAGTTGTATTGCAGGAACGCAAATCACCACCCGCATTCATCACCAACATTGAAATTACCGACCCGCTGAACAAACCGGAAAACGGACAGAGCACCATTGCCTTAAACGGACAGAAGAACGTGCAACTGAAATATACACAGAATAGTTTCAGTATCCGGTTCAACATCCAGAACTATGCCCTGGTCAACCAAGTGGAATATGCCTATATGCTGAAAGGACTCGAGAACTCCTGGTATACGCTTACAGACCCCAATAATGTCACCTTTCGTAATCTTCCTCCCGGGAAATACCAGTTCCAAGTGAAAACGCGCATGCGCAACCAAGCATGGTCGGACGCAACCACCTCATTGAACATCCGCATCGCCCCACCCCTTTGGCTTACTTGGTGGGCAAAGTCATTCTATATCCTGCTGTCCCTTATCATCCTTTTCTCTATACTCTATGCCTACAAGAAAAGACTGGATGCTGAAGCACTGTACCAACTGGAGAAGCAGAGCCACGAACACGAGCAGGAACTGAACAACGAACGCCTGCGCTTCTACACCAACATCACCCATGAACTGCGCACCCCGCTTACGCTGATACTGGGTCCGCTGGAAGACATACAGAAAAGTGATACACTATCCACCAAAGACGCACAGAAGATATCCGTCATTCACCAAAGTGCCATCCGGCTACTGAACCTCATCAACCAGATATTGGAGTTCAGAAAGACCGAGACCCAGAACAAGAAACTCTGCGTGAGCCGGGACAACCTCGTACCCCTTATCCGCGAGATAGGCCTGAAGTACAAGGAACTGAACCGGAAGCCAGCCGTCGATATCCGGCTGGTGGTGGAGAAAGAGCATATACCTATATACTTCGACAAGGAAATTATCCAGACCATCCTGGACAATCTGATATCCAATGCCCTAAAGTACACGGAAAAGGGTAGCATCAGCATCGGTATCCGACAGGTGGAACGTGCCGAAGTGAACTATACGGAAATCCGGGTCAGCGACACGGGATACGGTATCAAGCCGGAGGCACTACCCCACATATTCGACCGTTATTACCAGGAAGGCGGCAAACACCAGGCTTCGGGTACCGGTATCGGACTTTCTCTGGTGAAAAACCTCGTAGCCCTACACGAAGGGGAAATCCGCGTAGAGAGTGCTCCCAATCAAGGTAGTACCTTCTACGTCAGCCTGCTTACCGACAACAGTTACCCGCAGGCACTGCATGCCGATTCGCAGGAAAAGGAAAGCAACGTCCAGCATATAGAAGAGGCACAAGTAAATCAAGTTTCATCCAGCGACAAACCCATATTGCTGGTAGTGGAAGACAATCCGGACATCTGCGACTATATAGCCGAATCCTTCTCCGACCACTTTGAAGTAAAGACTGCCGCCAACGGAAAGCTGGGCAAGGAAAGCGCCCTGAAAGAAATACCTGACATCATCGTCAGTGACATTATGATGCCGGTAATGGACGGAAACGAGATGTGCCGTGAGCTGAAAAAAGACGTGCGCACCAGCCACATACCCATTATACTGCTGACAGCCAAAGACTCGCTGCGCGACAAAGAGGAAGGCTACCAGGTAGGTGCCGACTCCTACCTCACCAAACCGTTCAGCGCCAGCCTGCTGCATAGCCGTATAGAAAACCTGCTCCAGTCGCGGCGCAACCTGGCAAACCATTTCAGCGCCAATGCCGCCATAAGCAATAAAGCGGCTGTCATTACAGAATCGCTCAACAAGCTGGACAACGAGTTTATCCACAAGATAAACCAGCTGATAGAGGAACGGCTTTCTTCAGACAAAATAGACATCAGCTATCTTTCGGATAAAATGTGCATGAGCAATTCCACCCTCTACCGCAAGATGAAAGCGCTTACCGGACTTTCCACCAACGAATATGTCCGCAAGATAAGGATGAAACACGCCGAGCAATACCTGCTGGAAGGCAAATACAACATTTCGGAAATAGCATTCAAGGTAGGTATAAACAATCTGTTCTACTTCCGGCAATGCTTCAAGGAAGAATTCGGCTGCATACCTTCGGAATATCTGAAGAGATTAAAAGAGACCGGAGAGAAATAAGAGACAAACAGCCCCTTCCTATTAGTCGGAATGCGGACAGCTATTTCAGCTCCAGCTCCATCTTCTTTATCTTTTCCAGCGTATTGCCTGCTTCCATGGAGGGGAATACCTGAAGCACGCGTTGCAGGTATGCCTTAGCCTTGCCGTAGCTATTGGTGAACACGTCTGACAATCCGTTGCGATAGCGTGCATACTGCATCCTTGTGGGGGAAGTTATCTTTTTATAGTCTTCTTCGAGCTTCTTCTTATCCTTCTCGGCTTGGAGATAATAATAATTCCCCAAGAAGATATTGGCTTGGAGATTGTCGGCATCCAGCATCAATACCTTTTCATAGGTTTTTAAGGCATCTTTCTCCTTTCCCCGCATCATCTCCATTTCGGCACAAGAGACAAGTGCAGGTACGTCTTCGGGATGACGCTGCAAGAACTCCTTATAGAAGAGGTAGGCTTTATCGTAATTCCGCATTTCCTTGTAGTGCACAGCCAGCACATCCGCAAGACGAGGAGCCACCTCACTGCTCTTGTCCACATTGGTCCAGTAGAACATTTCCGTCCTATCCTCACCGGCATTTGCCGCCTGGCGAAACAAACTCACCGCATAGTCATCTTTACCCTCGGAAAGTGCATCGGACACTTTCGAAAGCAACTCATCTGCCGACTGTCCCCAGACAGACAGCGGACACATCAAGAACAAGGAGAAAAGCAACGTTAAGGTTTTCATTTTTAGTGTATATATATAGTTTAACAGCCCAATCAGTCTCATAGAAATCTACCTACAAAACTACGCATTTTTACGGCAACCATCAATAGTTGAAAGTAGAAAAATAGTTAACTTTGCCGACCTTAATGAATTAAATAATATAAATGAAGCCCAGAGACAGACAAATACTGCAAATAGCCTTACCTTCCATCGTATCGAACATCACCGTGCCGCTGCTCGGCCTGATTGATGTAGCCATCGTCGGCCATCTGGGTTCGCCCGCCTACATAGGCGCCATTGCCGTGGGTGGCATGCTGTTCAATATCATCTACTGGATATTCGGCTTTCTGAGGATGGGTACCAGCGGAATGACCTCGCAAGCATTCGGCAAGCGGGATTTGCCGGAGGTAGTCCACCTGCTGTTGCGTTCTGTGGGCATAGGCGTGGCAGTCGCATTCTGCCTCATCCTGCTGCAAACGCCTATCAAGCAGGGAGCCTTCCTTCTCATCCATCCCACGGACGAAGTCAGAGAGATGGCAACGCTCTATTTCCATATCTGCATCTGGGGTGCCCCTGCCATGCTGGGGCTATACGGACTGACGGGATGGTTCATCGGCATGCAGAATTCGCGTATCCCCATGTATATAGCCATCACACAGAATGTGGTCAATATCATTGCCAGCCTCGGACTGGTTTATCTGTGTGGGATGAAAGTAGAAGGAGTAGCTTTGGGGACGTTGATTGCCCAGTATGCTGGCTTCCTGATGGGCATTGTCCTTTGGATGCACAACTACGGCAGGCTGAAAAGATTCTGGGAAATTAAAAATTATAAATTAAAGATTAAAGGGAGAGAAGGGGCAGGTATCTGGGAGAAAGAGGCGATGTTCCGGTTTTTCCAAGTGAATAGGGATATTTTTCTGCGTACCCTTTGCCTGGTGGCAGTCACGTTGTTCTTCACTTCGGCGGGAGCTTCGCAGGGAGAGATTATTCTGGCGGTCAACACGCTGCTGATGCAGCTCTTCACCTTATTCTCGTATGTAATGGACGGCTTTGCCTACGCTGGCGAAGCCTTAAGCGGCAGATACATAGGCGCACGCAACCGGGAAGCCTTTACAGACACCGTCCGGCACCTCTTCGGATGGGGAGCGGTGATGGCGGTTCTCTTTACATTGGTTTATGCGCTGGGAGGCAATGCCTTCCTCGGACTATTGACGGATGACAAAGAAGTGATAGCTGTTGCCGACACCTATTTTTATTGGGCGCTTGCCGTGCCCGCCGTCGGGATAGCCGCCTTCATCTGGGACGGCATCTTCATCGGTGCCACCGCCACGCGAGGAATGCTCCTCTCCATGGCAGCGGCAGCTGTCAGCTTTTTTATCTTATATTATGGGCTGCATCCCGTCCTGGCAAACCATGCTCTATGGCTTGCCTTCCTCACTTACCTGCTGATGCGGGGAGTGGTGCAGACAGGCTTGAGCCGGGAAGTCATCCGACGGGCATTTCCCAGCAAGAAGGAACCTGCTTGGCGTTAGGGGTAGGCTATGAACAATTTCAAGGGAAAAAGCATTATCTTTGTATCGCTATGACTGATATAAAATATGGATTCCACCCTCCAGAACAAGGCGTCAGGTAGCCAGTATACGGTGCCAAACAAGTTTCAACTTTTGGCACCATCGGTTTCAATGCGAGAAACCGACGGTTTCAAGTAGTGAAACCAACGGTATCTCGGAATAAGACTGACGGTATTTGCATTTGGAACCAAGTCACTCATAGCAAGAGTAATGACTTATACAAAATTGTTATGGCAGAAAAGAATATAGTTCAAGAGACATTTCCCGTATTGGGAATGAGTTGCGCCTCATGCTCCGCACGGGTAGAAAAGACGCTGAACCATCAGTCAGGTGTCAAGAAAGCGGTCGTAAACTACGCTTCGGCAACGGCAACCGTGGAATATGACCCTACGAGCTGTTCTTCCGAGACTTTGCAGCAGGCTGTGCAGGCGGCCGGATATGACTTGTTGATAAACCAGGACGGCAACACGCTCGAAGAGGCGGAAGAGGCCCACAACAAGAAATTCAGCGCATTGAAATTCCGCACAACCTGGGCCATCATCTTGTCTATGCCCGTTGTCATCATAGGCATGTTCTTCATGGATATGCCCCATGCCAATCCCATCATGTGGGCGTTGTCCACTCCCGTCGTATTCTGGCTGGGGCGGGGATTCTTCACCAGCGCCTGGAAACAATTGCAGCATGGCAGCGCCAATATGGACACACTGGTAGCCATCAGTACGGGGACCGCCTATCTGTTCAGCCTGTTCAACATGCTATTTCCGGACTTCTGGCTATCCAGAGGCATCCATCCGCATGTATATTTTGAGGCGGCAAGTGTCATCATAGCCTTTATCCTGCTGGGCCGCCTGCTGGAAGAAAAAGCGAAAGGAAACACCTCAACCGCCATCAAGAAACTGATGGGGCTCCAACCCAAGACTGTGACCATCATTGTGGATGAAGGACACGCTGTCCCTCACTCTTCCTTTGAGCGCGTTATCCCTATCGAGCAGATTCGCCCCGGAGACATCGTCCTGGTGAAGCCCGGAGAACGGATTGCCGTGGATGGCATCGTGACGGAAGGTAGCTCCTACGTAGACGAAAGTATGCTGAGCGGCGAACCGGTAGCAGTATCCAAGCACAAAGACGCCAAGGTCTTTGCAGGTACCATCAACCAGAAGGGAAGTTTCCGCTTCCGGGCAGAGAAAATCGGCACGGATACACTGCTGGCGAAGATTATACACATGGTGCAGGACGCGCAAGGAAGCAAGGCACCGGTGCAGCAGCTGGTGGACAAGATAGCCTGGATATTCGTGCCTACCATTATAGGCATCGCAGTGCTTGCCTTCATCGCATGGATGCTACTGGACGGAACCGGCGGATTCACCCACGGATTGCTGGCATTTGTCACGGTGGTCATCATCGCCTGCCCGTGTGCACTGGGACTGGCTACTCCTACCGCCATCATGGTAGGCATCGGCAAGGGCGCCGAAAGGGGCATTCTGATAAAAGATGCCGAAAGCCTGGAGATTGCCAAGAAGATAGACACCGTGGTACTCGACAAGACCGGAACGGTGACCGAAGGAAAACCGGTAGTCAGCAAGCTGATATGGAATACGCAGGCAATGACGCCCGGTACTGGCGCCACTGCAGGCAATGCGCTGTCGGACATTTTCTATAGTCTGGAGAAGCTCTCGGAACATCCGTTGGCAGAAGCCGTGGTGAACCACCTCAAGGAGTCGGCCTCCATAGACATTCAAGACTTTGAAAGCATCACCGGAAAAGGCGTGAAAGGACGGGCACAAGGCCGGACCTACCTCACCGGGAACCGGAAACTGCTGGAAGAAAACCATATCGCCATCCCCCCCTCCCTGCAGGAAGAGGCAACCCGACTGACATCGGAAGCACAGACCGTCATCTGGTTTGCCGATGAAGAAAACGTGCTGGCAATAGCCGGAATTACAGACCGGATAAAAGAAACTTCCATCCGTGCCGTCAGCGAGCTGCACGCCGCCGGCATCGAAGTCCACATGCTGACCGGAGACAATGAGGCCACCGCCCGTGAGATTGCCCGCAAAGCAGGCATCGCCCACTACCAGGCCAGTGTATTGCCGCAGGACAAGGCTGCCTTCGTCAGCCGGTTGCAGGCAGAAGGCCGGAAGGTTGCCATGGTGGGCGACGGCATCAACGACAGCGCCGCCCTTGCCCAAGCCGACTTAAGCATCGCCATGGGTGGAGGCAGCGACATCGCCATGGATGTAGCCAAAATGACCATCATCTCTTCCGACCTGGCTAAGATACCGGAAGCTCTCTGTCTGTCGCGTCTCACCGTCCGGACCATCCGGCAGAATCTCTTCTGGGCATTTATATATAATATAATAGGTGTACCCATTGCGGCCGGAATACTCTATCCCATCAACGGCTTCCTGCTGAACCCGATGATAGCCGGTGCGGCCATGGCATTCAGCAGTGTCAGTGTGGTGAGCAACAGCCTGCTGCTGAAACGGAAAAGAATACATGAAGGAGAAGAAAACAAAGAAGTTGAACCGCCAACAGAAACAATCATGAAGAAAGAATTCAAAGTAGAAGGCATGATGTGCAACCATTGCCGCATGCATGTAGAGAAAGCATTGAACAGTATGGAAGGCATACACGCCACCGTAACCCTGAACCCTCCGGTAGCCACCGTAGAGTTTTCGGACGGTGAAAAGACGCTCGAAGAACTGCAGAAAGTAGTGACGAAAGAAGCCGGCGACTACACACTGAAGGCATAAGTGTAGAATTCATACGGTTTTCATACAGAAAAGAAGGAGGAAATCAAAGTAAATATCTACCTTTGCGCGCTAATTTACAGATAAAGATATGAACGCAAAAGCCAAAGGATATATTTTAGGTTCCATCGCCGCAGCCTCCTACGGCATGAATCCACTGTTTGCCCTCCCGTTGTACAAGGCCGGCATGGACCCGGACTCGGTACTTTTTTTCAGATACCTCTTCGCCATCCCGTTGCTGGGCATTATGATAAAGGCGAGAGGGCGGTCATTCAAGATACAGCGGAAAGAAACATTTCCGCTCATCATCATGGGATTGCTCGTGGCCCTCTCCTCACTGACGCTTTTCCTGAGCTATAACTACATGGCCGCCGGCATAGCGTCTACACTGCTGTTCGTCTATCCCATCATGGTGGCGCTTATTATGGCCATGGTTTTCAAAGAGAAGCTGGCACTGCAAACCATCGTCTGCATGCTGCTTGCACTGGGAGGTATCGGACTGCTCTACAAGAGCGAGGACGGCAGCACACTGAGCCTGATAGGGACACTGCTGGTTTTCGCGTCTTCCCTTTCCTATGCCATATACATCGTGGGCATCAACCAGACATCGTTGAAAAATGTGGCTACGCTTAAAGTCACCTTCTATGTCCTTCTCTTCGGCCTATCGCTTTTTGTGGCACGCCTGCTCTATTCCGGCGTACTGAACACACCGGACCAGTGGTATCTGTGGGCCAATCTGCTTGCATTGGCTGTCTTCCCCACCGCCATATCCTTCCTCTGCACTACCGGTGCCATCCAATATATCGGCTCCACCCCGACCGCCATTCTCGGCGCATTGGAGCCCGTGACAGCCATCTTCTTCGGAATAGCCGTCTTTGGAGAAAGCCTGACAGTCAGAGAAAGCTTCGGACTGGTGATGATTATCGTAGCCGTAACGTTCGTCATCGCAGGAGGCAATATTACAAGCCAACTGGTCCGTTTCAGGAAACTGTTCCCAAGACTCCCGATAAGAAGCAAGAAAAGAAACTAATCCTATAAAACCATCACCAACCATGAAGAAAAGTCTCTACCTGCTTTTACTGCTGTTGTTTCCTATCGGGCTGCAGGCTCAGTCCGAGGTTATAGTACTCCACCCGGATGAAGGCAAAGCCGAAGTGAACGAAGCCGAATACACCAGAATTTTCCTGGCAGGCACCATCGACATGGGCAAAAGCATAGACTGGCAAAAGGCAACCTGCGACTGGTTCCGCGCACGCCCCCAAGGTAAATACATCCTATACAATCCCCGAAGGGACAAGGGACTCAGCGGCGAAATGTCCGACTTTGAACATCAAGTGAACTGGGAACTGGAACATCTGGAAAAAGCCGACCTGATAATCATGAATATCCTGGCAAGCAGCAAGTCCCCCATCACCCTGCTGGAGATGGGACTGCACATGCGTTCGGGCAAACTGCACGTTATCTGTGAACCCGGTTTCTACCGCTACGACAATGTGCGGATTACTTGCAACCGCTATGGCGTTCCGTTATATCACAGCATGGACGAGTTCCTAAAGACTGTGCGTTAGGCAACTATCCTACCACATTCTGCTGCACTTTTCAGTTTAATTCTTTATCTTTGCTGCAAAGCAATGTAACAAAACTATATATTATGGCAACCTATAAAAGAATCTTATTGAAACTCAGCGGCGAGAGCCTGATGGGTGAAAAGCAATACGGCATCGACGAGAAACGCCTTGCCGAGTACGCAGCTCAAATCAAAGAAATCCACGAATTGGGAGTACAAATAGGCATCGTGATAGGCGGTGGAAACATTTTCCGCGGATTGAGCGGTGCCAACAAAGGGTTCGACCGTGTGAAAGGCGACCAGATGGGAATGCTGGCAACCGTCATCAACAGCCTTGCACTCAGTTCGGCTCTGGTAGCTGCCGGCGTGAAGGCCCGCGTGCTGACTGCCGTACGTATGGAACCCATCGGTGAATTCTACAATAAATGGCGTGCCATCGAATGTATGGAAGCAGGCGAAGTAGTCATCATGTCCGCCGGTACAGGCAATCCGTTCTTCACTACCGATACCGGTTCCAGTCTGCGCGGCATCGAGATTGAGGCGGATGTCATGCTGAAAGGTACCCGTGTGGACGGCATCTACACCGCCGACCCGGAGAAGGACCCGACAGCCACGAAGTTCCACGACATCACCTACGACGAAGTGCTGAAGCGCGGTCTGAAAGTGATGGACCTCACTGCCACCTGCATGTGCAAAGAGAATAACCTGCCCATCATCGTTTTTGACATGGACACAGTGGGTAATCTGAAAAAAGTGATGCAAGGAGAAGAAATCGGTACACTGGTGCACAATTGAATGGAAAATGGAGAATAAAAAATGAATGTTATTTAATTCTTAATTCTCAATTTTCAATTTAATAATTATATTTGCAAAGTTTCAAATCAAAGCTATTTCAAAACGAAAATAATATGAGAGACGTAAAAGACATCTTAGACGAAGCGCAAGAAAGTATGGACATGGCCATCATGTATCTGGACGAGGCACTGGCTCATATCCGCGCCGGAAAAGCCGATATCCGTTTGCTGGACGGTATCCGTGTGGATTCTTATGGAAGTATGGTTCCTATCAACAATGTGGCAGCAGTAACCACTCCGGACGCACGCAGCATTGCCATCAAGCCATGGGATAAGAGCATGTTCCGCGTCATTGAAAAGGCCATCATTGACTCCAGTCTCGGCATCATGCCCGAAAACAATGGTGAGATTATCCGTATCGGCATCCCGCCACTGACGGAAGAACGCCGTAAACAACTTGCCAAACAGTGTAAGGGAGAAGGAGAAACTGCCAAGGTAAGTGTACGTAATGCACGCCGTGATGCCATCGACGCCTTGAAGAAATCCGTAAAGGACGGACTGGCCGAAGACGCCCAGAAAGGCGGTGAAGAAAAGCTGCAGAAGATTCACGACAAGTTCATCAAGCAGATTGATGACATGCTGGCTGCAAAGGATAAAGAAATCATGACCGTTTAATTAAGTTGAAAACGGAAAATGGAAAGTTGAAAATAAACCGATATACCAAGTATAGAAGCCTTTCAACCTTCCATTTTCAACTTTCAACTTTCAACTTTCAATTATTTTGAGGGGACTCGTTATAAAAAACACCGGAAGTTGGTACTTGGTACGGACTGACGACGGAAGGGAGATTGAATGTAAAATCAAAGGGAACTTCCGGCTGAAAGGCATACGAAGCACTAATCCCGTGGCTGTAGGCGATTATGTGAACATCATACTGAACCAAGAAGGTACGGCCTTTATCAGCGAGATAGAGGACCGGAAGAATTACATCATCCGCCGCGCCTCCAACCTTTCCAAGCAATCGCACATTCTTGCTGCCAACCTCGACCAGTGCATGCTCATAGTGACGGTGAACTATCCCGAGACCTCCACTACCTTTATAGACCGTTTTCTCGCCTCTGCCGAGGCATACCGTGTTCCCGTCAAGATTATATTCAACAAAGTGGATGCCTACAATGAAGAGGAACTGCACTATCTGGACAGTCTCATCAACCTTTACACCACCATCGGCTATCCTTGTTTCAAGGTTTCTGCCAGAAAAGGGGAAGGCATCGACACTATCGAGAAAGAACTCAAAGGACGCATAACCCTCTTTTCCGGACATTCCGGAGTAGGGAAATCAACACTCATCAAGGCAATACTGCCCGATATAGAGATTAAAACCGGAGAGATATCCACCTATCATAATAAAGGTATGCACACCACTACCTTCTCAGAAATGTTCCCGGTTCCGGGCAACGGATATATCATTGACACTCCGGGCATCAAAGGTTTCGGAACATTCGATATGGAAGAAGAAGAGATAGGCCACTACTTCCCGGAAATATTCAAGGTATCTGCCGACTGCCGTTACGGCAACTGTACCCACCGCCACGAACCCGGATGCGCTGTACGCGAGGCTGTCGAGAAGCACTATATCAGCGAATCCCGTTACGCTTCTTATCTGAACATGCTGGAGGACAAGGAGGAGGGAAAATACCGGGCTGCTTACTGATTTGTCATTTTATCACCTTTCCAATCCATATTCTTACACTTTTTAACTCTTTATCTTTTAAACTATTCTCTTTTCCCGTAGTCTAATCTAAGGCTGATTTTATTACTACTAATACTACAACATGAATAAGAGAGTTAAATGGGGCATCATTATCGTGATTGGTGCCGGACTGATTGGAGGAGGAATCTACTCCCAATTACCTAAAGAGAATGAAGAATTAGCCGCTGCAGACAAGGTGATGACCGGTCAACGTAGCGGTAAGAAAATTCTAAACGTAAACGCAAAAATAATCAAACCGCAACTGCTGAAGGATGAAATACAAATCAGCGGCAGCCTGCTGCCGGATGAGGAAGTGGACCTTTCTTTCGAGACATCCGGCAAAATCATAGAGATAAATTTTGAAGAAGGCAGCTTCGTCAAGAAAGGACAATTACTTGCCAAAGTTAATGACCGGCCGCTGCAAGCACAATTGCAACGCCTCGTCTCCCAATTAAAGTTGGCAGAAGACCGCGTGTTTCGCCAGAACGCCCTGCTGGAAAGGGATGCGGTCAGTAAAGAAGCCTACGAACAAGTAAAGACCGAGCTGGCCACCCTGAATGCCGACATTGACCTGATAGAATCGAACATCGCACAAACTGAGCTGCGTGCTCCTTTCGACGGTGTCATCGGTCTGCGCCAAGTCAGTGTGGGTACTTACGCTTCCCCTACAACCATTGTAGCCAAACTCACCAAGATTTCGCCGTTGAAGGTGGAATTTGCCGTACCCGAGCGGTATGCCAATGACGTAAAGACCGGCGCCGGACTGGACTTCACTCTCGAAGGAAAGCTAAATACCTTCCACGCCACGGTTTATGCACGCGAATCAAAGATAGACCCTACTACCCATACCCTGACAATCCGTGCACTTTATCCCAATGCCAACGGAGCTGTGCTTCCGGGCCGCTATGCCAGCATCAAGCTGAACAAGGATGAAATTCAGGACGCCCTTGCCGTACCGTCCGAAGCCATTGTACCGGAAATGGGAAAAGACAAGATATTCCTCTATAAGTCGGGAAAAGCCCAGCCGGTAGAGATTACTACGGGAATCCGTACGGAAGCGGAAGTACAAGTATTGCAAGGCTTGCAGGCAGGAGATACCATCATCACCTCGGGAACCCTGCAACTCCGTACCGGACTACCGGTAACACTGGACAATATCAATTGACAACTGTCAATTATCAACCGTTAATTATCAATTGTAAAGAATGAATATATCCGAATTAAGTATACGGCGACCGGTACTCTCGACAGTACTTACCCTGATAATCCTGCTGTTTGGCTTCATCGGCTACAATTATCTGGGTGTACGCGAGTACCCGTCTGTAGACAATCCTATCATATCAGTATCCTGCTCCTATCCGGGTGCCAACGCCGATGTCATCGAGAACCAGATAACGGAGCCTCTGGAGCAGAACATCAACGGTATTCCCGGCATACGCTCCCTCTCCAGTGTCAGCCAGCAAGGCTCATCACGCATTACAGTAGAGTTTGAGCTTTCCGTTGACCTGGAAACCGCCGCCAACGACGTACGTGATAAAGTGTCGCGTGCACAGCGCTATCTGCCTCGTGACTGTGACCCTCCTACCGTATCAAAAGCCGATGCGGACGCCACCCCTATCCTGATGGTTGCCCTCCAAAGTGACAAACGTTCCCTACTGGAGCTCAGTGAAATAGCCGACCTGACTGTCAAGGAGCAGCTTCAGACTATTTCAGATGTAAGTAGTGTAAGTATCTGGGGAGAAAAGCGCTATTCCATGCGGCTTTGGCTGGACCCCATCAAGATGTCCGGCTATGGAATCACTCCTCTGGATGTAAAGAATGCGGTGGACAACGAAAACGTAGAGCTCCCTTCCGGAAGTATCGAAGGAAACACTACCGAGCTCACCATCCGTACGTTGGGTCTGATGCATACAGCCGAAGAGTTCAACAATCTTATCCTGAAGGAAGACGGTAACCGTATTGTCCGCTTCAGCGACATTGGACGTGCCGAACTGGGACCAGCCGACATCAAAAGTTATATGAAGATGAACGGTGTGCCCATGGTAGGTGTCGTAGTAATTCCGCAGCCGGGTGCCAACCACATTGAAATAGCCAACGCCGTATATGACCGCATGGAGAAGATGAAGAAAGACCTTCCCGAAGATGTTCATTACAACTACGGTTTTGACAATACCAAGTTTATCCGCGCTTCTATCGACGAGGTGAAGCAGACGGTGTATGAGGCCTTTGTACTGGTTATCATCATCATTTTCCTCTTCTTGCGCGATTGGCGTGTGACGCTTGTGCCATGTATTGTAATCCCCGTTTCGCTGATTGGAGCTTTCTTCGTCATGTATCTGGCCGGTTTCTCCATCAATGTGCTCTCCATGCTTGCCGTGGTGCTTGCCGTGGGCTTGGTGGTGGACGACGCCATCGTGATGACGGAGAACATTTATGTCCGCATCGAGAAAGGGATGCCACCGAAAGAAGCCGGCATAGAAGGAGCCAAGGAGATTTTCTTTGCCGTCATCTCCACTACCATTACGCTGGTGGCGGTATTCTTCCCTATTGTATTCATGGACGGTACGACAGGACGACTGTTCCGCGAATTCAGTATCGTGGTCTCCGGTTCGGTGATTATCTCCTCCTTCGCCGCATTGACTTTTACGCCGATGCTTGCCACCAAACTTTTAATCAAAAGGGAACAGCAGAGCTGGTTCTATCGCAAGACCGAACCTTTCTTCGAAGGGATGAACCGGGTATACAGCCAGTCACTGGCCGCCTTCCTGAAACGGCGCTGGATTGCCCTGCCCTTCACCATCGTCACCATCCTGCTTATCGGAGTCCTTTGGAATACTATCCCGGCTGAAATGGCGCCATTGGAGGACCGTTCGCAAATCAGTATCAATACAATGGGTGCCGAAGGAGTGACTTACGAATATATCCGCGACTATACCGAAGACATCAATCATCTGGTGGACTCCATTATCCCGGATGCAGAAGCGGTAACAGCGCGTGTGTCCAGTGGTAGCGGTAACGTACGTATCACACTGAAAGACATGAAAGACCGTGACTATACCCAGATGGAAGTTGCCGAAAAGTTGTCGAAGGCAGTGCAGAAAAAGACCATGGCACGCTCTTTCGTACAGCAGTCCTCCTCATTCGGAGGACGGCGCGGCGGTATGCCCGTGCAGTATGTATTGCAGGCAACTAATATCGAGAAATTGCAGGAGGTGCTCCCCAAGTTCATGACGAAGGTCTACGAAAATCCGGTATTCCAGATGGCAGACGTAAACCTGAAGTTCAGCAAGCCTGAAGCGCGCATCAACATCAACCGTGACAAGGCGAGTATCATGGGCGTAAGCACCAAGAACATTGCCCAAACTCTGCAATACGGCTTGAGCGGACAGCGTATGGGCTACTTCTACATGAACGGAAAGCAATACGAGATATTGGGCGAAATCAACCGCCAGCAACGCAACAAGCCCGCCGACCTGAAAGGTATCTATATCCGAAGCGACAACGGGAACATGGTGCAGCTGGACAACCTGATAGAGCTGACCGGCGGTATCGCCCCTCCGAAACTGTACCGTTACAACCGTTTCGTGTCCGCCACCATCTCCGCGGGGCTTGCCGACGGGAAGACCATCGGGCAAGGACTGGACGAAATGGACAAGATTGCCAAGGAGACACTGGACGAGACCTTCCGTACCGCACTGACCGGAGACTCCAAGGAGTATCGCGAAAGCTCCTCCAGTCTGATGTTCGCCTTCATCCTTGCCATCGTGCTGATTTACCTGATTCTGGCCGCCCAGTTCGAGAGCTTCAAAGACCCGCTGATTATCATGCTGACGGTGCCTCTCGCCATTGCCGGCGCGCTGGTATTCATGTATTTCGGAGACATCACGATGAATATATTCAGCCAGATTGGCATCATCATGCTGATTGGTCTGGTAGCAAAGAACGGTATCCTGATTGTGGAATTTGCCAATCAGAAGCAGGAAGCGGGTGAAGACAAGATGCGAGCCATCAAGGACGCCTCCCTGCAACGTCTGCGCCCCATCCTGATGACGAGTGCCTCCACCATCCTGGGATTGATACCGCTTGCCTACGCCACCGGCGAAGGCTGCAACCAGCGCATCGCCATGGGTACTGCCGTCGTAGGCGGCATGCTCATCTCCACACTGCTGACGATGTACATCGTGCCTGCCATATATAGTTATGTATCAACGAACCGAAGTAAACTGAAGACCGAATGAAACGCATTGTTTTAATTTTCATAGCCACTGCCTGCACAGCGCTGGGCCTTTATGCACAGCCTGCGCCTACCTACACCTTGAAGTCCTGCCTGGAGCAGGGATTGCTGAACAACTATTCCCTGCGCATTGTCCGCAATGAAGAGCAGGTCAGCAAGAACAACGCCACACTGGGCAATGCGGGCTACCTGCCCACACTGGGCCTCTCCGCCGGCTACAAGGGAACCATAGACAATACCGAGACCAAAGCCCGAGCCACCGGAGAGACAACCAAGGACAACGGAGTGTTTGACCAAACTCTCGATGCAGGCATCAACCTGAACTGGACCATCTTCGACGGTTTCAACATTACCGCCAACTACCAACGGCTCAAGGAGCTGGAACGCCAAGGCGAGACCAATACGCGCATCGCCATCGAGGACCTGATAGCCAACATAGCCGCCGAATACTATAACTATGTGCAGCAAAAAATCCGCTTGAAGAACTTCCGTTATGCCGTATCGCTATCCAAAGAGCGCCTGCGCATTGTGGAAGAGCGTTACCACATCGGTAACTTCTCGCGCCTGGACTACCAGCAGGCCAAAGTGGACTTCAATGCCGACAGTGCCCAATACATGAAACAGCAGGAACTGCTGCACACCTCACGTATCCAGCTGAACGAACTCATGGCAAACAAAGATGTAGACCAGCCGTTTATCATACAAGACAGCCTCATCAACGTGACCGCCTCCCTGAACTTCGAGGAGCTGTGGAACGCCACCCTCACCATCAACGCCTCACTGCTACGTGCCGAACAGAACAATACCCTGGCCCGTCTGGACTACAAGAAAGTCTGCTCGCGCGACTACCCATACGTGAAGATGAACGGCGGATACGGCTACACCCTCAACAAGTATGACATCTCTGCCAACAGCCGCCGCAGCAACCTCGGTCTGAACTTCGGCGTCACGGTCGGCTTCAATCTGTTCGACGGCAACCGGCGCCGCGAACGCAAGAATGCCCGCATTGCCGTGCAGAACGCTCGCCTGGAACGGGAGCAACTGGAGCAAGCCCTGCGCGCCGACCTCAGCAACCTATGGCAGGCCTACCAAAACAACCTGCAAATGCTGAACCTGGAACGCCAGAACCTTGTGGCTGCCAAGGAGAACCACGAGATTGCCATGGAACGATATATGCTGGGCAACCTCTCGGGAATCGAGATGCGCGAAGCCCAAAAGAGTCTGCTGGATGCAGAAGAACGTATTCTCTCCGCGGAATATGATACCAAATTATGTGAAATCTCCCTACTGCAAATCAGTGGAAAAGTAGCGCGCTATATGGAATAAGCAATATAATCCGTACCTTTACGCCCGATTTATCAGAATTAAAGCACAATGGGATTATTCATCAGAAAGCCATTCGAGGCACTGCAAGCGGAGGCGAATGCCTCCGGAAAGAAAACATTGAAACGTGTACTTGGTCCGTGGAGCCTTGTTGCCCTGGGCGTGGGAGTCATCATCGGAGCGGGTCTATTCTCCATCACCGGAACGGTGGCGGCAGGCTATACGGGACCGGCCATCACACTGTCCTTTGCCATTGCCGCACTGGGATGCTGCTTCGCCGGACTATGTTATGCGGAATTTGCATCCATGATACCCGTAGCCGGCAGCGCATACACCTACTCGTATGCCACGATGGGCGAACTCATCGCCTGGATTATCGGGTGGGACCTGGTATTGGAATACACCGTAGCCGCAACCACGGTAAGCATCAGTTGGAGCCGCTATCTGGTCGTCTTTCTCGAGGGACTGGACATACATCTACCGCAAGTCCTCACCGCCTGTCCCTGGGATGGTGGAGTCGTAAATATCCCCGCCTTCCTTATCGTCGTGCTGATGAGCCTCTTCCTGATACGGGGTACGGAAGGCAGCTCCATCTTCAACGGCTTCATTGTATTCCTGAAGGTTTCCGTCATACTGATTTTTGTCATACTCGGCTGGAAATACATCAATACCGACAACTATACACCTTACATCCCTGCCAATACGGGCGTGCTGGGCGAATATGGCTTCTCCGGCATCCTGCGAGGGGCAGCCATCGTATTCTTCGCTTTCCTCGGGTTCGACGCCGTAAGCACAGCTGCCCAAGAGACGAAGAACCCGAAGCGGAACATGCCTATCGGCATTCTGGTCTCCCTGCTGGTATGCACCGTGCTCTATATGGTTTTTGCCCACGTCATGACGGGAGTGGCACACTACACCGCCTTCAGCGGACAGCAAGGCATTGCTCCCGTTGCCATAGCCATAGAGCACATGGGGCAGGCTGATGCTGCAGGTATCATCCAGCCGGACTATCCCTGGCTGAACCGTGCCATCGTGCTGTCCATTCTGTTCGGATATTGCTCCGTCATCATGGTGACGCTGCTGGGACAGAGCCGCGTATTCCTGAGCATGAGCCACGACGGGCTGCTGCCTCCTTTCTTCTCGCATATCAACGAAAAGTTCCGTACTCCGGCACGCAGCAACCTGCTCTTCATGGTACTTGTGGGCCTGCTGGCAGCTTTTGTACCCGCACGGCTGGCCGGGGAGATGACAAGCATCGGCACGCTGATGGCCTTCACGCTGGTCTGTGCCGCTGTACTGGTAGTACGCAGAACCATGCCTGACGTGCCCCGTTCCTTTAAAACCCCACTTGTTCCACTTATCCCCATACTGGGTATTCTTACTTGCCTTTGCATGATGTTGTTCCTTCCTGCCGATACATGGATACGCCTGGTGCTGTGGATGCTCATCGGTCTGGACATCTACGTGGGCTACGGCATGAAGCACAGTAAGCTGGAGCATGGAGGCGACACCCGCCACGGGCAGGTGACCTTGAACATGATTGGACTTATCCTTGCCGTTCTTTGTGTCATCACCGGACTGTGGCACCAACAGACTGTGGGATGGGGAGAAAGCAAAGTGCTGCTGATTATCTCGTTTGTTTTCGCATTCACGCACTGCGCTTACTATATGTGGAGAATCTGGAGGAGATAATAAGCCCTAAATCTCCTCCTTTAAAGATAAACAATCTTTCATCCAAACTACCCCAGCACCCACTTGGTCCGTTTCCCGAAACAACGGTATGCCATTGCCACCAGAAACCAGGAAGTACAGAAAGCGACGACTGCGGCACAAGGTATCTGAAGATAGATAGGAACATGGATAGCACGCATCAGGACTACGCTCGGTCCGGTAAAGAAATAGTGTATCATATAGACTCCAAAACCACAGAGCGTCAAGTTTGCCAATGCTTTCTTGATGCGCTCCGAACGGAAATTGGCCCGCTTGCAAAGCATAAACACGGGGATGGTCATCATTACTACATTCAGCGAACAGTAGGTGAAGAAGAGTTCGAGCATCTCATCCGTAAAATCCGGCAAGGAGGTCATACGACGGAAACCAAGGAATGTTACGGCATAGCCAATGGCAAACATGGGAATGCCGATGCCACAGAGTTGCCGGCCCGTCCAGTTATGGTTCCTCAGATAATGGCCCAACAATAGGTAGCCGTTAAAACCGGCAAAGTAATACAGCATACCGAACGAGTTCCACGAGCAAGTCCCCCAAAGGTACGGAGCGGCAAACTCGGTATAATAAGGCAGCAGCAGTGTCACTCCCCATGCTGCAAGAAACCATAGTTTGGCACGTTCCGAGGCCTTCTCCACCCATGCCGAGAATATCGGAAGATAGAGATAAAGCCCTATCAGCAGATAGATATACCACATGTGTACATCCAATAGAGAGAAATTAAAAGGCATTTCTGCAATATATCCCAGGCTCACTGCCAGAGACTGGCGCATCACTTCCTCACCCGAATAAGGGAAGAAATCCAGAATCACTTTCGGCTCCACTCCCAGCAGTCCCGTTATCCAGGGGAACAGATTGTAAATCACAGACCAGATGAGGAAAGGAAAGAATACGCGGGGGATACGTTTCTTGTAGAATGCCGAGGCGTCACCCCGTACCGGCAACAGCAATGCACCGGTAATCATTACAAAAAGCGGTACGCAAGGACGGAGCGCCGCACCGTAGACAGCTCCCCAGAACTTGATGTCAACAATGTCGGGCGATGTGCCCGGATAGAAGTTAAAAGGGTCTGTGCAATGGCAGCAAACTACTGTAAACATTGCAACAAGGCGTACCACATCCAGCCATACGATGTGTTGTGCCGGAGTTTGTCGTGTAAGAGTTGGTTCCATGTTTTATTAAATTGGTTGTTTGGAGGGCTAAAGATAAAGAAGTTAACCGAGAAATGAAAAGGAGAATATAACAAAAATACGACAACAAACGAGTTTCAGTTTTATTCTCCTATAGAGAACAATCTGTTTTATCAAGGCAGAACAGAGTGTTCCAATAGGGAAGAACACTTTGTTCCAACATGAAAGAACAGTTTGTTTCTTCCTATTGAAACAATTTGTTTCAACATAAAGGAACAGTTTGTTTTGCTTGATGAAACAGAGTGTTCTATGCCGCGAAACACTTTGTTTTCCTCTACAAAACAAAAAAGCCGTAACAAGATTTTCTCCGTTACGGCTTTCCTTATATTATGCCTTTCTAAAAGGCTTCTGTTTTACTTGCTGCAATTCCAGGGCTTCAGTTGCTTGAAGAAGTCGTTGCCCTTATCGTCCACCAAGATGAATGCAGGGAAGTTCTCCACCTCAATCTTCCAGATAGCTTCCATACCGAGTTCGGGATATTCCACGCACTCAATGCTCTTGATGTTGTTCTGTGCCAAGATAGCGGCAGGACCACCGATAGAGCCCAAGTAGAAACCGCCATACTTTTGGCAGGCATCTGTCACTTGCTGGCTGCGGTTACCTTTGGCAAGCATAATCATGCTGCCGCCGTGGCTTTGGAAGAGGTCTACATACGGGTCCATACGTCCGGCAGTAGTCGGGCCCATGGAGCCGCAAGCCATGCCTTGAGGAGTCTTGGCAGGACCGGCGTAGTAGATGGGATGGTCTTTGATGTACTGCGGCAGGTCTTCGCCACGGTCCAGACGTTCTTTCAGCTTGGCGTGTGCGATGTCACGGCCTACGATAATGGTTCCATTCAGAGACAAACGGGTGGAAACCGGATACTTGGTCAGTTCCTTCAGAATATCGGCCATCGGCTGGTTCAAGTCAATCTTCACCACGTCGCCTTCACCGGCCTTACGGAGTTCTTCGGGAATCAGTTCACCCGGATTGCTGTCGAGCTTTTCAATCCAGATACCTTCTTTATTGATTTTACACTTGATGTTACGGTCGGCAGAGCAGGAAACACCCAGACCCACGGGGCAGGACGCACCGTGACGCGGCAGGCGGATGATGCGGATGTCGTGAGCCAGATACTTGCCGCCGAACTGAGCTCCGAGGCCAATCTTATGAGCTTCTTCCAGTACCAGCTTCTCCAGTTCCACATCGCGGAAAGCGCGGCCGAACTCATTGCCGGTAGTAGGCAGGTTATCGTAGAAGTGAGTGGAAGCCAGTTTCACAGTCAGCAAGTTCTTTTCGGCAGAGGTACCGCCGATAACGAATGCGATGTGATAGGGAGGACAAGCTGCCGTACCCAAAGTCTTGATTTTTGAGATAAGGAAGGGAACCAATGTTTCGGGGTTGAGGATAGCCTTTGTCTCCTGGTAGAGATAAGTCTTGTTGGCAGAGCCACCACCCTTGGTTACGCAGAGGAACTCGTACTCCATACCTTCCGTAGCTTCAATGTCAATCTGTGCGGGGAGGTTGCACTTCGTATTCACCTCATCGTACATGGTGAGGGGAGCATTCTGCGAATAGCGCAGGTTCTCTTCGGTATAAGTCTTGTAAACACCCAGTGAGAGAGCTTCTTCATCACAGTAGCCGGTCCATACTTGTTGTCCCTTCTCACCATGGATGATTGCCGTACCCGTATCCTGGCAGAAAGGAAGTACCCCCTTGGATGCTACCTCTGCATTGCGCAGGAAGGTGAGTGCCACGTATTTATCGTTGTCGCTTGCCTCGGGGTCACTCAGAATCTTAGCAACCTGCTCGTTGTGCGAACGACGCAACATGAACGATACATCACGGAAAGCCGCATTGGCCATTGCCGTCAAACCTTCTTTTTCAATCTTCAAGATAGGTTTTCCTTCAAACTCGCTTACTGACACGTAATCTTTCGTAAGCAGATAATACTCAGTAGTATCTTTTCCCTTCTCGAACATGGGTTGATACTTGAACGGAGGTGTTGTTGCCATAATTACTCGTATATTTAATGTTTAAAAGTGATTCGGGTAGCAAAGACAGCACAAAACCGCCTTTACCGAGCAAAGGTAAAAACTATTATTGAAATAATTCTTTAATTAGAGTAAAAACGCAACAAATCATAATTAATTTTCTGACACCCGCTGCATCCGCCCTATCAGTTCATCGCCCAGCGCCGTCTTCACCTCAATGTGTTTCAGTACAGCCATTACAAACGGATTGCTTTCAAAATCGCCGCGTACCTGCTCAAAGTCGAGTTCCTTTTCCAAGCGTGAGCCATCGGCTCCAAAGCCCGTCATGGAAGCCAGTGAAAATTCTTTCTTGGCATCCTCATACACCATGCGGTCGAGGCCAACTACTGCTTCTTTCCATTTTTCGACAATATGTATGACGTCTTCCGCCGTCATACCTTCCGGCCTGATACCATAGAACTCCTCCAACTTCTCATACGCCCAGGTCCATTCGTAGGTGTAGTAGTTGCTGTGCATCTTCTCAAACTCGGCATTGATAGACTTCAAGCGATTGACTTTGCCGGACTCAATACCGTCTATCAGCGCATCTATCTCACTCTTTGGGGCTATCAATCCGGAAATATCCACCCATTCGCCGCTGCCAATGGCAGTATCGGGCTTCAAACGGGCACGTATTTCTTCATTGCTCCGGAAGTCAATGCCTTCCAAGCGCTTGATGACAGAGTTTCCGAGGAACTTATGAATGGCTATTTCATAGAAGCGGATACCTTTCACCAAAGCCGAGTTACGTATCTTCGCACTATGGAAAGAATAGATATCCGAAAGCTCGCCACTGGCATGACGCAGATTCTGCAACGTCTCCCGTCCCTTGAACATCTTCTGCACCGTGTAGGGGCTGAGAAGATTATAGTTGATGTAATCCAGTTTGTTCGGGTCGGTACGCCCGTCACGTTTCGGCCACTTCTGGGCATCGCGGATAGTACCCACACTACGCAGGTTGACACCGGGCACGAGATAAGTCGTATTATTCTGCTCTATCAAGTAAGAGAACGGCAGGTTCGAAGTATCAGAATGGTTGACATGGCGCCCCATTACCAAGGAGAACGCTCCCACCCTTGCAGGCCACAAGATGTACGAATCGGAAGTCGTCTTGGCACCACGCTCCAAAGTGCCTTGATGGATAGGCCCTAACTTATACATATGGTTGCTCTGATTGGACCCCGAACCGGCATTCATAAAGGAAAACATACCGGCAATCAGCAACGTGGATTTATGGTGTGTCACCGTATAAGGTCCGGCAAAAATAGCGCACGCCTCCCCGTTCTCTCCCTGACAGTTGCTGAAAAACAAAGAATCCGAGGCAGAGTAGTTGTGTCCCAACTTGCATGCCTGCCCCACGAAGCAGCGGCTCAGCATAGCTCCGTCATCTACATGAGACCCGGTAGAGATGATGAAATCATCACAAATCACCCCATGCCCGATGTGTACCGGCGCCACCTCGTTGCTGTTGATGCTTCCGTTATACAGACGGCATGTACCACAGATGCGGCAATAATCACCGATGCGCACATTCTTTATGGAACCGGTGTTCAATATCATTACATGGTTCCCGATGCTTCCTACAGCAGAAGCATGTTTGTTGGAATAAAAATCCGTGATTTCCTTCATCCGTGCAATCAGCTCCGGGCGATGGCGGTAAAGCGCCAGAATATAGGCTTGGTGTGCGGAGAGTTTATCATTAATCAGCACCTCACGGCCTCCCGTCTCATTCAGGACAGACACTTCTACCCCGTTACCGAACTTCGACACACCGTCTACCAGAATAATATCCACATTCTCAATGAAGGTGTCATGCCCTATTTCATAATTGGCAATGTAGTTCTGGATATTCTCAATGCAACAGTTATCTCCCACCGTTACATTATGCAGCGTCACATGCCGCAAACCGGAATGCTTCCTGATTCCTCCCGGCAACATAAATTCTGAATGGAACACTCCCAAACACACCTCACCCGAAAAACGGGTATGATGCACAAATTCCGTTGAGAACTCTTCTGCAACGGTTACTTTCCCCCAATCATCAGCCAGACATGACTGGCTCTTCAACCGGAGAATTTCATCTTCGGTCAGTCTTCTGTAATTCATCCTTATAACGAGTTATGAGTTATGAGTTATAAGTTATTGCCTTTGCCGGCACTACCGATTCAAACCGCTGCCAGCAAATAACTCATAACTTATAACTCATAACTAAAATTAAACTTCTTCTTCGTAGGTCTGATAAAGAAAGTCATTATAGGGGTACTTCTGCACGTGCAATTCCTTCACACGCTGATAAACTACACTCTTCAGTTCCTCCATATTGATTTTTTCGCGAGCAGAAATAAAGAGGCAGTTATCCTCCATCTTAGCCATCCACGTCTTCATCAGTTCTTCGAGTGTCAAGTTTTCCTTGGTTCTGGGGGTAAGGTCGTCAGCCGCTTTCTCTATATAAGTATAAGCGTCTATCTTATTGAATACAAGAATCATGGGCTTACCGGCGGCACCGATATCTGCCAACGTCTTGTTCACAACTTCTATCTGTTCTTCAAAATCCGGATGAGAGATGTCTACGATATGCAACAGCAAGTCCGCCTCGCGTACCTCATCCAGAGTAGACTTGAAGGAGTCTACCAAATCCGTCGGCAATTTACGGATAAAGCCCACCGTATCGGATAGCAGGAACGGCAGGTTCTCAATAATCACCTTACGCACCGTAGTATCCAACGTGGCAAACAGCTTATTCTCTGCAAAGACTTCACTTTTCGAAAGCAAAGTCATCAATGTGGATTTTCCTACATTGGTATATCCCACCAATGCCACACGAATCAAGCGTCCGCGGTTCTTCCGCTGGGTAGACTTCTGCTTGTCAATCTCAGCCAAACGCTCCTTCAACAATGACATACGGTTCAAGATGATACGGCGGTCCATTTCCAGCTGCGTTTCACCCGGACCGCGAAGTCCCACGGAACCTTTACCTCCACCGGCACCGGAGCCACCACCCTGGCGTTCCAAGTGGGTCCACAAACGTTGCAGACGGGGGAGCATGTACTTATACTGCGCCAGCTCCACCTGCGTTTTTGCATTGGCAGTCTGGGCACGCATGGCAAAGATATCGAGAATCAGGGACGTACGGTCCAGTATCTTGATTTTGAGTTCAGCTTCTATATTGCGTATCTGCTTGGCGGAGAGTTCATCATCAAAAATCACCATGCCGATTTCGCGTTCGGCTTCTTCTTCATTCCGGATATACTCTTTAATTTCTTCCAGCTTGCCCTTGCCGACATAAGTCACGGAATGCGCTGCATCCAGCTTTTGGGTAAACCGCTTCACTACTTCCGCCCCGGCTGTCTCAGCCAAGAATGCCAGCTCGTCCAGGTATTCGTTCGTCTTTCGCTCATCCTGCGTTTTAGTGATGAGACCTACCAATACCGCTGTTTCTGCCTGCACTTCGGAAATTACAAATTCTTTCATAGTTTCTATACCTTATTATATATATGTATTGTTGGTTCGGGCAGCAAATATAAATAATTTTGGCGGAAGCGCCTTAAAAAGCGGAATAAAATAAAAACAGACACAATAGAAAAATGGCATGTAAAATGAAGTCGAACTTCATCTTACATGCCATTTCAAATTACATATTATCTAATTGCCAGGATAATCAAAACCCTTCCGGCATCTCCAGCGTTTCCGTGAATCCCTGATACAGTACTCCCCATTTACCACCGTCAAGCACTACTAAGCCCTGCATCGGGAAAGACAACACGTTTCCTTTACGCTCCATACCTGCTGCTGCAAAGTATAGCATACCATAATCCGTCTTGTCATAACCAGTAGGTTGAGGATCCCAACCTATCAGTTCTTGATTGTCATCGCTTAGCGTAAACATGATGGGATATCCTTTCGTAATGCAATCTTCCAGTTTATAGATATTAGCCTCTTTAGCCTTCAGCACAGGTTGATCCCAACCCTCGCCAAATAATTGAGATGCATAGTAGCCTGTACCTATATTGAGCCAAGTATAGTCACGCTTTATATTGACCGTCACCTTAGGTGAACCATAAACGTAGGAATCTTCTTCAGGAATGGTAATAGTATAAGATGCAGTAGTACCCACAGCTATGTCAAACGCAATCTTTACTTCTTTGAGTGCTTCACCGGCAGCAAAATCAACCGTTGTCGGCACTGTTACGTTCTCCGCATCTGTAGTCAAGCGAATAGATGCAGCCGCATCTGTTTTCTGACGGCCGATTTTGACCACAAAAACCTGTTCATCATTCGGATAATAAGTCAAATCAGTGTTATCAGTATAAATATAAGCTTGTACACCCTCGGTAGGAACCGGAGAAGGCTCCCACTCCACACCGTCTGAACAAGCCGTCATAGCCAAACCGCATACGGCCAAGCCCAAAAACAATTTATTGAATATCTTATTCATATACAAATTCTATTAAAAGTTAGTTCATTGGTTAATTGTTACCCGGTGCAAACTCCCCTATCGGAGTAGGACGTTTAGCAATAGCACCGGACGGGTCCGGATTGTTCATTCCCTGAAGGGCAGTATTTGAATCGACCTCGGTCTTAGGAATCATCAATGTCCAGTTGGGCTTCACACCTTTACAGTTTATCTTGAAGATATCTTCTATAAAGTTGGTACCCTCATAATTCTGAATGACATCCGGTTTCAGACGTTTAGCCGTGGGGAATGCGATTCCCTCACCCCAGAACTCGATACGCATCTGTTTCAACACCTCAAGTTGGAAATTACGCAAATCACCCGTACTGAAATTGTAATTGCTCTGGCGGTACTGCTTCATAAAGTTATTCAACAACTGTACGCCTGCTGCCACATTCTGGCTGGCACCTACTGCTTCAGCCTCTATGAGATACATCTCTTCCACACGCATCACGGGAATATCTGCAGCCGCACCCACAGAATAAGTGTTATAGTCACCACCCACGGGGCGGAACTTCAATGACATATAATCCGGTTGTTCATCCAGCCATGCATTGCCTCTCACTGACTGGTAAGCGTAAGTACTTCTGTCCGGGTCAAGGTAAGAATATTTGCGGAAATCGGTAGCAGGAATCGCGTCATAAAGTGAACGTGCCATCTGGAGCTTAGACAAAGAAGCATATCCCCAATCCGCTTCATTGGAAATGTGACCAATGAAATTAGCAAGATTACCCATATTGGAAGCCGTGGGGTGAAGGTACCACATCCATGCAGAAGTAGCCGTATTGAAACCGGTAGTGGGATTATGCCACTGTGATTCGCTCATAGGTGTTGCTCCCGACTTATCAATAGCCTTGCGGGCATACTCGGCAGCTTTAGCAAACTGACCATCCCACATATATACTTTGGCCTTCAGACCATATACGACCGCCAAGTCAGGGAAGTTCTTACTGACAGGTGTATAAGACTCCAGACCTATCTCTGCCTTGTCAAGGTCGGCAAGAATGAAATTCACCAATTCTTCGTGGGTTGCACGCGGATTGCTCTTCGCAATGTCGTTAGTTGTTGCCTCAGTCACGATGGGCACCGTCAGCCCCAGTACCTTGCTACAATCGGTATAGATGTTTTCTACCGGTTCGAAAAGTACCATCAGCGTATAATAGTCCAATGCACGGAAAGCATGGGCTATACTTCCAAGCCCACGCATTTCATCGGTAATTGTGGGATCAGTCACATCAACGGCCGCAATCACGTCATTGGCCGATTTAACGAACTTATATAGGGTGAAGTAAGGCAAATATGAATAATAGCCGGTGTCGTTCATACCATTATTGGCATTGAAGCGCCACCACCAGTCATATCCGTAATCCGTAGCCACGACATCACCCAGCAGTTCTGTCTGGGCCAACATCAATGAGGGATAAGCAAGGTCGGTCTCATGTGTTTGCTTACCGTACACTAGATAGCCTTGTACCATTTGCGATGGCAAGCCATTAAGCGAAGCCTCAATCGCTGTTGCCGATGCACCAATCTGATCGGAGGTCGCTGTAGAATCTTCGGGAAAAACCTCTTCTATACAGCCGGTCAATACCGTGGCCGATACGACCATAACCGAAAATAGTTTGAATATATTCTTCTTCATAATCATTGTAATCTATATATTAGGTTTAGAACTCAAATGACACACCACCGGAGATGGTACGCATCGGTGAATAGAAAGTAGCATTGGTTGTCTCGTCGTATGACTGACGTGGGTCGAACCCTTTACGTTTAGACCAATAGAAAACATTTTCTGCCGACATATACACGCGCAATGAGTTGATGGCCAACTTTCTTGTCCACTTGGAAGGTAACGTGTAGCCCACATTAATATTCTGGATATTCAAGAAGCTTGCATTTGTCAAGAAGCGCGTAGACATTGCCCCTGAATATTGGTCGTTCATCTGGAAACGAGGGATATTAGTATTTGTGTTCTCAGGAGTCCATGAGTTCAGCAAATCCTTATGGTAGTTGTAACCAGCCGTACCATAAGGTGACGACATAAAGTAAGCATACGTACCATCATATTGCTTACCACCAATCTGGTAAGTGAAGTTTATGCCGAAGTCCACGCCATATACTTTCAGTTTGGTACCGAAACCACCATACACCTTAGGTATTGAGCTTTCCTCTGTGATGTAATAGTCAGCCTGAGCATGATTCGTAGTCGTTTCACGTCCGGTGATATTGCCGGCCTCGTCCTTGACATTCTTATAGAACAAAGACTCACCCTTTTCATTCACTCCGGCATACTCCTTCAAGCGCCATGTAAACATAGACAAATCCTCACCAATGAAGAAGCTTCCGTTAGAATAGCCCTTATATCCTTTTCCATCAGCTGTATACTCAGTAGTAATCAACTTATCAGGATCAAGCATCGTAATACGGTTCTTCAAGGTTGAAATGTTCACATTCACATCCCACGTAAAGTTACGTGTATCGAAGATATTCACATTGAAGTCCATTTCCACACCACTATTGACCATGTTACCAACGTTGTCCATATAGGAAGCATAACCCAATGATGGAGCCACGGTAAATGAGAACAACATATCCGAAGTCTTACGTCTGTAGTACTCGATGCTACCGGTTACACGGTTCCACAACTGGAACTCTGCACCGATATTGAAGTTAGTGTTGGTTTCCCAAGTGATGTCTTTAGTGCCCTTAGATTTAAATGAAGTACCAAGGCTGTTGTTAGAGTTGATAATGTTAAATCTATCCGTATAGAGGAAGTCACCGATATTGTCATTACCTTGTGAACCAATAGAAGCCTTCAGCTTCAGTTCCTGCACCCATGAAGCATCAAACCAGCTTTCTTTGTTGATAAGCCACGCACCGCCTACCGACCAGAATGTACCCCAGCGATGGTCCGGATGGAAACGGCTGGAAGCATCACGACGCAAAGAAGCCGAGCCGAAGATGCGTTCGTCATAATTGTATTGCAAACGGCCGAAGAAACCTTCATTGTTACGACGCTCTTTATAGGAAGAAGCACCTTGTCCGTCGATAATGGCACCATCCAATTCCTTATTGCCTTGAGAGAACATCTGCGACTTGCTGGCCCCAAGTTCATAGTAGCGATAATCATAATATTCGTGACCTAAAAGAATATCGAAGTTATTGTCGCCAAACGAACGGGCATAAGAAACAAGTTGTTGCAGGTTGTAATCGTAAGTACGTGTATGATACTTACTCACTGTACCGCCAGTGGAGTCGAACTGCCCGTAGTAAGGATTGTAAACGTAACTATGACGTGTCTCATCCAAGTTGAAAGCACCATTGAATGTCACCTTCAAGCCTTCTATAGGAGTTATATCTACAAAGGCGTTGCCGTTAATGGCATTTCCTTCAGAGTTTCTGGTATTTAGTTTATTGTCTAGAATAGGGTTGGCATCAGCAATGAAAGGACGCTGCATACCTGCATTAATACCACTACCGTAGTCCATCATTCCAATACCATTATTATCCACCATGATGCTGCCGTCAGCATTGCGCACGTAGGCGGGATAGATGGGAGCCATTTGGGTAACAAACGCCCATATATTACCGGTAGACGAACTGGTACCATTGTTACTCAACGAGTTGGAATCAAAACGTGCATATCCCATATTACCACCAATCTTCAACCACTTCTTTGCCTGATAGTCGGCTTTCAAACGGCCTGTCAAACGTTTCAGGTCAGAGCCTTCAGTGATACCCTCATTTCCAAGATAACCTAAAGAAACATAGAAAGAAGACTTTTCATTGGCTGCGCTCACCGAGAAGTTGTATTCCTGACGCAGACCGGTACGCATTCCCACATCTTCCCAATCATCCGGAGTCAGCAGATAGTCACGTCCTTTATAATTCACAACTCTACCCAATGTGGCGTTGGGATTAAGTTTACCGTTCTGACCAATGAGGAATTGCCCATCGGGAACTGTATATACATTGTATCCCAATCCACCGTTGGAGCCAAACAGATTCTTGTTTGCCTCAAGCCATGCAGCTTGGTCATTCATTCCCGTTGACTTATAATAATTGTTCATGGCACGATAATGCATCTCGTAGTACATGCCAGGATTGTCAATCACTTCATATTTCTGCAACGCTCGAGTGTTAGCACCCCACTTAGCATCAAAAGTCACCTTAGCCTCTCCCGACATATTGGCCCTTTTGGTAGTGATGATAATTACACCATTAGCACCACGAGCACCGTAAAGAGCATTGGAAGCCGCATCCTTCAATACTGTCATTGACTCAACGTCGTTAGGATTGATATTATTAATATCACCGCTATAAGGAGCGCCGTCCACAATAATCAGAGGGTCATTCTTTGCATTGATTGAGCTAAAACCACGAATCTTGATGGATGACTTTGAACCCGGAGCACCGTCATTGGAAGTCAGTGTCACACCCGGCACAGCACCTGCCAAGGCATCAGTAACATTCGTCACTTGCGACTGCTCCAGCTTTTCGGTACCAACCACCTTAGCCGAACCCGTAAATGCAGACTTCTTTGCTGTACCGAAAGCAACCACCATTACCTCATCAAGCATCTCAGTATCAGACTTCATCACCACTTTTAAGCTGGGTTTTATTGCCACTTCTTGGGTCTGCATACCAATATAAGAAATCACCAGAGTTTTCGCGGAACT
>NZ_QTLV01000019.1:0-2168 GCF_003602795.1 Bacteroides sp. AF34-31BH
TCGGAGAACGTTACGGGTTATGACAAGAACGGTAACATCAAGAGTTTGCAACGCTATGGCCAGACTGGTGCCAGTGCCTACGGCCTGATAGACAACCTGACTTACACATTGACCGGTAATCAGTTGAGCCGTGTGGACGATGCCGTGAGTACCGCTGCATACGGTACAAACACTGCCTTTGTAAACGGTGCAAGCGCCGCAGGGGAGTATGCCTACGATGCCAATGGTAATTTAACGAAAGATTTGAATAAGGGAATTACCGATATTCAATATAATGTATTAAATTTGCCCAGTACGGTATCGTTCAGTGATGGTAGCACAATCACCTATACTTATGGTGCTGACGGCACGAAACTGAGAACAGTCCATAAGATAGGTAGTACAACCACAACGACTGACTACTGCGGTAATGTGATCTATGAAAACGGTACTCAGAAGTTGTTACTCACCGAAGAGGGTTACATCAACCTGACCGGTACCCAGCAGTATCATTACTACTTGAAAGATCATCAGGGTAACAACCGTGTAGTGATCAACCAGTCTGGCACTGTGGAGGAAACTAACCATTACTACCCTTTCGGTGGTGTGTTTGGCACTACAGGCAATACCCAGCCTTACAAGTATAACGGTAAGGAGTTTGACACGAAGAAGGGTTTGAATTGGTATGATTATGGGGCGAGACATTATGATGCTGCGTTGGGACGGTTTACGACGAATGACAGGTTTGCAGAGAAGTATTATTCGATGTCACCGTATCAGTATGGGGCGAATAATCCGGTGAATAACATAGATGTGAATGGAGATACAATTGTTGTAAATCCGAACCCGAATGGTTTGATAGATAATGTGAAAATGTTCTTTGGATTTGATACCAAGTATCAAAAGGACGTGAAAGCAGATTTGCAGCAACTTAAGAAGGATGATAAGGAAATTGGTGAGATGATTATTGAACTGGAGAAAAGTAAGAATGTTCATTCAATAACAAGGACTAAACGAGGAGAGTCTAATTCTTCAGGATTTGATAGAGAAAAAGCTAAAAAAGACATTCCGCAAGGAAGCATTATAAATTATGACCCTGATGTTAAAACGGATATTAATGGAAATCATCGGACACCAAGAATTGGTTTAATCCATGAGTTACAGCATTCGTCGGATGTAGATAAAGGTATTATGTCTTATGAAAATATAGGAAATGGAATACCCATGAGAGAAATTCGTGCTATTAATACTGAGAATAAAATTAGAAAAAGAACAGGAGATGCAAAAAGAACGGAATATCGTGGAAGGAAAATACCCCAAAAACTGTTGGAATAAGATTATCCTTATGTTGGGTATTAATCTCTTATTTGTAATGTGTGTACATAAAACAAGTGAGAGGTATGAAGATATGTTTGTTGATTCTACTTGGCAAAGCCCTTTTGTTGCAATGAATATAGAATACAAAGATAGTGTATATTCGATAGTTCCAAGAGAAGGAGATATGTACCTATTTCTGAATGATGGGGTAGCTAATAAGAAATATCGATATGAACTTTTTCCAATTTTATTAGAACAGACATTGGGTATAGACAGCATTACATTTTGTTCACTAAAGGAAATGGACTGTATGGTAACTCCACAGCCATACATAGATTCAATTTATAAAGGAAAAGTAGAAAATCTTATTTCTTTGCTTTTTAATGAGAAAGGTGTACTTTCTGTTGGTTTGTCATATCCAGAAGAAAAATATTTGATTTATTTGTTATTTCATCATGGAGTTTATCTTAATACAGATTGCGAAACTGGAGTTTTGTATATCTTAAATAAATAAGTATTTTATATTCTTGAAATAATCTATTTAATTGCTATCCTAACATCAGATATTACTATATCTTGCATGTTAGGATAGTTTTTTATTTACTTCCCGCTTCCGGAAAGACTACAAGAGAGGAAGTATACACTTACAGCTACGACTATGCTGACAGGGTGAGCAAGGTGGAGCATACATTGGGAGGCAGTGGAAAAGCCACTTATGACAACTTCGGTCGTTTGCTGACCAAGCAGTATCACGGAACGAGCATCAACAAACTGACATATGCCTACAACCTGCGTAGCTGGCTGACGGGCATCAGCGGTACATGCTTCACACAGAACGTGTACTACAACACGGGTGTGGGTACAGCGAAGTA
>NZ_QTLV01000019.1:2178-31461 GCF_003602795.1 Bacteroides sp. AF34-31BH
GTGTACTACAACACGGGTGTGGGTACAGCGAAGTACAATGGCAATATCAGCAGCATGACCTGGAAGTCCGGGAACGAAAGTACAGTCCGCGGTTACAAATTCACTTATGACGGATTAAGCCGCCTGATGAACGCCACCTACGGTGAAACAGCCGGCATCAATACGAACACCAACCGTTTCAGTGAGAATGTAACCGCCTATGACAAAAACGGCAACATCAAGACCCTGCAACGTTACGGTCAGACCGCTGCTTCCAGTTACGGTTTGATTGATAACCTGACTTACACTTTGAACGGCAATCAGCTGACCCGTGTGGACGATGCCGTGACGGCTTCCGCCTACAACGGTGGCTTCGAGTTTAAGGACGGTGTGAAGCAGGCGAACGAGTACGCGTATGATGCTAACGGCAATTTAACTAAAGATTTAAACAAGGGAATCACTGATATCCAATATAATTGTTTAAATTTGCCCAGTGTGGTGACTTTCAGTGACGGGAGTACCATTACCTATACCTATGCAGCTGACGGCACAAAGTTGAAGACTGTACATAAGATAGGAGGTACAACCACTACAACTGATTATTGCGGAAATGTGATCTATGAAAACGGAGTGCAGAAGTTGCTGCTTACAGAAGAGGGTTATGTTACTTTGAGTGACAGCAAGTATCATTACTACTTGAAAGACCATCAGGGGAATAACCGTGTAGTGATTAACCAAAGCGGCACAGTGGAGGAGACGAACCACTACTATCCCTTCGGTGGTGTATTTGCAAGCACGGGCAATGCTCAGCCTTACAAGTACAACGGTAAGGAATATGACTCAAAGAAGGGTTTGAACTGGTATGATTATGGGGCGAGACATTATGATGCGGTGTTGGGGAGGTTTACGACGAATGACCCGTTGGCAGAGAAGTATTTCAATACCGGACTTTATGCTTATTGTTTGAATAATCCAGTGCGCTTTATAGATCCAACAGGAGGATTGGTAAGTCCTATTTATGATGAAAGTGGTTTTTTATTGGGTACTGATGATGAAGGGTTGCAAGGGGATGCCATTATAATGAATAAATCAAACTTTAAGCAAGGTATGTCTCATTCTGAAGCGTTAAGCTATAGTTTAGGCTACGGAGGGTTGGTAGATGATGAAGCGCGTTCCAATTACGTGACAAGTTATACCAGTTTGAAAGACAGACCTGACTATGATGGCTATCTGACCAAAGATGAGGCTGATACATGGTGGAGGAATAAAACGGGAGAACCGTTATTCGTGGATCAAAGTAAGATTGAGCTACATGGCGTAAACACCTCGTCTTTTAGTCAGAACAAATCTATATATAAAAATTTTATATGGAGGTTAACCAATACTGGAAAAGTTTATGGTACATTGAAAATGACTTTAATAGATGATAAGACCGGGAAAGTCTTTATTGGTTCAGAAAAGTATATGGATAAGTATGACTTTACGATGGATAATCGACCATTCCGCAATTTTGCGACATGGGTTGGCCGACCCGGTAGAGCAGGTGATGGAAAGGATTTTTTGATATATGGTTATGGATATGCAATCGTTCCAGTAGTTAAATAGAGTGTAATGAAGAAAATAGGCTATACAATATTGACTGTGATAATTCTTGGCGTTACTTATGGTATCATAAAGGAAATGAATTTTACTCCTTTAAAAAAGCAAGATTTTAAAACTCTTTTTCCAAACTATAATGGAAATGCTAAGATTGCTTATCATAAAGATTATATTGGTTGGAGCCAGGGAGATTATTTTGAGCTGTTTGTTTATCGCTTAAAAGATGTTCTTGTTGATTCTGCATATCCTAAGATAGAAGATAATTGGGAGTATGTGTCTCTGCCAGATACTGTTGAAGTTACAAAATGGATAAACTGTCCCATAGATTCTATAATACAACTGAAATATAGGAATGAATTATCGTGGATTATAAACAAAGGTGAAACGGATGAAGAAAAGGCATTCGAGAATTGTTTGAATGATTCAAATAGTTATTACAGTTGTATCTATATCAATGAATTGGAAAAATATTTATTATTGTACTGTCCTTCAAAAAGAATAATGTACTATATGAGACAGAATGGATTTTGATGATACAGATATTTTATACGAAATATATGGATATGGTTTAGGAAAAGTGGGGCATCGCATTAATAGACCTCTTGGTAGTAGGAAATGGTTTTTATAAATAATAGATATTATGCGTTATAAGAAAACTATATATACAATATTGGCGTTTTCTCTATTGGGTATGGTGTGGCACTATTTTTTTAGTTATCATTCTAAGACTGATATTGAAATAGCCCAAATATTAGGCGTGAATAAAGTTGAGATAGAGTCTTTCGATTATTCAGAATCTTGGAATATTCAAGATTATGATGTTGTAGAAAAATATGAATTGTCAAATAGCACTGTACAACGTTTTTTGACAAGTTCCTCGTTTGTTCTATTTGATGATGAATATGAGGTAGATTCTTTATTGTGGGGGAAAAAAACTGGACGAAAAAAGTTGATAGTACCAAGTTTGAGACCTATTATAAAATGGCTTTTTTAAAAAGGGAAGATTTTCAACGTAGCAAATGGATTTTAGAGGCTAACAAATCTTTAGGTACACAAGACGGATATCACTCTTTTTACTACAAGAAGTCAGGTAATGCTGTCGCCTTTTTTGTGTTTGATGTAAAGAATAGAACCTTATATATAATATATTTGAAATTGTAATATTCATCTGTCCATTGTAGCAGATACCCTCATCTGCTGCTTTGGGATATCGCATCTTCGGATTAGACAACTTAAATGATTCCCTGCTTGCATGACTATTGTAAGTAGGGAATCTTTATTTTGAATTCATTGGAAATAGTTAGTTTCTGCCTACAACGGCAGCTTCGAGTTCAAGGACGGTGTGAAGCAGGCGAACGAGTACGTTTATGATGCGAACGGCAATTTGACCAAAGATTTAAACAAGGGAATTAGCGATATTACGTATAATGTATTAAATTTGCCAACAGGCGTCACTTTTGCTTCCGGCGGTTTCATACAGTATGGCTATACTGCCGACGGCATCAAGCGGCGCATGATGTATAAGGAGGCAGATGGTTCGGGCAATCTGGTTCCTACGGTGTATTGCTGCAATGTGGTCTATGAAAACGGTGTTGCCAAGCTTCTTCTTACGGAAGAGGGGTATGTTACGCTTTCGGACAAGAAGTATCACTATTACCTGCAGGACCATCAGGGAAACGACCGCGTAGTCCTCAGTTCCAGCGGTGCTGTTGAGGAAGCGAACCATTACTATCCCTTCGGTGGTGTGTTTGCAAGTTCAGGCAATGTGCAGCCTTATAAATACAACGGCAAGGAGTACGATGGCAAGAAGGGGTTGAATCTGTATGATTATGGGGCACGCATGTATGATGCTGCGCTGGGAAGGTTTACGACGGTGGACCCTTCTGCTGAAAATTACTTCAATACAAGTCTCTATGCTTATTGCGGGAATAATCCTATTAATCGGATTGACCTTGACGGATTACTTTTGGCTCGAATATTGATATATAAGGTCCTCTGATTCAATAAAGTGAACGATTCCCTGCTTTCATCACTATATGTCAACAGGGAATTTTACCTTTTATATAAGGCTACACCCTTTCCCTGACATGGTGTAGCCATTTACCCCAAAGGGTGTAGCTATCCGGGGCAAAGGGTGTAGCTCTGTTTAATGTGCCTTATCAGTGCCTGCGGCACACATAATCCGTTATTGATTTATGAAAAATCCCCCGTCGTAAGTGGGAAGAAAGAAATTTGTTTCAAATCTCCCCGAAATCATGTACCTTTGTGGCGGTACCTAAAAAAGGAGGTAACAAGATGATGAACAAGATAAATTCCGTATGCGTATATTGTGCTTCGAGCACAAAGATAGATTCCGTTTATTTCGATGCAGCCCGTGAGCTGGGCACTCTGCTGGGGCAGCGGCAAATTCGCCTGATTAATGGTGCGGGAAATATGGGACTGATGTCCGCTGTGTCCGATGCGGCACTCCGGGCAGGGGGAGAGGTGACGGGCGTCATTCCCCGCTTCATGGTGGAGCAGGGATGGCATCACACCGGACTTACCCAACTCGTGGAAGTGGAAAGCATGCACCAGCGGAAAAAGACAATGGCCGACCTGAGCGATGCCGTCATCGCCCTGCCCGGTGGTTGCGGCACCCTGGAAGAACTGCTGGAAATCATCACTTGGAAGCAACTCGGACTGTATCTGAACCCGATTGTGATACTGAATGTCAAGAACTATTTCGGCCCTCTGCTCGATATGCTCCGGCAGGCGGTGGACGAAAACTTCATGCGCGTGCAGCACGGTGCCATCTGGCATGTGGCGCAGACACCGCAGGAAGCCGTGGAACTGATATATACCACTCCCTTGTGGGACGCCTCCATCCGTAAATTCGCTGCAATATGATAGGGCTGTTGATGGCTTGGGCAGTAGTGGGGACGGAGGGGATTCCTATTCCATATTCTCCGAGAATGGACGATGGCATCACCGTGGTCCTTTTGTGCTGTTTCTTTCTGTCGGCCTATGTCTTGTCACGCAGCCGCAAGTTCCTGCTGCAACTGGTGAAGGATTTCCTGCTTCATCGCGAACGTACCAGCATATTTGCCACTTCCACAGCCGCCGATATGCGCTATTTGCTGCTGCTCATCCTGCAGACTTGCATCCTTGCGGGTGTCTGTATCTTCAGCTACTTCAATGATATACAGCCGGAACTGGTACGTCATGTGTCGCCGGGGCTTCTGCTGGGGATTTACATCGGTGTGTGTCTCTTCTATTTGTGCTTGAAGTGGATGCTCTACTCTTTTCTGGGTTGGATTTTTTTTGA
The DNA here is from genome assembly GCF_003602795.1 of Bacteroides sp. AF34-31BH. Lineage (NCBI taxonomy): Bacteria > Pseudomonadati > Bacteroidota > Bacteroidia > Bacteroidales > Bacteroidaceae > Bacteroides > Bacteroides sp. AF34-31BH. The sequence continues at coordinate 7,061 of NZ_QTLV01000019.1, forward strand.
CGAAAGTGTTACAACGCTATGGCTTGAGTCCTATTCTACGCTACTTTATTACTTGGGATTCGCCCTTTTCCCGTTTGCCCTGTTCGTAGTCTATTTTGATTTGAGTTTGCAGCTGACGATAATAATCGGATTGATTTTAGCCTTTTTTGCTAAAATATTGATGTTATACAAGTGGTTAAAGCTTTTTTGTAACAATTTATATGGCGGTTTGCTTTTAATTGTGTACTTTTGTGCCCTTGAAATCATGCCTTGTTTTGTGTTATATCAAGGTGTGATGCAGCTAAACAGTTATTTGATAATAAAATTTTAGGACGTTGAAAATTAAGAAAGTACTTGTGTCGCAGCCGAAACCGGCATCAGAGAAATCTCCTTACTACGACATCGCCGAGAAGTATGGTGTGAAAATAGATTTTCGCCCATTTATCAAAGTGGAGAGCCTTTCAGCGAAAGAGTTCAGACAACAGAAAATTTCGGTCTTGGATCATACTGCCGTTATTTTTACTTCGCGTCATGCTATTGATCATTTCTTCCACTTGTGTACAGAATTGCGTGTGACAATTCCCGAAACAATGAAGTATTTCTGCGTGACGGAGGCCGTTGCTCTGTATATCCAAAAGTATGTGCAGTATCGTAAGCGTAAGATTTTCTTCGGAAACACCGGGAAGATTGACGATTTGATACCTTCCATTGTTAAGCATAAGACTGAAAAGTACTTGGTACCAATGTCGGATGTACACAATGATGACGTGAAGAATCTGCTGGATAAGAATAAGATTCAGCACACGGAAGCTGTCATGTACCGTACTGTCAGCAATGACTTTGCTGCAGATGAGGCTTTTGATTATGACATGCTGGTGTTCTTCAGTCCGGCAGGCATCAGTGCCTTGAAGAAGAATTTCCCTGATTTTGACCAGAAGGAAATCAAGATCGGAACATTCGGCTCTACCACTGCCCAGGCAGTCCGTGATGCCGGACTTCGTCTTGACCTGGAAGCTCCCAGCGTGCAGGCACCCTCAATGACGGCGGCGCTTGACATGTTTATCAAGGAGAATAATAAAGGAAAGTAAAAAGAGTTATGAGTTATAAGTTATGAGTGATTTGCTTATAGCTTGTAGACATAACAATGGATTTATAAAATTGAGCTACAAGTGGTTGTGCTTTTATGTCGCCAGGTACTTGTAGCTCGTTTTTGTATCGCCCCATAACTTATCACTCATAACTTATCACTCATAACTCATCACTCATAACTTATAACTCATCACCCCATGCCAAATACCTTGCGTAAGTCCGAACGGTTGGACAAGAAGAAAGTGATAGAGAAGATGTTTGCGGGCGGCTCACGCTCGTTTTCGGTTTTCCCTTTGCGTGTGGTGTATCTGCCGGTGGAGGAGCTGGAGGCACCCGTTTCCATTCTTGTAAGTGTTTCGAAACGCCGTTTCAAGCGGGCGGTGAAGCGCAACCGCGTGAAACGCCAGATACGTGAAGCCTACCGCATGAACAAACACGGACTGCTGGCCGTGCTGACGGAAAAAAAGTGCCGTCTGGCCGTGGCCTTCATCTATCTTTCGGACCAGTTGGTAGACTCTTCTGTCATTGAGGACCGTATGAAGACAGCTTTGGCACGCATTGCCGAGAAGGTAGCGGCAAATGCTGAAGCCGAGCAAACTCCGCAGGTGTCATGAAGCGTCTGCTTTCATATCTGCTGCTGCTTCCCATCTATTTCTATCAGAAGTGCATATCGCCCATGATAGGGCCTTCATGCCGTTTTACCCCCACTTGTTCGCAATATGCGGTGGAGGCCATCAAGAAACACGGACCTTTCAAGGGGTTTTGTCTGGCAGTCAGGCGCATTCTGCGCTGCCATCCCTGGGGAGGTTCCGGATATGATCCCGTTCCATGAATATTCCAGTTGACATACATACACACCGGCTTCCGCAAGTACCCGGAACTGCCATTGCAAATTGCTATCCCGAAACGTTCTCTCCACAGAGCGGCGGATGGTATTCGGTGGGGATACATCCCTGGCATATAGGTCGGAGTGGAGGTGAACACTCAGGAGCCGAAGGTGCTGTGGCTAGCAGGGTGTGCGGCCTGGAGGAGTTAGTGCGCCATCCCCAAGTACTTGCCGTGGGCGAAGCCGGGCTGGACAAGCTGGCAGATGCTCCGATGGATTTGCAGGTGGAAGTGTTCAGGTGCCAGGCATGTTTGGCAGAGGAAGTGGGAAAGCCGCTGGTGATTCATCTGGTGAAGGCAGTTGATGAACTGCTGAAGGTGAAGCGGGACTTGCGCCCGTCGAATCCGTGGATAATACATGGTTTCCGTGGCAAGGCGGCGCTGGCGGAGGAATATCTGAAACATGGCTTTTACCTTTCATTCGGGGAGAAATACCAGGAAGCAGCCTTGTGCCGGGTACCTGCCGACCGGCTGTTCATCGAAACGGATGAAAGCGAAGTTTCCATCGGGGAATTGTATGCACGCGCTGCCGAAGTGCGCGGCATCTCTCCCGAGGAGCTTGGAGAAACACTCCGGAGAAATGTCTGCAAAGTCTTTTTTAAACCCTAAGAGTTGTTTCTTCGAATAAAGAGTCGTATTTTTGCGCAGATTAAAATAGGAATCAAACAATTCATAGATAATCACTTAAATAATTAATCAGATAACTTAATCATTCGATGAATTTTGTAGAAGAATTAAGATGGCGTGGCATGCTCCACGATATGATGCCGGGTACGGAAGAACTTCTGGCTAAGGAACAAGTGACTGCATACATTGGTTTCGACCCTACTGCGGACTCTTTGCACATCGGGCACCTTTGCAGTGTGATGATTTTGCGTCACTTCCAGCGTTGCGGACACAAGCCGTTGGCACTGATTGGCGGTGCTACGGGTATGATTGGTGACCCTTCCGGAAAGTCTGCCGAACGCAATCTGCTTACGGAAGAGACGTTGCAGCGCAACCTGGCCGGTATGAAGGCCCAGCTCTCCAAGTTCCTGGATTTTGATTCGGATGCCCCCAACCGTGCCGAGTTGGTGAACAACTACGATTGGATGAAGAACTTCACTTTCCTCGATTTTGCCCGTGAAGTGGGTAAGCACATCACCGTGAACTATATGATGGCGAAAGATTCTGTAAAGAAGCGTCTGAACGGTGAGGCACGTGACGGTCTTTCCTTCACGGAATTCACCTACCAGCTGTTGCAGGGGTACGACTTCCTTCATCTGTATGAAACCAAAGGCTGCAAGCTCCAGATGGGTGGCAGCGACCAGTGGGGTAACATCACCACCGGTGCCGAACTGATTCGCCGTACGAACGGTGGGGAGGTATTTGCACTGACCAGCCCGCTGATTACGAAGGCCGACGGTGGTAAGTTCGGCAAGACAGAGTCCGGAAACATCTGGCTCGACCCGCGCTACACTTCTCCATATAAGTTCTACCAGTTCTGGCTGAACGTGAGCGACGAGGATGCCAAACGCTACATAAAGATATTCACTGCACTGTCCAAGGAGGAGATTGATGCTCTGACGGCCGAGCACGAGGCTGCTCCCCATTTGCGCGTCCTTCAGAAGTGCCTGGCCAAGGAAGTGACTATCATGGTTCATTCCGAAGAGGACTATAACGCTGCTGTGGATGCATCCAACATCTTGTTTGGCAATGCAACTTCGGATGCACTGAAGAAGTTGGACGAAGATACGCTGCTGGCTGTGTTCGAGGGTGTTCCCCAGTTCGAAATATCCCGTGATGCACTGGCTGCCGGTGTGAAGGCGGTGGATTTGTTCGTGGATAATGCTGCTGTATTCGCTTCCAAGGGCGAGATGCGTAAGCTGGTGCAAGGCGGTGGCGTTTCTCTGAATAAGGAGAAACTGGCTGCTTTCGACCAGGTGATTACGACAGCCGATCTGCTGGACGAAAAATACCTGCTGGTACAGCGCGGCAAGAAGAATTACTATCTGATTATCGCCAAATAGCGGTATCCTAAAGAGAAGTAATTAAGGAAATAATGCTTCGGCAGTAAAAATAGCCCCGAAATATTTGGATATTTCGGGGCTTCCTTTTATCTTTGCACCGCTTTTTAACAGAAAGCCCTATGTTTGGACTATGGTGTAATGGTAGCACAACAGGTTTTGGTTCTGTTTGTCCAGGTTCGAATCCTGGTAGTCCAACTACGATACAGCTAATTGCAGCTAAAAACCCACTAAAATCGCAAGTTTTAGTGGGTTTTTTTGTTATTCTTTCCCCCTCTTGTTGGCACTATAGGTATAGATTTTTTCTTTTTACGAATCTTTGAACGATATTGCTATATAATTGACACAAATTTATACGGTTTCTCCATTTTCTTTTGTTACATTTGCATCGTGTACGCAAACGATGTGTATTTGATGGCTGAAGTTATAACCTATTAAATGTAGTGCAATCATGAAAACGAACTATGAAATTCGCTATGCTGAGCATCCCGATGATGTGAAAAGCTACGATACGAAAAGCATTCGCTGCGATTTCCTTATAGGGAAGGCATTCTCCCAAAATAAAGTTTCCATTGAGTATAAACTACTTGCAAATCGTACATAAATAGAATATCACTTATTTAAACTTAATAATTTAACGTTATGAATCCGTATTTGAATTTTTCTTTGGAAGGTAAAGTAGCCCTTGTTACAGGTGCTTCTTATGGTATCGGTTTTGCTATCGCTTCAGCTTTTGCAGAGCAAGGAGCAACTATCTGTTTCAACGATATCAACCAGGAGTTGGTAGACAAAGGCTTGGCTGCCTATACTGAAAAGGGTATCAAGGCACGCGGTTATGTATGTGATGTGACAGACGAACCTGCTGTTCAGGCCATGGTAGCCCAGATTGAAAAGGAAGTAGGCTCTGTTGATATCCTCGTAAACAATGCCGGCATCATCCGCCGTGTTCCTATGCACGAGATGGAGGCTGCTGACTTCCGTCGTGTAATCGATATCGACCTCAATGCTCCGTTCATCGTATCAAAGGCTGTTCTGCCTGCCATGATGAAGAAGGGCCACGGTAAAATTATCAATATCTGCTCTATGATGTCCGAACTGGGTCGTGAGACTGTGTCGGCCTATGCCGCTGCCAAGGGTGGCTTGAAGATGCTGACTCGCAACATCTGCTCTGAATATGGTGAATATAACATCCAATGTAACGGTATCGGTCCGGGTTACATCGCTACCCCGCAGACTGCTCCGCTGCGTGAAAAGCAGGCCGACGGTAGCCGTCACCCGTTCGACTCGTTCATCTGCGCCAAGACTCCGGCAGGCCGCTGGCTGGCTCCGGAAGAACTTACCGGTCCGGCAGTGTTCCTGGCATCGGAAGCCTCTAATGCGGTAAACGGTCACATCCTCTATGTAGACGGAGGTATTTTGGCTTATATCGGAAAGCAACCGAAATAAATTTAAGGATAATTGAGAAGGTGATAAAGTGGCAGGATAATGTCACTTGTCACCTTTTTCTTTTGGGCGCGGATTACGCGGATTTCGCGGAAAGGATAAGGAAAATCCGTATAATCCGCGAAATCCGCGCCTAAAAGAAAGTTATACAACTGATTAGGAAAAAGCAATGATTATATGAGAAACTTTCTTTTATTATGTATGGCGGCCCTCTGCTGTCTTGCTTGCAACGATAGCAAGATAGTGACTGTTACGGTAACCAATCCGTTAGCGATGGACCGTTCCGATGAAATGGTAGAGGTGTCCATGACCGAAATCTCAAACCTTCTGAATCTGGCAGACACCGCACAGATTGTGGTTCTGAATGTCGAAGGGGAGCAGGTGCCTTACCAAGTGACCTACGATGACAAATTAATCTTCCCTGCTACGGTAGCCGCCAATGCATCGGCTGCATATACCGTCCAGGCCGGTACTCCCGTCGATGTGGAGGTAAGGGCTTGTGGGCGGCAGTATCCCGAACGTCTGGACGACATGGCCTGGGAGAACGACTTGGTAGGCTTCCGTGCCTACGGTCCTGCATTGCAGGCAAGGGGTGAACGCGGTTTCGGCTACGACTTGTTTACGAAGCGAGGCACTGCTGCACCGGTACTGGAAGACATATATGCCAAGGAACTGGATGCAGACTCCTGGAAGCAGGTTAATGAATTGCGCAAGACAGACCCGAAGGCAGCCGATGAGCTGGTACGCACATTCTCCTATCATATAGACCACGGTTATGGCATGGACTGCTATGCAGTAGGCCCAACATTGGGAGCCGGAGTGTCTGCATTGATGGTGAATGATACCATTATCTATCCGTGGTGCTACAAGACGCAGGAGGTGCTGGACAACGGTCCGTTGCGCTTCACGGTGAAGCTGGAGTTCAATCCGTTGGCTGTGAAAGGGGATACTGCGGTGGTGGAAACGCGTCTGATTACGCTGGATGCCGGTTCTCATCTGAACCGTACTGCCGTTTCGTATAGCAATCTAAAGGAATCTTTGCCCATTGTTACCGGTATTGTGCTGCACGAACCGGACGGTGCTGTGGTGGCTGATGCCGCCGGTGGCTATATGACGTATGTAGACCCCACTACCGGACCGGATAATGGCAAGATATTTATGGGTGCCGCTTTCCCTGCCGTTGTGAAGGAAGCCAAAACCGTGCTTTTCCCCGTAGAGGAGAAGAAGATGCGTAACAATGCAGACGGCCACGTACTGGCTGTCAGCGACTATGAGCCGGGTGCCGACTACGTGTATTACTGGGGTTTTGCCTGGGACCGTGCGGACATCAAGACGGCTGAAGCCTGGAATAGCTATATGGCGGCATTTGCACAGAAGGTACGCAATCCGATGACGGTGAGTATCCGCTAAGTTGATTTTCTTCCTTTTCAGACGGAGAAGATTGAGAAGTTGGAGGTTTGTAACTGTCCGGACGAATGACAAATGTTCTCAGAATAAGCTCTTCCCCTTGTAGACAAGTTCTGCAACGTTTTTGGCCTCCAGTTTTTCCATCAGGCGCTTCCGGTAAGTCTGTATTGTATTGATGCTGAGAAATAGTAATTGGGATATTTCAGAAGTGCTCAGTCCTTGCGAGAGATAGGCGAGCACTTCTTTTTCACGTCTCGACAATTCGGGAAGTGCATGTGGTAGGGTGTTTTGTTTTTCCTTGTCCAGTTCGCTGAAAACATTGCTGAAGTATCTGGTTCCGTTTTTCAGTGTACTGATGGCGTCTCTCAATTCGCTGGTGCTGGCATTTTTTGAAACAGCTCCGTTGATGTTTAGGGTGGATAATTTGGCTATGATCCAAGGTTCTTCATGCATGGTATAGATTAAAATGCCGCATTCGGGTATCTGGCTGTGAAGGTGGGATATGAGTTGGAATCCATTCATATCCGGTAGTTCAAGGTCAATGATGCAAAGGTCGAATCTCTCTTTGAGGGTCAGTTGTTCCACGTCTTTTGCACAAGTGGCTCCTTTGCATGTCACTCCTTCGAGTTGCGAGGCCAATGCGATGATGCCTTCAGCAACAATCGGGTGGTCATCTATTACCAGTATTCTGTATGTTTCTTTGTTTGGTTTCATTCGTTTATGTTAAGCAGTAGGGTGAAAACGTTGTTTTCTGTTGACGAGCATACATTGGCGGTAGCGTTGATGGCTCTGATACGGTCGTTTACGGTGCGCAATCCTATGCCGTCATGCAGTTCCTTGGCAAAATATTTGCATTCCTCTTCCAACCCTTCAATGTAACGGCGTGCCGAGTTCAGTTCGTTTTCTTGCTTTAGCAGTTCAATCTTCTTTTCGGCTATTCGTTTCTTGTGGCGGAGCGTCAACAAAGTAATGAGAGCAAGACCGGACAGAAGGGCTACAGCAATGGAGGCTTTTAGCAGGAAGGCTTGGTGTTCCAGTTGTTCTTGTTGCAGGTGGGCTATCTCCAATTCCTTTTCTTGTGTGTGATATTTCACGTTGAATTCTGCCATTTGTTGCGTCAGATTGTGCTGTGCCAGCGTATCAGTCCACATGCGGGCACTATCCATATAGGTATAGGCCAGTTTGGGGTTTCCCAAGGCATCGTAGCATCGTGCCATTTGTGTAAGTAGTGTTTTGGGCTCGGTACCGGTTTTCCGGTTACGCAGCCAGTGGAAGTCCTTCAAGGCGCGGGCATAGTTTTTGCGGTTTGTTTCGGTGGCTGCCCTCGATTGTATGAATCCTATGGCAGCGATGGAGTTGGATGGTACCCGTTGTAGTAGTTTGTTCCCCAATTTCAAGTAGTGGTCTATGGAATCGGGTTGTTCTTTTCGTTCAAAGAGTCTCAGCATGCCGGGCAGGCAGCGTATCTTCCATAGGTCTTCGTTTCCCTCTCCGTGGCAGGCAATGTTCCAGGCTTTGCGGTTGGATTTTTCAGCATCATCCAGCTTGTTCAGTTCAGCCTTTATGGTTGCCCTGATTTGCCAGGTGGTGAAGGCTACGAATGGGGCTTCGGTTCTGGCGGCATGTTCGGTGGCCATGTCGGTATACTTTTCTGCTTCGTCCAGCTGCCTGATATTGAAGTATAGGATGGACACATTGTTGCAGATGTGGGCTATCCAGCTTTCGTCCCCATATTGCAAGGCACTGTCCAGTGCTTTATTGTAATAGTAGAGTGTAGAGTCATTCATTTGGTGCTGACGGTAGAGGAGGCCCAAATCGTTGTATACGCTGATGTGCTTTTCCAAATCATTTATCTGCGGCAGGTAGGGGAGCACATTTTTTTTCATGGCAAGGGCTTCTTCTGTCTTTCCCACATAGATCAGTAGTGTGGCTTGTTCGTTCAGCAAGATGGGATACATGAAGGAGTGCTTTACGTTCCGGGTGGCAAAGGCGCTGTCGAAGCTACGTTGCGCTTCATCGTAGTGTCCTTCTTCCATGAGATTGGCTGCCCGGTTGTAGAAGTGTGCCAACAGAGTGTCTGTTGGTATTTCTCCGGCGTGAAGCAGGATAGTGGTTAAAGAAAAGAGGAGTGATAATAGCTTAGTATGGCGTACCCTCATATCGGTATATTTTAGTGGAATTCAATCTGTGCTTAGTTGTTGCAAATATACGTCTTATTCATTTTGCTTTTTATTGGAGATGCTGAATTTTTTCTGTATGTGGCTGAAAAATCACCTTTTTCAGTGACAAGGAGTGAAAGGAAAAGTTTATTACTTTGCAAAAAATATTAAGCTTTGTCTGGGAATGATAAATGGCCAAAAGTATCTGTCCGGGTTTGAATGGCAGAGTCTTGTTGTCGTGAGATACGGACGGCATTCCTTATACTTTTGTTATTATGGATTTTCCTTAGAGGGATGGGGATAAAACAAGATTTGTAACTTATGAAAATGTTTAAAATGATGGCTGCCTCCATGTTGGGTGTGGCGTTGTGCTTGGGATTCACTGCTTGCAGTGACGATGACGAAAATGAGAATGGTGAGGGTGGCGAAAACACCGCCACTGTGGTCAATCCTTCGCAAGTGTTTACGGGAGGACTTCCGAAGTCGGTTTCGGGCATGGCGATTTCTCACAATGAAGAAGGGCTGGTGACGAACATTACAACTGAGGATGGGGATAAAGCCGTCTTTGAGTACTTTCCCGCTACTACAAAGGCAGATGTTGCAAAGGACCGAGCAAGAATCACCGTGACGGATGAAGAGGGCGATGTTACAGAACTGAACTTGCAGCTCAACAGCGATGGTTATGTGGAATTTTGCAACTCAATAGACCACGCTGGTACTCCCGATGCCGATGAGTTTACTTGGGAGATGGAATACGACACTGAAGGCCATCTGGTTGTAATGAAACGCTCTGAAAGCGATGGTGAAATAACGAACATCACCTATAAGGATGGAGATGTGGTGAAGACTTCCACACGTTATGTAGCTAGTGGGGATCTCAATGGTGACGGAATTATCGACAGCAATGACGAGTGGGAGTATAGTGCTGCCATAGACTATACGACGGATAATATAACAGCTCCTATCGAGAATAAGGGCTGCCTGATGTTGTTTGATGAAATACTGGATGTGGATATGGACGAGATGATATATGCCTATTATGGAGGCATGCTTGGTAAGGCTACGAAACATCTGCCGCTTGTAGGGCATTATACATACAATGGCGAGGACTCTGTGTCCGATATGTATTTTACATGGACATTGAATTCCGACAGTTATCCTACGGAACTGGTTGTAAAAGACCAGTGGGATGAATACAGATGTACATTTACTTGGTAATTATAAAACATCTGTTTATTCTTGTGGAACAGGACATGAGCCTATAAAATGTAAGGGGTTGCCTTTTGCCGAGACAACCCCTTCTTATTTTATGTGGAATTTATTGTGACAGCAGATGTTGGTAACTTTCTGCTGTTTCAAGTTTATAATACTTTGAATTCATATCCCTCTTCCTTCAGGAAGTCAATGGCGCGCGGCAATGCGTACTGCAGGTTTCCGTTGCACCAGGATTTCAAGGAATCGTGGAAGGTGATGATGGAGCCGTTGCGGGCGTAGCGCATCACGTTGGCTAGCACTTGCGGACCGCGCAGCTTCTTGCTGTAGTCGCGGGTCACGAGGTCCCACATCACAATCTTGTAGGTTCGTTTCAGCGTGAGATACTGGTTGGCGAACATATGGCCGTGGGGAGGGCGGAACAAGAGAGGGTAGAGAACCTTCTCCACATTGCAATTGATGTCCCCACCCATTTCCATGAAAATCTTCGCCTGTTCGGTATTTCCCAGATAATTCTTGGCCGTGTATTCAAATCCACGGATATGGTTGAAGGTGTGGTTACCGATGCGGTGCCCACGCTCAACGACCATCCGGAATTCGTCCGGATGCTTCCGTATGTTGTCACCTACCATGAAGAAGGTGGCTTTGATGTTGTGCTTATCCAGCAGGTCGAGCACCCAGGGAGTTACTTCGGGGATAGGGCCATCGTCGAAAGTCAGATAAACGGCTTTTTCATTGGGGTCCATCCTCCAGACTGCACCGGGATATAGTTTGCGAAAAAACTCAGGAGGTTGTTCTATAAACACGTGATTAAGGATTAAGGGATTAGGGATTTTAAGGATTAGGGGTTAATGATTAAGGATTAGGGGTTAAGGATTAGTTATTAATGATTAGTGATGAACTGCACAGGCTAATCCCTAATCCTTTAATCCTTAATCCCTAATCCTTATTCTCACTCCTTCATTCTGTCCACATACATATTATACAGTTCTTCCACCTTCGGCTCGTAGATTTCGGCGAGCTTGGAGTTGTACTTCTTCATGGCCTTCACCTCGGCATCGAGTACAGCCCAGTGGTATTCAAACTCACGGGTAGAAATCATGAAGCGGTTGTCGTCCAGGCTCAGATACCAGGTCAGGTACTCTACAGCCTTGTCAGCAAGGGCTTTCATTATCTCGTCCGCCTTGGCGGTTTCGCCCAGTTGGTAGTAGGCTTCTGCCATCTGTACGGCACCGTTCTGCCAGTCGTAAGGCACGTTGTAGGCGGGAATCATCTTTTCGGCATAGTCCAGGGCGGCTTTTGCCTTGTCTTTCTTGCCCTCACGCATCAGCTGCTGCACGAGTTGGGAGAAGATGCGACGGTGAGAGTGACACATGCGCATGGCGTTCTCGTCGATATAGATGCCCGGCTTGTCGATGCCACCGAACTTGAACTTGTTCATCAGGTTGTCGTACATCTTTTCGGAGTCTATTGTCACGCCCGTCTTACTGGTGTCGAACGGAGTGAAACGATAGGCAAGACCTTCCTGAACGAAGTGGTTCTCCATGTTCAGCTGGTTCTCCCTGCCTACGCTGACAGCGATATAGATGGGGCGTTCCCAGTTGGCCTCGCTCAGCATTTCGAGCATCATCAACTCGCTCTTGTAGAGGGCGCGTTTGCCTTTCAGCGAAATGTGCATGTAGTCGGGGATTGAATCGCCCGGTATCATCATACCACTGCGGCGTACGGCTTCCTTATCCACCTTGATGACGATGCTGTCGGTAGGAATCACCTTCAGGTCATTGTCTTTGGGCGCACGTATCCAGTGCTTCAGGATGTTCTTGAGTTCGTAGGGGTTGTCTCCGAATTCCTTCTTCACATTGACCAGCGCTTCGGGATTGCCGTCCAGTGCCTGCTTCTCGGCTTCGGCATAGAGCTGGTTGATACTCTTTTTGTATTCCGGTTGGATAGGAATATATTCGTTGGTGCCTTCCACGTACTCCATACGGTCCCACGTGATGGGCAGCGAAGGACTGTCGTAGGCGGGGCGCTTCATCTGGTCGATGTACCAATCGGTCTGCAGGTACGAGAGGTTGCAGGTGCGGGCGTCGGTACGGAAACCTTCGGTCTCCTGGTTGTACCAGAGGGGGAAGGTATCGTTGTCACCGTTGGTATAGATAATTGGGTTGCCGCTTTCTTGCAGGGACATCAGGTAGTTCTGGCCGAAGTCACGTGCCATGTAGCGGTCGCTGCGGTCGTGGTCGTCCCAAGTCTGGCTTGCCATCTGCACGGGGACAAAGAGGCAAGCTACGGAAACGATGGAGGCAGCAGGCAGTTCCTTCATCTTGGCATAGTCTTGAAGCAGACGGACGAGTCCTGCCACACCCATACCAATCCAGATGGCGAAGGCGTAGAACGAACCGGCGTAGGCATAGTCACGTTCGCGCGGTTGGCTCGGAGTCTGGTTCAGGTAGAGCACGATGGCAATACCGGTCATGAAGAAGAGGAAGAAGACCACCCAGAATTGCTGGATGCCTTTCTGTCCGCGGTAGGCTTGCCACAGCAGGCCGATGATACCCAGCAACAGCGGCAGGCAGTAGAATACGTTGTGTCCCTTGTTGTCTTTCAGTTCCTGAGGCAAGAGGCTCTGGTCGCCCACCAGCCAGTTGTCGATGAACGGGATACCGGTAATCCAGTTGCCGTGTTCAATTTCTCCGCTGCCTTGTATGTCGTTCTGGCGTCCGGCAAAGTTCCACATGAAGTAGCGCCAGTACATCCAGTTGAGCTGGTAGGAGAAGAAGAACTTGATGTTTTCCCACTGTGTGGGCATGTTTACCATAATCATGTTGCCGCATTTGTCATAGGGCACATCGTAACCCTTGATGTCCTGCCAGGCATGGTATTGTTGTGTATGGGCACTGCTGTACATACGCGGGAACAGCATGTTCTGGGCATATTCGTACTCAATGCGTCCGGGGATTTCGATGTACGAATCCTTTTCGTCGGGCGTGGCTTTCTCCTTGCGGATGAACTTCGTGCCGTTGTACTTGATGCGCGGCTCGCAATAACCGTCTTTCACGTCCAGCGCCACTTGCGAGGAGAAGGCAGGACCATAGAACAGCGGGCGTGTGCCATACTGCTCGCGTCCCAGGTATTCGCCCAGTGTGAAGATGTCCTCCGGAGAGTTCTGGTCCATCGGCGTGTTGGCGGTGGAGCGGATGACGATAAGTGCATACGAGGAATATCCGATGACAATCATCATGGTGCAGAGCAGCGAGGTGTTCAGCGTGCGTGCCGATACGCGGAATTTCTCTTTGACGGCTGCCTGCGTCTTCGGACGGAGGTAGAGCCACAATGCGGCAATGACAATGACACCGATAACTACCGAGCTGGTACCGTGTCCGTAGAACGGGATACCCAGCATGGTGATGGTGAGTATGAACGAGAGTGCCATACGTGCCTTGTTGCGTTCGGTATAGCTTTCGTAGATACCCCAGATGAGGCAGGCTGCCAACAGGATGATATATACGATGACACCCGTGTTGAAGGACATGCCCAGCGTGTTGACGAAGAGCAGTTCGAACCAGCCGCCCACTTTCACGATACCCGGCACGATGCCGTAGAGTACGGCTGCTACCAGTATGCCCGAAGCGAGCAATGCCAGCAGGGAGCCTCGGGCATTGGCGTTGGGTACTTTCTTGTAGTAGTATACCAGTACGATGGCGGGCAGGCAGAGCAGGTTCAGCAAGTGCACGCCGATACTCAGACCGGTCAGGTAGGCGATGAGAATCAGCCAGCGGTCACTGTGAGGCTCGTTGGCGACGTCTTCCCACTTCAGTATGAGCCAGAATACGACGGCAGTGAACAGTGAGGAGAAGGCATACACCTCGCCTTCCACAGCGCTGAACCAGAAGGTATCGCTGAACGTGTAGGCAAGTGCGCCCACCAGACCGCTACCCATGATGGTGACCATCTGTCCGCGTGTGATATTGTTTTCGTCTGTCACCACAAGTTTGCGTACCAGGTGCGTGATGCTCCAGAAAAGGAACAGGATACATGCGCCGCTCATCAGCGCGCTCATGTAGTTCACCATCTTGGCAACGGTGGAGGCATCGGAAGCAAATTGTGAGAATAGGTTGGCTACCAGCATGAAGAACGGTGCGCCGGGCGGGTGTCCTACTTCCAGCTTATAGCCGGTGGTGATGAACTCCGGGCAGTCCCAAAAGCTTGCAGTAGGTTCGATGGTCATGCAGTAGACCGTCGCTGCAATGAGGAAGGTAATCCAGCCTACAAGGTTGTTTACGGTTTTGTACTGTTTCATTCAGATGAAATTCGTTATTATTCAGTTTTGTTTTTTACAAGCTGTTTTGCCATCGCTTAGTCAACGTATTGGCATATATGGGCGCAAATATAATGATTTCGCTTCTAAATAGGTGACAATAAGCAGCATTATTAGGATAGGTTAAGGGATTTGCTGCATCTATAGATGCAGCACGGTGGAAGTATAGATGCAACGCGGTGGATATATAGATGCAACAATGATGATTCTATAGAGGGAATATCCGGCCGATAAAGGGGGATGCGGAAAGGAAATATCCTCCTTGCTTGTCTAAATGAATCTTTCGTTTATAACCGAAAATCTAGCCTTTTTCGCAAACTTTTTAGGTTATGAACGAAAGAATGGATATACTTAGGAAGTACAATCTCTGGACAAGAGGAGATTTATATTTTCATCGACGAAGTGCAGCTCATCGAAGAATGGGAAAAGTCGGTCAATTCTTATTCGCAGGACTATACCGAGGAGTACGAGCTCTTTATCAGCGGCTCCAACTCACGGATGCTGTCCGGTGAGCTTGCCACGCTGCTTTCGGGGCGATACGTCCAATTTCCGGTATATCCCTTCAGCTATCAGGAGTATACAGAGATAAGGCATCTGGAACAGAACCGTGAGAGCTATATGGGCTATATGAATACGGGCGGAATCCCGGAACTTTTTGTCTTGCCCGAAAAGCAGGAGGTGCAGCGCAATTACTTGTCTGCCTTGAAGGACACCATCTTGCTGAAGGACATCATCCAACGCTACAGCATACGTGACCCCCGACTGCTTGAGGACCTTTTTGCGTTTCTTGTAGGCAATGCCTCTAATTTAGTGTCCATCGGCAACATCGTGAACTATTTCAAGAGCCAGGGCCGGAAGACGAGCTATGATGCCGTGGCTGCCTACATAGGCTATATCGAAGACTCGTTCTTGGCGTATCGTTGTGAACGCTTTGACTTGCGCGGAAAGGAAATACTGTCCGGTACGGCGAAATATTACATCAACGACCTTGCCTTTAAGAATTTCCTCTATCCCGGAACAGCCTATGGTGTGGGTTATAAACTGGAGAATCTTGTCTATCTGGAGTTACTCAGGGCAGGCTATGATGTCTATACCGGATGTGCCAAAGAGAAGGAAGTGGATTTCGTGGCACGGAAAGGCGACCGCACGGTTTATCTGCAATTCACTTATATGTTGGTTGACGAGCAGACGATGCGTCGTGAGTATGCTTCGTTGGAGTCGATACAAGATAATTATGAGAAACTGGTTGTTTCGCTTGATGATTTCTGTCTGCCATCCAATGAAGGAATACGGCATGTGCGGGCGTGGGAACTGCATGGGTTGTTGTAAAAGGTGCTGAAAGGCAGTAATATCCTTATATTTTTGACAAAAAGTAATGTTTCTGTAGATTTCTCTGCCGCACATGGTTGGGCAGAAGGACGAATTTAGGATATATTGTGGATATTGGGGTCATAAAGATGCGTTCTTCTTGCATATTCTTCCGCTTTTGTAGGGCTTTTATGCAGAAATTGGCTACACCTTTAAGCTAAAAGGGTGATTGCTTTTTACTAAAAGGGGTATTGCGTTTTAGTAAAACGGTTACTCTGTTTTAGTAAAACGTTCTTTTGCTTCTGCCTTTTCGGTGTATCCGGGCTTTCGGAGAGGTGATTCCGATTTATTGGAAGGATGTTCGTTTTGGTATAATGCTTATAACCTGATACTTACAGATTTTTGCTCTCATATTTACTGCTGCGTGGATAATAGACCGGAAATACGGGATTCTCGTGCGATAGAAAATACAAAGTGTCAGAATGACAAAATCATATTTATCTTCTGTAGGCATCAGCCTTAAAAATACTTTCCAATCTTTTTCTTGTTTTCATTCTTTATCGTTAAATTTGCCATCGAAGCAAGGAAGTGTCCTTAGCTTCAATGTTTTGTGAAATGATATTGTAAGAAGCGTTGTGCTTCATTCTTGTCTTTGAGAACCTGAGAAATTCATCAATGATACACAAGAATGGCATGGATTGCTCCTGCGCTGGTTTCGGCGTGGGTCTGCTGTCTGTTCATTGGTGTATCGGGTTTTCTCAGGACCTTCAAAGACGATGAATAGCATGCAGTTCCACGCTGTCTTTTTTTATATTCTCGGAGGAACGCGAGGACTAATATTATCTGGTTATGATTCTATTTAAAGTGAATTCTAAAAGTTCCATCTATGTGCGTTTGTTGTACTCAATGGCAGTCTTGTGCCTGTTGACCGCTTTGAGTAGTTGTTCGGATGATGATGCTCCGGCAGAGATTATCCCTAACCCTGATAGTGAGATTTACTTTACCAAAAGCTTGGATTTCACTTCGGATAGTGGCGAAGCGATTCTTTCTTTTACAACCAATAAAGATTGGTCGATAAATGTTTCACAGTCAGGCGGTGATGTCAGCTGGTGTACGGTGTTCCCCAATAAGGGAAAAGCCGGAGAAAACCAAGTCTTAGTTAAAGTAATAAGAAATGAAGGAGTCGATGACCGTAACGTGGTATTGAACTTGGCAGCCGGTGATTTGACTAAGAGTATCGTAGTAACGCAGAAACAGAAAGATGCCATCACTCTGACTACTGCAAAGTTTGAAGTAGATAAGAACGGAGGAGAAATCCAGGTGGAGGTAAAGGCAAATGTTACTTATGAAGTTGTTATTCCAGAGCAATATCAAAGCTGGATACGTGAAGGTTCTGGCTCCGGGCAAATAATTATGGGCGACAAAGGACATAATCAAATGCACGAATCTGCTACAAGAACTGACATGGATAGAACTATGCGGAAGTTTTACATCAGCAAGAGCGAGGAATATGACAAGCGCGAAGGAGAAATCATCTTCCGAAGCGGTGAATTGGAGGAAGTCTTGAAGGTGTATCAGACAGGAGGAGGCATTTTATTGTTGACTAAGAATGAATATACCGTTTCTGATAAAGGAGAACAAATTACCGTAGAACTGAACAGCAATTTTGACTTTGATGTGAAAATGCCGCAGGTAGATTGGATTACCACAACCGTAACGAGAAGTGTTTCCAGCCATACGCTTTATTATACTGTTACTCCTAATGAAACTTATGACAAGAGGGAAGCTGAAATCATCTATTATGATAGGAATGATAAATCTGTGGCAGATACGTTGAAGATTGTCCAGGTGCAGAAAGATGCGATATTGTTGTCGCAAAAGGAATACGATATTACAGCAAAAGGAGAGACTATAGAAATATCAGTAGAAACTAATGTCAATTATAATATACATATTGATGAAGAAAACTCTCAATGGATAAAGTTAGTGCAAAATGTAGTAACTAAAAGTTTTAAACAAGATAGGCTCTTTTTTCATATTGAAGAAAATTCAGAAGTAAAATCTAGAGTTGGAAACATTGTTTTTACTTCTATAGAGAGTACTTTAGCTGATACTATTCGGATTATTCAAGAAGCAAAACAAATAGAAGAAAAACATGTTAAGGTGTATGTTGAAAAAGCAGGTACACTAAAGAAATTATTAAATGTGGAGGCGAACTTAATAACTCATCTGGAGATAAGTGGTTTTATAAATGGTACTGATTTGCGTCTTATTCGCGAGATGGCTGGAATAGATTATTACGGAAATCCAACATTAGGGCAATTAAGAGAATTGGATATTGCTCAAGCTACTATCTGTTCGGGTGGAACAAATTATTCTCAATATGGTAGTAGTGTAAATATAGATAATATAATTCCTGGAGGTTGTTTTTCTCACACTAATCTCATTTCTATATATTTACCTTTTAATACAAAGAAAATAGAAGCTCAAGCATTTTTCTTTTCAGAAAAATTAGAAAATATTTCCATTCCAGATGACTGTAGAAGTATTGGTTGGGAATCTTTTAGCGCATGCAGTTTGATTTCTGTAAATATACCTAGGAACGTTTCTTTTATTGATAAATTGGCATTCAATCGCTGTTATAAATTGGTTTCAATCAATGTTGATTCAGAGAATCGTTGGTATGCTTCGATAGATGGTATGCTGTGTGATAAAAAGCAGGAAACCTTAATCTATTATCCTGCCGCAGGAAAGAAAATTATTAATATACCTAATACAGTAAAAGAAATAAATGAATATGCTTTTTATGATTGTATTTAGATAGGTGTAACCACCTGCAAGCAACGAGTATTGTCTATAATTAAACCATTGAATATCAACACTGTTTTAAATTTAACACTTCGCAGTTCATATTTGGTGTTCCGTCATTTTCCGCATATTTTTGTAACGTATTTCTATCGCGGTGAATGTACGGGACTTTTTTGTTGCCATAAAATCGCAGTCCGTTGACATCGGTTTACAACAGTTCACAAGGAGTGACAAGCGGCAGGACGAAATACGAAGACTGCCACAGATATTTACCCGGTTGACAACAGGTGACAATGATTGACTTCCGTTCACTCCCTGATGGAATACACAGAAAAGAGTGTTCAACATCAAACAAAGGGAAGAATGAAAGCAACCAAGAAATGTGCATTCTGTGGCAGGACATTCATAGCCAACAGTGGTATGCAGAAGTATTGCTCCGTGCATTGCGCCGATGAAGCCAAGAAAGCGAAGAAGAAGCGACAGCAGGATTTGCTCAATGCCGTAGAACCTGTTTTAGAGATACAGCGTCAGGAGTATCTCACCTTTTCAAAGGCTGCCATCCTAATGGGATGTTCGCGCCAGTACATTTATAAGCTCGTGGCACAAGGCAGACTACGGGCTTCACGCATCAGTAGCCGCATGGCATTCATACGCAGAGCAGATATAGAAAGGATGCTGGAGGACAACCCTTATAACAGGGTGATACCCGATATCCGACCAAAGAGAGCCACTTCTACCAATCAAAAGGAAACCGATAAGAAGTCTCAAACCAACGCTCCGGCTCCCGAAGAAATCCTCTCTTATATTTCCGGTGAGGAAGTCCTCTCCACTTATAAAGTGAAGCAGTCTTGGCTTTATACCACAGCCAAGCGCAACCAAATCCCTATCTGCAAGATTGCCGGAAAAAACTATTACAGCAAAAGCCATGTGGAGGAATGCCTCGGGCTAACCGTTGACATTGCCGCCATCACGGAATGGCTCACCACGGAACAGGTGTTTGAGGTGTACGGCATGAAGCCGACTGCCATCCACGCCTATGCTTACCGCCACAGCATCCCAACAAAAAAGGAATACGGAATCCTCTACTATTCCAAGACACACCTTGATGAGCTGCGCCAAACAGACCTGATGGAGGATGATCGTTATTGTACCGTGGAGTACGTGTCTGAAAAATACGGACTCTCCAAGGCGAACATCCATCATATCACCAAGGTACACAAAATCGAAAAGCATAAGGTCGGTGTCAAAAACCTGCTCCTCAAAGCGGACATAGAGCGTGTAATGGCAGAAAGAGCCGCCAAAGGATTGTGACCGATGATTATTATTGACCGATTATTGGTCAATTACCGTCATTATCTGCCACCAACGGCACATCATTCCATTCCTTTGCAGCGTGGAGAAAGTCTCCACCGAGTAATATCCATCAATAACAAAGAAAGATTATGGCAAACATTTGCAAGACCGTGAACCTTTACACACGGAAAATCAGAGGCGGCAAGATGCTGTCCTTTTTCCTCGACTACTATCCCGGCTTCCGTGACGAGGCCACCAATAAGGTGATGCGCCACGAATCGCTCGGCATCTACATCTATGCCCATCCCAAGACACAACGGGAAAAGGACTACAACGCACGGCTGACGGAAAAGGCGGAAGCCCTCCGTTGCCGAAGATATGAGGAAATCGTCAACGAGCGTTACGACTTCTTTGACAAGAACAAGCTGAACGGTAGCTTCATTGACTACTTCCGTACCTACGCACGCAAGAAGAACTCCCGTTACGAACAGGCATTCCTGCACTTCGAGCGTTTTGTGGGAGGCAAATGTACCTTTGGGGAGGTGAGCGTGGAACTGTGCAACAAGTTTCTTGAATATCTCCGTTCCACTCATCAGGTAGTCCACACCAACAGGAAGTTGCATACCAACACCATAGCCAGTTACTGGTCGGCTTTCTTAGGAACGCTCCACACCGCCCACCGTGACAAGAAGATAAAGGAGAACCCCTGTCCGTATTTGGAACGAGTGAAAACTATCCCGTCCGACAAGGTTGGATTGTCTGCGGAAGAACTTATCAGAGTGGCGGAAACGCCTTGCGAGATACCCGTTCTGAAAACCGCTTTCCTGTTCTCCTGTCTGACCGGATTGAGGAAGAGCGATGTAAAAACATTCTCTTGGGAAATGATACAGCCAGAAGCGGACGGCACGCTCTATCTTACCACCCGTATGCAAAAGACTCAGGAAATCGTCCACAACCCTATCGGTGAGGAAGCCCTGCAACTGATTGACGGAAACAGGGAGGGGTTGATATTTCCCGAGTTCAAGGACAGCATGACACAGGCTCCGTTCAAAAGATGGATGAAAGCGGCAGGCATTACCAAAGATATCACCTATCATGGGTCAAGGCACACTTTCTGTTCGCTGCAACTGGAAGCCGGAACGGATCCTCGAACCGTACAGGCTCTTGTCGGACACAAGAACCTCACCACTACCCAGTGCTATCTTGACAGCATAAACAGCAGGAAGAAAGAGGCTGCAAACCGCATCACGCTGAAACGTGCGACTGAGTAAAAACGCTGTCATCTATCCGATTAGAGTATGATTCTAAGTATGATATGTGTCTTAAATACTAATTAGTCGTAAATAATTGCCATTATCTGTACATTGTTTTGGCATCATCAAGAATCCCGTTGTAACTTTGTGGAGAACAACCGCCGACAAGGCGCAATAACAAGTAAGAGGATGAAAAATCAGAACACAATTATCAACACGGAGAACTGCCTTTTCTATGGCTTGCCCGGCATAGTCATGCTTGCCTTCTCTTTGATGGTTTCCACCCGAATCAGTGCGGATTTTGGAGGCGATGCCTTTGTAAAGACCATTTCCTTTTTTGGCTGCAATGGGCTGTTATGGCTGTTGTATCTCGCAGTGTGCCAATACCTGCTGGCGGACTTGGTTGAACTTGGTACTTTGATGACCAAGAGGAGGTCAAGGCAGACAAAGATAAACGAACCTGTTGTCAGCGAGATATTGGCAATAGAGAACAAGACAGATACGCTTTTGCCCGAAACCGAGCCGGAACTGGAAACGGCTACCATTGCAGCCGCAACAGAATCTGTTCCCGTTATAACCAATGAAGAATATCAAACCTATTGTGCAGACTTTGAACAAAAACAGCAGGACATCCGGCAGCCGTTTGTCAAGTCTATCCTTGATTACGTCAAACGGAAGATGGCACCTTTCACCACGGAAGAGAATCTGATTCTTCTCTGCGGAGAGATTGAAGCGTGGTGCAGCAACCCCTTATATACACCTCAAAGCATCACACTCAAACAGATTTCCAGCCCGAAAGACAGGTTGAAGACAGCGGACTTCAAACATTTTATCTGGAATATCGGTGTACGGCTCGGATTTGAGAACGGATATTCGGTAATGGTTCAAGCAGGATTCATCAAGAGCCTGTTCCATAAAGAACTGTTGGCTGTGGAAACCGAATCACTGGCCAGAAGCCTGACCTGTGACCCCAACAAGGGACACATCAAGATTGACAGGCCCAAGCAAATCGGAGACAATAGTTTCCACGTCTAAAAAT
This sequence comes from Bacteroides sp. AF34-31BH, assembly GCF_003602795.1. Lineage (NCBI taxonomy): Bacteria > Pseudomonadati > Bacteroidota > Bacteroidia > Bacteroidales > Bacteroidaceae > Bacteroides > Bacteroides sp. AF34-31BH. The sequence continues at coordinate 29,260 of NZ_QTLV01000019.1, forward strand.
CACATCATTTTTACACTTCATATAGGGAAGTCCGTCTTGGGCTTCCCTTTTCCGTTGTATGCCATTACGTGTAAATGGTTGCCGTTATCCTCCAGTTGCAAGACTTTTTAGACTACTTGCACTTCCCGTCTTTCCTTGATATTACGATTATTCTACGATTACCGTCAATAAATTGAATCACAGGTATATCATAGTATTCCTTTGCGGCATCAAACATTTTATAAATATGGAAAACGTAATCACATTTAACGACCTTCCACAGGTCGTGGCCGAGCTTCGGGATGAGGTTATCGGCATGAGACAGATGCTTGCCTGTCTGCAAAAGGGGAATACGGTACGTAAGGAGAACACACACCGCCCCATGTCGGTGGAAGATGCCGCCGAATATTTGAAAATACCGCTGCGCACCCTTTACATGAAATTGGGGAACGGCACCATTCCTGCCACCAAGCCGGGTAAACGGTATGTCCTCTATCAGGATGAGTTAGACAAATGGCTGGAGTGTAACCGCAAGAACCCGGTGCCGCTGACCGTTGAAGAAGAAAATGCGGCTGTCCTTGCTTCCAACAGACGTAAACCTGCTAATAGAAACTGGTAGTTATGGAAATGGAAGAAAAGAACGAAACCACGCGACAGCCTTTCAATGCGATAGCTGCCATCGGTGCGGAACTGGAAAGCCAAAGACAACAGGCAGAGAACGTGCCGACACAAAGCGGTATGTTCTCTGTCAAGACCGCCAACCTCACCATTCAGGAAGCTGCCAACCGCCCGAACCCAGTCCCGTTGTGGCTTACGCTATGGTATCAGGGTGAGGTATGCTGCCTGTTTGCTGACAGCAATCTTGGAAAGTCCATCTATGCTGTCCAGATTGCGGCTGAAATTGCGGAAACACACAAAGTACTCTACTTTGACTTCGAGCTTTCGGACAAGCAGTTCCAGTTACGCTACACCAATGAGACCATAGGGCAATGCCACCGCTTCCCGGAAGACCTGTACCGGGTGGAGATTTCAAGGGACTGCCTCTGCCCACAAGACGATTTCGAGAACACTTTGATTATGGAGATTGAAAAGTTGTCCGTGGATATGGGTTGCAAGATTCTCATCATAGACAACCTGTCCTATCTCTGCATGACTTCTGAAAAGGGCGAGGATGCCGGACGGTTGATGTCAAGGCTGATGGACCTGAAACGCAAACATGAGCTATCCATTTTGATATTGGCTCATACCCCCAAACGGCAACTGAATATGCCGATAACACAGAACGATCTTGCCGGGAGCAAGAAACTCTACAACTTCTTTGACAGTGTATTTGCCATAGGCAAGAGTGCGAAGGACGAGAACCTGCGATACATCAAGCAACTCAAAGTGAGGTACGGCAACTTCGAGTATGGAGGCAACAATGTGATTGTTTGTACCATTGAGAAAGCGGATGACTTTCTGCGGTTTATCACGCTCGGTCACGCGACCGAATCCGCACACCTCAAAGAGATTACGGAAGAAGAGCGGAACAGGATGAAGAGTGATGCCCGGTCGCTTCATTCGCAAGGGATGTCCTACCGTGAGATTGGCGAGAAGCTCGGCATATCCAAGACCACGGTCGAAAGGTACTGCAAGTCATGAACAGCACAGGATGTCCCGGTGTCCCACCTTTTTCCCCTATGGGGCGACAGGACACTAAGGACGGAAAGGGACACATGGGACAACGTGGAACGGGTGAGACAATATGGGACACTTGCCGAATCTCTGTTTTAGACACACCTATTTGTCTATGATGGAACTGAAAAACACAAGAATGATGTGTAAACCGATAATCTTGTTTTTCGTGTGCTGTCCCGGGGTGTCCCACCTGTCCCACTGTCCCGACCATCCTACCCGGAACGGGACATAAAAATGGGACACGAGGACAAGGAATCTTGATAAAAGTATAAAACGTTATGAGATATGGCATATCAATTAGAGAAATACAGGAATCGGGACAGCCGACACACGTGCCCAAAATGCGGAAAGCCTAAATGCTTCACCTATTATGTGGACGAGGATGGGCAACCGCTGGACAAATCCGTGGGCAGGTGCGACCATGAAAGTGAATGTGGCTATCACTACCCACCGAAGGACTTTTTTAGAGACCATCCCGACCGGGAAGTAATCGAGGTGTAGCTAACACTTGAAAAGGGACCCGGAACAACATTTAAAAAGTGCCCC
>NZ_QTLV01000002.1:0-622924 GCF_003602795.1 Bacteroides sp. AF34-31BH
GAGAAATTCGGTGAAGCATACAGGCATCCCATGCAGCAGGAGATGGTGTCGGTCAGTGTCTCCATTCCACTGGTGGACTGGGGCGTGAGGAAAGGCAAATACAACATGGCGAGGAACAATCTGAACGTGGTGAAGACTTCTGCCCGGCAGAGTGAAATCAGCATTGAGGAGGAGGTTATCATGACCGTCAGTGACTTCAACGTCCAGCAAGCCCTCGTCGCCAGTGCCGAAGAGGCCCTCGACCTTGCCATCCTGGCGTATAACGAAACCCGCCAGCGCTTCATTATCGGCAAGGCAGACATCAACAGCCTGACCCTCTCGCTGAACCGCCAGCAGGAAGCGCAACGCAATTACATCTCCGCCTTGCAGGACTACTGGCTGAATTATTACAAGATACGGAAACTGACGTTGCACGACTTTGCCAGCGGATTTTCGCTGTCGGAAAAATTTGATTATAATAACTGATGAAACGAGTTTCTTCCTTCACCGTCATAGTGGCGTTTGTCTGCCTTGCTTTGGTAGGGGTGGCGTTGATACCGCTGCTCCCCGTCAAGCTGAATCCGTCACGCAGCCTGCCCGGCTTCACGGTGGGTTTCAGCATGCCTGGCACTTCGTCGCGGGTGGTGGAGATGGAAGTGACCAGCAAGCTGGAATCCATGCTGGCGCGTATCCGCGGAGTGAAGCGGCTGAACTCCACCTCGGGCAACGGCTACGGCAACATTACTGTGGAGCTGGACAAGCATGCCGATGTCGAGGCAGTCCGCTTCGAAGCTTCCACCATCATCCGGCAGACGTGGCCCCAATTGCCCGAAGGTGTCAGCTATCCCACCATTCACATGAAATTGCCCGACGAGAACGCCTCACGCCCTTTCATGTCCTTCACACTGAATGCCCCTTCCACTCCGATATTGATTCAGCAGTATGCCGAGGAGCATATCAAGCCGCGGCTGGCAAATATTCCGGGTATCTATAAGGTGGAACTCAGCGGTGCCACGCCCATGGAGTGGAGACTGGAATATGACAGTGAACAGTTGCGCTTGCTGGGTGTGACCCTATCGGACATCAGCGAGGCAGTACAGCGGCATTACCGGAAGGAATTTCTGGGTACGCACAATGTGGATACAGGTAACGGTAGCCGGGAATGGATACGCCTGACACTGGTGCCGGAGAGCAACTCCCTTGGTTTTAATCCTGCTGCCATCACCGTGACGGCTACCGACGGGAAACTGCTCCGCTTGGACGAACTGGTGTCGGCTGTCCGTATGGAGGAGGAGCCGCAAAGCTATTACCGCATCAATGGGCTGAATTCCGTCTATCTATCCATTACTGCGGAAGAAACTGCCAACCAGTTGCAACTGAACCGTGCCGTGATGGACGAGATGGAAGCTGTTCGGCAGGTACTTCCTGTCGGATATGAAGTGCATACCAGCTATGATGCGACCGAGTACATACGGGAAGAACTGGACAAGATTTACTTCCGTACCGGTTTGACGGTACTCATCCTGCTTGTATTCGTATGGCTCATTACTCGTAAGTTGAAATATCTTTTTCTGATAGTTACCAGCCTGGCTGTAAATATAGCGGTGGCACTTATCTTCTACTACCTCTTCGGACTTGAGATGCAGCTTTATTCGCTGGCGGGTATCACTGTCTCGCTGAATCTGGTGATAGACAGCACCATTGTCATGACCGACCACATTCTGCATCGGCGTAATCTCAAGGCCTTCCTGTCGGTGTTGGCGGCAACCCTCACTACGATGGGTGCGCTTGTCATCATTTTCTTCCTTGACGAGAAGATACGGCTCAACCTGCAGGACTTTGCAGCGGTAGTGATCATCAATCTGGCTGTTTCCTTGATGGTGGCGTTGTTCTTTGTTCCGTCGATGATTGAGAAGATAGGACTGGTGAGGCGGATTACGGGGAAGAAGAGGCGTCTTGTCTTGCCGGGGCTGACGCAAACATTCAAAACAAGGTTGGGACGGATTTTCAGCCGTTTCCCCGTTTATTTCTCCTGCTGCTACTCTGCTCTCATCCGTTTTCTGTGCCGTTGGCGCTGGGCTGTATGCCTGCTGTTGCTGTTGGGTTTCGGTCTGCCCGTTTTTCTGTTGCCCGACAAACTGGAAGGAGGGGGAAAATGGGAAGCTGCTTACAATAAGGTATTCGGTTCGGATACCTATAAAGAGTCGGTGAAACCCATTGTGGACAAGGCGCTGGGCGGCAGCTTGCGGCTTTTCATACAGAAGGTGTACGAAGGCAGTTACTTCACCCGTAATGAGGAGGTGGTGCTCTATGCCAACGCCAACCTTCCCAATGGCAGCACCCTCGAGCAGATGAACACTTTGATGAAACGTATGGAGACCTACCTCAGCCGGTTCAAGGAAATCAGGCAGTTTCATACTTCCATCTACAGCCCCCGGCGTGCCAGTATGCAGATTTATTTCAAGAAGGAAGCCCGGAACAGCGGTTTTCCCTATACACTGAAAGCCAATATGATAAGCAAGGCACTGGAACTGGGAGGCGGCAGCTGGGGCATCTACGGATTGCAGGACCAGGGGTTCAGTAATGACGTCCGCGAGAGTGCCGGCTCCTACCGCATCAGGATGTACGGCTACAACTACGACGAACTCTATGAGTGGGCGGAGAAGCTGAAGGCCAAGCTGCTGACGCACCGGCGTATCAAGGAAGTGCTCATCAATTCGGAGTTCTCCTGGTGGAAGGATGACTATCAGGAATTCTACTTCAACCTGAACAAGGAGCGCATGGCGCAAGAGGGCATCGACGCGCAAGTGCTTTTCTCTGCGGTGCGCCCCATCTTTGGCAAGAATCTGGAGATTGGTTCGGTAGCGGCCGAGCAGGGGATGGAGAAAATCAAGCTCTCTTCCCGCCAGTCTGCCGAATATGACATCTGGGCGATGCAGTTCTTCCCCTATGGAGTAGGAAACGGCAAGCATTACAAGCTTTCCGAACTGACTACTGTGGAAAAGGGACAGATGCCGCAGGAGATTGCCAAAGAAAACCAGCAGTACCGCCTCTGCCTGCAATACGAATATATCGGCTCCAATGAGATGGGCAACAAGATACAGAAACGTGACCTGGAGGAGTTCAACAAACTGTTGCCGATGGGTTATACAGCCGAGTCGGACAGCAACAGTTGGTCATGGGGCGAGAAGGACAACCGCCAATACCTGCTTCTGCTGGTGGTGATAGCCATCATCTTCTTTACGACCAGCGTTCTGTTCAACTCCCTGAAGCAGCCGCTTGCCATCATCTTTGTGATTCCGGTTTCTTATATCGGGGTATTTCTTACTTTCTATTGGTTCCGGCTGAACTTCGACCAGGGCGGTTTTGCCTCGTTCGTCCTGCTGTGTGGCATCACGGTGAATGCCAGCATCTATGTCCTGAACGAGTACAACAGCATTCGACGTCGTTTCCCCCGTCTTTCCGCTCTTCGTGCCTACGTCAAGGCGTGGAATGCGAAGGTCGTTCCTATTTTCCTCACGGTAGTTTCTACCATTCTGGGATTTATCCCTTTCATGATAGGTGAGGACAAGGAGGCTTTCTGGTTTCCATTGGCGGCAGGTACCATTGGAGGACTGGTGATGTCCGTCATCGGCATCTTCTTTTTTCTGCCGGTTTTTGTACTGAAACGGCGTGATGTGAAGAGTAACTATAAATGAGTATTTATAGTTTGTTCTATCGTGAAGTCTTCTGACTTGAATCCGCTGTAATACCTACCGGAGAAGGCAGTGAATTTTAAGACACAGTAGTCGGGATCGGTCACACCTTCGGGATAGTACATGGTGTCGCCTTCCCGCCATATCATCTCTTTACTGGCATTGTCTGTCAGAACCTCCATCGTGCCACGCAGCATTACACCCTTGAAGAAGCGTGCGTTGCAGACGTAAAGGCATGCGCGATTGTTCTTGAGGAACTGCGAAACGCGCATCGACGAGGTGTTTGTTGTCAGGTAGATGTGTTTGATTCCTTCCCTTTTGCGGGCTTGCAACATGGCCTTGATGTTTGGGAAACCTTCGGCATCCACGGAACCGATAAAGATGGTCTTTTCCTTGTCAATCATGTTCCCTACTGTTTTTTCTGCATCTCTCATTGTTTTGTTCTTTTTAATGGGTTTATTGTTCAGGGGACAAAGATAGCTGTCGAGCAGAGCTTTTATGCAATAAAAAACAAGGGGAAAATGTAACTTTTTACGGTTTCTTTGTTTTCCGATAGGTGAGGGGAGTCTGTCCTGTACATTGGCGGAAGCTACGTACAAAGTAGGAGACACTTGAGAAGTGAAGCTCAAAGGCGATTTCTGAAATGGGTAGGTCGGTGTGGGCAAGCAGGTGTTGGGCCTCATCCGTCAGCTTGTTAAGGATGTATTGCTTGGCGCTGATGTTCATGGATGAAGATACGATTTCATTCAGATAGTTGGGTGTGAGGCAGAGATTGTCGGCATAAAATTGTACGGAATGCTGTTCCCGAAAGTGCTTTTCAACCAGTTCGATAAATCGGCTGAGGTGGAAGCTGCTACTGTCTTTAAGGATTTCCTTGTCTGATTCCGGAGGAATAGAAGTGCGGTAGGCACGGTTGAGTAGCATGAGGGCCTCGTAAAGTAAGGCGCGCAATATGCCCGTATCGTGTGGGTGGAAGGAGTCGATTTCGCCCTTTATATTGTGCAGAAGTTGTAACATCCGTGAATAGAGTCCGTCTGGCAGATGAAGTTTGTTTGCCGTCTTTCCCATTCGGAAGAATGGAAGGTGTCGCACGAATAGTGGGTCTTTGAAAAAGGAGGTCAGAAAGGTATCTTCAAAGATTAAAGCATAACCATTGCCGATGCGGTCTGTATCCCAGCTACGTACTTCACCGGGCTTGGAGAAAAATACATCACCGGGAGTTGCTTGGTGTGTTCGGTTGCTGATGGTGAAGTTCCCTTCTCCTTCTGTAATGAAGGTGATGTCATAGTAAGTCAGAATATGTACGCTTCCCTTGGTCAAAAATTTCCGGGTATACTTCAGGTCGACGACATCTATCAGAAGTTCACTTCCGTATTTGGTCTTGTAGAAATTGTATCGGGGGATAACGTTTTTCATGGCTTAACATTGTATAACGGCAGTAAAGGTAGAGAAAAAGCAACTCTGTACAATAGCGAATGTGAAAATATTGGGTAAAGACCGGGAGTTTTGTTTATCTTTGCATCCGCAATTATCAATCGCTTTATAACGGTTGTCTGGAATTATCATATTATGAAACAGAAACGAATACTATTGGTGGGCGGACAATATCTTGTACCCTTCATTTTGATTACTTCTCTTTTCTTTTTGTGGGGATTTGCCCACGCCATCCTGAATGTACTTAACAAGCACTTCCAAGAGATACTGGACATTACGAAGGCGCATTCGGCTTTTATACAGATGATGATGTACATGGGTTACTTCATCATGGCTATTCCTGCAGGGCTTTTTATCAGCCGCTTCGGATACCGCCGGGGGGTGGTGTTCGGTCTGTTGCTTTATGGTATCGGTTCGTTGCTCTTCATTCCCGGACAGCACTATTTGTCCTTCAATCTTTTCTTGTTTGCACTGTTCGTGATAGGCTGTGGACTGACGTTTCTTGAAACCGCCGCCAATCCTTATGCCACTGAGTTGGGAGCAAAGGAGACTGCTGCCAGTCGCTTGAATTTTGCACAATCCTTCAATGGCTTAGGATGTATCTGCGCACCGGTTTTGGCCGGATTGCTGCTCTTCTCGAAGGATGGGCAGGCAGGGGCGGGCAATGTGGCGTTGCCCTACATCTGCATGGGGGTAGTAGTAGTGCTGGTTGCACTGGTTTTTTCAAGAATCAAGTTGCCCGAGATTGAACATAGCGTGGAGGTGGACGAAGCTGGTAATAAGGTAGGACTGTGGTCGCACCGGCTTTTTATTTTTGGATTGATAGCTTTGTTTGCCTATGAAGTCGGCGAGATTTCCATCAACAGCTTCTTCATCAACTACGTGGTGGAGCAGAATTGGATGAATGCCCGCGAAGCTTCCGTAGTGCTTTCTTTCGGTGGACTGGGATTATTTATGTTGGGACGTTTTGCCGGTAGCTGGATTATGGGACGTGTGCGTGCCGAGAAAATGTTGTTGGTGTGTGCTACGGGGACAGTAGTGACTACTTCGTTGGTACTGCTGAATGTAGGGATGATATCGCTTGCTGCTCTGTTGTGCGGATATGCGTTTGAGGCTATTATGTTTCCCACGATTTTTGCACTTTCCTTGCGCGGGCTGGGCAACCATACCAAGAGGGCTTCCTCTTTCCTGATGATGTCTCCCGTGGGAGGCGTGGTAGGTCCGCTGTTGATGGGACTGGTGGCAGACCATACGACGATGGTGTGGGCGTTCATCGTACCGCTGGTTGCCTATTGCGTGGTGTGGGCATATGCCCGCAAGATGGTGTCCGTCTCTACCGCTTCTTCAATATAGAAGGAAGCCTGCGACTCCGGCAAGGATTATCAGTAAGATAGGGTGGAGGTTCCACTTCCACGTCACGCCGAAAGCGGCTGCAAAGATAAGTATGCTTTTGTAATCTATGAAATTTTCCTTGTTCATCAGCAATAGGGCAGCAGCAGCTATCAATGATACGGACATGGGCAGCAGTCCCGACATTGCCGCCTTGATGTATTTGTTGTCCTTGCATTTCACGAAGAAGTAAGAGATGAGCAATACCAGGATGAACGAGGGAAGACATACTGCAATGGTGGTCACGACAGCTCCCCACACGCTTTGAGTAACTGCATAGCCCACATAGGTGGCACTGTTGATGCCTATCGGACCGGGCGTCATCTGCGAGATGGCCACTACGTCCGTGAATTGTTGCAGGGTGAGCCAGTGATGGTGGTCCACCACCTCGTATTGGATGAGGGACAACATGGCGTAACCGCCTCCGAAACCGAACATTCCGATTTTTAGATATACCAATATCAGCTGCCAATAAATCATATCTGTAATTTTCTCAGTTTATCTTTTAACCATAATGTATAGAGCATTCCTCCTGCAATTCCTGCAAGGACAATGTATACGGGGGATAGCCCGAATTGCCAGATGAGTATGGTGGCGATGGCTGGAAGCACCAGTTGCCAATACTTCAGCTTCAGTGCCCGTGCAGCCGAAATGCAGGGTATCACAATCAGTGCGACTACTGCCGGACGGATACCGTTAAAGATGCGTATCATCACTTGGTTGTCTTGAAAATGAGCGAAGAACATGGCTATCAGCATCATGATGACAAAAGAGGGGAGGATTGTGGCAAGTGCACACACCAGGCTACCTTTTACTTTATGCAGCTTGTAGCCGACGAATATGGATATATTGACAGCAAAAACACCGGGAAGTGACTGGGTCAACGCAAACATTTCCATGAAATCTTCTTTACTCATCCATCTCTTTTTTACGATTTCCCGTTCAATGAGAGGTATCATAGCGTATCCGCCACCGATAGTGAACATTCCTATCTTGGCAAAGGTCATAAAAAGCAGTAAATATTTCATTATTTCTCTTCGGGTGACTTTCTTTTGCAAAGAAACCCAAATTAATCAACATATACAAATTAGGGGGATAATATTTATTTATTAATATTTTATATTGCAGGGCTATATTCTTAAATCTATTTAAAAGGAGAATATTCCGTCGTAAATAAGCTTTATCTTTAACACGTAATTACAAATAATATAAATGTAGATATGATACAGATAGTGCAATTACATGGTACGGATAAAAAGCTGTACGAGCTTGTAGCCCCTTTGGTTATGAGCCCGGAAGTGCTGAAACAGAACTACAATTACCCTTTCCGGACATCGGAAGAGTACGAGTGGTTTGTTGCTCTGGATAATAAACATGTTGTAGGTTTTGTGCCGGTGGAGCACAAGAAGTATGAATGTGTCATCAACAACTATTATATTAAGGAAAGGAATGTTGACACGCTAAAATTGCTTCTGGAAAAGGTACTTGAGAAGCAGGGCGAGGAGAGTAGTCTGACGGCTGTTAGCTTTGTTGAAGATAGGGATGTCTTCAGCGAGCTGGGCTTTTTGGAAGACAAGGTATGGACCCGTTATGTGAAAATGAAGAAAAACTGATAATTATGGCTGCACCCAAAAATGTGTATGAACTGGCGCAAGAACGTCTTGATGTGATTTTTAGGGAATTTGACACGATATGCGTCTCTTTTTCGGGAGGAAAAGATAGTGGAGTGTTGCTGAATTTGTGCATAGACTATATCCGCCGGAACCGGCTGAACCGTAAACTGTGTGTATTCCATATGGACTATGAGATACAGTACAGCATGACCATTGATTATGTGGACCGGGTATTGGAGGCGAATAAGGATATATTGGAGGTGTATCGTGTTTGTGTGCCTTTCCGTGTAACGACTTGTACGTCGATGTACCAGAGTTACTGGCGTCCGTGGCAGGAGGATTTGGAGGACATTTGGGTAAGGAAGATGCCGAAAGGCTGCCTCACTAAAGAGACGTTTCCTTTCTACACTCCCGAAATGTGGGATTATGAGTTCCAGATGCACTTTGCCAAATGGCTGCATGAGAAGAAGGATGGAGTGCGTGCCTGCTTTCTCATAGGCATCCGTACGCAAGAGAGTTTTAACCGCTGGCGCAGCATCCATCTGAACCGGAAGTATCAGATGTACCACAATTACCGCTGGACCTCGAAGATAGGCAATGACATTTTCAATGCTTATCCCATTTATGATTGGAAGACGACGGATATCTGGACGGCCAATGGCAAATTCGGCTTTGACTATAACCATTTGTATGACCTATATTATAAAGCCGGAGTCAATATCGAACGCCAGCGTGTGGCAAGCCCTTTTCTTTGTGAGGCACAAGAGAGCCTGAAGCTGTATCGTGTCATCGACCCGAATACTTGGGGAAGAATGATAGGGCGGGTCAACGGGGTGAACTTTACCGGTATTTACGGAGGGACGCGTGCTATGGGGTGGCAGACGGTCCGACTGCCCGAAGGGTATACGTGGAAAGGCTTTATGCAGTTCCTGCTTTCCACCTTGCCGGAAGAGACCCGGAGGAACTACTTGAAAAAGCTTACCGTCAGCATTGAATTCTGGCGTACAAAAGGGGGGTGTCTGGCTGACGAGACCATCCAGAAGCTGAGGGATGCAGGAGTGTCCATTGAAGTGATAAATACCACGAATTACAAGACAAACAAGAAGCCGGTGCGCATGGATTATCTGGATGATATTGACATCGCGGAATTCCGGGAAATTCCCACTTATAAGCGGATGTGCATATGCATCCTGAAGAATGACCATGCCTGCAAGTACATGGGTTTTGCCTTGAACAAGGAAGAGGCATACAAAAGAGACAAGATAATGGAACAATTCAAAAATATGATGTTATGAGCGTAGATAAAAGTCCGGTATATAACGTAAGGGCAATTCCAATAGAGAAAATACAAGCAAACGATTACAATCCGAATGTAGTGGCACCGCCCGAAATGAAGCTTCTGGAGCTTTCCATCTGGGAAGATGGTTTCACCATGCCTTGTGTCTGTTACTATGATGAGGAAGAGGATAACTACATCCTGGTGGACGGTTACCACCGTTATCAGGTGTTGAAGACATCCAAAAGAATTTATCAGCGCGAAAACGGGTTGCTTCCCGTGGTCGTGATTGACAAGGAACTTTCCAACCGTATGGCGTCCACTATCCGTCATAATCGTGCCCGTGGTACGCATAATATCGAGTTGATGTGCCATATTGTTGCGGAATTGGACAGAGCCGGTATGTCTGATGAATGGATAATGAAGAATATCGGAATGGATCGCGACGAAGTGTTGCGTTTAAAGCAAATTTCGGGTCTGGCAGACTTGTTTGCGAACAAGAACTTCAGCATTCCGGATAAGAAAGAAGAGTATGTGGCGGATAAATAAATGAATATTTCAGGGGTGGATTTTTTAATCTGCCTCTTTATATTCATTAACAAGTGAAATATTTCGTTGCAAACTTGCATAATTTAGTCAAATCGCCTACATTTGTCAGCATCAAAACAAACAGAATAGGTCCTATGTGCTTTAAGGCACTATAAAAAACATTACATGAAGAAAATTTTGGTTAGTGGCGGTGCTGGTTTTATAGGTTCTCATCTTTGTACCCGATTGATAAACGACGGGCATCAGGTGATTTGTCTGGATAATCTTTTCACCGGTTCGGAAGGAAATATCACTCATCTGAAGAGCAATCCCCGCTTTGAATTTGTACTGCATGATGTGGAAACCCCTTATGAGGCAGATGTGGACGAAATCTATAATCTGGCTTGTCCTGCTTCTCCCATCCACTACCAATATGATGCCATTAAAACCATCAAGACTTCTGTATTGGGCGCCATCAATATGCTGGGACTGGCCAAAAAGACGAATGCCAAGATATTGCAGGCTTCTACCAGCGAAGTGTACGGTGACCCCGTTATTCATCCCCAAGTGGAAAGTTATTGGGGAAATGTAAATCCAATTGGCCTCCGTTCTTGTTATGATGAAGGGAAGCGTTGTGCCGAGACATTGTTTATGGACTATCACCGCCAGAATGGAGTGCGGATCAAGATTATCCGTATATTCAATACGTACGGTCCTCGGATGTTGCCGAATGACGGACGGGTGGTTTCCAATTTCGTGGTTCAAGCATTGCAGAACCAGGATATTACGATATACGGTTCGGGTAATCAGACGCGAAGTTTCCAATATGTAGATGACTGTATAGAAGGTATGGTGCGGATGATGAACACGGAGGACGATTTTATCGGTCCGGTAAACTTGGGAAATCCGAATGAATTCTCCATATTGGAACTGGCGGAAAAGGTCATTAGGCTGACGAATTCCAAGTCGAAACTGATTTTCAAGCCACTGCCTCATGATGATCCCAAACAGCGTCAGCCGGACATCACTCTGGCAAAGGAAAAGTTGGGCTGGGAACCGACTATAGAGCTGGAAGAGGGTTTACAGTATATAATAGAGTATTTTAAGGAATATCGTTCCTAACTAAATAGTAATTTTGATAACGGGAAAAACAATATAGAAAGATGAACATGGAAATAAATCCTTCCGAATACAAGATTCTCATCGTTGACGATGTGATGTCAAACGTTTTATTGTTGAAAGTGCTTTTGACAAATGAGAAATTCGCGATTGCTACTGCAAGTAACGGGCGGCAAGCGTTGGAACAGGTGGAAAAGGAAAATCCTGATTTGGTTTTGCTTGACGTAATGATGCCGGACATGAGTGGTTTTGAAGTAGCTCAACATTTAAAGTCAAATCCGAATACAGCTGATATTCCAATCATCTTTCTGACCGCACTGAATAGTACGGCAGATATTGTGAAGGGGTTTCAGGTTGGCGCGAATGACTTCATCTCTAAGCCTTTCAATAAGGAGGAATTGATTATCCGTGTTACCCACCAAATATCTTTGGTAGCTGCCAAACGGTTGATTTTGAGTAAGACGGAAGAACTGCAACGTACTATTGCCGGGCGTGACAAGCTTTATTCGGTGATTGCCCATGACTTACGTTCTCCGATGGGATCCATCAAAATGGTGCTGAATATGCTGATATTGAACTTGCCATCTGAGAAAATTGGCGCCGAAATGTACGAGCTTCTGACGATGGCTAATCAGACTACGGAGGATGTGTTTTCATTGCTGGATAACCTGCTGAAATGGACAAAGAGTCAAATCGGTAAGTTGAACGTGGTTTATCAGGATGTGGACCTCGTCGAAGTGACAGACGGTGTCATTGAGATTTTCAGTATGGTGGCAAGCCTGAAGAAGATAAGAATCCGCGAGATGAAACCGGAAAAAATGATGGTCAACGCTGATATTGACATGCTGAAGACAGTGGTCCGTAACTTGTTGAGTAATGCCATTAAGTTCAGTAAGGAGAACTCAGAGGTACTGGTGAAGATGGAGGAAGTAGATGGTATGGCAGTTGTCAGCGTCCAGGATTATGGCTGTGGCATCAGCGAGGAGGGGCAGAAGAAGTTGTTGCATACTGATACGCATTTCAGCACGTTCGGCACGAACAACGAAGAAGGCTCGGGACTGGGCTTGTTGCTATGCAAGGATTTTGTCGTGAAGAATGGCGGTAAACTGTGGTTTACTTCCAAGGAAGGCGAAGGCTCCATATTCAGCTTCTCTATTCCGGTGAAGAAGTGATAACGAAGAAAATAGAACGGATGGTCCGTTGAAGTAAAACAGACCATCCGTCAGACTCAAATAGACCGTCTGTTACGGTCGTGCAGACCATCTGTTTCTTATGAACGGATGGTCTGTTTTTTTATCTCTTACACAGACTGCGGAAATCGCAATATTCACATTTCCGGGTATCCTCTGTTTGGCTGAATGTTTCTTCTTGGCTGAATATCTCCTGCAGGAGTCCGTGCAGCCGTTCGCGAAACTCGTCTTCGAAGAAAGCGAAGTTGTTGACCGGTACCTTGGGTTGTCGCGGCGCTCCCATTTCGATGACCGGGGAGTAGCTTTCGGAAGCTGCCCGGTGGATGTAAAGTAGGGAAGGGGCTACCTTCAGCGATTGCTTGCGGCAGAGGATGGCGGCGTACAGAAACGTCTGGAAAATATAGTTGGGACGGTTGTCGGCGGGAGTAAACAGTTGTTCTATATTTTCAGGAGTCTTGGGAGTACCGCCTGTCTTGTAGTCCACGATACGTAGCGTGTCTCCTTTGCTGTCCAGGCGGTCGATGGTACCGCCTATCTGTAAGGCAAGCTTTCCTTGCGGAGTATCTATTTCCATCATTTCTCTGACGTCCTGTTCCATACCCTCCATACGGAACGGGGCATATTGCAGGTCATTGCGCAGAAGCTGGCGCAGGTAAGAGGCAATGACTTTGGAATGGATAAGCTGCGTACCGTTATATTCCGGTTGCTCCGTAAGGGGCACATGGAAGAACTTTTCTTTAAAAGCATTGTCCACATAGGCTTGCAGGCGGACATCGTCTTTCAGTAACTGTTCCAGGTCTTCTTTACGTATTTCCCGTCCGTTGGTTGTCAGTTCGTTGTACACCAGTTCGGCAGAACGGTGGAAGATGGTGCCGAAGAGGGCGGAGTCTATTTCGGCGCTTACTTCATCGAGAGCCTTCAGGCCGGCTACGTATCGGTAGTAGAATTTCAGCCGGCAGTCCAGATAGGCATTGAGGGCAGAGGGGGAGAAGAACGCTTTGGGACGTCGGTGGATGTCGTAGGCGTCGAACATCTGTTGCAACATCTCCGGTGTCTTGTGAATCTCAATTTCCAGGGCTTGTTGTGGAGATTGTCCGGCTTCAAGGTACTCAAGGGAGATGTTGTGCGGCGACTCTACCAGGAATTGCAGCATGAAGCGGGACATCTCCCCGCGGTTCAGTCCGTCCGAAGAGATGTTATATAATAAGGTGACGTTTTCTGCCCGTTGGATGAGGCGGTAGAAGTAGTAGGCATAGACGGCATTCTTGTGTTCTATGGTGGTCATGCCGAAGGCCTTCCTCAGGTTGTAGGGAATGAAGGAGGAGTCGCCTCCGGCTTTGGGCAATTGCCCTTCGTTGAGGGAGAGCATGATGAGGTTGCGGAAATCGAGGTTACGCGTTTCCAGCACCCCCATTACTTGCATGCCGATGGCGGGTTCTCCGTGGAAGGGAATGTTGGCAGAGGTAAGCAAGCGGTTCAGCAGTCGCTTCAGCGTGTCTGTGCGCACACCACTCAATTCGCCGGTCTCTATCAGGCTGAGCAGGCGGTTGACGAGGGTGTAGCTTTTGAACAGAGACTCGCGGTACAGCTGGTTGAAGATGTCTTCCACGTCTTTTTCCTGGCGGTAGAGGACGGCCACTTCGCGAAGCAGTTCGGTGAGGTAGCTGCATAGGGCGGCGATGCCGTTCTGTGGTGTAAAGACTTGTTCAAGGAATGCGTCCTGCTTCAGCTCCGAGGGAAGGGGATAGAAGCGGTTGTCCCGGGTAAGCTGTTTTTCCAGTGTTTCGGCATTGGGGGAAAGTTGCCGGGTGTAAGGGTGTTTCAGCAGCGTGATTACGGTTTCGTAGATGTATCGTCCGGTACCTGCATGGTAGCCGGTAGTCTGTAGCTCTACAAGGGCGTTGATAAAACTGTACACCGGAGTTTGGGCAAGGGGAAATCCCATTGTGATGTTGACGTTCTTTACCTCTGCCGGAATGGAGTGGAGGACGGGAAGCAGTAGGGATTCGTTGCAAAGGACAACGGCAGTGTCTTTGAATGAAGAAGGGGTTCTTAATTCTTCATTCCCCCTAATCCATTGCGGCAAGTAGCGGGCTTGTGCATTTTCGGTAGAAGCGGAGATAAAGCGTACGTTCTTGGGTTTCCGCAGTACATCAAAAGAAGTTTCGGGCAGTTGGTTGGGAAACAGCTTTAGGTTGCGGAGGATGAATTCGCCTGCTTCGTGGGTATAGGGCGGCTTTTGCTCAAGGGGAAGACGGGTGTAGAACACGTCGTAATCCCAATAGAACATTGCTTTCCCGGCATCCTGCAAGAGCTGGAAGAAACGGGTTTCTACTCTATTCAGCACGTTGAAGCCGACAAATACATAGCGGTCGTAGCGCAGTCGGTCGGTGTCGAGTTGCTCCATGACATTGCGGTACATCATGCCTTCGTAGGCGATGCCCAGTTCTGTAAGATTGCGGCGGTAGTGGCGGTAGATGTCGCCCAGTTTATCCCAGAGGGAGATGAATTTGGCTTTCAGCTCCGTGCGCTTTTCTATGGAAAAGTTCTGGAAGAACTGGCGGATGGCTTCTTCTTGTTCTTGGTCGAGGAAGTCGTAATTGTCCATAATGTTCTTCAGTTCTTGCAGGTTGCTGAAGAGTTTGTCGGCATCTACAAGGTTTTTGTCTACGTCATCGAAATCGCTGATGAGCAGTTCTCCCCAGAAGTAGAAGTCATCCAGAGTTTCTTCGCTGCGGGTCTCTTCGCGGAACACCTTATACAGTTCGCATACCAGGCGGATAGGGTCGCCGGACTTCAATGGAGAGAGTTGCCGGAACAGTTCGCTGATGCTGACGTAGGCAGGCGACCACAAAGGGCGGTCCGTTTCAGTTGCCAGATATTCGTTGAAGAACAGACTGGCACGTTTGTTGGGGAAAACGATGGCGGTGCGCGAGAGGTCGTTTCCTATTTTGGCGTAAAGGTCGCGGGCGACCAGTTGGAGGAATGTTTCCATGATTTAGTTGATAATTGATAATTAATAGTGGATGGGGAGTGAGTTATACCGGTTCTATGTTGTTCTCCTCTACATACCACAAGTAACCCCGTATATTTTCTGCGACATACCCCATGCGGACCAGCAGTTGCATGTATCCCTGCACCTGCTTGTTGTACTTCTTGTTTGGCTTTCCGAACTTGAAGTCCACCACTACGATTTCTTCGCCACGCATCATCACGCGGTCCGGGCGGCGTGTCCGCAGTTCACCGTTTTCCTGCCAGATGATGTCGCATTCATTGAATAGCTGCCACGTTCCTGAATACCAGTCCTTGACTTGAGGCAGGGAGAAAGCGCGTTGGGTGAGATTGCGTATTTCTTCTTCCGTCTCACTCCGTCCAATCACACCTTCAAAGACGAGCTGGCTGATGGCATTGTCAATGTCTTTTTCCGTTTCGATGGCAGAGAATAGGGTATGCAGCAAACGTCCCCGGTTGATGAAGCGCTGGCTGGACTCTGCTTCGTCCACTCCTGCTATGAAGTCTGCCGAACGGTTGGATTGCCGGAACTCGATGTCGTGGAGCATGCTCTCCATGTGGACGGGCAGTTTGACCGGCTTTTGCGAAAGTCTGTTGACTGGTTGCTGTTCGTAAACCTCAGGTTTACGTTCGCAGTATAGAGGTTTCTGTTCGTAGTATAGAGGTTTAGCTTCGTCGTTAGCAGGGTTGTCTGCGTCATGCTGTGAGACGGGGACGGGGGAAGGGCAAATCTTGCCGTTCTCATATATGGAAGCCTCTTCGTCCCAACTGCCTGCTCCGTCTTTGGCTATGTGGGGCAGGGTGTTGGCAAGGAGTTCGGACATGGTTCCCTTCTGTTCCTTTCGGCTCCAGAGGATGAGGTTCTTGCCGGCACGGGTAAAGGCTACGTACAGCAGATTCAAATTGTCTACCCACAGCTGAAGACGTTCGTGCAGATAGTCCTGCCGGTATATGGATTCCGCCATGGTGGTGGAATAGTTCACCGGTACTAAGCTGATGGCATTATAAGGCTCTTCCGGTGGGGCGCACCACACCAGCTGGTTGTTGGTTTCGTTCTCCAGCTTCCAGTCGCAGAAGGGAATCAGTACGGTATGGAATTCCAGTCCTTTGGACTTGTGGATGGAGAGGATGCGTATGCCGTTCATCTCACCGCTGGGGATGGTTTTGCTGCAAAGGGTTTCGTCCCAGTAGCGGATGAAGCTGGCCAGTTCGGAAGAATTGCTTTGCAGATACTCCGTCACAGCATCGAAGAAGGAGAAGAGGTAGGCATCCTGCTTTTCAATGCGGCTCATGCCGAAGATGCTGAACAGTTCTTCCAGTAACTCATACAAAGGCATCAAGCGCAGCGTTTCCCGTCGGGAGGTAAAGGTTTCGGGCAGGGGAGTGGCTATGATGAATCCCGACTGCTCGTCATTTGTCATTTGTAATTTGTAATTCTCCATCAGCGCAGCCTCCGCAATCTTGTTCTCCGGATTCGATAGGCAGCGCAGGGCATCCATCAGCATGCAGATGGCAAGAGAGGCATCCAGACGGAAAGCTTCGTCGGACACGACAGAAAGATGCAGTTCTTTGTCAAAATAGTCGGCTATCGGCGGGATATTCTTGTTCTTGCGGACAAGGATGGTGATATCATTCAGTGTTACGCCCTCTTCCAGCAGCCGTTGCACCTCTTCTCCTAAAGCGAGAAGGGTCTGCTCTGTATAGTTGTGTTCATCGTCCGGTTCCAGGAAGGTGGCTTTTACGTAGCCGTACTCCGTGCTCTTGGGCGATTCCTGCACTACGTCGGCATAAGCGCGTTTCAGGGGTAGGCAATCCTCTTTCAGTTCGTTCAGGTGTAATGCATTGAGGTAGTCTATGGCAGCGGTAAATACCTGGTTGTTGAAACGGATAATGTTGGTTTCGCTACGCCGGTTTGTTTTTAGGGTTTCCACACGGACGGGGAAGGAGTTTAAGTTTAATTCTTTATTTCCCAAGCTGTTCAGTATTCCCCAGTCCCCGTTCCGCCAGCGGTAGATGGACTGCTTCACATCTCCCACAATCAGACTGTCGGCTCCTTGCGAAAGTCCTTCGAGCAACAGCAGACGGAAGTTGTCCCATTGCATGCGGCTGGTGTCCTGGAATTCGTCAATCATGACGTTGCGTATGTTGGCGCCGATTTTCTCGAAGACGAACGAAGAGTCACCCTCGCGCACCAATTTGTGCAGCAGGGCGTTGGTGTCCGAAAGTAGAAAGCGGTTATGTTCTCGGTTCAGTGTACGTACCTCCTCGTCAATATGGTTGAGGAGTTGTAGTTTGTTGAGATGCTGGAGCGAGAGACGGCAACTGTTCAGGGTGCGGTTGCGTTGCGGACGCATTCTTTCGGCTTCCTGCAGTAGAGGTATCAGGCTGGTTTTTGCCAGACAGATGATGTCGTCCTTTCGTGAGGATGTTTTCGTTGCCCAGTTTTTTGCATCTGCCAGGCTGTTTTGCAGGGTGGCGTTCAGCACATCTTTGTCAGACAGTCTGCCGTCGCGCAGTTTGCGGAAGTAACTGCCGATGCCTCGGGCACCTCCTTTCAAGTCTTCGGGAGTGAGGGCATGCCCTTCCAGTTCGCCTTCAAACTGGTCGTAGAAACTTTTCATCTGTTCCAGAGCCTCGGTTTCCATATCGCGCAGCACATCCCGGTAGAGTTTCAGCGTGTTCGGAGTACGAAGGCATTGCCGTAGTTTTTCTCCGCGTTCTATGTAGCTTTCATCGAAGATGTTTCGTCCGAAACTTTTCACCTCATTCGATACGTTCCAGCGTTTGTCGTCGCGGATGCGCTCGTCGATGTAGTCCAGGAGCCATGCCAGCACGGGAGAAGTGGGGGTAAGCTTCTCGATGAGGCTGTCTACGGCATCACTCAGCACTTCACTGTTGTTCAGCTCTATGTTCAGGTTAGGACTCAGTTCCAGTTCGCGGGCAAGGTTGCGCATCACAGATTGAAAAAAGGAGTCGATGGTTTCCACGCGGAAACGGCTGTAGTCATGCAGCATGTATTGCAGTGCCATGCCGGCCCGTTGACGAATCTCCCCGTCCGTCAATCTGTCCCCGCCTTCTTCTTTAATTTTTAATTTATAATTTTTAATTCTCTCCAAGTATGCTTCGGAAGAAGGTGCTCCCTTCCAGATACCGTAAAGCTGTGTCAGTATGCGCTCCTTCATCTCTGCCGTAGCCTTGTTGGTGAAGGTTACGGCAAGTATCTGCCGGTAGGCGCGTGGATTGATTATCAAATGCTTGATGTATTCCACAGCCAGCGTAAAGGTCTTGCCTGAGCCGGCAGAGGCTTTGTATACTAATAATTCCATGTAAATTGCTGCATTGAGTATGTATCTGCAAACGTACACAAAAATAATGAGAAAAATAAATGCTTCCCTGCTTTCTCTTATAGAAAGAAGTGGGAAGCATCCATTATTGAGGGGCTATGTGTAGGGGCTGTGCTACATTACCGGCGTCTGGAAAAGAAATACAAATCCTTTGCTGTCTTTCAAATCCTTTATGGCATCTCCGGCATAGATTTCTCCGTTTGTCAGTGAGAGTTTCTTGATTCCTGCATTCGGGCTAAAATCGATTTTCTTCAGGTCGAGCCAGAACAAGTTAGGGGTCAGTGTGGACTCAAAATAATATACTTTGTTCTTCTGGTCGGATACAGAACGCCAACGGGTGGAGGAGATATGGGGCTTGTCCGGTGTGGTGATACCGAACGGTACAGAAACATTGCGCATTACGCTCAATACACTGGGTACAGCAATCTTTGCATCCGCTGTTTGCGGAATGGCATTGATGTAGAACGATGCGCGTACAAAGCGGTCACTGGAGCGGTTGGTTCCCGGCAACATATTCAGTCCGCCTACCTCTTTCCAATAGTCGTTGATAGCCAGCTGGAGTTCATATTTGGGAGAGTTGGTCATTACTTGATACTGCTTGCCTTCATGTATCTCAAGGTTTCCGTCTATGTATTCCAGGATAGCCGTGTTTCCGGTTTCATCTGTGATGGCCAGATGCAGGGTGGAAGCGGCTCCGTTGGGCAGGTCTGGTGCATCAATGCGGAAGGATTCTTTTTTCAGTTCATCCACAGCTTCGCGTACGGTTGCAAAATTGTCGAGTACGTATTGCGTCCAGATACTGATGCCCATAATCGGGCGGTTGTCTCCCGGGCGGTGGTAAACGGACTCCGGAAGGAAGAGCAGGCTGGCAACCAGACCTTTCTCGTTCATACCGTCGCAGGTACCTATGTCATAACCGGCGGCAATGACGCTACCGTACTTGGAAGTCCAGTTCACTGTATTCCCTTTGTTGTAGCCTGCCCTTTGCATGCCTCGTGGGAATACATAGATGTTACTCATAAGGTCTTCTTTCCAGTCCATCGTACGTCCTGTAATGACTGTATTGTCAGGACCGATGTAGGTGGCTCGGGTACACGCTTCTGTTTGTTGCACACTCATGGAGGCTATGGCAGCCAGTGCAACAGCTATTGTCTTTATTGGTTTATTCATCTCGCTTTTGTCTTTATGAATTAATACTCTGTTTCATAGAATAACAAAAGGAGGGGAGTATAGTTTGAGAAAAAGAGGTGAAATCCCTTACTCGTCTTTTTCTTTCAGCAATTCCTCCATCTTCAGCACCTCGTCCCGATACTGTGCGGCTTCGATAAAATCGAGTTTCTTGGCAGCCTCCTGCATAAGCTTCTTGGTACGTTCGATACTCTTTTCCAGTTGCTTGCGGCTCATGTACTGTACTATAGGGTCGGCAGCCATCGTAGATGTACTTTCTTGTTCCACATAGGGGCGGGGAGTGCTGGAAGTGAACTTCTCGCTGCTGAGGACGGCTTCGCCGGAAGCCTCGTTGGTGGCAAACACATTGAGGTTCTTGGCTTTCTTGATTTGCTGTGGTGTGATGCCGTGCTCTTCGTTGTACTTCAACTGCTTCTCGCGACGGCGGTTGGTCTCGTCGATGGTCAGTTGCATGCTGTCCGTTATTTTGTCGGCATACATGATGACCATACCGTTCACGTTACGGGCGGCACGTCCGGCAGTCTGTGTCAGTGAGCGGTGGGAACGAAGGAAACCTTCCTTGTCTGCATCGAGAATGGCAACGAGAGAGACTTCAGGCAGGTCGAGTCCTTCACGCAGCAGGTTGACACCGACAAGTACATCGTAAATGCCCTCGCGCAAGTCACCCATAATCTTCACACGTTCCAAAGTGTCTACGTCGCTGTGGATATAATTACACTTCACGTTGTTGTTCAGCAGATATTCCGTCAGTTCTTCAGCCATTCGTTTGGTGAGGGTGGTGACGAGGGTACGCTCGTTCTTCTCGATGCGTGCTTGGATTTCTTCCATCAGGTCGTCTATTTGGTTGTGGCTGGGACGCACCTCAATAATGGGGTCTAACAGTCCCGTCGGGCGGATGACTTGTTCTACTACGATGCCTTCGGATTTCATCAGCTCATAGTCTGCCGGTGTGGCGCTGACGTAAATCACTTGTTTGGCCATCTCTTCGAATTCATCGAATTTCAGCGGGCGGTTGTCCATGGCAGCCGGTAGGCGGAATCCGTACTCCACTAGGTTTATCTTGCGGGCGCGGTCACCTCCGTACATGGCACGTATCTGCGGGACGCTGACGTGGCTTTCGTCAATGACTATCAGGAAATCTTCGGGGAAGAAGTCCAGCAGGCAGTAGGGGCGGGTACCGGCAGCACGCCCGTCAAAGTAGCGAGAATAATTTTCAATGCCGGAGCAATGTCCCAATTCGCGTATCATTTCCATATCATAGGTCACCCGTTCCTGCAAGCGTTTGGCCTCGAATGGGCGGCCTTCGTTTTCAAACCATTGCACCTGCTTGTGAAGGTCATCCTCTATTTCGTGTATGGCACGCAACGTGGCTTCCTTGGTGGTCATGAAGAGGTTGGCGGGATAAATCTTGTAGGCATCGAACTTGGCGACGGTAACGCCGCTCATAGGGTCCACTTCCTCAATACTGTCTACCTCGTCTCCCCAAAAGGTGACGCGCAGCAAGTTGTCGGCGTAAGCCAGATAAATGTCCACCGTATCGCCTTTCACGCGGAAATTGCCGCGGTTCAGGTCAATGTCGTTGCGTACATAAAGACTGTCCACCAAGCGTCGCAGGAAGACATTGCGACTGAAATTCTTGCCTTGCTGTACTTCGATGACGTTGTTGTAGAAGTCTGCCGGATTCCCCATGCCGTATATGCACGAAACGGAGGATACCACCACTACATCTTTCCTGCCCGAAAGCAGGGCAGAGGTGGCGGCAAGGCGCAACTTGTCTATCTCGTCGTTGATGGCGAGGTCTTTTTCTATATAGGTGTCCGATGATGGCAGGTAGGCTTCGGGCTGATAGTAGTCGTAGTAGGACACATAGTATTCTACGGCATTGTTCGGGAAGAATCCCTTGAACTCGCTGTACAACTGGGCAGCCAGCGTCTTGTTGTGGCTCAATATCAGCGTTGGCTTGTTGATGTTGGCAATGACGTTGGCTATGGTGAATGTCTTTCCGGACCCGGTGACACCGAGTAATGTTTGTGCAGGAAGTCCCTCATGCACGCCCTCGGTCAGCTGTGCGATGGCTTCCGGCTGGTCACCGGTAGGTTGGTAGGCGGATGTCAGTTCGAATTTGTTCATTTTCTCTTCTTAGAAGCGGCAATATTCGGTAAAATCTTTGAGATAAACAAAATTTTTTTGTTTACTTTGCAGCTATATTGATAACAACCATTAATAATTGTAATACAACGAAGAACATGATTTGGAATGAAAGCATCGAATGCATGGATCGCGAAAGCCTTCGTAAAATCCAGAGCATTCGTCTCAAAAAGACTGTGGAGCGTGTGTATCATGACACTCCTTTTTATCGTAAGAAAATGCAGGAACTGGGAGTTACTCCCGATGACATAAACAGTATAGATGATATTGTAAAACTGCCTTTTACTACCAAGTACGACTTGCGGGACAATTATCCCTTCGGCCTCTGTGCCGTACCTATGAGCCAGATTGTGCGTATTCATGCCTCTTCCGGCACAACCGGAAAACCCACTGTGGTAGGCTATACCCGAAAAGACCTTTCAGCATGGTCCGAATGCCTTTCACGGGCCTTTACCGCCTATGGTGCCGGTAGCTCGGATATTTTCCAGGTGTCCTACGGTTACGGACTTTTTACCGGCGGACTGGGTGCGCATGCCGGTGCCGAGAATATCGGCGCTTCCGTCATCCCGATGTCCAGCGGCAATACGGAGAAGCAGATTACATTGATGCATGATTTCGGTTCTACCGTACTTTGCTGCACGCCCTCATACGCCCTCTATCTGGCAGATGCCATCAAAGACTCCGGTCTTCCCCGTGAAGAGTTTAAGTTGAAAGTGGGAGCCTTCGGCGCCGAGCCGTGGACCGAAAGTATGCGTCGGGATATTGAAACCAAGCTGGGTATCAAGGCATTTGATATTTATGGGCTTAGTGAGATTGCCGGCCCCGGTGTAGGTTACGAATGCGAGTGCCAGCACGGTACCCACCTCAATGAAGACCATTACTTCCCCGAGATTGTAGACCCGAAGACCCTCGAACCAGTTGCCCCTGGAGAAACCGGCGAATTGGTGTTCACTCACCTTACCAAAGAGGGGATGCCGCTGTTGCGCTACCGTACCAAGGACCTCACCGCCCTGCACTACGATAAGTGCTCCTGCGGACGTACACTGGTTCGTATGGACCGCATCTTGGGACGTAGTGATGACATGCTGATTATCCGTGGTGTCAACGTGTTCCCCACGCAGATAGAGTCCGTTATCCTCGAAATGCCGGAGTTCGAGCCTCACTACCTCTTGCTGGTAGACCGCAAGAACAATACCGATACCATGGAGTTGCAGGTTGAAGTTCGTCCCGAATACTATTCCGACGAAATCAACAAGATGCTGGCTCTGAAGAAGAAGCTTGTGGCCCGCCTGCAGAGCGTACTCGGTCTCGGCGTAGATGTCCGTTTGGTAGAACCACGCAGTATTGAGCGCAGCGTAGGTAAAGCCAAGCGCGTTATCGACAACCGCAAATTGTAAATCGCCAAATTGTACATTGTACATGGTAAATCGTAAATTGTCAAATCGTAAATAAACCTATGGTAGCAAAACAACTTTCCATTTTTCTGGAGAACAAGTCCGGTCGCCTCACAGAGGTGACTGAAGTTCTTGCAAAAGAAGGTGTCAACCTTTCTGCTCTATGTATTGCAGAGAATGCCGATTTCGGTATCCTTCGTGGCATTGTTTCCGAACCGGATAAAGCATATAAGGCTTTGAAAGATAATCACTTCGCAGTGAACGTAACGGATGTAGTAGGCATCAGTTGTCCCAATATCCCCGGTTCATTGGCGAAAGTACTCCGTTTCCTCTCCGATGAAGGCGTGTTCATCGAGTACATGTATTCCTTTGCCAATGGTGAAACGGCCAATGTCATCATTCGTCCCAACGACATGGATAACTGTATCCGTGTATTGACAGAAAAAAAGGTCGATTTGCTGGCGGCAAGCGAACTCTATAAACTGTGAAAACGAAGGATTAGGGAGGAAGGATTAGGGATTAGTGATTAGTGACTGTGCTATCAACCTGCATAGTCCTCATCCCTAATCTTTCACCATTCATCCCTAATTCCTGCCCGTTCGTCTGGTTTTTGAAAAATTAAGGCTCGTATCGTTGCTTTATTCGATGCGAACCCCTATCTTTGCGCATTATTTGAACAAAAGTAATGAAGAAGAACATCCTAATAACTCTGCTTGCAGCATTGCTGCTCTCCTCGTGTGGAGAATACAACAAATTGCTGAAAAGCACAGATTACGAATACAAGTACGAAGCGGCAAAAAATTACTTCGCAAAAGGCCAGTACAACCGTGCTGCCACTTTGCTCAACGAATTGATTGCCATTCTCAAAGGTACTGATAAGGCAGAGGAATCCCTCTATATGTTGGGCATGAGTTACTATAACCAAAAGGATTATCAGACTGCTGCGCAGACTTTCATTCAATACTACAACGTTTATCCCCGCGGCACATTCACTGAACTGGCACGTTTCCATGCCGGTAAAGCTCTATATTTGGATACTCCGGAGCCGCGTTTGGACCAATCCGGTACGTATAGTGCCATCCAGCAGTTGCAGATGTTTATGGAATACTTCCCGCAAAGTTCCAAGAAAGAAGAAGCGCAGAACATGATATTTGCCTTGCAGGACAAGCTGGTGATGAAGGAGTATCTGTCTGCAAAACTTTATTATAATATGGGTAATTATCTGGGCAACAACTATCAGGCTTGCGTTATCACTGCGCAGAATGCTTTGAAGGATTATCCCTATACCAACCTACGTGAAGATTTATCCATTCTTATCTTGCGTGCCAAGTATGAGTTGGCTGTGTATAGTGTGGAAGATAGAAGAGCCGAACGTTACCGTGAAGCGGTGGATGAATGTTATGCCTTTAAAAACGAATTCCCTGAAAGCAAGTATACGAAGGAAGCCGACCGAATCTTCAAGGAGTCACAGAAAATGCTGGGCGAGGGAGGCGAAGAACAAGAGTAATTAGTAATTAATAATTTGTAATTAATACTATAGATAAATTTATGGATTACAGAAAGACAAATGCTCCTACTACTACGGTGACCCGTGATATGATGGAGTTGTGTGAGGATACCGGTAATGTATACGAAAGCGTAGCGATTATCGGAAAACGTGCCAACCAGATTAGTGTGGAAATCAAAAACGACCTTTCCAAAAAGCTTGCTGAGTTTGCCTCTTACAATGACAATCTGGAAGAAGTGTTCGAAAACCGGGAACAGATTGAGATTTCCCGCTATTACGAAAAACTGCCGAAGCCGACATTGATTGCAACACAAGAGTATGTGGAAGGTAAGATTTATTATCGCAATCCGGCTAAGGAAAAAGAAAAATTGCAGTAATGATACAGCGTATTCAATCTGTTTATTTGTTGTTGGTAACCGTCCTGCTGGTTGTGGCCATCTGCATGCCCGTAGGACAGTTCATCGGAGCGGACGGAGTGACGGCGCATGTTTTCAAGCCTCTGGGAGTGGCTTTGGCCGACGGAGGATTTCAGTCTACTTGGGGCTTGTTCGGAATATTGCTGCTCAGTGCACTGGTTGCCTTCTGTACGATATTCCTTTTCCGTAACCGTATGTTACAAATACGCATGACGATTTTCAGCAGCATCCTGCTGATAGGTTACTACATAGCCTTCTGCGTATTTATGTTTATTTTGAAGGGCGATTTGGATGCCACGGCTTTCCAGCTTGGATGGGCGCTTTGCCTTCCGGTGGTAGCCATCATCCTCAACTATCTGGCCTTCCGTGCCATCTACAAAGATGAGGTGATGGTGAAGGCTGCAGACCGTTTAAGAAGATAAGAAGGTTTATCTACTTGATAATAACAAAAGGCAGACCACGTATTTCATTCGGGATACGTGGTCTGCCTTTTTTATCGTTTCTGCTTGGGGTTCAGCCGTTCCCATTATACTGTTCCCATTAGAGGAGATAGTCGTTCCTACGAGTGAAACGGGTGTTTCCCTACAAGCATTACTTCTTCAAGTCAAAGAGATAAGTTACCTTGGCCGTAATGACTCCGTGTGCGGAGCGCGAGAAAAAGTCCTTCTTGGTGCTGCCATAGAAATCGGACAAAGCATAGTAGTATCTTCCTTCTACAATGAAATTGCCTGCCTTGGTGCGTAGTTCTATGCCTGCTCCACCTGCAATGCCGTAGTCGAATTTGTTGTCTATGGCTTTGCCGTGCTGTTCCACGGTGATGTTGGTGTAGGAGTCTGCTACAGTGCCGTCCCAGTCGCCGTCTATCTTTTCGCTGTCGCCAAGCAGGAAGCCTATCTGCGGACCGGCATGGATGAAGAATTGCAGACCGCGGTCCTTGCCGAAGGCCAGATGTGCCAGGAAGGGTATTTCCACATAGTTCATGGTGCGTGTGTAGCTCAGTGTGGGATAGTCCTCATAGTACTCGTCCCAACCGTGCTGCGAGAAGTTCAGCTCGATTTGTGCACCGCAAATCATGCTGAAATATTTCTCGGAGATATATCGGGCTGTCACACCACCGTTGATGCCCATCAGATTCTTCTGCTTGATAGAGGGAGAGAAGCTTACGCTATTCAGATTGATGCCTCCATTGACGCCCACAGCGAAGTTGTGGCGTTGCTCGCCCACCTGCGCATGCAGGGGCAATATACATGCACACATCAGCAGGGCGAATATGATGATTGTTCTCAGGTTCATGCTATAAGTTAT
Source organism: Bacteroides sp. AF34-31BH (assembly GCF_003602795.1). Taxonomy (NCBI): domain Bacteria; kingdom Pseudomonadati; phylum Bacteroidota; class Bacteroidia; order Bacteroidales; family Bacteroidaceae; genus Bacteroides; species Bacteroides sp. AF34-31BH. Next base: position 26,538 of record NZ_QTLV01000002.1, read on the forward strand.
AAGTTACAAGCTACAAGCTACGAGTTAATAGTTATATAGTGGATTATCAGATGATTAATCATTAATCCCTAATCATTAATCAAAGTCCAGCTTCACCAGCTCAAAATTCTTGGTGAAGTGCACAAAAAACACTTTCTTGTTGATGAAGCCCCCCCAGTTGTTTACCCGTTGGAACTTGAAGCCGGTCTGGATGGGCACCAGGTCCAGCCCCTGCATGTTCTTCTCGAAGGAAGAGCCATAGCGCGCAAGTCCTTTCAGGAAGAAATAACCGGTATCGAAGCCCAACATGCCGAATTTGGGATAGCGTTCGTCCATCTCCTTGCCATACCATCTGCGGTAGCTCTTGGTGAAGTTGATGGCGGCAGGAAGCAGGTTGTTGGTATAGAAAGAGGAATAGAAATAGGTGTCCAGTTCGAAGAAGGCTTCCAGGTGGTCTTTGGTGTAGGTCTGCCACTCCGGATAGCCGAACAGATGGACACGGCTTTCGGGTTGCTCGCGTACCAACAGCGTCAGTTGGGGAAGTATCTTAATCAATGTCAGGTTGCTGCCGGATGTGGGGATGAAGATATTCTCACGGTCCGTGCGTAATACTGTTTTCAGGGATTCTACAGTGACATCCTCTTTCAGGCTCTTCATCGGGATGGAACGGTTGCGCAGTTCGTCTTTCAGTCCCTTGATGAATTCTGCCTTGTCCTTGGCGCCTTGGCTGGCTTCAATGAAGATGACGTTGGCGTTGGGGAACTGGCGCACAAAGTGGTCGTACACCTCGGAGTACAGATAGGATTGGGGGGTATTTATCTGATAGACCGCCGGATTCTGGAATACCGTGTTGTCTTTCGATGTGAATGGTATCACCAGGCGCGTGTCTTGTTTCTTGGCAAACTCGGCCAGCGGCTTGATGTGCTGTTGGTACAGAGGCCCGAAGATGATGTCCATGTCCTTCATCTCGCTTTTACCCAGGATGGAGTTCAGCGAGGCACTTTCGGGACCCGAATTGTAAGTGTACAAGTCAATGGAAGTGCCGGTACGTTTCAGGCTGTCTACGGCCATCAGCAGGCCTTCGTAGTATTCCACCATACGGGAAGACTCGCTCTTCGATACCCCGTTCAGGAAGGGGAGGATGACGGCAGCCTTGATGGTGCTGAAGCGCTCTGTCTCTTTCTTGTTTTCACGGAATAGCTCGCTGTCGGTAGGCATTGCCTGCGGCTGCGCGCTTTGCTCCGCTTGCGCCTTGGGATAGGGAATGCAGAGGAAGGTTCCCTTCTTTATTTTGTTTTCACCTTTCAATTCCGGGTTGGCGGCTATCAGTTCGGCTTCGCTGATGCCGTATTCACGGCTGATGCTGAATACGGTTTCTTTCCGTTTCACCTTGTGCATGTCACGGCATCGTGACTCTACGGGGCCGGGAATATTGTTGTTGGCAACCACAGTGTTGCTTTGGGTCTCAGCTGGGGCAGTGGTCTCGGCTTCGGCTGTAGAGGGAATGAGGATGACTTGTCCGATACGGAAATTCTCGGCGCTCAGTCCAGGGTTGGCGTCACAGATGGCTTTGGCAGATACGTTGTATTTCACGGTCAGCCGGTAGAGGGTCTCGCCGGATGCGATGGTGTGGTATGTTTCTTTTTGTGCGTTGGCGGCACTGCGGGGGATACGCAGCGTGCGTCCGATGAATATTCTCTCGTCACTGCCGGGATTCAGTTTGATGATGTCTGCCTGGCTGACGCCGTACATGCTGGCGATGGAGTAGAGACTTTGTCCTTTTTCGATGGTATGCAGGAAATAAGATTGGTTCTCTTGTGCCACTGCACCCAGCGTGCATGCGCCGGCAAGCAGCAGGGAGCAGATAATGCGGTTAATCGTTTTCATTCAGTAATCGTTGGTTTATGTTTACAATTTCCCAAAGTAGCTGCAAAGGTACGAATATTGTGGCATTCAAACCAAAGGATTGCGTTAAGAAATAATATTGTGCATTTCAAAACTGAAAAATAGCGCTTTTCGGCTGATATTCGGGGGGAAACAGTTATTTTTGCAGTTAAAACGATAGGATAAATCAACATGCAAGAAGAAACAGAATATATCAATGTATATGGTGCGCGCGTGCACAACCTCAAGAATATCGATGCCGAGATTCCCCGTAACAGCCTGACTGTGATTACAGGCCTGAGCGGAAGCGGCAAGTCCTCTTTGGCATTCGATACTATTTTTGCCGAAGGGCAGCGCCGCTATATCGAGACTTTTTCGGCATACGCCCGTAACTTCCTGGGAAACCTGGAGCGTCCGGATGTGGACAAGATAACGGGACTGAGCCCGGTTATCTCCATCGAGCAGAAAACCACCAACAAGAATCCGCGCTCCACCGTGGGCACTACCACCGAGGTGTACGATTACCTGCGTCTGCTCTATGCCCGCGCCGGCGACGCCTACTCCTACCTCTCGGGCGAGAAGATGGTGAAGTACACCGAAGAGCAGATACTGGACCTCATCCTGAAAGACTATAAAGGAAAGCGCATCTACATCCTTGCCCCGCTGGTGCGGGGTCGTAAGGGACACTACAAGGAGCTTTTCGAGCAGGTGCGCAAGAAAGGCTACCTCTACGTGCGTGTGGACGGCGAGGTGCGCGAAGCCCTGCCCGGTATGAAGCTGGACCGCTACAAGAACCACGATGTGGAGGTAGTGATAGACAAGCTTGTGGTGGCAGATAAGGACGACACGCGCCTGAAGAACAGCGTAGCCACCGCCATGCGCCAGGGCGACGGGCTGCTGATGATACTCGATGCGCAGACCGACAGCGTGCGCCATTACAGCAAGCGGCTGATGTGTCCCGTGACGGGCTTGTCCTATCGGGAACCGGCACCGCACAACTTCTCCTTCAACTCCCCGCAGGGCGCATGCCCTAAGTGCAAAGGGCTGGGGGTGGTGAGCCAGATTGACATCGACAAGGTGATTCCCGACCGCGAGCTCTCCATCGCCGGAGGTGCCATCGCACCCTTGGGGAAAGCCAAGAACAGCATGATTTTCTGGCAGATTACCGCCTTGCTGGAGAAGTATGAGGCAACGCTGAAAACTCCGGTGAAGGAGCTGCCGGAGGATGCACTGGACGAGGTGCTCTACGGCTCGGACGAGCGCATCAAGATAAAGAGTTCGCTGATAGGCACCTCTTCCGACTACTTCGTGACGTTTGAGGGTGTCATCAAATACATTCAGATGTTGCAAGAGAAGGATGCTTCCGCCACGGCGCAGAAGTGGGCGGACCAGTTTGCCAAGACTGCCGTTTGTCCGGAGTGCCATGGCGCCAAGCTGAACAAGGAAGCGCTTTCGTTTCGCATCCACGACAAGAACATCTACGAACTGTCCACAATGGACATTAGCGAGCTGTATGACTGGCTATCTGCCGTAGACCCGCATCTCAGCAGCAAGCAGCAGCAGATTGCCGGTGAAATCCTGAAGGAAATCCGTACGCGGCTCAAGTTTTTGCTCGATGTCGGTCTGGATTATCTTTCGCTGAACCGTAGTTCCGTCAGCCTTTCCGGTGGTGAAAGCCAGCGTATCCGCCTGGCTACGCAGATAGGTTCACAGCTGGTGAATGTGCTGTATATATTGGATGAGCCGAGTATCGGCCTGCACCAACGCGACAACCAGCGCTTGATACACTCTTTGAAGGAACTGCGTGACATTGGCAACTCCGTCATTGTGGTGGAGCATGACAAGGATATGATGCTCGCCGCCGATTATGTCATTGATATGGGGCCGAAAGCCGGTAGGCTGGGAGGGGATGTTGTCTTTGCCGGTACTCCCCGTGAAATGCTACGGACGCATACGCTGACTTCCCAATACTTGAATGGTGAGCGTGCCATTGAGGTGCCTGCCAAGCGTCGCGAGGGCAATGGACACAGTCTGTGGCTGCGTGGCGCCAAGGGTAATAATCTGAAGAATGTGGATGTAGAGTTCCCGCTGGGCAAGCTGATTTGCGTTACCGGTGTTTCCGGCAGTGGCAAGTCCACGCTTATCAACGAGACGTTGCAGCCTATTCTTTCGCAGAAGTTCTACCGCTCCCTTCAAGACCCTTTGGAGTATGACAGCATTGAAGGGTTGGAGCATATAGACAAGGTGGTAAATGTGGACCAGTCTCCCTTGGGACGTACGCCGCGCTCCAATCCTGCCACCTATACGGGTGTGTTCTCGGATATCCGCAATCTGTTTGTCGGCCTGCCCGAAGCGAAGATACGCGGGTACAAGCCGGGACGCTTCTCCTTCAACGTCAGTGGCGGACGCTGCGAGGCTTGCCAGGGCAACGGCTACAAATGTATTGAGATGAATTTCCTGCCAGATGTGTATGTGCCTTGCGAGGTGTGCCACGGCAAACGCTATAACCGCGAGACGCTGGAAGTGCGCTTTAAAGGCAAGTCCATTGCCGATGTGCTGGATATGACCATCAACCGTGCGGTGGAGTTCTTCGAGAATGTGCCCCAGATATTGAATAAGATTAAGGTTATCCAGGAAGTGGGATTGGGCTATATCAAGCTGGGACAGTCCTCCACCACGCTCTCCGGAGGTGAGAGCCAGCGCGTAAAGTTGGCTACGGAACTCTCTAAGCGTGATACGGGCAAGACACTCTATATCCTCGACGAACCTACCACCGGACTTCATTTTGAAGATATCCGCGTACTGATGAATGTACTGAACAAACTTGTTGACAAAGGAAACACCGTCATCGTCATAGAGCATAATCTCGATGTCATCAAGATGGCGGACTACATCATTGATATGGGTCCCGAAGGTGGCAAGGGGGGAGGGGAACTCCTCTCCTGCGGAACACCCGAAGAGGTGGCGAAGAGCGAGAAAGGCTATACTCCGAAATTCCTGCGTGAAGAGCTGGGGGATAATTACTAATTTTGTAACTTGTTATGGTGAAAATTAATAAGACGAATGCAGCGCGGCTGCTCGACAAAGCCAAGATAGCCTATGAACTCATTCCCTATGAGGTGGATGAGAACGATTTGAGCGCCGTACATGTAGCCGCCAGTTTGGGCGAGGACATCAACTGCGTGTTCAAGACACTTATTCTTCACGGCGATAAATCCGGCTACTTTGTCTGCGTCATCCCGGGTGAGCACGAAGTGGATTTGAAACTGGCGGCAAAGGCATCGGGCAACAAGAAGTGTGACCTCATTCCGGTTAAGGAACTTTTACCTCTGACGGGCTACATCCGCGGAGGTTGTTCGCCCATCGGCATGAAGAAGCCTTTCCCTACCTATATCCATGATACGTGCCTACGGTTTCCGTATATCTATATCAGTGCCGGACAACGTGGTTTGCAGCTTAAACTGGACCCGAAGGATTTGGTAAAAGAAGTGCGTGCAGAAGTTTGTGTTCTTTTTAATGAATAAATTTTCTATTTCTGCCGAGATATTTTAATTTTATAAGGAAATATTCAATAGAATTTATATATTTGCAGGAATTATTCAAGAAATCAATCCAATTACTAATTCTAAAAACTAATTTTTATGTTCAACAAACACCCTAAAGGTCTGATTGCCGCATCCTTTGCTAATTTGGGCGAGCGTTTCGGCTTTTATACCATGATGGCCATTCTTGTACTTTTTCTGCAAGCCAAGTTCGGACTGGATGGAAAAGAGGCAGGTTTGATCTACTCAACATTTTATTTTTCTATTTACATTCTTGCATTGATAGGTGGTATTATTGCCGACAGAACCCGTAATTACAAAGGTACCATCTTTACCGGCATTGTCTTGATGGCGGTAGGCTACTTGATGCTTGCCATCCCGTCTCCTACACCGGTTGCCAATAAAACCTTGTTTTTGGTGATTACTTGTGCGGCCTTGTTTGTCATTGCTTTCGGAAATGGTCTTTTCAAGGGAAATCTTCAAGCGCTGGTAGGGCAGATGTACGACAATCCCCAATATTCCAGCATGCGTGATTCTGGTTTCTCCTTATTCTATATGTTCATCAATGTAGGTGCCATCTTTGCTCCGTTTGCCGCAGTAGGCGTACGTAACTGGTGGCTGTCCACATTCGGCTACAATTATGATGCCGACCTGCCTGCCCTTTGCCACGGACATCTGGCAGGAACGCTGACTCCCGAAGCTGTGGACACTTATAGTGCACTGGCAACGAAAGCCACTATTTCCGGAACACCCGTAACGGATATGACGGTATTTGCCAATGAATATCTGAACGTGTTTACCACCGGTTTCCATTATGCATTCGGTGTAGCTATCTTGGCTATGGTTCTTTCTTTGGTAATTTTCGTCATTAACAGAAAGAAATTCCCCGATCCCAGCAAGAAGGTGGCTGCAAAAGCGGGCGATGCCACTGCAGTGGAGATGAGCGCACAAGAGGTAAGACAGCGCATGTATGCATTGTTTGCCGTATTCGGTGTGGTAATTTTCTTCTGGTTCTCGTTCCATCAGAATGGGTTGACACTGACGTATTTTGCCAAGGAATATACAGATTTGAATTTGTTCGGCATGGCTATTTCCGCTGAGCTGTTCCAGTCTTTGAACCCGATTTTCGTTGTATCTCTGACACCGGTCATCATGGCTGTCTTTGCAGCACAGCGTGCCAAGGGTAAAGAGCCTTCCACTCCGCGGAAGATTGCCATCGGTATGGGTATTGCTGCCACCGGCTTCCTTATAATGGCTATCGGTTCTTATGTAAGCAACTTGCCGATGCACAAGGATATAATCGCTTTGGGTACCTCTCCGGTGAAGGTGACTCCGCTGTTGCTGATGGTTACCTATCTGATATTGACTGTTGCCGAATTGTACATTTCTCCGTTGGGCATTTCATTCGTGTCCAAGGTGGCTCCTCCCAAATATCAGGGTATCATGCAGGGCGGTTGGCTCGGCGCTACTGCCATTGGTAATCAGTTGCTCGTTATCGGTGCTATCCTTTACGAAAGTATTCCTATCTGGATGACGTGGACGGTATTTGTAGTAGCGTGCTGCATTTCCATGTTCACCATGCTGTTCATGCTGAAATGGCTTGAAAAGGTGGCGAAGTAATCGGAAACGAAAGATAAAACTAAAGGCTGCGCAATGTTCGTAATGAACTGCGCAGCCTTTAGTTTTTGGAGGGCTTTTAATGCCGGGGCTCAGATTTCCAGTCCCATGATGTAGTCATTCATGTAATATCCGTTTCCTATCGGGAAATCCCCTTCACGGAGTTTCCGCATTCCCATATGTTCGTAAAACTGCAGTGCCTTGTTGTTACGGTTCACATTCAATTCCATCAGACAAGGGCCGGGATGCACTTCCTTGATGTACTTGATGGCTTCGCGAAAGAGGAAACTGCCGCAATGTGCACCCTGGTAATAGGGGAGCACATAAATCTTTTGCAGGTGGAATAAATTTTCTCCTTGCTGCTGTACGGACACATAGCCCGCCGCTTCACATTCTTCGTAGGCCAGGAAGTAGACGTGACCTTCCTCTTCCATTTGCTTGCGGATATTGTCCAATGAATACATCCATTCCATCATGTAGTCGGTCTGTTCGGGAGTAAGGATATCCTTATACGTGACAGGGAATATCTGCTGCGCAAGTTTCTGAATCAGTGCGCAGTCTGCTGTCGTTGCTTTTCTTATGGTAAACATATCGGTTGTATTTATACTGTTTGGGGTGTAAAGTTAAGCCTTTTTTGTGAAACAATCGTTATCTTTGCAGACCGTTACCGAACTAACTAATTTTGATTTTAAAAATTATGGCATTTACGAGCAACATTATGATTGTCCGCCACAGATTACTGAAGGAACTGGTAAAGCTGTGGAATAACAACGAACTTGTGGATAAAATAGACCGGCTGCCCATCGAGCTGAGTCCGAAGAGGTCCAAGCACGCGGGACGCTGCTGTGTGCACAAAGAGCGCGCGGTGTGGAAGTACAAGTCATTGCCGCTTCTGGGACTCGATATGGAGGACGAGACGGATGAGCTGACCCCCTTGTCGGAGTACGCTGCCCGTGCACTGGACAGAGCGGAAAATGGCAGGCCGAAAGACAATATCATGTGTGTGATTGACGAAGCTTGTTCGGCATGTGTGCAGATTAACTACGAGATTACGAACCTCTGCCGCGGATGTACGGCACGCAGTTGCCAGGTAAATTGTCCCAAGAAGGCAGTGCACGTCAAGGAGAGCGGGCAGGCATGGATTGACCATGATGCGTGTATCAGTTGCGGCATCTGCCATAAGAGTTGTCCCTACCATGCCATTGTTTATATTCCCGTACCTTGTGAGGAAGCTTGTCCCGTGAAAGCCATCAGTAAGGATGAGAAGGGGATAGAGCATATTGACGAAAGCAAATGTATCTATTGCGGAAAGTGTCTCAATGCATGTCCATTCGGAGCAATTTTCGAAATATCGCAGGTGTTCGACGTGTTGCACAGAATCCGCAAGGGTGAGCAGGTGGTGGCTATCGTGGCTCCGTCCATCCTGGGGCAGTTCAAGACGACTATTGAACAAGTATATGGCGCATTGAAACAGGTCGGTTTTACGGATGTCATCGAGGTGGCTCAGGGAGCGATGGATACCGTCAGCAACGAGGCGCACGAGCTGATTGAGAAGCTGGAGGAGGGTCAGAAGTTTATGACGACTTCCTGCTGTCCGTCTTATATAGAGTTGGTGAACAAGCATATTCCTGCCATGAAGCCTTACGTGTCGGGCACCGGTTCGCCGATGTATTATGCTGCCCGCATTGCTAAAGAGAAGTATCCGGATGCGAAGGTGGTCTTCATAGGTCCTTGCGTTGCCAAGCGCAAAGAGGCGCAGCGCGACGAGGCGGTGGACTTTATCATGACTTTCGAGGAGGTGGCTTCCGTGCTTGCCGGGCTGGATATTCAGATGGAGCAGGCAAAGCCCTATTCCATGAGTTTCACTTCCGTGCGCGAGGCGCATGGTTTTGCGCAGGCAGGAGGCGTGATGGGTGCCGTGAAAGCCTATCTGAAGGAAGAGGCAGATAAAATCAATGCCGTACAAGTGGCTAATCTGGATAAGAAGGCTATCGGTGCGTTGCGTGCTTACGCCAAGTCGGGCAAGGCTCCGGGGCAATTTATTGAAGTGATGGCTTGCGAGGGTGGTTGTATTACCGGGCCATGTTCGCATAATGAAATAACTGCCGGAAAGCGCCAGCTGACGCAGGAGTTGGCAAAGAGAAAAGAGACGTATTAGCCCTTTGTCCGTTTATATGAAGCATTTGATTGACAAATTGCGGAGCAATCGCAGGCTGGATGCCGAAGAGTATAAAGCCTTGCTTCTTTGTCGGGACACAGAACTTGCAGCCTACCTGCAGGAGCTTGCCCGGGAAGAAGCGCTTGCCTGCTTTGGCAATAAAATCTTCATTCGCGGACTGATTGAGATAACCAACCGTTGCCGCAATAACTGCTACTATTGCGGCATACGGAAGGAGAACCGGAACATAGTCCGTTATGAGCTGGCGCAGGAGGAGATTCTTTCGTGTTGCCATGAAGGCTATCGGTTGGGTTTCCGTACCTTTGTGCTGCAAGGGGGCGAAGCGCCGGCGGTGAAGGATGAGGGGATGGTGGAGACAGTTGCCGCCATCCGGCAATCCTTCCCGGATTGTGCCATTACCTTATCCTTGGGCGAGAAATCGCGGGAAGCCTACGAACGTTTCTTCCTGGCAGGTGCCAACCGCTATCTGTTGCGGCACGAAACCTGCAACGAAGGGCATTATCACCGGCTTCATCCTGCGGAGATGTCCCTTTCCCATCGGTTGCAATGCTTGGACTGGCTGAAAGAGATAGGCTATCAAGTGGGAACCGGAATCATGGTGGGCAGTCCTTACCAGACGGTGGACCATTTGGTAGAAGACATTCTCTTCATCGAACGGTTTCAGCCGGAGATGATAGGCATGGGACCTTTTCTTCCGCATCACGATACTCCGTTTTCCTCTTTTCCGCCGGGAGATATGGAGTTGACGTTGAAGTTGCTTTCTATCTTCCGGTTGATGCATCCCGCGGCACTGATACCTGCTACCACTGCCCTGGCCACACTTGCTCCGGACGGACGGGAACGGGGAATATTGGCTGGCGCCAATGTCGTGATGCCTAATCTTTCGCCTTCTCATCAGCGGGCGAAGTACTCCCTCTATGATAACAAAGCTTCTGCGGGTGCCGAAGCGGCAGAAGGTTTGCTAAAATTGGAGGAACAACTGAAAGGGATAGGCTACGAGGTATCAAGAGAGAGAGGAGATTATGAGAATGGAGAATTGACCGTTGATAATTGATAATTTTCAAATCTTCATTCTTTATTTTAATTACCAATTATCAATTTACGAAGTGTATAACATAAAGTCAAGACAAGCAGAAGAATTCATCAATCACCAGGAGATATTGGATACATTGGAGTATGCGCAGGCAAACCGCAACAACCGTCCGCTCATTGAAAGTTTGATTGACAAGGCTGCTTTGTGCCAGGGGCTTTCCCATCGGGAGGCGGCCCTGCTGCTGGAATGTGACGAGCCGGAACTGGTGCAGCGCATCTATCGTCTGGCACGTGAAATCAAACGGAAATTCTATGGCAACCGCATTGTGATGTTTGCCCCGCTTTACCTTTCCAACTATTGCGTGAACGGTTGCGTCTATTGCCCGTATCATGCCAAGAACCGTACCATCCCCCGCAAGAAACTCTCGCAAGAGGAGATACGCCGCGAGGTTATCGCCTTGCAGGACATGGGACATAAACGCCTGGCGCTGGAAGCCGGAGAAGACCCTCGAAACAACCCTATCGACTATATCTTAGAGTCTATCCGCACCATCTACAGCATCCACCACAAGAACGGGGCCATCCGCCGGGTGAATGTCAACATAGCCGCCACTACAGTGGAAAACTATCGGTTGCTGAAAGAGGCAGGTATCGGCACTTATATCCTTTTTCAGGAGACTTACAGCAAAGAGCATTACGAAGCCTTGCATCCCACGGGACCGAAAAGTAATTATGCCTACCACACCGAAGCGATGGACCGCGCTATGGAGGGTGGCATCGACGATGTAGGTATCGGTGTATTGTTTGGTCTGAATACCTATCGCTACGACTTCGTAGGATTGCTGATGCATGCCGAACATCTGGAAGCTACCTTTGGCGTGGGTCCGCATACCATCAGCGTACCGCGCATTTGTCCGGCAGATGATATTTCGACCGAGGATTTTCCCGATGCCATCTCGGATGAGATGTTCTGCCGTATTGTGGCGGTTACCCGCATTGCGGTGCCTTATACGGGAATGATTATTTCCACCCGTGAGTCGGAAGCCGTACGCCGTCGGGTGCTCGAACTGGGCGTTTCGCAGATAAGCGGCGGTTCGCGCACCAGCGTGGGAGGCTATGCCGTGCCGGAAGCCAAAGAGGAAGATTCCTCCCAATTCGATGTGAGCGACCGGCGCACGCTGGATGAAGTGGTGAGTTGGCTGCTCGACCTGGGGCATATCCCCAGCTTCTGCACCGCCTGCTATCGCGAGGGACGTACCGGAGACCGCTTCATGTCGCTCGTCAAGCGCGGACAGATAGCAAACTGCTGCCAGCCCAATGCACTGATGACATTAAAAGAATATCTGGAGGACTATGCCTCCTCCGAAACCAAGGAGAAGGGCATACAGCTGATTCGTGAGGAGATGGAGCATATCCCGAACCCCAAGATACGGGCGATAGCCGAACGTAATCTTCAGGAGATAGGGGAGGGGAAAAGAGACTTTAGATTTTAGATTTCGGATTTATGAATAATACACCTCGTTCCAACCGCCTGCACATTGCCGTCTTTGGACGACGGAACAGCGGAAAGTCCAGCCTTGTCAATGCCTTGACCGGGCAAGACACGGCATTGGTATCCGCAACGCCCGGCACTACTACCGATCCCGTAACCAAAGCCATGGAAGTATATCCTTTGGGCCCGTGCCTCTTTATCGATACCCCCGGTTTTGATGACGACGAAGGCGAACTGGGCGGTATGCGCGTGGAGCGTACCTTAAAGACGGTGGAGAAAGCGGACATCGCCCTCTTGCTTTATGAAGCTGACGGAACGCTGGAACAGCAATGGCTAAAGCTACTGGCTGCGCGCGAAATCCCCGTGATACTGATACTGAATAAAGCCGATTCCCGTCAAGACACCGCTTCCGTGGTGCTTCGGATTGAAAAGGAATGCGGGCAGGCTCCCGTTGTGGTCAGTGCCAAAGAGGGTACCGGCATTCAAGGCATTTTCGATGCTATTCTCGAAAAGCTTCCCGAGAATTTTGGTGAGCAGACTATCACGGGCAATTGGGTAAGTGAAGGAGATGTCGTCCTGCTGGTGATGCCCCAGGATATACAAGCCCCCAAAGGTCGTCTCATTCTTCCGCAAGTGCAGACCATCCGCGAACTGTTGGATAAAAAGTGCTTAGTGATGAGCTGCACCACCGACAAGCTGCAAGCCTCCCTGCAAGCCCTTGTCCGTCCGCCTAAGCTGATAATCACAGACTCTCAGGTGTTCCCCATCGTCTATCAACAAAAGCCTGCCGAGAGTAGTCTTACTTCCTTCTCGGTTCTTTTTGCCGGTTACAAAGGAGACATCAATGCCTTTGTAGAGGGAGCTGCCGCTATTCATAGCCTGACACCCCAATCGCGTGTACTGATAGCCGAAGCCTGCACCCACGCCCCGCTGACCGAGGACATCGGCACCGTCAAAATTCCCCGCCTGTTACGAAAGCGCATCGGCGAGGAATTGCAGATAGACTTTGTATCTGGAAATGACTTTCCCAAAGACTTGTTCCGATATGATTTAATTATCCATTGCGGCGCTTGCATGTTCAACCGGAAGTACGTTCTCAATCGTATAGCCCATGCCCACGCACAGCACATCCCCATAACCAACTACGGAGTAGCAATTGCGAGTCTGACCGGTATATTGGATAAAATTGTTATCCATCGGTAAATATCCCTCTTCCTCTCTGTTCACGTTACTGATGTTATAGAGTAGCGTGAACTACTTTTCTTGTTAATAATGTTTAATATAAAGTACTTTGTAATGCAAGGTACTGGTATAATACATATATTTGTGCCATACAAGGAACAACAATAGAATGAATAAGGACACTCATTACTCTATTGCGCAGCCAAATAGTAAATCGTAAATTGTCAAATAGTAAATACTATTATGGATGTAAACAATGTAAAGTCGCAAATGCGCAAGGGCATGCTTGAATATTGCATCATGCTGCTGCTTCACAAAGAGCCGGCTTATGCTTCGGATATCATTCAGAAGTTGAAAGAAGCCAGACTGATTGTGGTGGAAGGTACACTTTATCCGTTGCTCACTCGTTTGAAGAACGACGACCTTTTGGGGTATGAATGGATTGAGTCTACACAAGGTCCTCCCCGTAAATATTACCGGTTGACGGAAAAAGGAGAAGTCTTTCTCGGTGAACTGGAAACATCCTGGAAAGAGTTGAACGAGACGGTGAATCACATTAGCAATTCTTGAAATGACCACAGAGAATATGCTGCATTCGCCGAATGGTAAATAGTAAATCGTAAATAGTCAAATTGTAAATAAATAGTGTGTTATGAAAAAGACATTAACTGTAAATTTAGGTGGAACCGTTTTTAATATTGATGATGACGCATACCGCCTTTTGGATAATTATCTGAGTAATCTCAAGATACACTTCCGTAAGGAAGCCGGTGCCGACGAGATTGTAGATGATATAGAACGCCGCATTTCCGAACTCTTTGCCGAGAAATTGTCGGCCGGTTCGCAAGTAATCACGATAGCCGATGTGGAAGAGGTGATTGCCCGCATGGGAAAGCCGGAAGATATGGAGGCGGAAGGAGAGAGTGCTAGTGCCGATTCCGGCAGCACGAGTGCCGGGGGCGGCTATGGTGCCGGTGCTTGGAACAGCAATACCGCTTATGGCACTACACGCCGTCGTCTATACCGCAATCCGGATGACAAAATGCTGGGTGGTGTCATCAGTGGAATGGCTGCCTACCTGGGATGGGATGTAACTTTACTTCGACTGTTACTGCTTGTCATCTTGATTTGTGGGGTAGGGACATTGATACCGGTCTATATCGTGTGTTGGCTGGTTATACCGGAAGCCCGCACAGCAGCCGAGAAGTTGAGTATGCGTGGCGAGGCCGTTACGGTAGAGAATATCGGAAAGACGGTGACGGACGGTTTTGAGAAGGTTGCCAATGGGGTGAATGATTATATGAGGTCGGACAAACCCCGTACTTTCTTGCAGAAGTTGGGAGATGCATTGGTGATGATTGTCGGCTGGTTCTTGAAAATCTGTCTGGTGATATTTGCCATTATCTGCAGTCCGGTACTGTTTGTATTTGGAGTGGTATTTGTGGCGTTGTTGTTTGCTGCGATAGCGGTGGCTGTTGGTGGCGGTGCGGCTCTCATTTCCTTTTTCCCGATGGCTGATGTGGTACTGCCTACTTCTCCGTTGTCTGCCATTGTGATGTACATTGCAGGAATCTTGCTGGTAGGAATTCCTTTGGTCAGTCTTGTATGGGCCATCTTCAGTCAGATATTCAAATGGCAGCCGATGAATTCCGGTTTGAAGTGGACGCTGGTTATTCTTTGGATTGTAAGTGCGGCTTGCTTCGGAATCTGTTTTGCAGTGCAAGGGGCTACTTTCCCGGAATTGGGTATCTTTAACTTCTGAGAATAGTAATTTCTTTTTTAATTGATATCGTGTTTGTAGGAATCTGATTTCTATAAACACGATATTTTTTATTTCAATGTAATTATTTGTTATACAGTGGAATATTTCGTTTGGAAAAGGTGTTTTTTAAACGTTCGTTTAATGAACGCAAAGATAACGTGTATTTTTGAATCTCGCAAAATGTTTAATAAAAATATTCTATAAATTTCTTTTTAGTGAGTATAATACTTTGTCAGTAAGCCTATTGCATTGTATTTCTCTAACTTCTTCCTTTTACTAATTTTTAAGTAATCTTCCCTCTTTAGTTTTCTTAAATATTGACGTTCAAAAAACGAACGTCTATTGAACGCTTTTTGCTTGCAATAGATTCGTTTACAGCATTTTACCTGACAGGTAATGAATGACTGCAAAAAATCTGTTGACAAGAAGGGCATAAAGCTTGTCGTATTCTACATAAAGTGTCCGCAAGTAATTGAATTTCAAGTGTATGCAAGAGGTTCAAAGCCCCAGGAGAACACCCTTGTCTGAACAAAAGCATAAAAATGGGAATAGAGAAAGAGGTCGAAATCTGGTATGCTATGCGTGCCACCTACCGCAGAGAACCGGATGCCATGCATCTGCTCAAGAAAGAAAATTTGGGCTGTTTCATTCCTATGCAATACAAGATATGTATAAAAAAAGGGAAAAAAGTCCGTGCTCTGGTTCCGGTCGTTCATAATCTGCTTTTTGTCCATGCCCGTCCTTCCGATGTGCAGCGTGTAAAATCTCAAGTCACTTATCTGCAATATATCACCGATACCCGCAGTGGGCAGAAGATTATTGTCCCAGACGGTCAGATGCAGCGTTTCATTGCCGTATCCGGCACTTACGATGATCATCTTCTTTATTTTCAACCGGATGAATTGAACTTGTCCAAAGGTACCAAAGTCCGGATTACCGGCGGTGAATTTGAGGGGCAAGAGGGTGTGTTTCTGAAGGTGAAAGGCGCACGTGACCGTCGCGTGGTTATCGAAATACAAGGTGTCATAGCTGTTGCCATGGCCACTATCCATCCCGATCTTATAGAAGTAATCGGCTGAACTTTAATTTTTAATTCTTAATTCTATAATTGCTTATGTCTCTTTCCGAAGAAGCAATCACTCTTCAGCGTGCTGCGCACGAACTGATGTATTTGGGTATGGACGGCAGTCCCGTCTATAGCGATGACTTGTCACGGCGGAACGGTGAGGTCTACCGTCTTACCATGGCTTTGTACCGGTCGGGTGTAAAAGGCACTACCATCGACGAGCAGGCAAATGTCTGTCTTGCCCTTCTTATGGGTTACAGCGCCTCTTTTGTGGACCATGGCGAAAAGCAGCGGCATGTCCAGAAAGTGCTGGACTGTTGTTGGGATGTGCTCGATGCCCTTCCCGCTTCCTTACTGAAGCTCCGCCTGCTTACCGCCTGTTACGGTGAAGTGTTCGACGAGTCTTTGGCCGACGAAGCCCGCGCCATTATAGCCTCCTGGGATTCTGCGTCACTCACTCCCGAGCAGCAGGAAGCCATTGCTGAATTTCAGAACGTGGTAGACAATCCCTATCCATGGGAATACATAGATGAATAAACAAGTTACACTATAATGCTTAATAACAAATCCGTATTGATTACCGGAGGAACAGGTTCCTTCGGCAAGAAGTTTGTGGAAACCATACTTCGTGATTATCCTCAAGTAAAGAAAATCATTATTTACTCTCGCGATGAGCTGAAACAATTCGAGCTGAAGCAGAAGTATTCTGAGAAAAACTATCCGCAGATGCGCTACTTCATCGGTGATGTTCGCGACCTCGAACGCTTGACGCGTGCTTGCGAAGGAGTGGATGTGATTATCCATGCAGCTGCCATCAAGCAGGTAGATACCGCTGAATACAATCCTGAAGAATGCATTAAAACCAATGTGCACGGTGCGCAGAACGTGATTAAAGCCGCCCTTGCTACCGGTGTTCAACACGTAGTGGCACTCTCCACCGACAAGGCTTGTGCCCCTATCAACCTTTACGGCGCCACCAAGCTCACATCGGACAAGCTCTTTACTGCTGCCAACAACATCAGCGGTTCCAAGGACATCCGCTTCTCCGTGGTTCGCTATGGCAATGTGATGGGCTCCCGCGGTTCCGTGATTCCCTTCTTTATCAATAAGCGCGACAGCGGAGCTACCGAGCTCCCCATTACCGATATGCGCATGACCCGCTTCAACATCTCGCTCGAAGCCGGTGTGGCACTGGTGATGTATGCCATCGGCCATCATCTGGGCGGTGAAATCTTCATTCCGAAGATTCCTTCCTACCGCATCAAAGATATAGCCACCGCCATCGCTCCCAATCTGCCGCAAGTAGAAGTGGGCATCCGTCCGGGCGAGAAGCTGCACGAAGAGATGATTACGGTGACCGATGCCCTCGATACGATAGACTTGGGCCGGTATTACGTCATCCTTCCCTCTGTATCCTATAAGCACAATCGTGAGACGTATCTCAAGCATCACAATGCAGTGCCCGTGCCCGACGGCTTTCACTACAGCAGCGACAACAATGTAGACTGGGAAACCGTAGAGTCCATGCGCGAGAACATCAAGAAATACGTCGACCCTAATTTTGAGGTGAAATGACCGCAAAGCCTATTCCTTACGGCCGCCAGCATATCACCGACGAGGATATCCGGGCAGTTATCGAGACCTTGAAGAGCGATTACTTGACGCAAGGTCCCAAAATAAAAGAATTTGAAACGAAGTTTGCCGGATATGTAGGCGCCAAGTTTGCCGTAGCCGTAAACAATGCCACTTCCGGACTGCACCTTTCTGCTACGGCTCTGGGCGTAAAGCCCGGAGATAAGGTTATCGTCACCCCGATGACTTTTGCTGCCAGTGCCAACTGCATCCGTTATTGCGGTGGCGAGGTGGTGTTCTGTGATATCGACAAGGATACCTACCTCATGGATATCCACAAATTGGAGGCCATGCTAAAGGCTGCCCCCCGCGGCACTTACAAAGGCATTGTTCCCGTTGATTTTGCGGGCTATCCTTTGGATATGGAAGCATTTAAGAAACTGGCCGACGAATACGGCCTATGGATTCTCGAAGACGCCTGCCATGCTCCCGGAGGATATTTTCTGGATAAAAAAGGAAACGAACAATACTGCGGCAATGGCAATTTTGCCGACCTCGCCGTGTTCTCCTTCCACCCTGTGAAGCATATTGCTACGGGCGAGGGTGGAATGGTTACCACCAACAGCAAGGAGCTTTACGACAAACTCTGTCTGTTCCGTACCCACGGCATCACCAAAGACCCCGCTTTGCTGCACGAGCATCAGGGTGGTTGGTATTACGAGATGCAGGAGTTAGGCTACAATTACCGGCTGACTGATTTTCAGGCTGCATTGGGTATTTCTCAGTTAGAGCGTGCGAAAGCAGGTCTTGAACGCCGCCATGAAATCGTGAAACGCTATAATGAAGCGTTTTCCGGAATAGATGGCATCAAGACTCCATTCAATGCTGCCGATGCTTATCATGCCTATCATCTCTATGTCATTCAGGTAGCCAACCGTTTAGGTCTTTACAATTACCTGCACGAAAACAATGTTTATGCTCAGGTGCATTATGCCCCTCTCCATCTGATGCCTTACTATCAGCAGTTGGGTAATAAGAAAGGAGACTTGCCTGTAGTGGAAGAGTATTACGAGCACTGTTTGAGTCTGCCGATGTATCCCACGCTGACGGATGAGGAGCAAGGATATGTAATAGAGAAAGTGATTGAATTTGTAACAAAATGAATTACGCAAATAAACTTGTTCTCGGTACGGTACAGTTCGGGCTTGATTATGGCGTCAATAATCAGTCTGGGCAAGTTCAGCAGAGTGAGGTCAATAAGATTCTGCAATTGGCAAAAGAGAGTGGAATTAAGAAAATTGATACATCTTCTGCTTACGGAACCAGTGAAAGCGTATTAGGTAAATCGCTTTCAGAGAATAACCTTCAGTTTCATATTATCTCCAAATACCCTCAGTCCGAAAATAGTGTTGCTGCCATATTTGCTTCTTCTTTAGAGAAACTCCAACAGAAGAAGTTATATGGATATCTTGTACATCATTTCGAGTTCTATCAGTCTCATCCGCAATTATGGGAAAAAATGAAAGATCTCAAAGCAGAGGGAAAGATAGATAAAATAGGTTTTTCACTCTATAATACTGATCAACTGCAATATTTGCTGGATAATGAGGTTGTATTTGACGTTCTGCAGTTTCCTTATAATCTCTTTGATCGTCAGTTTGATACCTATCTTCTCTATCTCAAACAATGCGGAGTAGAGATACACACTCGCTCGGTGTTTCTGCAGGGACTTTTTTTTAAAAACGTGCGTAAATTGACAGACAAGTTGCTGCCAATGAAAAAATATTTGGAGAAACTGCATGAATATTGTGGCATCAGTGGTATTTCTATGGAACAGCTGGCTTTGAACTATGTAGTTTCTCATCCAAATATTGATGGAGTTCTTATAGGAGTGGATAATTGTCAGCAATTGCAAGCAAATGTTGATGCTTTACAAAATGGGCTTCGGCAGGAAGATATTGATTTTATTTCATCAATCAACGTATCAGAAAAAGAACTATTAAACCCAGTGAATTGGAAATGAAAATATTAGCAATAACTCAGGCCCGTTATGGTTCTACCCGTTTACCGGCCAAAATCTTGAAAGAGGTGTGTGGAATGACCTTGTTGGAAATCCATTTACACC
Source organism: Bacteroides sp. AF34-31BH (assembly GCF_003602795.1). Taxonomy (NCBI): domain Bacteria; kingdom Pseudomonadati; phylum Bacteroidota; class Bacteroidia; order Bacteroidales; family Bacteroidaceae; genus Bacteroides; species Bacteroides sp. AF34-31BH. Next base: position 45,970 of record NZ_QTLV01000002.1, read on the forward strand.
GTATTCTGCAATCAAAACTTATCTCGAAACTAAAAGTGGCTACGACCACGGAAGAAGGTGCCGAATATATTATCAACATTGCCGACAAAGTAGGTGTTGAATCCTATCAAGGTTCAGTCAATGATGTATTGGACCGTTTCTATCAAACAGCAAAGCCAGAACATCCTGATTATGTGGTTCGTATTACTTCAGATTGTCCTTTGATAGATCCTGAGATAATTGACAAGACAATTGCAGCTTGTATTGAATCAGGGTGCGATTATGTATCCAATACTTTGATGCTGACTTATCCGGATGGAATGGATGTGGAAGTATTTAAATATTCTGTTTTGGAAAGAGCGTGGCAAGAGGCAGCTTTGCAGAGCGAACGTGAGCATGTCACGCCGTACATCTGGAAAAACTCGACAGTCAAGGGAGGTAAGCTATTCAAATCCATAAATGTAGCTAATGATGAGGATTGGTCAAAAGAGCGCATAACAGTAGATACTCCTGATGACTTTGCATTGGTGAAGAACCTGATAGAGCAATTGGGTATAGAGAAAAGTTGTGCGGACTATGTAGCTTATCTCGATTCTCATGAAAACATAAAAGCCATAAACCAACACTACTCTCGTAATGAAGGCTATGACAAGTCATTATTGAACGATTAATTAATTTTATTATGGGAAAAGGACAAGACCTTTACAAGAAAGCAAAACAGATGATTCCAGGTGGAACCATGTTGTTATCAAAGAGACCTGAACAACTGTTGCCTGAGAACTGGCCTTCATATTTCAGTAAATCAAAGGGATGTGAAGTATGGGATCTTGACGGTAATCATTATTATGACTGTTTCTTGATGGGCGTTGGCACTAATACTCTTGGCTATGCCAATGATGAAGTGGATGAAGCTGTCATGAAAGTAGTTAAAGACGGAAATTTGACCACTTTTAATTGCCCTGAAGAAGTATATTTGGCAGAAAGAATGATTGAATTGAATCCTTGGGCTAGCGGTGTTCGCTATACACGTGGTGGCGGCGAGGCCAATGCCGTTTGTGTACGTATTGCCCGTGCCTTCTCAGGCAAAGATAAAGTAGCTATTTGTGGTTACCACGGTTGGCACGACTGGTATGTTTCAGTAAACCTTGGCGAATCGGATGCACTTGCTGGTCATCTTCTTCCTGGCATTCCGACTGACGGTGTACCCAGGGGGTTACGTGGAACTTCCATACCTTTTCATTATAATAATTTTGATGAATTACTTGATATAGTGAATAAGAACCCCGATTTGGCAGCCATCAAGATGGAGGTGTGCCGTAACTTCGGTCCGGAAGACAATTTCCTGCAGAAAGTCCGAAATCTTGCTACTGAACGTGGCATCGTACTCATTTTCGATGAATGTACGAGTGGATTCCGTGAAACTTTCGGTGGCTTATATCTTAAATACGGTGTTGAACCGGATATGGCCATTTTCAGTAAGACGTTGGGTAATGGTTATGGTATCTGTGCAGTTGTCGGAAGAAAGAATATCATGGAAGCTGCGCAAGGTTCATGGATTAGCAGTACATTCTGGACGGAACGTATCGGCCCGACTGCTGCATTGGCAGCTTTGAAAGTTATGGAACGTACCAAATCTTGGGAAATTATTACTGAGATAGGTAACGACAACAAGAAACGTTGGCAGGAGCTGGCTGATAAATATGGCCTACAAATAGAACAATGGGGTATTCCTGCTTTAGCCGGCTATACCTTCAAGAGCAAGAATTATCTAGCATATAAGACTTTTGTCACTCAAGAAATGCTGAAAAAGGGATATTTGGCAGGGACAAGTATGTACACTTGCATTGCCCATACACCTGAAATCATAGACGGATATTTCTATGAATTGGATAAGGTTTTTGCCCAAATCCGTGAGTTTGAAGATGGTCGTGATGTAATGAAAGCATTGGAAGGTCCCGTTTGTCAATCCGGATTCAAACGTTTGAATTGATTTGAAATGTGGTTTTGTTATTTAAAAATCTTATTTTTTAGACCATAAAAGGTTAAGATAAAATAGCAAAAGCATGAAAACAACGTCTGAATACATTGCTCTTCTACGTAAATATATGGCTGAAAATGCCTATAAATATGGCATTATGCGTATGGGAATATTTGGCTCCGTGGCACGTGGTGAACAGACGGCGGAGAGCGATGTGGATGTTTGTATTGAATTGCAAACACCCAGCATGTTCAGTTTGGTTCATATTAAAGAAGAGCTTCAACTCTTATTTGGCTGCGCGGTAGATATCGTAAGATTGCGTGAAGATATGGACGGAATATTGAGACAGAACATTATGGAGGAAGGCATTTATGCATAAAAAAGAAGCATTCTTCTTTTGATGTTTTCTTCATTTGTTTTTTTGTAGCAAAAGAAACTCTATATGGACGAAAAAGAATGCTTGAGTAAGTTGTCACCCTTTTTGTACTGGGACATTGATATGTCTCAAGCTTCTATGGATGCCTGCCCTCAACAAGTGGTTCAGCGAGTACTTGAGTATGGCAATCTTGATGATTGGCGTTTGATACGTGCGTATTATGGTTTGCATCGCATTGTAGAGTTATGTAAGCAGATGCGGACACTTGATCCGGTTTGTCTTTCTTATATTTGCCTCTTGTCCGGCACGTCAAAAGAAGAATATAGATGTTATCATACGGCACAGTCGAAGCCCACACTCTGGAACTCTTGTGCCTGATGTGGTGAAGAATTTCCAATAATTTCAATTTAATTCATTTCCCTTCCTTGAGAAAAATCTACTTCCGTGCCGATGCAAGCGCTACTATCGGTTACGGCCATTTTATCCGTACCTTGGCTTTGGCCGATATGTTAAAGGATGATTTCGATTGTACCTTTTTTACTTGTCATCCTACCCCTTATCAAGTAGAGGAGATGGAGAAGGTATGTCCTTTCATCCCCTTGCAGGAAGAAACGCATTCTGCTGATTTCCTTTCCCATCTGCAAGGTGATGAAATCGTGGTGCTCGACAATTATTTCTTCACTACCGATTACCAGCGTGCCATCAAGCAAAAAGGCTGTCGCCTGGTGTGCATTGACGATATGTACGACAAGCACTATGTGGCCGATGTTGTGATTAATCACGGAATAACCAATGGAAATTTATTTAGTACAGAACCTTACACGCAGTTGTGCTTGGGTTATGCTTGGGCACTGTTGCGCTTGCCGTTTCTACAATTGCCACAAATACAGCGGAAAAATAGAAAGATAGAAAAAGCCATTGTCTGTTTTGGTGGTTCCGACAAGAATGATTTGACCACTCGCTTTGTATCTTTTTTGCAAAAAGAAAAGACTGTGAAACAGATAATTGCGATAGTAGGTGATAAATACCAATTGGATACATTGCATTGCTCTTCAAAGGTTTCTTATCAGCACAATTTGTCTGCATCCGAGATGTCAGAGCTCTTTAGACAATCAGATATTGCTTTTGTGCCGACCAGCACAGTGTGCTTGGAAGCATTGTCCCAACAATTACCCGTTGTTGCCGGATATTATGTAGACAACCAAAAGGAAGTTTATGCTGAATATGCCGCAAATAATTTAATATATCCTTTGGGGAACTTGTTGAATTTGGACTTTGCAGAGATGAATTATTCTTTGATTGTAGAAAAAATCAATTCTTTGCATACAATGGATTTTTCTTTAGTGTCATTGCGTTATAGAAGGCTGTTTCAAAATATGTTTGTTCCTATAGAGATAAAGAAGAATGGACTGAAATTTGTTGATTATAGAATTTTGGATAAAGACAAGCAATTATTGATATGGCAGGCAAGAAATGAAGAAAAGGTGCGTATTCAAATGGCGCATACGGAGCCTATTCTTTGGGAATCCCACCTGAAGTTTGTAGACAGCCTGAGTGTTCAGTATAAGAAGATATATATGGCCGTTTATCGGGAAGAACAACTTCTTGGTTCTGTAAATATAGAATATAGTTCAGCCACGCATTTGGAGCGCGGGCTATTTATATTGCCGGAGTTTTGGGGAAATGGAGATGCTGTGTTGATTGAAAACACCTTGTCTGAATTTCTTCAGGAACAGCAGGTGACTTCTGTTATGGCAAAGGTATTGAGGAGTAATAGCCGGTCGTTGCACTTTCATTTGAAATTGGGGTATAGACAAATATCCAATGATGATGAATATGATTATTTAATTAAAGACTTGAACAAATAGATGAGTAAGGTAATGATAATAGCAGAATTATCTGCTAATCATAATGGAAATAAGCAAATAGCTATAGATACTATCGTTGCTGCCAAGAAATCCGGTGCCGATGCCGTAAAGTTGCAAACTTATACGGCTGACACTATAACGGTGGATTGCCGTGCTGATGATTTTAAGATTAAGCAAGGTACAATCTGGGATGGAACTCGTTTGTACGATCTTTATAAGCAAGCCTATACCCCTTGGGAGTGGCACGAAGAATTGTTTCGTGTGGCCAAGGAGGAAGGACTTATCTGTTTTTCATCACCGTTTGATAAAACTGCGGTAGATTTCTTGGAGTCCTTGGGCAACCCTATTTATAAGATTGCCTCTTTTGAAATTACGGATATTCCTTTGATAGAGTATGCCGCCAAGAAGATGAAACCGATGGTGATGTCTACCGGCATTGCCACTGAAGAAGACATTCAGTTGGCTGTAGATACTTGCCGTGCGGCGGGCAATGATGATATTACGCTGTTGAAATGCACCTCCTCTTATCCTGCCCCCATTGAGGAAGCCAATCTGTGCATGATAAAGGATTTAGCCGAGCGCTATGGAGTGAAGTCCGGTTTGTCCGATCATACCATTGGCAGTGTGTCTGCCGTAGTGGCTGTGACACAAGGTGCAACCATGATTGAAAAGCATTTTATTATCGACCGTAGTATTGGCGGCCCCGATGCCTCATTCTCAATGAACGAGCAGGAGTTTGCCCAAATGGTGAAAGATATACGCATGGCCGAAGCGGCTATCGGCTCAGTATCGTATGAACTTACTGATAAGATGAAGTCGGGAAGGGAGTTCTCCCGTTCGCTCTATGTAGCCGAGGATATGAAAGCCGGAGAAGTGATTACAGAGCAGAACGTTCGCTCCGTTCGTCCGGGCTTCGGTTTGCACCCTAAGTATCTGAAAGATATATTGGGAAAGAAAGTAAATCAGGATTTGGAGAAAGGAACGAGATTTGCATGGGAGTTCGTGAATAGTTAGAGGTCATCAAAAAAGAGAATATTGTTACTGCAATTCTTAAAAATAAAACTATCTTTGCGGTAGTCTAAACACTAAAAACATAGTCTATATGAATCGCAAGGAATTGGTGAAGCGTCTGAAATATATGATAAAGAGTGTTGCTCCCAACTCTCAGACTATTCTTTATGGTTCTGAGGCACGTGGAGAGGCAAAACAGAATAGTGACATTGATATTCTGATTTTAGTGGATAAAGATACAGTTTCTCCTATGGAGGAGGATGTCATTACTGCTCCAATATATGATTTGGAAATAGAAACAGGTACTATTATTAGCCCGATTGTGATGACTCGTAAAGCTTGGGAGGCAGCAAAGAGAAAGACTGTATTTTATTATAATGTAATGAAAGATGGTGTGTTGCTGTGATGGAAGAGGATATAAAGCGTGATATTGTCAATTATAGGCGTCAAAAGGCATGTGACTTGATGCATGATGTTGATGTCTTGATAGATAATGAACTATGGAATTCTGCTGTAAATAGGATGTATTACGCTTGTTTTCATATGGTTTCAGCATTGTTGATTTTGCATGGAATTGAAGTGAAAAGTCACATGGGAGTTCGACAAGCTTTTGGACTTCATTTTGTAAAGACGAATTTGTTGTCGTCTGAATGCGGGCGCATCTTTTCTAAAATTTACGATAAAAGGCAGTCAAGTGATTATGATGATTTCAAAGAGTTTACCAAAGATGAAATTGATAATTTGTACCCTCAGATTTCATTTTTGATAAGTGAAGTTGATAGATTGATTACAGAAAAATAGATTTCCTTCTTCCCCTCTTTTTTTAGTATCTTTCATCCCCCTTCGTTAGCAAAATACGAACAGATTTTGTTCCTTTGCAAGTAAACAATGCCCCTACGGAACGAATGACAAATATCACCCCATTGCTTTACCAAAGCGGGTATGTGACGATAAAGAATTATTCTCCGCTTACACATCTTTATACGCTGGATATCCCCAATAAAGAAGTGCGCATGGGGTTGATGATTTTGGATATAGAATAAAAAAGGGAGCCTTTTACAGCCCCCTATACTCCCTTTCCGCATCGAAGCACGGACAAGCTTTCACCGGATTCAAGTCGTGATGTCCAATAATCAGTGCCCGTGGAAAGATGCGTTTCAACTCGCGTAGCAGTGCCAGCAACGAAGCCTTCTGCTCCAAAGTGCGGGTATCAGCAGGACAGCCTTCGGCATCCAACCCTCCTTCGTAACAGATGCCGATGGAGTGGCGGTTGTGATTGAGGCAATGCGCACCTATTTTTTCCAACGGGCGGCCGCGGTGTATTTCGCCGTTGCGGGTCAGATAGAAATGATAGCCGATGTCACGGAAGCCGCGGTGGTGGATGTGGTCGCGGCGGCAATCCTCAAAGCCCAGGGCCACGCCTTGAGGCGTGGCTGAGCAATGAACAATGAGCAGGGTAATCGTACGCATGGCTATTTGCAAGCGCCCAGACCTAAAGCTCCCGCTATGGCGGTAGCTACGGTGATGATTACTTTGAGGACAATGCCCCACACGGATTTTGACTTTTTGTCTTCACTCATGATGATTGGTAATTGATAATTAGTAATTTGTAATTATTCTCATCCTAACGGATTCTCGCCTTGATCACCGTCACTTCCTCCGGAACCGCCGTCGGAACCACTGCCATCGGGAGCTTTTCCGCCTACGGTGTACAGGGAAGATTCCTTCAGCTGTCCATCCAGGTTGATTTGGGCATTACTCAGTTCGCCGGTGGCACGGGCGCGGAGCTTCAGCCCCTTCACGTTGTTGGCCAGCGAGAAGTCGGCAGCAGATTGCGCCCCTTTCTTGCTGACGATTCCTACGGAGAAGATGGCAAGGTCGTCCAGTTTCACGTTCTTGCCGTCCAGAATCAGCTCCTTGGTGCAGGAAACCATGTCGGCCAGTACTCCCTTGATGACACCACTCGAATAGGGGGTGTTGTGATTGGACATGTGCTTGGCCAGCTTTTCGATGTCGAAGGTTTCTTCGATTACGGGGCGTGCATACCAGAGGCCTTTCAGTGGGCTGTCTTCGCCCGTCACTTGATACTTTTTGTAACGAATCATACGGATTAAAAATTAAAGGTTAAAAGATAAAAACGTTTGCTGTGTTGAACTCAACGATGCAAAGATAAGGGTGTGGATACGGGCGTTTGTCGGTTCCGGTCGGTTCCGGTCAGTTTCGGTCGGTTTTAGTTGGTTATTTACGCTTGTATGTTTGATAATGTCATGATTTATGGTTACTTTTGATGAAATATAAATCATAACTGTCAACTATGGATTGTTTTGTCATACGTACATACGGGCGTACCGAATTGGCCCAAATCTATTGCCCCAATCTTTGTCCGGAAGCTGCCTTCCGCAAACTGAAACACTGGATAGACCTTTGTCCCGACCTGCGTGACGGGCTTTCCGCCTTGGGCGGTTCTTCCCGTTCACGCTCCTATACGCCTGCCCAGGTGAGGCTGATAGTGGCTGCACTTGGAGAACCTTAAACCTGAGGTTGGGCAACGTAAAGGTCAGCTTGGGAAGCGTAAACCTGAGGTTGGTACACTTGGTACAGAGGTTCATTCGTCCCTTTGCTTCACACACGGGTGCGCGTATATAAGGTGTTTCGGCATTCATATTCTTCATCCTCTCTGCGTTGGTTTGTGGTAAGTGCCCTTGCCATCCACGCTTTCCACCAGCCCGTGCTTCTGCATACGCTTCAGCCAGGTGGAGGCCGTTTCGGGCTTGATGCCCATTGCTTCGGCTTTCTGCAGGAAAGAGGCCCGTGTGAATTCTTCCTCCATACTGCCTACCAGCGCATCCCGGTCGGCATTGCCGCGGCTTGTCACTTCGGTCTTGGGCAGGAAGGAGAGGATGTGGGTGGTGTGCCGGTAAAGGCTCTCGGCCAGTGAAAGCACGGCATGAAAGTCGTCGGGGGTGATGTAGAGGTCCCAAAGAGTGATGATGCGGTCTTTCAGATTATCCGGAGAGGTGCCCCGGTCGGGCGATACGTGAGGCGAGGAGGCTATCTCTCCCTGCTCCAGCACACGGAGCATGGCCACCACTTCCATGATGCGGCAGATGTTGATAGCCAGACGTGCCACGCTGCTCGACATCTCGTTGCCGTTGGCCAGTCCGGAGCGCACGAAGAGGTTGGAAAACAGTTGGTTGAATTCCTTCTTCTGGCCGTCGGTGAGGCGCAGGGTGAACAGCCCGCCCATGACAATGGCCTTCAGCTTGTCCTTCCACTCCAGGGCCAATGCGGTGAAGGTTTCTTCGAGGTCGCTGTCGTTGCGGTCGAACTGGTTTTGCCAGTGGTGTATGGCAGGCATGTAGTAGAAAATTTGGCGAGAGAAGAGCCCGTTTTCCGAAGTGGGTATCAGCGGTTTCACCTGTGCCGGAGTGCCCGACAGAAGTACGGAAAGATAAGTCTTTTTCACTTCGCGGTATTCTTGGTCGGTGCGCCGGTTGTACGACAGCCGGTCGTGGTCGAAGGCTTTGCGCATGGTGTCGCTCCAGTGTCCGTACTCCGAGCCGATGGCGGTGGAGATGGTATCGGCTTCGCTTTCGCATATCAGGCCGGTGCCGTCAGAGTCCATCAGGTTTTGCAGGATGCCCGTTCCGGTATTGTTGCCCGATATGAGGAACATCTTGTTGGCCGGCATCACGGGAGTTTCGGTTTTCCCGCGTTCTTTGCCCAGTGTGTCGTACTTTGCTTTTTCACGGCGGTAGCATGCCATGCCTTCGGCCACCTGCTTGCGTATTTCATCGTGTATGGGTTCGGCCAGCAGGCGCACCAGCGACAGCACACCCTTGCCCGATGCGGGCGGTGCCACCACAAAGGTTTGCAGGCAGGGCGACATCATTTTTCCGCCATAGGAACTTCGCACATGCTGTCCCATACCGGCACCCAGCACGGTGATGGCCCCCAGCAGAAGCACGTCGTATTGAGCACGGGAGGTACCGCATTTTGCGATGCACTCCAGCGGATGGGGCCAATGGATGCGTTCGTCGAAAGTGGGCAGGGGCGCCAGCGGATCGCTGTCGGGCGCAGGGTCGTCCTCGCGTACGCGTGTGTGTGAGGAAGAAGAGCCGGGTGAACCTTGTGTACCAAGTGTACCAATGGCGGGCGGAGTTTCCGGATGTACCTTTACGCCGCAAAGCTCGGCCAGGTGGAATACGGAGCCTATGTGCACGTCGTTGCGTCCGGTCTTCAGTGCATTGCTGAAGAGCTTGTCGGCCGCTTGCGGGTCGTACTTCGGAGACGGGCTGCACAGAGCCAGAAAATCAGGACGGCCTGCTTCGCCGCAGTCGTTGGCAATGGCAAAGGCCAGTTGGATATACTCTTGATAAGTGGGAGCAATGTCGGCTCCCGCACTCCTTACGGCTTCGGCCAGGAGATGTAGTGATGAGATTGATTCCATTGGAATTTTTGATTTATAGTTTATGATTTATAGTCATTCAGAGGGCTTTAGCCCGAAGAATCTACTCTCTTTGTGAATAGGAGAAGAGATGCTTCACTACGTTCTGCATGACAGACTATACATTAGCGTAAAAAATAGAAAGATGTTTTGAGCGAAGCTAATGATATGCTTGTAAGAGTCTTGACACAGCCTCTGCCCGAAGGGCGGGGTAGTAGTTGAGAAAGAAAATCCTTTGATTATTCATTGATTCTGAGCAGCGCCCCCGGGTCGTGACAGAGGAAGCAAGCCCGCACGGGGTCTTTGCCCGATGTATCCACACCCTTTCCGGGTTGCCGGTAATCAGCATCGTACATGCAGTGCACGTAGCTCATGGCCCAGCCAATTCCTTCGGAGGCCGTTTGCCCGGAGGCATAGGGCACGAAGGCTTTCACACCCCGTCCGGTGGGACTGACGAACACCAGTGTGGGGCTAAGATAAGAGTCTACGAATAGCTGTTGTTTTAGATTTTCGGCTTCCTCGGCCGATTCGAGGTGGTCGATGTCCACCACCACCAGTCCCGACGGCTCCATCAGGCAGTCGCTCCGGCGGCGGGTGAATACTCCGCAGGGAGTGACGTAAGGCAGTGTTTGCTGCTTCAGGCGTCGGCAGGCGTTTTCGTCGCCTCGCAGTGCGGCGTCTCTTACAGCAAGTGTCAGCGTGGCAAGGCGTTCATTGGAGGTGATTAGTTTGTACACTTCCTCGAGACTCATAGTCCGCAGCGGAGTCAGCGTGGCGCTTTTCACGGTTTTTCCGGTCGCCGCATCCTTTACCGGTGAGATGGGCGGCATGAATAGCGACATTTTAAGAGTGTTTTTCATCGTATTTTTCTTTAAAATTATTGTGCAAAGTTAGGTAACTTATTTCACCCAATCTTTTCCGTATACGGAAAAGATTTTAAGCACGCTAAAGCATAAATAACAATCTATAACATTATAGAAACTATTATACAATTCACATAACCGAAAATTGACATGAATGAAAACTGTATGCACTCTTCATTGGGTGCTTTTATCGAAACTTTACGTAAAATGAGAAAGATTACTATCGCGGAACTTACTTTGGAAGCTCATATCAGTACAAAAACGTATATCCATATAAAAAAGGGCTCGATGCAAGACTAAGCGCCTACTTGTCGCTGATTTTCTACTATTTCAGGGATTTGGAGGATGAGGAAATCAGGCGGGTGATTAATGGGTGGCTGGATGAATGGTTTAAGGTGAGAAAGAGGGAATAAGAGAAGGTACTCTAATTTGAGTACTAAAAAGGGAAATACAAAAATAACATTCAAAGATAAAGATTAAAAATGTTTACTTTTCAACAACTTAAAAGGAATTTGAAGCGGGATGCTGCCTCGCTCTCAGTGAAGAAACTTGCGCTTTTGGGCGATACTGCCACCCAATTTCTTGCCATTGCCTTGCGTGGTATGGGTGTAGAGCATGGCTATCATATAAACCTTTTCGAGGCGGAATATAATCAAGTAGAAAGACAAGTGTTGGATCTCTCGTCGGATTTCCATACCTTTAATGCTGACTACATTGTGGTGTTTCAGTCTACCCACAAACTCCTTGAAAAATATAGCTTGATGCCCACTGGACAGCAATCCGGTCTGGCTGACGGGCGTATTGACTTTCTGCGTTCCTTAGCTGACATTGTGCAAGGCCGTATCATTGTCTATAACTATCCTGAAATAGAGGATACTGTGTTCGGTAGCTATGCCAATAAAGTTTGTTCATCATTTACTTACCAAGTGCGTAAGCTCAACTTTGAACTGATGAATCTGGCCCAAGAATATCCCAATCTTTTCATTTGTGATATTGCAGGTTTGCAGAATAAATTTGGCCGTAATTTTATGTTCGACAGCATGGTATATGTGAGTACCGAAATGGTTCTGAGTATTGATGCTTTGCCTTATGTGGCTGCACGTACTTTCGATATTATATGTGCTGTCGAAGGGAGATTTAAGAAATGCCTTGTTCTTGATCTCGATAATACGATATGGGGTGGCGTAGTCGGTGATGACGGATGGGAGAATATTCAGGTAGGGCACGGACTGGGTATCGGCAAAGCCTTCACTGAATTTCAAGAATGGGTAAAGAAGCTTAAGAACAGGGGTATTATCATTGCAGTATGTAGCAAGAATGATGAGAGTAAAGCCAAAGAACCGTTCGAGAAAAACCCTGAGATGGTCCTCAAACTTGATGACATTGCAGTTTTTGTTGCTAACTGGGAGAACAAGGCAGATAACATTCGCACCATTCGGGATATTCTTAACATAGGATTTGACTCGATGGTGTTCCTTGATGACAATCCCTTCGAGCGCAATATGGTGCGCGAACATGTTCCAGATGTCACCGTACCCGAGTTGCCCGAAGATCCGGGTGAGTATTTGGAATTTCTTTATACACAGAATTTATTTGAGACAGCCAGCTATAATGAAGGTGACAAAGATCGTACTAGACAATATCAGGTAGAAGCCAAGCGTGTATCGCTACAGAGGAGCTTTACCAATGAGGCCGATTTTTTGAAGTCACTCAATATGGTGAGTGAGGTAGGTGGTTTCAATAAATTCAACACTCCTCGTGTGGCGCAGCTGTCGCAACGCAGCAATCAGTTCAACCTTCGTACGGTACGCTACACAGATACCGAAATTTCTGCCATTGAAGCGGATGAACGCTATGTTACTTTCTCATTTACCTTGTCCGACAAGTTTGGCGATAATGGGTTGATTTGTGTTGTCATCGGTGAGAAGCAGGACATGGGAACACTCTTTATCAACACCTGGTTTATGAGTTGCCGTGTACTGAAGCGTGGCATGGAGAACTTTACACTTAATACGATTGTGGATTACGCTCGTACTCATGGTATCTTCCGTATTGTGGGTGAATATCTGCCTACTGCTAAAAATCAGATGGTAGAGGAGCATTATCCACGTTTGGGATTCTGCAAGATAGAGGGTGTCGAAACTGCACAGTACGAACTGTTGGTAGAAAGTTATCAAGTAAGAGAGTGCTATATAAAATCAAATAATTCGAAATAGATTAACAAATTGGAGCGAAATAGCTCCTCTACTTTCCATATTAAAAAATCATCTAAAAAACAAAGAACAATGGAGAAAACTGAAATTTTAGTGAAGGTGCAGGACATCTTCCGCGATGTCTTGGATAACGAAGAGATTGTATTAAATAATGATACTTCTGCCGATGACATTGAGGAATGGGACTCATTGAGCCATATCCAGCTTATTGTAGCCATTGAGAAGCATTTTAAAATTAAATTCACCTCAAAGGAAATACTCTCTTGGAACAATTTGGGAGAGATGATTGCTTGTATTGCCACTAAATAATCATAGCAAAAACAAGGGACAATAATGGTCGTTAATTCAATCAGCTTCCTTCTCTTTTTTGCAGTAGTTTTCATTGTATATTACCTGCTGAAGGGAAAGGATGGAAAAAGACAAAATCTATGGCTGCTTGTTGCCAGTTACTTTTTTTACGGGTATACTGAGTGGCGCATGCTTCCACTGCTCATTTTTACTACCTTATTCTTCTATGGTCTGGGTATTGCGATAGGATATTATAATGAAAAAGATGAAAAGAAAGCTTCTTTTTTGACTACTTTTAGTGTATTGGGAGGGATAAGCATTCTTCTTTACTTTAAGTACCTCAACTTCTTTGTTGAATCATTTAGCAACTTTTTTAATGCAGTCGGCCTTCATACCAATGGGTATGCTTTTTCTATTATAATGCCGCTTGGTATAAGCTTTTTTACCTTTAAGCTTATCAGCTATGTGATAGAAGTTCATCGCCGACACATAGAGCCTTGTCGTAATCTTGTAGCTTTTGCTACTTACATTGGTTTTTTCCCTACTATCTTGTCCGGTCCGATTGACCGTCCCAAACAGTTCTTAGGACAACTCTCTCATAGTCGTACGTTCGACTATGCTATGGTTGTAGATGGAAGCCGCCAAATTCTGTGGGGGATGTTTAAGAAGATGGTGATAGCCGATAATTTGGCCATGATTACTTCCGGTGCATGGGGTAATTATGAGAGTTTACCAGGAAACTTGTTGTTTGCGAATGCTTTACTCTACACCTTTCAAATGTATACAGATTTTTCAGGCTATTCTGATATGGCTATTGGTGTAGGTAAACTTTTGGGTATCAAAGTTGCGAAGAACTTTAATTACCCCTTTTTCGCCCACAATGTTGCAGAATATTGGCGTCGTTGGCATATGTCGCTCACTTCATGGCTTACTGACTATGTCTTTATGCCTTTAAATATACGTTTTCGAGATTGGGGGCTCAAAGGCATATTGTTGGCGGTTATCATAAACTTAATGGCAGTAGGAATGTGGCATGGTGCAAACTATACCTTTGCACTTTTCGGTCTCTATCACGGTTTGCTTTTCATTCCTTTGGTAATGAATGGTTCCTTTATGAAAAAACGCAAGGAAATAGTGGGTAAATATGGCTTGCCCCGATTACAAGATCTCGGAAAGATGTTAGGCACCTATCTGCTCGTTACTCTGGGTTTGATAATCTTTGCAGCACCCAGTGTAACCGTGGCGGGTGATTATGTGTGGCGGATGATAACAGAGATGGCTACAGTACCTAATCACGGAATAATTGGTCAATTTATTATTTCGGAAAAGACATTGCTTGTTCCTGTACTTACTTCATTGGCTCTGATAGTTATTGAATGGAAGAATCGAAAGAGGGAGTATGGGCTTTGCCTGGTAACGGATGTAAGCAATAAATATGTACGTTACCTGATTTATCAAGCAATCATTCTTGCCATCCTTTTCTTCCAAGGTGTAACAGCCACCTTCATGTATTTCCAATTTTAAACTATACAAAGAATGATGAAACAATATATATTTAAGTTGCTATGGGTCGCTGTTCCGGCGTTGATATTTTGTGTCTTTTCATCGTGGGTGCTGTATAAGGGTGGTGAACTCAAAACACTTGATAGAGTAGTAGAAGAGATGGCGGAAGCTCGTAAACAAGGTATTGAAAAACTTGTAGGTTGGGGGTATCAAGACAATGATAAAGCTTTTAAGTTGAGGATGTCTAATAAGTTGCATCCCGATATCCTTGCAGTGGGTACTTCGCGTGTAATGCAATTTCGGGAAGAGTGGTTTGCTGATGAATATTCTTTCTATAATGCAGGAGGTTGTGTGTTTCGATTAGATGAGGTGCGACCCTTTCTGGAACGTCTTACTTTTACACCTAAGGTAGTTATACTTTGTTTGGATCAATTCTTTTTTAAGGAGGTTTGGGGCGATGGAAGAACTGCTAATTATGAATATAACTATGATTTCAATAATATTATATTGTCTAATTTATCTAAAGTAGTAAGTGATTTTGTTACGTGCAAAATTGGCTTTGAAACCTTGATAAAGGATACATTATGTATAGGCATGAATGCTAAGATGAATCAGAATGGTTACCGTCCTGACGGCTCTTACTATTATGGTGCAATCTATGCGGAACCATGCAAAAATTCCGATACCGATTTTAATCAGTTGTTGTCTATTATTGATAGTGGGACAGACTCTCGTTGGGATTATTGTCAAGTGGTGAATAATCAATCTTTGAAGACACTTGCGAATCTGATTACTTATTGTCAACAAAACAGTATTCTTGTGTTATCTTATTTACCGCCCTTTTCGCCTAAAGTATGGAACCATATGGAGGGAATGGGAGATAAGTATATCTATATGCAGAAACTATATGATGAAATCTCTCCTATATTTGCTTCATATCCCCAAGCCTTTTTTTTCGATTATAGTGATGGTGGAATTCTGAATAGCCCCAATCCTGAGTATATTGACGGCTTTCATGGTTCCGATCGTACTTACTTGAAAATGGTGATACAGATTGTTGAAAAGTATCCTGTTTTATCTTGCTACTTTAAAGATGGTAAATGTCTGAGTGATATACTACAAAACTATCCGGTTGTAGGGGTAGCAAGGGAATAAATTATTAGGCTCTTATCGTGTAGTTGATTAGATATCCCTTTGTTCGGACCTACATAACCAAAAATCCTTATTTATTGAAGAATTTATCCCTTTAATATAGGTTTATCTACTTTACGATTATACCCATCAATGCAAGGATTGGTGTATTTATATGTAAAAGCCTAAATGTTATCAGGAAGAAGTAGGTTTGAAAATAAGGTAATCAATGCTTTAACTAAAAGAAGTCTTCTTAGATATAAAACAAATAATAAAATCAATATGAAAGTCGTTATTCTTGCTGGCGGATTCGGTACTCGAATATCTGAAGAATCTGCTTACAAGCCTAAGCCTATGATAGAAATAGGTGGGATGCCTATTTTGTGGCATTTGATGAAAGTATATTCATACTATGGAGTTAATGAGTTTATAATCTGTGCCGGATATAAGCAGCATAAAATTAAAGAATGGTTTTCGGACTACTTCCTTCATACATCGGATATTACTTTTGATTTTACCAATGGCAATGAAGTGATTGTGCATCAAAAGCATATTGAGCCATGGAAGGTAACGGTTATTGATACGGGGCTTGGCACAATGACCGGTGGAAGAATCAAGAGGATAAAAGACTATGTGGGAAATGAGCCCTTCATGCTTAATTACGGAGATGCAGTGGGCGATGTAAACCTTAAGGAGTTGCTGGATTTCCATAAGAGTCATGGTAAATTAGCCACTGTTTCGGTATATAATTTCGGTCAAAATAAAGGTGTATTAGATATAAAAGACGGAACAGTCAGAGCTTTCAGAGAAAAGTCTGATTTAGATGGCAATCTGATTAATATTGGTTTTTTCGTATTAGAACCTTCAGTGCTTGAATATATTGAGGGAGATAACACGGTGTTTGAGCAAGAACCTCTGAAGCAATTAGCCGCCGAATCGGAATTAAAGGCTTTTGTTCATCATGGCTTTTGGCAATGTATGGACACTCTGCGCGAGAAACAACATTTAGAGAAACTTTGGTCCACGGGAAATGCGCCTTGGAAAATCTGGAAATAATTAGTAACGATTAATAATATGGCATTTAACAACGTATATAAAGGTAAGAAAGTCCTTGTGACCGGCAATACTGGTTTCAAAGGTAGTTGGCTCTCTGCATGGTTGCTCATGGTGGGTGCTGAGGTTTATGGCTACTCTAACGACGTTCCTACCAATCCCTCAATGTTTGAAACACTGGGATTGGACAAAAAAATTCATCACCATTTTGGTGATATTCGCAATCGTGAGGAGATGAACGATTATGTGCAGCGGGTAAAACCAGACTTTCTTTTCCATTTGGCCGCACAAGCTATAGTCTCTACTTCTTATAAAGAGCCTTTCGATACCATTACAACCAATGTAGTAGGTACTGCTTCCGTGCTTGAAGCTATCCGCAATATTACTTGGGAATGTACTTGTGTACTTCTTACCAGCGACAAGGTTTACGAAAATGTAGAATGGATTTGGGGTTATCGTGAGACCGATGCAGTAGGTGGTAAGGATGTATATTCAGGTTCTAAAGGAGCAGCCGAACTCACCATCAAATGCTATTGGAATTCATTTATTCAGTCTATGCCTAACATTAAATTGGGCGTTGCCCGTGCAGGCAACGTGATAGGTGGTGGCGATTGGGCCAAAGACCGCATTATTGTAGATTGTGTAAAAGCTTTCTCGAATCAAGAAACTGTGGAAATCCGGAGTCCGAAGGCAACCCGCCCTTGGCAGCATGTATTGGAACCCTTGAGTGGCTATTTAAATCTGGGGCAGTATCTTTATGAAGGTAAGGTAGAGAACGGCGAGCCTTTTAACTTTGGTCCTCGTGCAGAGCAAACCAAGACTGTATTTGAATTGGTACAAGATTTGGCTACATTGTGGGGGTTGGATAAAGATCAAGCTGCTAAGCTGACAGGCAATGTTCCTTTTAAAGAAGCAACCCTACTTAAACTTAACTGTGATAAAGCTCTTGTTTATCTCAATTGGCATTCTACCCTCCATTATGAAGAGTGTGTAAAGTTTATTGCTGATTGGTACAAGGCTTTCTATATTGACCGTTACGAAGATATGTATGCTCTTACTGTAAAGCAGATTGAGGCATACGTAGATTCTGCAAAAAAGCAGGGACTTAATTGGGCGGAATAGTATGGAAGGCGTAACATTGCACCCCTTAAAGCATATCACGGTGCCCAAAGGCGATATTTACCATGCCATGAAGTCTACTGACGAAGGATATTGTGGCTTTGGTGAAGCATACTTTTCTCAAATCGAGCAAGGGCAGGCTAAAGGCTGGAAGCGCCACAATCGTATGACACTGAATCTTATTGTTCCTGTAGGTGCGGTTAAGTTCGTTGTTTATGACGATCGTGAAAGTAGTGCAACGAAAGGTAGTTTTGAAGAAATCATTCTATCTCCAGAATTCAACTACCAACGCTTGACAGTGGCTCCGGGTCTTTGGATGGCATTCTATGGAGTAGGCGAAGGCGTTTCCATGCTTATGGATATTATTCCCGAACCTCACGACCCTGAGGAAGCCAGTCGCGTAGCTCTCAGCGATATCCCTTATAATTTCTAATCCCTCTCAATTATTATGAAGATTCTTATCACCGGTGCTACGGGCTTTATCGGTCAGAACCTATTACCGCAGCTTTGTTCTGTTTGTCCGGATGTTGAAGTTCTGACACTGAATCGTTCTGTAGAAAAGGCTGAGTTATTGTTTCCTCAGGATAGGTTTACTAACTTTGTGCATACATCTGCGGACAATTGGGACATGGTAAGGGCTTTTAATCCCAATATAGTGATTCATTTGGCAGCATTGAGCACTGCCGACAATGACATCCGGATAATAGATTCCTTAATTGCTTCAAATATTACTTATGGAGTTCAGTTGCTGTCTGTACTGTCTAATTGTCCTTCGCTAAAATTGTTCGTAAACACCGGTTCTTTTGCTGAATATAGATTAGGGGTGCAGCAGTTTGATAGCGCATACCTTTATTCGGCCACAAAGACTGCATTCCGAACTTTCTTGAATTATTATGCCGGATTATATGCATTCAAATATATTACAGCAGTACCCTATACTGTGTATGGAGGCAATCCTACAGTGAAGCGTTTGATGGATTACATCATTGAATCGCTGGATGCACCCGCGGCAATAGAGATGACGGGAGGAGAACAAATCCTTGATTTTATTCATGTGGATGATATTTCCCGATTTCTCATCTATGTGATTCAGAATCATTGTTCTTTTTGTATGTTAGAGAAAAACGGAGAAGACTTTCATCTTGGCACAGGTCGGGGTACAACTGTCAGGGAGGTTGCGAAGATTATTGAATCGGTGTCCAAACGCCGTTGTAATATCAATTGGGGAGCTAGAGCCTATCGAGATAGAGACACAATGTATGCAGTAGCTCCTATAGCCAAGAATATAGAATTAATCCAATGGAAAGCGCAGATTGAGCTGAAAGTAGGAATAGAACGTTATTTAAACAAACAATAATATGGCACATACATATATAGATACATTATTCGAGGTGTATCCAAATCGAACCGAATATCTCGATTGGATACAATACGAGTTGGATACACGTGTTTATTACTTTGGTAATCACTTTAAAACGCCATTTGGACACAAACGACAGTTGAAATATCGCATCCGTAATTATTTGGCTTCATTCAAGCGGAAAGTTAGCAATATTGATTTTGATGGAGCTATCTTATCAGAAGCTTACGCAAACTGGGGAATCAATGACAAACTAAAGGAAGAAGGTTATAAGGTGTGTAT
Source organism: Bacteroides sp. AF34-31BH (assembly GCF_003602795.1). Taxonomy (NCBI): domain Bacteria; kingdom Pseudomonadati; phylum Bacteroidota; class Bacteroidia; order Bacteroidales; family Bacteroidaceae; genus Bacteroides; species Bacteroides sp. AF34-31BH. The sequence continues at coordinate 65,441 of NZ_QTLV01000002.1, forward strand.
GCTTCCTTGGCATGCTGATCCGGGTTTCAGACTAAGCACTGAATATGCTGCGGTGGCAAATGGGTTGGATTATGGTGACTTTAATTTTTTATTAAGCGAATATTTCATAGATAGAGTTTACAATTTCCGTTCATTTTTTGAGAATTTTCTTCAATGCAATCATATAAAACTTGTGATTTTTGCAAATGATATGACTGCAATAAATAGAATTGCGATATCTGCTTGCAAAAATGTGGGTGTTAAATCAATGATATATCTGCATGGACTGCCTGCCGGTTCTTACAATGCTATAGATAATAATAGAGCAGACTATTTATGCGTATGGGGTGATAGGATGAAAGAATTGTGTGTTAATGCCGGAGTTAATGCAAATAAAGTGATTGTAATGGGCAATGCAAAATATTCTGGTCAAAAATTCCCAGACACTCATCCTGCTTCTTTTGATAATGTGTTGGTTCTGAGTCGCGCAATTTCCGGTGCGCCAAGTGACAGCGTAAAACGTCCGATTGAGAATAGAGGTCTTTCGATTGATTATATTTATATGGTAGAAGAAGCGCTCAAGCGAGTAGGCGTTAATAAAGCTACGCTGAGACTTCATCCGTCGGAAAACGGAGAGTGGTATAAAAAGTTTATTGATTCTGACTTTTATACATTAGATGACAAGTCTTTGATGGATTGCCTGTCAGATAAAACTGCTATTGTATCTCCTGCTTCTACGGTCATGTTCGACGCCTTCCTATGCGGTATTCCCTTTTTTGCTTTTGAACCACACACAATTATAGGTTATGAAGTTGTCCCCCCTTTTGATGGTAGTGAAGAAGAAATGCCTATTGCGAAATCAATAAGTGAATTGGTTGATCATTTGCAGCATAACATTGTGGCATCACATGCACTGATTGATAAATATATTAATCCGGTTGTTGATATGTCTAAAATAAAAGAACTACTGCCCAATGGATAATAGCTATTCCCTGAAATATCTGAAGATATATATATGGCAGGCGATTTCTTTTGTGCTTAGTTTTGTTTCTCTTTTTATAGTTGTTCCATCGTTAAGCTCCATGCCGGGCGTTTATGGCGTTTATAGTTTATGTGTAGGTATGACTATATTTTTGTCATATGCTGATTTGGGCTTTATAAATGCTGGTACTAAATTTGCGTCGGAGTGTTTTGTAAGTGGAAAAATCGAAGAAGAAAAGTCGTATGTAGGCCAGGCTACTTTTGTTTATTCTGTTATAGCATCTGTAATGCTTTTGCTCTTTCTTTGCTTTTCTTATAATCCATGCATCATTCTGTCAGGCATAAATCCTGGTTCTGAGGAATTTTATATTGCCCAAAAGCTGCTTTTAATTTTATCACTGAGTATCCCGGTTTATGTTGTCCAGAAATATGTATTTCTAATATATAATGTCAGACTATTGGACTATAAAGTTCAAAAGGTACAAATATTGGGGGCATTGGTAAGAATAGCGTCTGTTCCTCTTGTCTTCTTCAATGGTAGATATGATATAGTAGGATACTATGGATTTTCACAAATCGTCTTGTGTTGCGCGGCTGTGTATATGCTTTGGAAATCTAAAGAATTTTCTTACGGATTCATATCTATTTTTCGTGTTTGCAGATATAATAAAGTTGTTTTCAGCAAGATGAAGAGTTTGGCCTTCAGTGGAATTTTAGCTTGTGTGTCATGGATTTTATATTATGAGTTAGACTCTTTGGCTATCGGTAAATTCTTAGGAGTTCAGGCTGTGGCATATTATGCAATTGCTTTCTCAATAGCCTCATTCATTCGATCTGCTTTTGCAATCTTCTTTTCTCCTTATAATGTGAGATTCAATTATTTCGTTGGCGAATCTGACTTTCAGGGTTTGGCTTCATTTTGCAGAACTTTGATTTCGTTTTCTTCAGTTTTGGTTATTCCTCCTTTAATAGCACTTATGTGCTTAGCTAAGCCTTTTGTGTTTGCATGGGTGGGGGATGATTACGCTTCTTCTGTTTTAGTGTTTCAGCTATTGGTTGGATGTTTTTTACTTGCTTATATTACTTATCCATTATCATTCTTGCAAACGGCATTGAAACAAGTAAAAGCAATATCAATTGTAAGTATGATTGTACCAGTGGTGTACTGGAGTGTTATTTGTTTATTGATAGATACTTATGGGCTCTATTCATTTGCATTCAGTAAATTGCTGGCATTTGCTATTTCAGCTTTTGTATGTATATTGTTTTCACTGTCAAATATTCAGATTGGCTTTTGGAAGTATATGAATATACTTTTTCTTCGACCTGTCATATATAGTGCTATTCCGGCTCTAATACTCTCATTAATCGCTTATCATTGTATTCCATTTGGAACTGCCAGAATTGATTTGTTGTTCGTAATGGTATGCGTAATGGGTATCTCTGCTGCTGTGTGGGGACTGAATATATTGATAAATAGATTGTTTAGAGAACGTGTTTTTGCAGTCAGTGCTTCTGTTATGAAGCGTAATAAATAGTTTTTTTGATTTCGCAGTGTCATGGAAAGGTTAGTAGTATTTCTGGATAACGAGATTTATGGTGGCAGTGAGAGGCTGATGTATACTGTACTCACGAGTAAACTTATTAGAGAAAACTATATAGTGAATGCTCTTTATGGATATAATAAACCGATGCATGACGGTTTAGTCAGAGATTATGGTGACCGATATGATTCCATATTTACTTCGGCGCCTATATATTGTAATGAGCTATACATTCGAATACACATGTCACAGCTTCCCAAGCTATTAAAGATGACATTTAAATTTCCATTTTGGCTATTTAAGAAGACTGGATTAAAGATTATCTACAACTTTATAGTTCTTTTGTTCTATGTAATCAGAATGAAGCCTGATTTAATTCATATCAATAATGGAGGTTATCCTGCAAGTGTCAATTGCCGTATCATGGTATTTATAGCTTCACTTCTACATAGGAAATGCGTGATGCATGTGAATAATCAGGCTGTAAAACAGCGCTTCCTTGAACCCTACATGGATCGATTCATCAATCGAAAGGTATCTTACTTTATTGTTGCCTCAAAGCTGGCCAAACATAATTTGCTTGTAAACAGACACTTTGATGTCAATAAAATATCTATTGTGCCTAATGCTGTGAAAGAAGAGTCCATAAAGATTAGTAGGGAGGAATTATTGTCGATCTATGGAATATCTAATGACAAAATAGTAGTTCTCGAACTTGCCTTCTTGCAGTATAGAAAAGGACAGCGTTTTCTTATTGAGTCGATTGAAAAAATTAAAGAAGAGACTCCTTTATTGGGCTCAAAACTTCATTTGATTTTATCTGGCTCTGGCGAGGATGAACAGGTTCTGAAGGAGATGGTAAAGGTTAAGAATATGGGGGATATGATAACCTTTACGGGTTATTGTAACAACCCGATAGATTTCATCAATGCTGCTGACATATTTGCATTGCCATCAGTTGCCAATGAAGATATGCCATTGGTAATATTGTCTGCGATGAAACTGGGTAAGCCCATTGTTGCTACCAACTTTGCTGGCATTCAAGAGGAAATTGAGTCGGGAGTTTCAGGCATCCTTATTGAACCTAACGAGCAGACTATTGTTGACAATCTCGTCCATGCTTTGATAGAGATGAGCCATTGCAACAACATCTGGGGCAAAAATGCACAAGTAAGATACGAAGAGCTTTTTTCTCCGAAAATTTACGAACGGAAGCTCTTGGAAATATATTCAAAAAGCTAAAATTAAAATGAAACATATACTTTTATTAGGCGGTTATGGTTTTATAGGGACTAATATTATTAAATATGTAGATAACCATCTAAAAGATAAATACCGTTTTATTGTTTTTGACCGGCTGCCTACTCATATGTACGGCATATCATTCGAATCGATCGAGAAGACTTATACTGGAGATTTTTCTTCAAGAGCGGATATGGAAAAAATATTTTCTGAAAATCAGATTGATATCGTCATACATTCATTATCATCTACAGTTCCTTCCACATCACTTGACCCTAAATTTGATATAGAGTCCAATCTTCTGCCAACGATACAATTTTTAGAATTGCAAGGGAAATACAAAGTACCGTCGATTATTTATTTATCATCGGGTGGGGCCATATATGGAAACGATAGCTTGTGCGCATTTTCCGAAGACCATTTTTCCAATCCAATCAGTTCATACGGAATTACTAAACTTGCTATAGAGAAGTATCTTTATCTTTATCACATGCAATATGGATTCAATTATCTGATTTTGAGACTTTCTAATCCATATGGTCCCTATCACTATTCGCAAAAACAAGGTGTAATTAATATTGCACTTGAAAGAGCTATGAAGAATGATTCGTTCTCTGTTTGGGGTAATGGTGAAGGCACCAAAGATTATATTTATATAGAAGATTTTTGTAATATCTTGTTTGAACTGCTTGATAGTAAAGTTTATAATAAAGTGCTGAATGTAGGATCGGGTGAAACCGTCTCGCTGAATACAATCCTTCGTATAATTAAATCGTATTATCCGAATTTTGAATGGATAAATACTTCTTCATACCCCAATGATATTGCTAATTTCTCTTTGAATATTAATCGATTGAAAACATTCATTCCGGACATTCGGTTTACTGATATAAATAAGGGAATCAATAAAACTTTAAATTGGCTTCTTCATGGGAAAGATTCTATTTAGCATCATCATACCGTCTTACAATAGCGCATTATTTATACGTCGCTGTTTGGACTCACTTCTTAAACAGACTTATTCAAACTGGGAGGCCATAGTGATTGATAATCATTCTACTGATGACACTGTTTCTATTGTCAAAAGTTATGGAGATAGTCGTATTCAATGCTATTTAATACATAACGAAGGTGTAATTGCTAAGTCTCGAAACTATGGAATCACTTTTGCAAAGGGAGATTATGTTTGCTTTTTGGATTCGGATGATTGGTGGAAAGAAAATAAACTCAATACGTGTCTTCTTTATTGCAATCTTAATGAAGAAGTTTTTATTTATCACCAGTTTGAATTATATAGAGAGGAGCAGAGGGGGCTTCACTCTAATAAATCTCAATATAGAGAATTGCCAAACAGCAACAGAGTACGTAACCTACTTTGTAATGGAAATACGATAGGAACTTCAAGCGTTTGTTTATCTCGCTCTATTCTTACGCGGTATCAATTTAACGAAAGCCCTTTGCTTGCTGGAGTGGAAGACTTTGATTTATGGATTCGTATTTTAAATAATGATACTGTTAAGACATTCTTTATAGACCAAGCGTTAGGATTCTATTATGTAGGTAATACGTTTTCTGCATCTGCCAAACAGCTGACAAAGCTTCGCTTCTTGATTGCTCAATATATAGGATGTTTTGATAAGGCTATCCGTAGAGAAATAATTAAATCATGGTATTTCCAAAAGGCAGTGTATCATTATGTGAACTTCAAATTTCCCGAAGCCATTAAATTCTTTCTTATCTCTGCAACATCTAAGTCGAAAAAAATTCGCTGCATATCTATACAAGCTATTGTTAAAAGCAATTTTTTGAGAATATATAACATTTTGAAATGAACATAACGAAATCTTCATTCTTAGTAGGGTGGCTATGTCTATTTTGCCTATTTTATATTCCTTTAAATTTTTCATCATGGATGTTTAATGCTTTGCCATTAGTGTCAGTAAGGTTAATATTAACATTAGTGCTGGTTTTTGTTTTATTTTCTCGTAAAATTTTAGTTACGAAGTCTGAATTTGCATTCTTGTTATTATCTGTAGCTTATTGCACCGCTGAATGGCTATATAATCCGGCGTATAATAAAAATTTCATAAACGATTTGATATTTTTTATGTTTTGCTTCTCTTTTTATATTATACAAAAAGATATGCAAAATTTGAAAGTTAAAGTTATAAAGGTGTGGGTTGGTATCGTTTCATTAGCCTCTATATCATCAGTGCTTTCGTGTGTCTTATATGCTTTTTTACCTTCGACTTTTTTTCCTGCTGGATATGATGGATATGCAACGGTAATTAACCCTTTGGGATTCATTCATTTAGAAACAGGTGGATTTCGGCCAAGTTGGTTCTTTGCAGAACCAAGTTATTTAGGATTTTATTTAGGCGCCAATTTACTGTTTGTTTACCGTTATTATAAAACAAGATTACCCAAGAGTGCATTTAAACTATTTATGATGATTTATCTATTGAGTTGTTTCACCGTTCAATCAGGTACGATAGTAGTTAGTCTTGCATTCTCTTTCTTAATTTCAATTTTCTATAAGTTGGCATTTAAGTCAACTACTACTCTGTATTGGCTGTTAGTGGCTCTTATGATTGTAGTTCTAATAGTTGTATTAGAACTGGACTTAATGGAGATTTACACATCTTACAATCTTCTTTCTTCATTGGGTGATCGACAATCAAGAATGATTTCATCGGCTGAAATCTATCAAGATATGTCAGCATGGGAATATCTTTGGGGCAAAGGAAGTGATTATGTTGCTCTTCTTAACGGTAGAGGTGAGTCGAATACTTATTATAAAATATTTATTGAGCAAGGAACTGTACCGCTTGTATTGTTTCTGATTTATATTAAATTCTTTCTAAGGAAATCTGTTTTTGCCTTGGCTTTTGTTCTTATTGCTTTTAATTCTACTATCTGCCACTTCAGTCCTATGACATTTTTCTATTTTATCGCTTTATATAATTTCTATGGGAGTCAGCATATGGAAGAATCTCGCACATATAGAATAATAGGCAATAGGGTTGTGGCATTGTGATTTTAAATCCTAAGATTGTAGGTATGCATTTCAATTTTCTTAATAACTTCACTTCAAACTCATCAAATGTTGATACGTCTAAATTTGGAGGTGAGTCTGAAACTATATCATACTTGAGATTCCCTCTTATTGTGTTGGTAGTAATGATTCATTCTAAATTTGACGGGGTTGTAGTTAATGGAGTTGGTTTGATGCACGATGGTGGTTTTCCTTGCTATTCTACAATATCTACCCTCGTTTCAAACATTATTGCGAGTATAGCAGTTCCTTTGTTTTATTTCATTTCTGGATTCTTGTTTTTTTTCAAAACTGCATTTTTTAGTTTTGATGTATATTGTAGCAAAATCAAAAAAAGAGCAAAAACTATACTTATTCCTTATTTATGTTGGAATTTATTTGTTATTCTGCTGTTGCTGGCTGCAGAAAGTGTTTTCCCGGGGCTATTATCAGGAAAGAATAAGCTTGTGGTAGATTATACATTTACAGATTGGCTATGGTCTTTCTATGATACTTCGCATATTAATCCAACTGTAGAAGGTGCTTTTCCCATATGTTATCAGTTTTGGTTCTTGCGTGACTTAATGGTTACTATGGTTTTCTCTCCTATCGTTTATCTTGGAGTTAGGTATTTGAAAGTATTATTTATACTATGCTTGGGCATTTTATGGCTTATTAATTTTTTGCCTGCTATTCCTGGTTTTAGTTCAGCTGCTATGTTTTATTTTTCATTTGGTGCTTATTTTAGTATTCATAAAAAAGATTTTGTTGCAACAATGCGACCATTATTGCCTTTATCATTATTAGCATATCTTTTATTGGTTAGTGTTCGATTTATACCTGGTTGTATGAATTCATGGTACATTGAATACGTACATCATTTGAGCATTATACTGGGTATGTTATGTATGATTGCTATTACGTCATACTTGCTTTGTATGGGAAAGATAAAAAGTCATCATTTCCTGACTAATAGCAGTTTCTTTATCTATGCTTTTCATTCAATGCCATTGGTGTTAATTATTAAGTTGTTATTCAAGGCTATTCAGCCTCAGTCGGATTTTACAATCTGCATGCTCTATTTTTTATGTCCAGCAATTACAATTGTGATAGGTCTTGGCTTATATAAATCATTAGTAATTCTTTTTCCAAAATTTACCGCAATCATTACTGGTGGAAGAAAATAATCAAATTCAAGGTCAACAAACATTAATCGTTTTCTGGTAACCTTTAATTTATGAAGAGTAAAATATCATTTTTTCTTCCCTCATTTAATATAGGGGGAGTAGAACGTGTATTTATTAATTATGCTAATGCACTTTCTGACAAGGGATATAATGTTGATTTTGTGGTTTGCAAAGCTGAAGGTGTGCTTTTAGATTTGGTTTCTTCTTCTGTGAAAGTTGTGTCGTTAGGTAATATTCAGCTTCGCTATTCCTTTTTTAAGCTTAGGAAGTATATCAAGAAGCGTCAGCCGGATTCAGTTATTTCAGGTGGAGACTTTCCGAATATAATGTTGATATTGGCAGCTTCTTTTCTATCAAAACGTCCTCAAATAATAATCTCACAGCATAACTATTATAACATTGAGGTGAAAAATCTAGGATTGTGGGCTCGATGTACAACCTTCTTAATGAAACAAATATATCCGTGGTCTGATGTGGTTATTGCTGTTTCAAAAGGAATCATGACTGACCTATCAAACAAAATCAAGTTAAATCCCAAGCAGTTACTTTATTTGCCTAATCCTATTGATATTGATAAAACTATGCAATTAGGTAACTTACCGGTACCATCATTACCGAATAATTTTATCGTTTTTATTGGACGGCTTAGCAAGGTGAAAAACCTCAAATTACTGTTGAACGCTTTTCAACATATAAAGCATCAAGGTTACGAGCTGCTTATTGTAGGAGATGGACAAGAACGAAGTGAACTTGAAGATTGCGCAAATAATTTAGAGCGAAGTTCTAAAATTCATTTTATTGGAGCTGTTCCAAATTCAATGCCTTATTTAAAGCGTGCTAAAGTGTTGGCTTTACCTTCTTTTTCCGAAGCACTGCCAACAGTACTACTTGAAGCTTTAGCTTTCAGTATTCCTATTGTTACAACGCCTAATGCGGGAGCTGTGGAGATATTGCAAGATGCTAAAAATGCGTTTATCTCAGAATCATTTGATAATGTAGAGGAATTTGCTAGTTTGTTGGATAGTGCCATAGTGCATTGCGCTGAAGATGATAGGTCATTATTGAGTAAATACTACACGTTGAACATCCTACCACAACTGGAACGCATATTACAGTCATGATTTATATTTATTTGTATAAACATTGGTTAGATTCCTACTATTACATTTTTATGAAAGCAGGACATTGTAAGTGAGTTGGAGTACAAAGATGTTGCTTTTTTGAGCGAAATTCAATAGAGAATTGTGAAAAAATTATGAATATATTAATAGACTTTACACAAATTCCCATACAAAAAGTTGGGGTTGGAGTTTATGCAAGAGAAACGTTCCTTGAATTATTACGTGGCACAAATAATAAGTATTACTGTTTAGTTCAAGATGATGACAAAGATATGTTGAATACCTTAAAGTCAAGCAAAATAATCTTCGTCAAATCTAAGTGGTTTAGATTTTTTTTCTTTAGATTCTTCTTAGAGCAGTTCTATATACCATGGATTTGTTATAAATATAAAATTAATATTGTCCATAGTTTGCATTACAGTTTTCCTTTAATTCCATTGAGGGCTAAGAAAGTTGTTACCATTCATGATTTAACCTTCTTTATATATCCAAAAGCGCATACAATCTTTAAGAGGTATTATTTCAGATTTTTTATTCGGTTTGCATGTCGATTTGCAGACGAAATTATATGTGTGTCTAACTCAACATTAAATGATTTAAATCTACACATAAAGCCAATTAAATCTGAAACTCAAGTTATTCCCTTAGCTTGTGAGCAACCAAAAGTTTTTGATCTTGAATCGATAAATAATACAAAGGCGAAGTTTGGCTTGCATAGAAAATATTTATTATTTATCGGAACACTGGAGCCACGAAAAAATATAGTCAACTTATTGATTGCTTTTGAAAAAATAGTAAAAAATGACAGTTCTATTGACTTGGTAATTGTTGGCAAAAAAGGCTGGTTTTATAACGATACTTTGACTAAGGTTCAAGAGCTTAACATAGCCAATCGTGTGATTTTTACAGGCTTTGTTACTACTGAAGAAAAGTTTATTATATTGTCAGGTGCGTATGCTTTCATTTATCCTTCTATTTATGAGGGATTTGGTCTTCCTGTTTTGGAGTCTATTACGTACAACATCCCTACAGTAACAAGTAATATCTCTTCATTACCAGAAGTGGTTGGACAAGCAGCAATATTGATAAACCCCAATAATATTGATAGTATATACAATGCTCTTAAAGAAGTGTTATATAATGAAGATACAAGATTGGTATTAGCTGAAAGATGCTCTAAGCAAGCAAAAAAATTCTCATGGGAAATCACTGCTAAAATGACAGAAAATGTGTATGATAAATATCAAGTTGTTAAATGAGAACTGTGAAAGCTTTATATTATCAATGCATATTAAAAGCATTTACATATCTGGGAGAAATAAAAGAAAGCAGTAGGTAGATTTCGAAAAGAGTATCTCGATGTTTTTTAGTAGTGCTTTATCATAGAGAGTTTTACTATCCTATTACAGTTGATAATTGGGGCTTAGTGTGTGTACTTTAGAATGATTCCCCCCCTTTTTCTATCCAGCTATCTTTTTTATTTAATCGTTTGATTTTTTCACTCAAACGAAAGATACTGTAGTTTTTTTGTATAATGAAGTTTTCCCCTTTTTGAAGAAAATAAATGTTATGAAACTTTCTTTTGTCATTGTTGAATACCATTCAGTGGAGGATATTTTGGCTTGTTCTTCATCCATACAAGAGAATATGGAAAAGACATCTTATCAATTTGAGATAATAGTATCCTCTAATTCATTGTATAATTCCGAAAAGCGGAAACAATTACTTGCTGTACATTCTCTATGTAAATGGATTTTTAATGCTGAAAATGGTGGCTTTGCTTATGCAATGAACCAAGGATTAAAAGTGGCTACCGGAGATATTTTGGTGATTATGAATCCTGATGTAAGATTGAAGTCAGGGATTGGAGAGATGGTTGAATATTTCGCAGCCCATGAAAAAATTGGACTGATAGCTCCTATGATTAGAAATACATTGGGTGACATACAAGATAGCTATCGTCATTTTATTACACCATGGCGTTTCTTGGTTAGACATTTGGTTAGAGTTATTGGGCAAAAAAAATTAAAGAAGTATGATAATCCGGTGAATATGGATTGGGTCTGTGGAGCATTTATGATGATGTCTCGTGCATCGTATACCTTTGCAAAAGGTCTGGATGATGGTTATTTCCTTTACTGTGAAGATATGGACTTATGCAAGAGAATGTGGTTGGGAGGTTATAAGGTAATTTATTATCCGATGGCTGAAATAGAGTACGAAGGAACACGTTCTGCAAGATACTCACTGAAGTATGCTCTTGTATTTCTCAAATCTTTATTAAGATATTGGAGGAAGTTTGGCTGTATTGGTTAAAGATTAAGAGTTCTTAATTTTGCATCTGAAGTTGAGACGATTTATATGGGCTGATTAAGGTGCTTGTAGAAAAGGGTAGTTAGGGATTTATCATTTGGCTATATCTATAGCTGATATACAACAAGATATTCATTCTAAATTGAGAAAGATAGCTCCTGCTTTTTTGAGCGATATGGTGAGGATATGTACTATATTCAACTCAATCCTAATGCATGTGGCATTTCTTTTGAAAAAAATATTGAAAAGGTTTACTTTTTCAAGTGTATCACTAACAGCCATGTTCTCGGTTAATATCTTTTATAGAATATTTTCATGAATATACTTATTACCGGAATCCACGGTTTTGTGGGTTCCAATCTTGTTGTGGCTTTGAAGGAAAGCCATACCCTTTATGGGTTGGATATCATTACTCCCGAAAAGGAGGGTGTGACAAAGACTTTTTCTTGGAAGGATATTGAAACTATTTCTTTCCCAATGCAGAATCTTCCTAAATTTGATGCCATTATTCATCTGGCAGGCAAGGCGCATGATACGAAGAATCAGTCTGCCGCTCAGGTATATTTTGATATCAATACTGGATTGACTCAGAAGATATTTGATTTCTTTCTGGAATCGTCTGCAAAGAAGTTTGTATTCTTCAGTTCGGTGAAAGCTGCTGCTGATAGTGTATCTGGAGACATACTGACGGAGGACGTAATACCGGCTCCGGTAGGGCCTTATGGAGAAAGTAAGATAAGGGCAGAAGAATACATTTTCTTGGAACTAAAAAGAAGGGAAGAATTGAAGGTGGCTGATGGTAAGCAGGTGTATATCTTGCGTCCCTGCATGATTCATGGTCCCGGCAATAAGGGAAACTTGAATCTGCTTTACAATGTAGTGAAGAAAGGTATTCCCTGGCCGTTGGGAAGTTTTGAGAACAGACGCTCATTTACTTCGATTGACAATCTTTGCTATGTGGTGGAAGGATTGTTGGTGAAAAACGCGGCGAGTGGTATTTATCATATGGGGGATGATGAAGCCTTGTCCACAAATGAGCTGATATCTTTGATGTGTGTAGCTTTGGGGCGCAAGCCGCATATCTGGAGGATGAATAAGCGGATGATGGAGTTTTGTGCCCGCCTTGGAACTTTGCTTCATCTGCCTTTGAATACGGAACGCTTGCAGAAGTTGACGGAGAATTATGTGGTGAGTAATGCGAAGATAAAGGCTGCCCTTGGCATTGACAAAATGCCGGTGAAGGCGGAAGAGGGAATCGTGAAAACGATAAAGTCGTTTGTTACTCATGTTTAACTATTATATACTGTGTTTGTTGTATGTCCATAAAGAGAGTAGATGCTTCGCTATGCTCTGCATGACGGATGCTAATAATATGAATAGGTCCTAATTTCTTACTTAAGATGTATTATTTGACAGTCTTGGTTCTGCTATTTCTGGCAGAACTTTTTTATTTTAAGATAGCAGATAAGTGCAATATCATCGACAAACCTAATGAGCGGAGTTCTCATACTAAAGTGACTTTACGCGGTGGGGGAATTATCTTCTACTTCGGTGCATTGGCTTATTTTCTGGCGAGTGGTTTTGACTACTTTTGGTTTATGCTGGCATTGACTTTGGTGACGTTCATCAGTTTTGTGGATGATATAAAATCCACCGGACAAATGACAAGACTGCTTTTCCATTTCTCTGCCATGACCTTGATGTTTTATCAGTGGGGGCTGTTTTCCTTGTCTTGGTGGTGGATAGTCATTGCCTTGATAGTCTGTACGGGCATCATCAATGCCTACAACTTTATGGATGGCATTAACGGTATAACCGGTGGTTATTCTCTGGTTATTCTTGCTGCGTTGGCCTATATCAATAAAGAGGTAGTGACTTTTGTGGAAGCGGATTTTATCTATACCGTTATCTGTTCTGTTCTTGTCTTCTGCTTCTTTAATTTTCGTAAGAAAGCCAAGTGCTTTGCCGGTGATGTGGGTTCCGTGAGTATTGCTTTTATCCTTCTTTTCCTGATAGGCAGGCTCATCATTGAAACGGAAGATTTCAGTTGGATAGCCCTTTTATCCGTTTACGGTGTAGACAGTGTTCTGACTATCATCCACCGTCTGATGCTTCATGAGAATATCGGCTTGCCGCATCGCAAACATCTGTATCAGATAATGGCGAATGAACTGAAAGTTCCTCATGTAATGGTTTCTTCTATTTACATGGCAGTGCAGGCAATCATAATCGTAGGATATATAATGTGTTTAGGTTACGGTTATTGGTATTTGGCAGGTATAATTCTTTTGCTTTGTTTTCTTTATATCTGCTTTATGAAGAAGTATTTCGGATTGCACTAGTCGACGTGAGTAATACTGAAATGATGATTAGTAGAATAATGAAAGGCGATGGAGACTAAAATCTCCATCGCCTTTCGTCTTTTTTTGAAATATAAATCGTACCTTTGTGATACACCAATCAGGTTATAATAACATGGAACAGATGCGTAAACTGCCGATAGGCATACAGACTTTTGATAAACTACGTGAAGGGAATTTTCTTTATGTAGATAAGACGGCTATGATTTATCAAATAGCATCTACTTCTACTCCTTATTTCTTGAGCCGTCCCCGTCGTTTTGGCAAGAGCCTGCTTCTTTCTACCTTTGAAGCCTACTTTCAAGGGCGTAAAGACTTGTTTCAGGGCTTGGCCATCGAACAGTTGGAAACGAAGTGGGAACAGTATCCTGTTCTACATCTTGACTTGAATGCCCGGAAATATGAAGCTGCTGCTGACCTGACGGCTATGCTTAATCAGTATCTGGAGAAATGGGAGCTGCTCTATGGTCAGGAGAAGAAAGACCGTAGTCCGGAAGAGCGTTTTGCTTACGTGATAGAGCGGGCATGCACTCAGACAGGAAAGCAGGTTGTTGTGCTGATTGATGAGTATGACAAGCCATTGCTTCAAGCGGTCTTGGATGAGAACTTGCTGGATGAGTATCGGAAAATATTGAAAGCGTTCTACGGTGTCTTGAAGAGCGCTGACCGTTATCTTCGTTTTGTTTTCCTGACCGGAGTGACCAAGTTTGCGCAAGTAAGTGTGTTCAGTGACTTGAACCAGCTGAATGATATCAGCATGAAGTCTCCTTACGCTGCTTTGTGTGGTATTACCAAAGAGGAGTTGGTGAAAACCTTTCTGCCGGAACTTGAGAGACTGGCTAAACGAAGAGGGATATCTTTACAAGAAGTGATTGATTTGATGGAACGTCAATATGATGGTTACCATTTTCATCCGGAAGGTGTAGGAATGTTCAATCCGTTCAGTGTATTGAATGCTTTTGATGCAGAAGAGATGGGGTACTATTGGTTTCAGACCGGCACACCTACTTACTTGGTTGACTTGCTGAAGCAGAGTGATTACGATATACGTCTATTGATAGATGGAGTGGAAGTGCTGGCTTCCGCTTTCTCTGAATATCGTGCGGAAACAAATAATCCTCTTCCGATGATTTATCAAAGTGGTTATTTGACCATAAAAGGGTATGATGATGATGTGAAGCTATACACTTTAGGCTTTCCAAATGATGAGGTTCGTTACGGCTTTCTGAATTTTTTGGTACCCTATTATACCAATGTATCCAATGATGAGACTGGTTTCCACATCGCTAAATTCATGCGTGAATTGAAGAGTGGAGATGTGGAGGCGTTTATGGAGCGTCTTAAGATATTCTTCTCCGGTATTCCGTACGAGTTGAGTGATGATACGGAACGTCATTATCAGGTTATTTTTCATGTAGTGTTTACTTTGCTGGGACAGTTTATCCGGTCCGAGGTTCGCAGCAGCCGTGGTCGTGCGGACGCAGTAGTTCATACTCCTACCGCTATTTATGTTTTTGAGTTCAAACTGGACGGTACAGCCGACGCAGCTCTGAAGCAAATAGATGAGAAGGGGTATCTGATTCCTTATACCTTGGATGGCAGGAAATTAGTGAAAGTAGGTGTGAACTTCAGTAAAGAAACACGGAATATTGATGAATATATTGTCGTGGAGGAATAGGAACGAACAATCCTATATACGGAAAAGGCGATGAAGATTTGATTCTTCATCGCCTTTTCCATATTATAGTATTTCATTTTATTTCTTCATCCTCAGCACCCGTATTCCCGTCCACTTATTATTGTCTTTCAGCATTTGGGACAAGGGGACTTTGGAGACGACCACTTTCTTGTCGGTAGAGGAAGCGTGTACCAGCAGGAGTTTGTTATCCGCATAGAAAGCGATTCCCATGTGGGCTACGTCCAGCCCCGGAGTGTTGGTGGTGATGGCTATGATATCGCCGTCTTTAATCCACGGGAGACCATCGGCGGGAAGTTTGGCTTTGGGAAGATAGTGAACTTCCTTGCCGGACAAGGATTGCTCAATCTTCTTCATTTTGGCTACGTTCTCCGGCGAATTGGCCAGCTGCTTGTAAAGTTGGGGATGGGAAGACATGTAGGAGATAGACAACCGTTCGGTGTCGGGACTCATGGCGCCCGTTACATCTTGAAGGAAGCCGTTGCGTACGCCATTGTTTATCCAGTCGGCAATATAATGCAGGCGGGAAGTGTACCCGTCGATTTTACCGTCACGGTAACGGATTTTTTGCAGGTTATCGGCGAAAGCGCTTTCCGAGATGTCCCCGTCGGCTAATTTGGGAGTGAGTGTCTCTGCCAGCACATATTCCACCAGCGTGGTGCAGTCTACCTCATCGCAGTTGATGACGAGTTCCTCGGGACCATCTGCCTCCAGTGTATGGGCTACGTATGGCACATCCAGATACTTTATTCCATTGCTCAACATATCTTTCCCTCCCTGGGCAGAAACGGAAGTTACCATGGCTGCGGCGCAGAGGGCGCTGAACATAAATTTAGTCATTGTTTTCATTTTTCTCTCTTTTGATTATTATTGTTCTTAAACGTAAAAAGGATGCAGCAAATTTACTACATCCTTTTTATAAAAGCTTAATCCGGAGGGATTAAATTCAATATTGCTGGATTAAATATTTATAATCCTCCTTTTTATCGAACGGAACAAGGGAGAAACCGTATTCAATGGCGTTCTCTTTGCCCGGACGAATCAGATAGGGCTCATGGGCGGTTGCGCCCCAACTGTCGTCTCCACCGACACCCATCATGCGGTAATCAATGAACAAATCGACCATCTTTTCCGGCAGAGGGTCGGTGAGGTGGCGGTGATGGGTCTTTTCGGTACGCGGAGCGCCGTTGTCAATCGTATCGCCGCTGTCCATACTTTCCAGGGGATAGTTGGAGGCGTTCAGCTCAAAGGTGCGGTCGGCGATGAGCAGCAAACCACGTTGCGTCTTATCGGTAAGGGCGCACCAATAGATGTCCGTGCGATGGTTGTTCTCCTGTGGGCGGACATACGGCTCGTACATATCCTTGACCGGGATGGCGTACTCTCCGATGAACTGGGAGGTACGGCGGTCTCGGTAATTCTCTTTCGGACCGCGACCGTAGTAGGTCAAGTCTGTAAAGCTTTCCGGCAACTGCATCCGCAGGCCCACACGCGGTATCATCGGAGCTTGGTCTCCTTCGGCCATGAAGCGGTTGTCTACCTTGATGACTCCGCTGGCATATATCTTATAGGTGATGTTCCAACGGGCCTCTGTCTGCGGAAAACGGTAGGTCACCTTTACTGTCGTGGCATTGCTGCCCGGAGTCACTTGGAAGCTTTCGGCTTTCGGTTCCTGATAGCTTGCCTCTTTCCAGGCTTTGAGGCGGACGGGGAGGTTGGCTCCATAGTCGTTGTCCGTCGGTGCACGCCAGAAGAAGGGACGGGGACCTTGACCGTTCAGTATGTACTCGTGCTTCTTGTATAAATAGGAGGTGAGCAGACCGCTTTGCTTGTCGAAGGTGGCTTTGAAGTCGGGACCGGAGAACGCCACCAAATTTCCCTCTTCCTTAGAAGTGGCGGGCTGCTGTGCCGTAGCCTCTTTCTTGTAGAAAGTATGGACGTAGGTCTGTTCGCGTGCGATGACCGTGCCGGCCGGGAGGAAAGGCTCTGCCGTCTTGATGGCTGCATAGAACTCGATACGCACATCTCCCGTTGTCTGTTTCTCTTTGGGTATGCCGTTCAGGAAGCCGGTGGTTACCGTCTTGCCCGGTGCAGCATGGATATTTTCAATCTTGCCACGGTAGACTTCCTTTCCATGGTCGCGGATGATGTAGTAGAAGTCGTACTTGTCGAGATTGGTGAAAGAGAAATCATTGCGGATTTTCACGGTGGAAGTCTGCTTGTCGAAGTCGAGGAACTTGATGTTCTGGTAGACCTTCCCCATCTCTTCCGTCTGCGGTTTGACACTGCGGTCGGGATATACCACGCCGTTGATGCAGAAATTACCGTCAGAGGGAGTGCCGTTCTCGCCATAGTCGCCGCCATAAGTCCAGTATTTACGGCCATCGTCAGTCTTGGCGGCAAAGCCCTGGTCTACCCAATCCCAGACACAGCCACCCTGGAGGATGGGATATTTTTCGATGATGTCCCAATACTCCTGGAAGTTGCCGAGGCTGTTGCCCATGGCATGGGCATACTCGCAAAGAATGAGGGGACGCGTCATCTCCTTGTTCCGGGCATACTTCTCCAGATAGGAAGGGGAAGCGTACATCGGGCAGTAGATGTCCGTATTCCATTCCAACAGTGCGCGTTCATACTGGATGGGACGGCTGTCGAGCGTCTTCAAGGTGTTGTAGGTGACGTAGAAATTCAATCCGTTTCCGGCTTCGTTGCCCAGCGACCAGATGATGACTGACGGATGGTTCTTGTCCCGTTCGTACATATTCATGGTACGGTCGAGATGGGCATTCATGAAGAGCGGATTGTTTCCCAGCGTACCGCCTACCCGCAAGTCGTAACCCATGCCGTGACTTTCGATATTGGCTTCGTCGATGACGTAGATACCATATTCATCGCAGAGTTCGTAGAAACGTTCCTGCTGGGGATAGTGGCAAGTGCGTACGGTATTGACATTGTATCTCTTCCAAAGCTCGAAGTCTTTCTTCATCAGTTCTTCGGAGACATAGTGACCGGTGTTCTCGTTGTGTTCGTGATAGTTCACGCCTTTCACGAGGATGGGTTGCCCGTTCACCAGCAATTGCTTGTCCTTGATTTCCACTGTGCGGAATCCTACTTTGCAGCTTGTCGCTTCAATCACATCCCCGTTAGGTCGCTTTAGGCTGATGACGAGGGTATAGAGGTTGGGCGTTTCGGCTGTCCATTGCAAAGGTTCCTGGATGGTTTTCTTAGTGAACTCCACTTCTGTCTGGTCACCGCTGACCTGGGTAGAGGACTGGGCTATCTGCTGGTCGTTCTTGTCCAGCAGGCGGTAGCCAACGAGAAATGGGGAATTTTGTCCGCTTTCATTGGTAAACTGCACCTTTACCTTGAGGATACCGTTCCGGTAGTTCTCATCCAAAGGAGACTCCACCTTGAAGTCCGTGAGATGGATTTGAGGCTGGGCATATAAGTAAATGTCCCGTTCGATACCACTGATGCGCCAGAAGTCCTGGCATTCCAGATAGTTGGCATCGGAAAAGCGGTGTATCTGAATGGCAATGACATTCTTCCCTTTCTTGGCAATGGCGCTGACGTTGAAACGCGCCGGAGTCTTTGCATCTTTACTCATGCCTACAAACTTGCCGTTGAGGTAGTAGAAGGCTGCCCCGCGTACGCCGTCGGCACTCAGGAAAATTTCCTTATCGTCCCAGTCTCCCGGAAGAGTGAACTCGCGGCGGTAGGTGCCGGTGGGATTCCATTCTTGGGGAACGTATGGAGGATTGGGCTTGTCCCAATAAGGAGGATAGCCCGAAGAACAGAATTCATAAGGCTGGTTCACATAGATGGGCGTACCGAATCCCTGCAACTCCCAGTTTCCGGGTACATTGATGTCCGGCCAGCGGCTGGCGTCCACACGGTCCATCATGAAGTCCGTGGGGCGGTCGGCGAAGGTTTCCACATAATGGAATTTCCATTTCCCGTTAAGGGACAAGCGGAAGGTTCCGTTCTTGCGGTCATTGATGACGGCATCAGCCTCCGTGACGTAGGAGGTGAACGTGCTGCGGGCAGGCTCCCGGTTGATGCTTGTCAGCTTGGGGTTGGTAATCTCTTCGTAGCGATTGTTCTCCTGAGCAGTCAGGGCAAAGGGAAACGCTGCGAGGCAAGTGAGTAAAAAATACTTTTTATTCATAATTGCTTTTATTTCTTTGTGGTAGGTTCAGAGACCGGGAATACGAGCCCTTCACGCAACCACTTCTCCAGTTCTTCCGTCCATTGACGCTTGTAGGTGAAGTTGTCCCGGAATCCCCAGCCATGTCCGCCGGTAGGGTAGGCATGCAGGCTGGCAGGCACTTTGTGGTCGCGCAAGGCGAGGAAATAGCCAATGCCGTTGATGGGTGGCACTGCGTCGTCGTCCGAAGAAAGCATGATAAAAGCCTGCGGAGTGCGTGGGGACACTTGTCTTTCGAGGGAGTATTTTTGTTCCAGCTCCTGAGATGGATTTTCTCCGATAAGGTTCTTACGGGAACCTCCATGGGTAACGCCTTTCTGCATGGAAATCACCGGATAGAACAAGATCTGGAAGTCGGGACGGGTCTTGTCACCGCTGTATAGTGTGGCAAGCGAAGCTGCCAGATGGCCGCCGGCAGAAGCGCCCATGATGCCTACACGCTGAGGATTGACACCCCATTCGGCGGCATGTTCGCGTACCATGCGGATGGCTTGTTCGGCATCGGAAAGGGGCACTTCATGGTGCCCGTTGGGCATACGGTATTTCAGTACTGCATAGGTGATGCCTTGTGTGTTGAACCAGGGAGCCATGTCGTGTCCCTCGTGCTTCATGGCCAGCCCTCCGTAGCCACCTCCCGGACACATGATGATGGCCATGCCGTTGGGGTGGGAGGCAGGATACACCGTAAGGGTAGGGGTGGTGACATCGGACACCCATTCGTTGTTATGGTTCTGTCCGGAATTGGTCAGTTCGTTGTTATTGGGGGCACCGTTGGGCCATAGGGGCAGCTCAACGGGCTTTTGTGCAGATAACATGGTCGCTGCAAATAGAAAAGATAAAAGTAGAATCTTTTTCATGTTCTTGGTATTTAAAAGTTATTTGGTTTTCATGGAAGCTTTGATGAGGTAGAATATCAGAATGGCATAAGCACCCAGCGCCAGCACTTCGGACCAGGTGTTCTGCAACCATGCATCGTTTACGAGGTTGATTCCTCCGAAACGCATGGCAGCACTTGCCACACCCATCAATGCACCGCCGGCAATGAAACCGGAGGCAAGCAGGGTACCTTTCTCCCCGCGTTCGGCATTGAGAGCGGCATCCTTGCTGCGGCTGGTCACGTACCAGTTGATGGCACCGCCCACTACCAACGGAACATTCAGTTCCAATGGGATGAACATACCCAATGCAAATGCCAGTGCGGGAATCTTGCAGAAATTGAGGATGACGGCCAGCACTGCACCGATGCCGTAGAGCAGCCAAGGAGCACCCACACCGTTCATCAGAGGTTCGATAACGGCCGCCATGGCATTGGCTTGCGGAGCGGCCAGCTGTCCGCTGGTGAAACCGTATGTCTTGTTCAGGATAATCATTACACCACCTACGGTAGCGGCAGAAACGATGGTTCCGAGGAACTTCCAGGTCTCCTGCTTGGCAGGCGTGCTACCCAGCCAGTAACCGATTTTCAAGTCTGTGATGAAGCCTCCCGCCATGGACAGTGCCGTACATACAACACCGCCCATCACCAGTGCCGCAACCATCCCTTCGGGACCTTTCAGCCCTACGGCTACCATGACTACGGATGCCAGGATTAATGTCATCAGCGTCATTCCGGATACGGGGTTTGTGCCCACAATCGCAATGGCATTGGCTGCCACGGTGGTGAACAGGAAAGCGATACCTGCAACAAGCAGGATAGCTACAATGGTATGTGTCAAGTTGCCCTGCATCACATCGAAGTAGAAGAAGAGAACAACCAGCAGCAGCGTGATGATGGAACCGATGGCGATAATCTTCATGGAGATGTCCCGCTGTGTGCGTTTCACACTGGCTTCCACGTTGGACTTACCTCCCATTTCCTTGGCAGCCAGTCCTACGGCACTCTTGATGATGCCCCAAGACTTGATAATGCCGATGATACCTGCCATGGCAATGCCACCGATACCGATGCTCTTGGCATAGTATTTGAAGATTTCTTCCGGAGCCATAGCGCCTATGGTTGCCGTGATTTCGGGGTTCCATTGGTTCAGTACGGAATCTCCCCAAATCATGGACATACCGGGGATGATAATCCACCATACGGCCAGTGAGCCGGCACAGATGATGGACGCGTATTTCAGTCCCACAATATAACCCAGACCGAGCACGGCAGCACCCGTATTAACCTTGAATACCAGCTTGGCTTTCTCGGCCAGCATTTCGCCGAAGCCGCATACGCGGGTAGTGAAATTCTCGTTCCACCAGCCGAAGGTTGCCACGATGAAGTCGTATAGACCTCCGATAATACCAGCCATGAGTAATGGTTTTGCCTGGCTGCCGCCCTTTTCACCGGAGACGAGCACTTGTGTGGTGGCTGTCGCCTCGGGGAAGGGATACTTGCCGTGCATGTCGCTCACGAAATATTTGCGGAAGGGGATAAGGAAAAGAATACCCAGCACACCTCCCAGCAGGGAACTGATAAAGACTTGTGCAAAGGTGACGGTGATTTCTTTCGGATAGGTCTCTTGGAGAATATAGAGTGCCGGAAGGGTGAAGATGGCACCTGCCACGATGACGCCCGAGCTGGCACCGATAGACTGGATAATGACGTTTTCGCCCAATGCGTTTTTGCGTTTGGCGGCACCCGATACGCCGACGGCAATGATGGCGATGGGGATGGCGGCTTCGAATACTTGTCCCACCTTCAGCCCCAGATAGGCGGCTGCGGCCGAAAAGAGGATGGCCATCAGAATACCCCATGTCACCGACCAGGCATTTACTTCTGAATACTTCTTATCCGGGCTCATCAGAGGGTTGTACACTTCTCCCGGTTTCAATTCACGGAACGCATTTTCCGGTAGTCCGGTAATAGGTTCTTCTTCTTGTTTCATAGGTTTTGTAGTTTTATGTTTTTCTTTAATAGACTTCAAAGATAGTGCAAACCGAATGCAGGATAAAATGAGCAAGCTCATTATTATTCTGCTGAGGTGCAGCCTATCTTCGCATTTTAGGCAAAGAAAGCAAAAAAAAAGGAGATTTAAAAAAATCTCCTTAATTCTGTATGGTAAAATGCTTATTTGGCATCTTTAACGGTCATGTCCCCTTCGATAAATAATCGCATGATTTCCGTTTTGGCATTGGTGCGCAGGGTAATGGATTTCTTGAAGTGTCCGGGGTATCTTCCGGTTCCATTATAAGTTACTTTCACTGTTCCAGTCTTTCCCGGTGCTATCGGTTCTTGTGAATATTCGGGAACGGTACATCCGCAGGAAGCTACAGCCTGATGGATGACAAGCGGAGCATCGCCTACGTTCGTAAACTTAAAGGTGTAGCTGACCACAGGACTGTTTTCGGAGAATGTGCCGAAGTTGTGGGTGGTCTGTTCGAATTTGATGTCTGCCTTTCCTTGTGCATAGGCATAACCGATGCTCATAACCAGCAGCATCATATAAAAAACGACTTTCTTCATGTTCTTATCTTTTTTATATTTCAACGGCGCAAAGGTAACCCATTTTCATTAAAATAATGCCTATGGCGTGCGAAATTGTATTAAATCGGGCTCAAAAGGTCTCTGTACGAATGATAAGCAGGGAAAAATAGGGGAAGCGGATGGTCGCTATCCGCTTGCTGTCATTGATATACTTCTCTTCCGGAGTGCCTACATTCTCAAAATAGTGATACCGGTATTCGGGATGCAGGCGGATGCAGCGGTGAATCTCATCGGTGCATCTGGACAGCTTCATGATGACAACCGCACTGTTTTCGCTTGTCAGTTTCTCTATCTCTTCTGTCGTAGTAATGCCGGGTATCACCGTCAGCCGCTCTTCCTGGCTGGCCACATGGAGCCCGCCCAGTGCGCCGGCGGCAATGAAGGCGGGGATACCGGGGATGTGCTTCACGGGGATGCCGTCTGCCTGCAGTTTGTCATATACATAATGTATGGAAGAGTAGAATCCGGCATCTCCTTCGGCAACGATACAGACCTTCTTTCCTTGTTGCCGGAGGGTGGAGCTCTCCATATAGACCTCGTCGTAGGCGCTCAGGGCTTTTTCGCGCTGTTTGCTCATGGGGAGTGGAAAGCGGTGCACCGTGTTTTCCGGAATGTCGAGTTGCAATAGGATGTCGGCTGCGCGTGAAACTCTGTTTCCATCTTTGGCCAGTGTCTCGGGACAGAATATACAGTCGGCTGTCTGCAGGGCTTTCAAGCCTTTTACGGTAATCAGTTCCGGTTCGCCGGGACCGAGAGATACAAATATGACGGGGAACATTTGCATGAAGACATTAAAGGTTAAAAATTAAAGAACAGCAAAACGGCTACAAAAGTGGGGAAATAATCAGTAGCAAACAAGATATTCGCTATCTTTGTTATTTACTAAAACAATCTGTTTTTTATGGATTATCAACTGAACACCCGCTTGAATGGCAACATAGCCATGACTTCCAGCTACCATGAGCGTGCGTCGCTGCAACGTGACAAGACTCTGTATAAATTCATTTGGGTACAGAGCGGTACGCTGACTCTGGAAATAGACCATATCCCCATGCGCCTGGAAAAGGATGAAATCGTGACCTTGACCCCGTTGCATCACCTGGAGGTAAAAGAGGTGGACGGTGAATACCTGACGTTTGTATTCAACAGCAATTTTTATTGCATCTATGGACATGACAACGAGGTCTCTTGCAATGGATTCCTTTTTTATGGCTCTTCCAAGGTGATGAAACTGGCACTTTCTGCCGGGCAGTCTTCCAACTTGCATGACATAGTCCGCATTTTCCGGCAGGAATCGGTCATCCATGACAACTTGCAGGAGGAGATGCTGCGGATTGTCTTGAAACGTTTCATCATTACCTGCACACGCATTGCGCGCCAGCGTTTTGGGGTGGGGCAGGAGAAGGAAAAGACGTTTGACATCATCCGGCAGTATTACGTATTAGTGGACCGGCATTTCAAGGAGAAGAAGCAAGTGCAGGATTATGCCGATATTCTTTGCCGTTCTCCCAAGACACTTTCCAATCTGTTCTCGACCTGCGGGTTGCCTTCCCCTTTACGGGTGATTCATGACCGCATTGAGGCAGAAGCCATGAGATTGCTGCTGTATACCCACAAAAGCGCTAAGGAAATCAGCTCCATTCTGGGCTTCGAAGACTTGTCCGCGTTCAGCCGTTTTTTCAAGAAAATGACCGGCGAGAGTGTCTCGGACTACCGGAAAAGAGTGAAACGGGAAGAATTGCCAACTGTTGCGGAATAATTGCCATTTCGTACGTGGTGGAAAACAAGGAACTTTGCAAAAACAAAAATCAAGTCATATTACTGAAACCATTTAAAAAGTAGAACAAAGATGAAAACGAAATTGCAAAACTTGTTTATGGCTGCGTTGACGCTGGCCGCTTCCACTCAAAAGTTGGGTGTTAATTTGATTCGTGTAGCCATCCTGGTTATTTTCGTATGGATTGGTGGGTTGAAATTCTGGAATTATGAGGCTGAAGGGATTGTCCCTTTTGTGGCGAACAGCCCGTTCATGAGCTTCTTTTATACAAAGAGTGCCCCGGAGTACAAGGAGTATAAGCTGAAAGAGGGCGAGTTCAATGAGGCGAAACATCAGTGGCACGTGGAGAACAATACGTATGGTTTCTCCCACGGTCTGGGCATTCTGATTATGGCCATCGGCATCCTGACATTTCTGGGGATATTCTCTCCGAAAATCGGACTGGCGGGAGCCGCACTTGCCATTGTCATGACGATGGGTACCCTCTCTTTCCTGGTGACAACCCCTGAGGTGTGGGTGCCCGACTTGGGAAGCGGGGAGCACGGCTTTCCGTTGCTGACGGGGGCAGGGCGCTTGGTCATCAAGGATACGGCCATTCTTGCCGGTGCCATTGTCGTACTGTCTGACAGTGCAAAAAGAGTATTGAACCAATTAAGGAAATAGACGTATGAAACAGTATGATGCCATTATCATCGGATTCGGCAAAGGCGGAAAGACGCTGGCTGCCGAGTTGGCAAAACGGAAGCTGGACGTTGCCGTAGTGGAGCGTTCGGAAAAGATGTACGGAGGGACATGTATCAATATCGGTTGCATTCCCACAAAAACATTGGTGCATGCGGCAAAGCATGCGGACAAAGACGCTTCTTGGGAGGTCAAGAAGGCATACTATCGTCAGTCCATTGCAAGGAAGGAAGAGGTCGTCTCTTTCCTGCGTCAGAAGAACTATCACAATCTGGCCGACAATCCTCATATAACGGTCTATACGGGTATCGGCTCCTTTGCAGGTCCGGATGTGGTGGAAGTTGGGATGGTGGAAGGGACATTACAATTGCAAGCTCCCCGGATATTCATCAATACGGGTGCCGAAACCGTCATTCCACCGATAGAGGGGATACAAGGTAACCCACGGGTATATACCAGCACCTCCATTATGGAACTGACTGAGTTGCCGGCACAGCTCGTCATTGTAGGTGGGGGATACATCGGACTAGAATTTGCTTCCATGTATGTTTCATTCGGTTCGCAAGTCACGGTGCTCGAGGGCTCTTCCGAACTGATATCCCGGGAGGACCGGGACATTGCGGACAGTGTCCGGGAGGTATTGGAACAGAAAGGAATCGTTTTCAGGCTGAATGCACGCGTGCAGTCCGTGAAAGACTCTGACGTCATTTACCGGGATGCGGTCACGGGAGAGGAACATCAGTTACACGCAGATGCCATCCTGCTGGCTACCGGCCGGCGTCCGAATACGGCTGGCTTGAATCTGGCGGCGGCAGGTGTAGAGGTGAATGAGCGCGGTGCCATTGTGGTGGACGACTATTTGCAGACTACCAACCCCAAGATACATGCTATCGGTGATGTAAAGGGCGGTTTGCAGTTTACCTACATTTCTTTGGATGATTACCGCATTCTGCGCGAAGACCTTTTCGGGGCGGGAGAACGCAAGGTATCCGACCGTGACCCGGTGAGCTATTCGGTATTCATCGACCCGCCGCTTTCACGCATCGGGCTGAGCGAAGCGGAAGCACGCAAGAAGGGATTGAATATAAAGGTCAACAAGCTGCCGGTAGCCGCCATTCCGCGTGCCAGGACTTTGGGCGATACGAACGGACTCTTCAAGGTAGTGGTAGATGCCGATACGGACAAGATTTTGGGCTGCACGTTGTTTGGGCCGGAATCGAGTGAAGTCATCAACCTGGTGGCAATGGCTATGAAGACCGGGCAGGAATATACCTTCCTCCGTGATTTTGTCTTTACACATCCCAGCATGAGTGAAGCACTGAATGACTTGATGGGCTTTTAAAGATTATTTAGGCACAATATCCGTCAATTTGCAGGAAGAGCATTTGCGTATCTCCCCAAAAATGACGAATATTGTGCCCGAATTCTATAAACCCCAATAGTCATGACCCGGATATCTGCCATAGGCATTGCACTGCTGTGCATTTTATGCGTAACCTCTTGCGGCTTAAAATCAAGACAGACTACTACCGAATCTTCTTCCGAAACGGGCTATTCTCCGGTTACGACAGACACGGCAGCTACCATTGTACCGTGCTATGCCAAAGGCTATACGGTGAAATATCTTCCGCACCATGTCCGTCTGGTGGATATACACGACCCTCAAAAAGAAAGCAGCAGCACTTTCCACTATGCGCTGGTACCGAAAGGCATAAAGCCTGTCGGCATACCGAGCGACTATACGGTGATTGAAACGCCGGTAGAGCACGTCATGTGTATGACATCCCTGCAACTTTCCAACTTCATCCGTCTGGATGCCTGCGATTATGTGGTGGGCATCACCAGTACGCGCCATCTCTTCAACAAGGAGATGAACGACCGTTTGAAGTCCGGCGAGACCGTGAAGATTGGTATCGAAGGGAACTTTGATAATGAAGTGATAATGAGCATGAATCCGGATGTTATCTTTATCTCTCCTTTCAAGCGGGGTGGATATGATGCCATGCGGGAAATCGGTATTCCACTGGTTCCCCATTTGGGATATAAGGAGATGACTCCGTTGGGGCAGGCTGAATGGATAAAATTCATCGGCATGTTCATTGGCCGGGAAGTGGAGGCGAATGAAAAGTTTGCTGCGATAGAGAAGCGCTATAACGAATTGAAGGAACTGGCTGCCAACGTGAAGAAGCGTCCGGTGGTATTCAGCGGCGAGATACGGGGTGGCAACTGGTATGCAGTGGGAGGAAAGAGCTTTCTTGCCGAACTGTTCCGTGATGCCGGTGCGGATTATTTCTTGAAAGACGACCCCCGTTCGGGAGGTGTCACGCTGGACTTTGAAACCGTATACAGCCAGGCGGAGAGTGCCGACTACTGGCGCATTGTCAACAGCTATGACGGGACATTCACGTATGATGCCTTGAAGTCCCTTGACCCGCGTTATGCCGACTTCCGTGCGTTCCGTGAGAAGGGAGTGGTATACTGCAACATGCGTGAGAAACCCTTCTACGAAAGTATGCCCATGCAGCCCGAAATTGTATTGGAAGACTTGATACATGCTTTCCATCCCGATTTGTTGCCTGACTATAAACCGACTTACTACGAACTGCTGAAATGATAAAAAGACCCGTACTTCCGTTGATGTTGCTGACACTGGCATCTATCTTTCTTTTTTTCCTGCTGAACCTGCTTTTGGGGTCGGTTCACATTCCTCTGCGCTCCGTGTGGAACATATTGTGGGGAAATACGGATGAATCCGTTATTTGGCAGAATATTATCTGGAAGTCCCGCGTGCCCCAAGCGTTGACGGCATTGGTGGCGGGAGCAGGGCTGTCAGTCAGCGGTCTGCAGATGCAGACGGTGTTCCGCAATCCGCTGGCAGGGCCTTCGGTATTGGGCATCAGTTCAGGTGCCAGCCTGGGTGTGGCTTGTGTGGTATTGCTGTCCGGGGCGATGGGCGGTGTGGCATTGAGCCGTTTGGGGTATATGGGCGAGGTTGCCTTGTCGGTTGCCGCCATTATCGGTGCGCTGGCTGTGATGGCGCTCATTGTCTATGTCTCCCAGAAGGTGAAGGGCAACGTGACGCTGCTGATAATCGGTGTGATGATAGGCTATGTGGCAAGTGCCGTCATCGGCGTATTGAAATATTTCAGTGTGGAGGAAGATATACGTGCATATGTCATTTGGGGATTGGGTAGCTTTGCCCGTGTTTCGGGCGACCAGATGGTGCTGTTTGTCTGCATCATGGCTGTGCTGCTTCCGTTGTCCTTCCTGCTGATAAAGACGATGAATCTGTTGCTGCTGGGCGATGGCTATGCACGCAATCTGGGACTGAACATCAAGCGGGCACGCCTGCTGGTTATCTCATGCTCCGGTGTGCTGGTGGCTATTGTAACGGCCTATTGCGGTCCGATTATGTTTATCGGGTTGGCGGTTCCCCATCTGTGCCGTGCCATCTTCCACTCTTCGGACCATCGGGTGCTGATGCCTGCCACATTGCTGGTAGGCGCTTCCCTGGCATTGGTCTGCAATCTGATAGCCCGTATGCCCGGCTTCGAGGGAGCTTTGCCGGTCAACTCGGTGACGGCACTGGTAGGTGCGCCGGTAGTGGCTTCTGTACTTTTTAGAAAACGGAAAGGAGAATTGAATGAATAAGGAAACCATACATATAGAGAATCTTTCCATCGGTTACCCCGGTAAGGGGGATGTGAAAGTGGTGGCAGACGGCATTTGCGCCGGAATCAACAGTGGTGAGCTGACTTGCTTGTTGGGAGCTAATGGAGTGGGGAAGTCCACGCTGCTCCGTACGTTGTCTGCCTTCCAGCCAAAACTTGGAGGAAACATATTTATTGAAGGAAAAGAGATTGGGGACTATACCGACAAGCAGCTTTCGCGCGTCATTAGTGTGGTGCTGACAGAGAAGTGCGATATACGCAATATGTCCGTCGTAGAACTGATAGGTCTGGGGCGCAGCCCCTACACCGGTTTCTGGGGAACCCTTTCGAAAGAGGACAAGACTGTGGTGGACAAATCTATCGCCCTGGTAGGCATTCCACATCTGGCACACCGCATGGTGCATACGCTGAGTGACGGTGAACGGCAGAAGGTGATGATAGCCAAGGCGCTCGCCCAGGAAACTCCCGTCATCTATCTGGATGAACCGACAGCTTTCCTTGATTTTCCCAGTAAAGTAGAGATGATGCAACTGCTTCACCAGCTCAGCCGGCAAACGGACAAGACGATTTTCCTTTCTACTCACGACCTGGAACTGGCCCTGCAGATAGCGGACAAAATATGGCTGATGGACAAGGTGAACGGCGTAACTATCGGTACTCCCGAGGACCTTTCGTTGAACGGCAGCCTGAGCAACTTCTTTGCCCGTAAGGGTATTGCCTTTGATTTGGAAACGGGACTGTTCAGGGTAGCCAATGAATATACCTCCCAGATACGCTTGGCGGGCCACGGGCAGAAGTATGCCATGGTGCGCAAGGCACTCCAGAGAAACGGGATTCTGGCAAACCGGAATGTTGAATCGGAGATCTATATCGAAACCGGAGATTTGAAGGGAGACGGCAGCTTCGTATTCCATCGACCGGGCAAGGAGCCGGTAACGGTGTACTCCATTGAGGAATTGCTGCAAATAGTCTTGTCATTCCATTCCCTATGATGCACCATTCTGCAAAGGATAATTATGTCCACTTAACGACGACTCCGGTCCCCCGGCTGATTACGTCATTGGCTGTGCCGACCATCATCAGCATGCTGGTGACGTCCTTCTACAACATGGCAGATACCTATTTTGTGGGTAAAATAAATACCCAGTCTACGGCTGCCGTAGGTATCGTGTTTTCTGTGATGTCCATTATCCAGGCTGTGGGATTCTTCTTCGGTCATGGTTCGGGGAACTACATCTCCCGTAAGTTGGGGGCGCAGGAAACGGAGAGTGCCGAGAAGATGGCATCCACCGGCTTCTTTTTTGCCTTGTTTATCGGAGCGGCTCTGGCTGTGTTGGGATTGTTGTTCCTTACACCGCTTTCCCTTGCTTTGGGGTCGACGCCTACCATTCTTCCGTATACGGAGCGCTATTTGGGAATCATTCTGCTGGGTACTCCTTTTATGACCGCCTCATTGGTGCTGAATAACCAAATACGTTTTCAAGGTAATGCGGCGTATGCCATGGTGGGGATTGTGAGCGGGGCGGTCATCAACGTGGTGCTCGACCCTATCCTGATTTTTGTATGCGATATGGGCATATCCGGTGCCGCACTGGCCACAGTAGTCAGCCAGATATGTAGTTTCATCCTTTTGCTATATATGGGGCGCAGAGGAGGAAATATACGTATACGTTACAGAAACTTTACGCCTACACTGGCTTTCATCAAGGAAATTATTGGAGGTGGAACTCCGTCACTCACCCGGCAGGGACTGGCAAGCGTGGCAACCATTTTGCTGAACGTGGCGGCCGGTGCATATGGTGACGCAGCTATTGCAGGGATGTCCATTGTGACGCGTATCTCTATGTTTATCAATGCTTTCCTGATTGGCTTCGGGCAAGGCTTCCAACCGGTATGCGGATTCAATTATGGTGCCGGGCTGTATGCCAGAGTGCGCCAAGGATTCTGGTTCTGTGTGAAGGTAGGCTTTTTCTTTTTGCTGGTTTGTGCGGTGGCAGGTATGGGATATGCCGAGGAGATTGTCTCCATCTTCCGCAAGGGAGACCCTGCTGTTGTAGCTACCGGTGCGGCAGCATTGCGCTGGCAGTTCATCACCTATCCGTTGGGTGCATGGATTGTGGTCAGCAACATGATGTTGCAGACTATCCGCAAGCCCGTACGCGCTACGATACTTTCCTCTGCCCGTCAAGGGCTGTTCTTCATCCCCCTCATCTTCATTCTTCCTTATTTCTTAGGACTGAAAGGGGTGGAGATGTGCCAGGCGGCGTCGGACATGCTGACCTTCTTCCTCGCCATTCCATTGACCTGCGGGGTGCTGGCGGAGATGAAGAGGAAGGAGGCGGAACAACTGCAACAGCGGCAATCTTGAAGTTTCTGCGTCCCTATTCAATTTTCACGGGAACTATCGGTTGCCGCTTCACTTTATCGAGGGGAGCTGCATGGTACTCGATGCGCCCGAAGTCTATCTGTCTCAAATCAATGCTTCTGATTGTACTGTTGTACATGGTGCGATAGTAGATGATACCGTTTGTCATATCTGTGGCCGATGTCCATTGGGTGGCACTTGGAATATTGGCAGGAACCTGGCCGAGGGGAAACTCGATGCCTACGGGTATATCAAAGTTATTCAGTATCTGAAAACATTGGAGAACGGTTTCCTGTGCGGTATTCTGTGGTGGTGTAGAAGTCTGGTAGAAAGCGGCACGGATAAAGCGGGAAGGGGGAGTCACATCTCCCGGAATTCCCAAAAAGCCGCTTCCCGAACCGAAAGGGGCTATAGTTACATTGCCCAGCGATTTGCTTTCGGCACTGCCCGGGTAGAGGTTCACATAATTGTTTAAGTTGGTCATCTGCCAGTCAAAGCCGGGGGAGTTTGTCAATACTCCCAGTTTGTTTTCATAGAAACGGGGCTGTCCGTCGATGAACTCCAATACCAGTTGGCGGCCGGTCTTGTCTGCAATCCGCCAATGTACGGTGGAGGCGCGCGGGTCAATGGCTATGACCGTCACATTTTCAATAGCCTCCTTTACCTCGTCCACAGTAGAAAAGCTTCCCAACAGCCATGATACCAATTGTAAATCGGCTATGCTCGACGCTTTTCGTGTGGGGGCGTACTCCTCATATTTGCCATATCCGGGAAAGTAGAACAGCCCGGCGGAGAGCCCGGCTTCATTCAGACCTTCGGCCACGAACTCCTTTTGCTCCACTGCCAGGCCTACGTAGCCATAGCGTGAGGTGAACTCCATGCCGGACAGACTGCCTCCGGGTGTCAGTGATTGTTGCGAATAACCGCGCGGTACGATGACGTACTGGCTGTTCAGCTCACTGCCTCCCCATTCGATGGTGCGGGCTACGACGTGCGCATTGTCTTTGGCCGTCAGGGTGATACCGGTACATGCCTCTGCTGTTTGAGGGGCGAAGGTGAGGGCTGTCATTGCAGCCAGCAGGATAGGAATTCTTTTTGCCATATTATTCAGTTTATATTGTTGAGTATCTGTTTGTATACTAAACAACTCTGTATGGCAAAATGTTCCCTTACCAGAACCGGTACCCCAGCGTAAAGAATGCGGCGAAGTTCTTGGGAAAATATCCTCCTTCTTCCGAATGACCTATCATCTGGTTTATCTGCTCATTGACTTTTACCAGTCCCACTTGTGTCTCTGCACCGATGATGAATCTTCTGTATTCAAAAGTAAGTCCCAGGGCAATACCTGCATCGAAACGGTTGTTACCCATTTTCCCGTCTACCATACTGCCGAAAGTGTCTATCTTGAACTGGTATCCTCCCTGCATACTGCTGCTGCTATAATCGTAGGTCTCGCCGGAGGTCTTGCCTGCCACGCCTATGGCCGCATAAGGGCCGACGCTCAGCGAGGCATGATAATCCCTGCCCAGATGGAGGCGGGCCGCTATCATGAGGGGGATTTGCAGATACAGTTCATGCATTTTGGCCTTGCCGATGTGGCTTATCTCGTCTTTACCGCCGATGGACACGAACTCCAATGCGGATTGCAGCACCCAGGTCTTGTTGAGGACATATTCTGCACCGACACCAGCTTTGTAAGCTATTTGGGTGTCACTACTGGAGTGTTTTCCATGAAAATGGGAGGTACCGATTCCTGCTTTTGCATGAAAGGACAGCGGGCTTTGTGCCAGACCGGTCAGTACGGTCATTGCCATACAGACGGTAATGATTATCTTCTTCTTCATGAGTAAATTTTTCCGTTTTCGGTTATGAGTAATATTGTTAGTTCGCCATTGGGCAGTAAGGGGGCACAGTGCCGGTGACAGAGCTTAATCAGTGCCTTGCCAAACTTTTCCAGCAGCTCTTCGGGAATGATGTCCCAGAGTTCGCGCGCCAGGTTCATCTGTCCGATGGCGGCAAGTGTTTCTTCGCTGCATCCCGTCTGGCGTGCCAGGTCTTGGATGAATACCTTGTTCATGGTCACTTTCTTGCTGTGGGTATCCAGATTGCCTTCGGCCAGTTTCACGGCCTTTCCCATCATCACGCCGAGGGTGACGTGCGGTACTTGCTCTTCGGCTGCTATTTTCAAGGTTTCGCCGATAAAGTTGCCGTAATGCACGAAAGCCTGGGTGGGGAGGTCGGGATAATACGCCTTGATGAAACGTTCGCTCTTTGCGCCGGAGCTGATGACGATACGAGGGCTCCGGGTTGCCTTTGCCACTTCCATGGACTTCCGGATGGAATTGACGAAGGCTTCCGAGGAGAATGGCTTCACGATGCCGGAGGTCCCGATAATGGAAATGCCTCCTTCGATACCGAGGCGGGGATTGAAGGTGCGTTTGGCTATCTCTTCTCCACCGGGGATGGAGATGGTAATGAGAATAGGATTGGGCTGTTTGGCAATATGGAGGCGTTCAAGCCATAGCTTGACGTTCTTCTTTATCATTTCGCGCGGGGTATCGTTGATGGCAGAGCTACCGAGCTCAAGTCCCAGACCGGGCATGGTGACGACACCTACGCCTTCGCCGCCGCAGATGATGATGTTGTAGTCGTCCTGGGGAGTGTCTTCCGGCAGCGGGTCGTCTATGCGGAAAGGTATGGCTATATTGGCCACAACTTTCATCCCGTTGGTGATGTCCGGGTCGTCGCCGGCATCCTTGATGACGGTAGCGCTTGTCTCGAACATGCCGTCACCGTTTTCCAGAAGGTCGGAGTGGGGAGTATGGTGCTGAGGCTCTACGGGAACCTGGATGGTTTCTCCGTTGGGAAGGACTACCGGAAATTCCGTAGGACGCTTTTTGAAGTAGATATTGAATACATCCCAGGTGGCGGCTACGGCAGCAGCAGCGGCACATGTTCCGGTGGTCAGTCCGCTGCGCAGGGGGAAGAAGTCGGGTAAATGTTTCTCGACTATGCGGCGCAGGCCATGCTCGCCGTTTACACAGATAAACTTGCCGGATGTCTCGGGACGGCGGATGGCAAAGATGCGTATACCCAGTTGCCGGGCAGCTTCCACCTTCTCGCAGAATCCGCCGGATATCCCGCTTTCCTTGAGGAGGATGGCTTCGGGATGAAGCTGTTTCATTAGGACTTGCTCGTCTTCTCCGGGCGTGTAGTAGTAGAGGTTCTTCTCGGAGAAGCCCTGTTCCCGGGCGAGCTTGCGCGAGCTGTCACGGTCGAGGATGCGGAAGTAACAGCAAGCATTCTGCCACAAAGGCTTCAGCTTACCTATGGTCTGTACGCCGGTCAGTGCAAGTAAGATGAAAATCTTTTCTTTCTGTATCTTCTCGATGGCATCATCATAATCCCTGCACCAGGTGATGTGTTCTTCATCGCGTTCCGGGAAGATACGCTCGAAACGGATGACGGGGATATTCGATTTCACGGAGACTTGTTCCAGAGTCTCATGCAACTGTGTGGCAAAGGGGTGTGCGGCGTCTATCAGCAGCTTTATGTGATGCTGTGCACAGAATGTTTCTATTTCTATTGCATCCATCGCGCCTTGCAGGCGGATGCCATTATGCAGAAGTACGTCCTGCTCATCCCCTTTGGTAGAATAGTAGAAAGTTTTTCCGGCTTCTTCAAGGGTTTGGATGGCTATGCGTCCTTCGGTGGTTCCGCCAAATATTAATATCATGTTTGAATGGTTATGGGTGATTAATCGTTGATTTATTTCCGGTACAGATGCTTGAACTCGTGTGCATAGAGCCGTGACAGACCTTCGCGGTTGCCGATGGCTTCGCCTACGACAATCATGGTTGTCAAGGTGAGGTTATTTTCCTTCACTATCCTGGCAAGGTCTTTGAGTTCCCCCCTGAATATTTGTTCGTCTTTCCATGTCAAGTGGTAGCAGACAGCTACGGGGGTAGTTTCCGGATACTCCTGCAACAGCTCTTCCTGCACCTGCTTCGCAATGCCTGCACTGAGGAAGATGCACATGGTACTTTGTGAGCGTGCCATGAGATGTAGCTTTTCGCGTTCGGGCATGGGCGTGCGTCCTTCGCCGCGTGTTAGGATGATGCTTTGCACTTTTTCCGGAATGGTGAACTGCGACTTCAAGGCAGCTGCTGCCGCCTGGAAGGAGGATATGCCGGGGGTGATGTGGTAGCTCATACCGTGCTGGTCAAAGTAGTTCATCTGTTCCTGAATGGCACCATAGATACATGGGTCACCCGTATGCAGGCGTACGATGAATTTTCCCTTGTCATAGAACTTCTTCATCACTTCAAATTGTTCCTCCAAATCCATGGAAGCGGAGCTGAGTACGGTAGCTCCAGCCTTGGCACAGAGAGTCAGCTCCCTGGGAACGAGACTGCCGGCATACAGAATGAGGTCGGCGCGTTCCAGCATTTGGCGTCCGCGTACGGAAACCAGGTCCGGGTCGCCCGGGCCGGCACCCACTATTTCGATGTGGCCCTGGCGCACAGTTCTTATGTCGAGGGCGGCGGCCACGGTATAGTTCTCTCCTTTCTTCTTGGGCACCAGCAGCCGGGAGTTGTTTGCACTCAGCAAGGCGGCGGCTTCGCTGACGCTGGGGGTACCCATGTGCTTCATGACGGTTTTACTGGGATGGGGCACCTCTATCTCTGCCAGTTCCTCGGCTGTATAGAAGTAGACCGGGAACTTCTTTTGGAGCGCTTTCACTACCGGTTCGTCACTTTTGGCTTTAATCGTGGAGATGGAGGCGATGCTTTGGGGCATGATGCCGTATTCCTTCAGTGTGTTCATAATCTCTTTCTCCACTTTCCGCACGGGACCTGCCAGCCGGGCAAGGCCGATGCCGAGGTGTACGACACAGGGCACGTAGCATATCATAGGCATTTCCGGGAAGTTGGGGACTTGGGGAGATACGCACAGAATCAGTTTGAAGCGTGAAGGTTTAATGTCCTGCACCCGGTAGAATACTTCTACATGAGGCGGCAGGTGCGCCTCCATCCAGTCCGTGCCTTCATTGCGCACCGTGAGCAGCAGGGCGGTGGGCTTGCCGGAAACGAAGAGGCTGATATGCTCGTTCATGCATACTCTTTTTTTCTCTTCGGGCGTCTTGGCAAGTTCTGCCAACAGGAGGGTGGAGGGCTCGGCGTTGATGACCGGAAACCACCCGAAACGTTGGGGCAGGGTATCGAGTCCCCATAGACCGGTGCAGTCGCTTTGCGTGGTGACTACCGGTTCGGCCCCGAGGATATTCGCTACCTGGTGGGTCAGTTCGTTGGCTCCTCCGATGTGTCCGGAAAGTACGGAGATGGCAAATTTACCGGTACTGTCCACGCAAACCACGGCAGGGTCGGTATATTTGTTCTTCACGCAAGGAGCGATGGTGCGGACACAGATTCCCATGGCGCCAATGAAGACAAAGGCATCATAGCGGTTGAAGTTTTCCGCCGTAAATTTGCCGGCGGATTCTATATGTGTGCATCCCTCTTCGTGCCTGAGGGTGAAGATTTCGGAGTCGGGAAGTTCGTTGAGTAGTGATTGGGCTATGCTCAAACCGGCTTCGGAGATTAGAATAATAGCTGTTTTCATAATGGGTATGTTTAAGAAAGCGTGGCTTTCATAATTTCAATGGGGTTATATTCGTTCAAGGCGATATGGGTGGAAGGGTGGAGCACCATTCCGTTCCGCTCGATTCCTCGGAGGAACGCCTCCTTGCTTTCTGCCGATACGGAGTTGAAGACGATGCAACCTTCGGGGTGCAGCATTTGTTTCACCTTCTCTATCATTTCTTCCAGGTGTCCGCCGTGTCCGCCGATGAAGACAGCATCGGGACGGGCAAAGGGAGTGAGGTCGGTGTGCAGGAAATCTCCGGTTACCGCCGTAATGCCCGGCGCGCCGAAGCGGCGGGAGTTGGTGTCCATCAGCTCTTTTCCTTCGGGACGTATCTCAAAGGAGATGACGGCGAGATGGGGGAATTGCAAGCGGGCTTCGATGGAGACGGAACCGGTACAGAAACCGATGTCCCAGAAGACGCGGCGGCGGTTCAGTTCCAATGCCTGCAGGGTGAGCAGGCGGATGGGGGCCTTGGTTATCATGCGGGCGCGTCCGTCAAGATGTGCAAACTTCTCATCGGGGATGCCGAAGGGACGGACTGGAAAGTCCGGAGCTTGTACGCTGCCGTGCAGGGAGGTTGTGCGGCATTGCCTGGGATGGCTGACAAGCAGCAGGCAGTTAGGATGTTCGAAGTCGCCGGCAACCGCTTCCTGGGGTGTCATCCGGCGTATGCGTTCCTTTTCGGGATTGCCGAGATGCTCGCCGATGTATAGTGTGTAGTGAGAGTATCCATATTCCAGTATGCGGGCGGCAATGGTGACCGGGGTATGTTCGCGGTCGGTGAGGATGCCTATTTTGGGGGCACGCTCTATGAGGGCACGGTCGAACTCCTGCCAGGGGCGTCCTGTCAGGGAGACGGTGCGCATGTCGTCATACGGCATGACGAGGCGGTGTGCCAATGTCTGCAAGGAATTGAAAGCGGGATAGAGCAGAATGTCTGCCTCGGGAAGCTTGCGCTTTATGGTATTGGCAAAACCGAAGAACAACGGGTCACCGGACGCGAATACAATGATGGAGTCGTCCGTAGCCGTCTCTTCGAAGCGGGTAAATATTTCTTCATAACGGGAAAAGACGCGGTCCAGCGGCACGGTGATGGAAATCCATTCGGCCCCGGCAGGCAGCAGAGGACCGACAATCTCCTTATGCCGTATGCCACCGGAGAAAACCTTCCCCTTCCGTATCTGCGCCAGTGCTTCCGGTGGAAAGAAGGGGGAACGGTTGTCATCCATTCCTATGATTATAAATCTGTGTTTCATTCAACGGGTAATCTTATGAAAATATCAAGTAATGTAAAGGGGCATAACAAGTAATGTTATCGGTCGTAACAAGTAATGTTATGGAATGTCTTTTTTCACTTACACATCCCTGCCCGGGCGCAACTGCTCCGCATCGTTGTAGCACAACACGGAGTTCACCAGCGTGGCAGCCAAGTTGCTGCCTCCCTTACGTCCTTCTACGATAATCTTGGGTATTTCCGTAAAGGGTTTCACCATGTGTTTGGACTCTTGCACATGCACAAAGCCTACCGGTGCGGCAACAATGCCCGCCGGATGTGCCTTGCCCTTACGTATCAGGTCGCAGAGTTCCATAAGTGCCGTAGGTGCATTGCCGAATACAAAGAAAGCATCGGGATGCTCCTCCACAGCCAGGCGGATGCCTGCCTGAGTACGGGTGATGCCTTTCTCTGCAGCCATCGTCGCCGTGCGCGGGTCGCCGAGGTAACATTTCACCTCTATGCCCAGCCGCTGCAAAGCTCCTTTGCGGATACCGCTGGCTGCCATCGTGACGTCTGTGACAATGGTCTTGATTTCGCCTTTCTCGATGGCTTGATACAAGGAAGCCACGGCACCTTCGTCCGTATGCAGCAGATGCTCCATTTCAAAATCGGCGGTGGTATGTATGGCATGGAGTAAAGCCCATTTATGGTCGAGGGGAATATGCTTGTTCTTCAGTTCCTTTTCGATGGTACGGAAACTACGAATCATGATGTCTTGCCCGATGCCCGTGGCTTCGGTATTCGTGTCCCGGTAATAGCCGCGCGGAGTGATGAAGGCTCCGTTCCATTCGTAGGACTGTGAGTTGCCTATCAATACGACTGTAAACATATCCACCTCTTCGGGATTGAAATCTCCCAGCGTGGTGATGTGTACCGCTTGTTCCGGGCGTCCTGCCTGGCGTACATATCCTACGGGTGTTTCCGGTGAGCGTCCTTCCTGCAGAAAGAGTTCTTTCAAGCGGTAAAGCTGCCAGTAGCGTCCTTCACTTTTGGGGTTGTAGACTGCCGTCACGAAGTCGGCGGCAGCGGCTGCGGTGATACGTCTTTCAATACGCTCCCAGGGAGTCATCAGGTCCGAAAGGGAGATGACGCAGAAGTCATGTCCTACGGGAGCTCCCAGCAGTGAGGCTGCCTTTTGGAAAGCGCTGATGCCCGGCAGCGAAACGATTTCCACGTCGCTGTTCCTTTCCCGCTTCATCTCGTAGACAAGCGGCGTCATACCATAAATGCCCGCATCCCCGGAACTGATGACGCAGACCGTCTTTCCCTGCTCCGCCAGCTCGAAAGCCTGCTCGGCACGGGCGCGCTCACGCTTCATGCCGGTATCTATGCATGCTGTTGAGGGGTGGAGATAAGGGATTACAAATTGGAAATAATACTTATATCCCACCACTACATCTGATTCTTGCAAAGCGGAAATTACGGCGGGAGTCATATCCGATTCATTGCCCGGTCCGATGCCGGCAACAATTATTTTGGGGTGTTTCATATCCATATGTTCTATTGGCATACAAAGATAGAACTTATATTTGATGAAACCGAAAAAACTCTGCGCTAATCCGCGTAATCTGTGGTGAATCCTTATTGTCTAAACCTGTAAGTGCCGGTATTCGCTCGGAGTATAGCCTACGTTCTTCTTGAACACGCGGTTGAAGTGCTGCGAATACTGGTATCCCAGCTCATAGGCAATCTGGCTGACTGTCTTCCCGCTTCCTATAATCATTTCTTTGGCCAGGTCGATGATTTTGTTCTGGATATATTCCTGCGCCGTCTTTCCGGTTTCCTTCTTCACCAAATCTCCGAAATAGTTGGAGGAGAGGAACACTTTGTCTGCGAAGTATTTCACGGAAGGCAGTCCTTCGGTCTGCGGTTTGTCGCTCTGGAAATAGTCGTCTATCAGTGCTTCGAATTTCATCAGGATGTCTTTGTTGGCTGCCGAGCGGGTGATGAACTGGCGTTCGTAGAAACGCATGCAGTAGTCCAGCAGCAGTTCGATGTTGCGTGCAATCAGACCCTTGCTGTGCTTGTCGATGGGGCGTTGGATTTCCATCTTAATCTTCTTCAGACAGTCGAGGAAGATTTCTTTCTCGTCTTCGGACAAATGCAGTGCCTCGGTAGAGGAATAGGAAAAGAAGGAATACTGCTTTATTCCCTGTCCCAGCGAGGTGCCTTTTATCAGGTCGGGGTGGAACAGCAGGCCGGAGGCGCTGGGCTGCATACCTTCCAGCATGTTGACCTCGGTCACCTGGCCCGGGGCGAAGCTGGTTACCGTGCCTTCCTGGTAATCGTAATACTGTTTTCCATAGCGTATGTCTCCGCATTTGGTGTTTTTGAGGAAAAGGGCGTATACGCCATAGTTCAAGGTGAAATGCCTGGGATATCCGGTGGCTTCGGACAAATCGACTACGCTGACCAGCGGATGCAGGGTTTCGAGACCGAACATCTTGTTGTATTGGTCTACAGCATTGAGCTTGATTACTTCTTCCATAAACGTTCCTGTTAGTTTTGTACAAATGTAGAGAATAATCCGGAAAGTTCCATATCGTAGGAGGAGGAATCCGTAATATGGTTACAAATGTCCGTAATCTGTGTACATAGAAAAGAGCTACACCCTTTGTCCGGGATGGTGTAGCCATCCGGAGCAAAGGGTGTAGCCTTGGTATGTAAAAGGTGTAGCCCTTTTACGCTTGCTGGTTATCAATCTTTTAGCATGGCTTTGATGTGTTCCATATAGAGCTGGCGGATGGCTTTGTTTTCGCCCAGTCCCTGCATGCGTACATTCACTTGATAGCCTTGCTTTTCAAGTTCCGTCTTCCACACGCCGGCAATGTCTTCCTTGGTATGGTTGCCGCATACCAACAGCAACGGAACCAATGTCACGCTCTTGGGGCGTGTCTCTTTCAGTTGCAGCAGGGTTGCGTCCAGGGTAGGGTATCCTTCAATGGTGCTGACGTGGAAGTTCTTCAGTCCATGGGCTTTCATCATGAAGTCGAGCATGGCGTAAGTAGCCGTGCTGGGTAGCTGGTTGCCGTGCCCCACATAGACAATGTCTTCTTTCTTTCCCGGCTGTTCGGCGGTCAGTATGTCGATTACCTTCTCGCAATCTTCGACGGAGTAGAGCAGGGGATTCCCCACTTTTATCTCCTTGAAGAAGGGACGGAGCTTGTCTGCATCCCTGCGGACGGAGGTCATCTCACTGCCTTCTATCAAGGTGGTACTCTGGACGTAGATGGTCCGGTAGCCTTCGGCGCGAAGTTTCAGCAGTGCATCCGTAGGGCTGTCTTTGTACACGCCCTCTTTGGCAAGTCTTTTTCGTACAATCGGCGAGATGTATGCTTCGCGCACTGTAAACTGCGGAAAGGCTTCTTGTGCCTCACGGGTCACGACGTCGAGCGTCAAGGCACGTGTCTGAGGGTCCGAACTGCCATAATGGGTGATGAGCAGAGCCGCCTTCTCCTCTTGTTGTGCGGAGGAGAAGAGGCTGATGCCGAGTAAATAGAGAGTGATGAAAAAATGTTTCATAATTGTTGTTGTTTCTAAAAGCGTTATGGAGAAATTATTTTAGTCTGAGTGCCAGGCTGACTACTACCGAACGTCCCGGAGAATACAAGGCGAAGTTCTTGTTCAGCGGGCGGTTGTCTTTCTTGTTGAAGATATTGTCTATGCCGATGCCCGGTTCGATGACAAAGTTGCGGAAGCCGTCGAAGGTATGGCGGGTATTGAGGTTCCAGATGCCGTAGCCCGGAGCATTGCCGTCCGCGTCGCCTGGATAGTAGACTTTGCTTTGCAGACGACCGTTCAGGTTGAGGTTCAAGGTATAGTCGCTCCAGCTGTGTGTATAGTTTCCGGTGATGGTGGCTGTATGGCGTATGCTGCGTTCGATGTTTTGCCATTCGCCTCCTTCGTTCAGACCGCGTCCATAGGCGTAGGTATAGTTTCCGGCCAGGGTGAAGCCCGGGAACAGATTGCCGTTCAAGTTCACTTCAAAGCCTTTGACGGTAGCTTTCTCGAAATTGAAGTAGTTCTTGACACTTAGGTTTTTCGTGGATGAAAGGTCACCGATTTCGGGGAACTCTTCACGCAACTGGTTCTGCTCTGCTTCCGGTAGGTCATCGAATTTAGTGGATTTGGAAGTTACCATGTTCTTTACATAGTTCAGATAGCCGGTGACGGAAGCACTGAAACGGTTGGTGCGGTATTCCATGTTGATGGAGTAATAGTTGCTGCGTTCGGGGTCGAGGTTCTCGTCACCCAATGAGATGGTGGCTCGTGTACCCATTGTCTTCTTGAACATGTGGTAGTAGAGCTCGTCAATTCCCGGAGCGCGGAATCCGGCAGCATAGGTGGCACGTACATTGAAGTTGCCTATGTTGTACATGGCTGCCACTTTGGGGGTGAAGCGTCCGCCCGTCTGTTCGTGATGGTCGTAGCGTACACCCACAACACCGGTCAGATGGTTCCATAGCTTCACTTCATGCTGGCCGTAGGCTGATGTCGTATAGACACTTTTGTCCAAATCGGAGTCGGGACGGCGGAGTACTTCACGGCGATAGTCTACACCGAACACCGTAGTGCTGTTGGTTGTAAAACCGAAGATACCTTTCAACTCGGCATCATGGAATTTCTGAAGCTTGGTAAGCGCATACTGTCCGGGCAGGTATCCGCTGTTTTCTATCAGGTATTTGTAGCGTGATGCGTAATTGTTTCCTGAATAGTCGAACTGGATAACGTTGCGTTTACTCAGTTTGTATTTGGCGCCTGCCCCCCAGTTGTAACCTTCGTAGGTAGTGTTGTACTTGCTTCCGCCGGTGATGTCTTCGCGTTCTACCGGACGTTCGAGTCCGCGGTTGTAGTATCCACCGTTGGCATAGAAGGAAAGCTGTTCCGTAGCATCATAGGTAAACTTCTGCGAAAAGTTATTCGAGCTGTAGCCCAGGGAGAGCGGGGCAATCGTTTCGATGATGTCTTCTCCGTCTTCTGTCAGACGGCTGTTTTGCCAACCGTCGGAGTGGTCGTATTTATAGGAAGTGTAGGACCCTATTTTTCCTTGGGCGATGTCCAGATTCAAGCCTTGGGAGAATTGATTCTTTCTCGTATAGCTGCTATTGCTGCTGAAGGCTACCACATCTTTAGGCTCGTTGGTAATGATATTGATTACACCGCCGATGGCATCCGAACCATAAAGGGAAGAAGCGGCTCCGTTCAGCACCTCGATGCGCTTGACGCGGGTCATGTCTATTTGGTTGAGGTCGATGTTACCGGTGATATCTCCCGTAACCTTGCGTCCGTTCACCAATATCAGTACGTGCTTGTTGGAGAGTCCGTTCATCATCAGATAGGAACCCATCGCGTTCGGACGGAAGGAGAGCGAGGGTACCATCATGGTCAAGGCCTGCTGGAAGTCGGTGATACCGGCACGCTTTATTTCGTTGGCAGTGATAACCGATACCGGAGACGGAGTGTTCTTCAGTCGCTGATGTGTACCCGTACCCGTTACTACGACCGGGTTCAACTCGTGAGTTTTCTTGGTCATATCGTCGCTGTCACCTTTTTCTGCTTGTGCATAGGCACCGGTGGCGATGATTCCTCCCATAAGGAGAGCTGTGAGAAGTCTTTGCTTTATCATATATTGTTTTATTTTATATAACGCTGCAAATGTACATACCATTATCGGAGGGTGAAATACTTAATAGTTGTTATACTGCGATGGCCAAATAGCTATTAATAGGTACTGTATTCCCTTATTCCGGCACATAGATAATCTCTCCATTTTCAAGCTGATAGGCAACTCCCACTTTCTTTCCTCTTTTACCGGAGGTCTTTTGGTCTTCGCTGGGAGTGTATTTCTTGATTTCCTGCCCTTCTTTGGTAATGATTTCCATATTTTCCTTTCCGGGATTCTTCACCATGGTGAAGTCTTCTTT
Organism: Bacteroides sp. AF34-31BH; assembly: GCF_003602795.1. Taxonomy (NCBI): domain Bacteria; kingdom Pseudomonadati; phylum Bacteroidota; class Bacteroidia; order Bacteroidales; family Bacteroidaceae; genus Bacteroides; species Bacteroides sp. AF34-31BH. The sequence continues at coordinate 109,911 of NZ_QTLV01000002.1, forward strand.
AGAAAACATCTCCGTCATATTGAAGCGGGAGACGAGAGCCACCATCAAGGCTACGGCAAAGACCATCGCTACGTCAAAAAGATTGGCTACCGTACCCATGGGGTCGGAGTCCGAATCGCTGTGCAGTAATCTGTTTCTCTTACTCTTCATAGTTTTCGTATCGTTAGTCCGTTATTCCTTTTCGGCCGTTTGGCGGCTTATCACTTTGTACAGATATTCCAAGTCGTTCATTTCGCGGGCATACCAGCGTTGTTTCACTTGCAGGGTAATGACGCCGACAGCAGCAATGACCAGCCCTACCACTGTAGTGGCAAAAGCCACCTGCATATTGTAGGCCATGGAGGAGATGTCTCCTTGTGCCAGCCCCACCAGTGCGGGACCCATCGGGATGAGGGTACCCATCAGTCCCAACATGGGACCCAGTTTGATGAATGTACGCGAACGTCCCAACTCCTTCTCGGCTTCCATTTCATAGTTGGCAAGCAGGTGTTCGCAGTAGGCAGCGTCGTCCCAGTGTGCGGACAATTTGGACAAGTTGCGGAGGAGAGGGGAGTTGCCTGCCGATGGGAGTTGCTGCAGCAGTCCGTCTATATTCTCTGGGGTGATGTTCTCCAGTGTTTCAGTGAATTGCTTCTGTAATTTCATCCGCTGGTAGAACTCGCCGAAGAAACCTCCCGCAAGGATAATGGCACGTAGAAAGAATAGCAGCAGCAGGACTACGACGGGAACCAGCAGCCCGTTTGAAATCCAGAACAGTGTGTTTGAGATTGTTTCCATATATCTTTTTAGTTTTTAATTCTTTAATTTATTTCAATAGCCCGTAGCAATGATGCTCAATATAACAATGAAAATATTAACAATGAACAGTACTTCCAAGCGCAGTGGTTTATCACCGATAGCATGCCGCAGCAGAAGGCTCCCAGCACAAACTGCAAAGAAAGTAACACCGGCTGCTATCCATGAGAGACTGCCGAAATCTATTCCGGGAAAAGTGAAAAGCAGCAGTGCCAGGACATAGCATATTACTCCGCCTATCAGTATGCCGGGGTATAACTTCAGGAAGAGGGTGACCGCTTGTTTGAAGGCCGTGTTGCGGGTACGCATTTCTGCGAAACAGTCGAAACAGAAAGTTATCATTACGGCGGCTTCCAGAGTGACACATACCGACAAGTTCAACATCTGTGGACGGGAGGCAAAGAAAGCTGCCACCACGGTCTTGGACTGTTCCGTCATCCATGGAGTCACCAGCCACGCAAAAAAGGCACAGCCTGCGGCAACCGTCCACATTCCCCAGCGTGGATAGAACCCCACCTTTAATAGAAAATTGAGGGCAATGAATAGGGCTAACAGATGAATGACGTATTCCATAATACTCTGTTTCTATTTATTCTTTTTCCTTCTCTTCAACAGTACGACCAGTCCGATGAAGGTGATGACGACAAGACTGCCTGCAATCACTCCGTTCACTCTGTTCTTACGTACCGTTTGTTCGGAAGTCAGTTTGTGTTCTTTCAGTACGACATCCTTGCCATCGGTTGCGGATGCTTCGTGTACCTCCTTCATGTTCTGGGTATAGGTCTGCTTCTCGCTATTGTCCAACTGGTCGGCAATGAACGATTGGAGCTTGGCATTGTCACAAACGAACTCTGTGCAGGCGGCACCCTTCTCGCGTGTGATTTGTGCATGTAGGGAGGCGGTGGTTTTCAGTTGCTTATCGGATGCTTTCCAATAACCTTTGCGGGCACTTTCCAGCATGACGGCTGTCATAGCCTGGAATGCGGCGGGATTGACACGGAGGAAGTACTCGTGAATGCCCAGCTTATTCTCATCCTTTATATACATTCTATACAAGTCATTGAACAGTTCTTTGTCCATGGCCGACGGACGCATGACGTGCCAGCCGAAGATGTTGCGGAAGATTTCGCCGAACATCTGTGCCGAACCTTCCCCGCCTTTCATCCGCTCTTGTATAAAGGTAGGGTTCAAGATGGTGGAACGTGTCTCTACGGCAATGGCCTCTTTGGCATCCTGCATGCGGCGGTTAGTCCGGTTGCGGTAGTCTGCCATATAGGCATCCGGTTCTTTACCGGTCACGGTTTTGACGGTGAGCGAGAGTCCACCCGTAAATTCATATACATGATCCAGGGAGATGGGGCCCCACGTGTTACTTTGACGGGGCTGGATGACAACATCCGTTTCGGACAGTGCCGAGGCAAACAAACCTTCCTGGACGTCTCCCCAATTTCCGTCGTCCCCATAAGAGGCCCCCATATTGTTGAGGTATCCTTCGGCTATCTCCTTTTCGCTTTCCCACGAACCGCTGTGCTCGGTATAGGCCATCATACCGGTACTGTATCCGCTGTTGACCGGTCCGAATACACGCATCACAGACATTTCACGGGCACGTTTGGGGGAAGTTCCCTTTTCTACCAGTAATTTCTCCTGCAACAGTGTACCCGATGCCACATAGTTGGGATAGGTCTCATCTCCGGCTTCCGATGCCAGACGTATAGCATCGGTCAATAGTTTCAAGCGGGAACCGGCTATGTCGCGTAGCTGTCCGGACACTTGCACCAGCACATTGATACGCGGACGCCCCAGTTCTTCACTGGGCACCAGTTTCAGGTCAACCACTCTACCTTGGTCGTCGCGTACGGGTTCTACTCCCAACATCCAGAATACTTGGGCCAGCGTGGCTCCTTCCGTATTGATGAATTCGCCTGCCCAGAAGGTATAGCTTACTTTCCGAGGATATTCGCCGTGCTTGCTGATGTACTGTTTTAAAGTCGCTTCTGCCAATCGCTTTCCATCTTCCCAAGCCCTTGGGGTGGGAGTATTCTCGGCGTTGATGCTGTACATGTTGCGTCCGGTGGGCAGAACGTTCGGGTTCAGTACGGGGTCACCTCCCGGCGCAGGGAATACGGTTCCTCCGCTGAGTGCACGCACCATGGCATTCTGTTCGTTGACGGGGGAGGCAAGCAACTGTTCGCGATAGAGTAGGGCGGGGCGAAGCTCCGGTGCTACAGATGCAGTATCCTTGGGCAGATTCTGGAGTAAGGCGGTCAGTCTTTTCCTGGCGGCAGGCAAGTAGTGGTGGGCTATATAGGTGAAGTCTTGTAACTGCTCTGTGGTGATTTTGCCTTTATCGCGGTCCTTGCGGGCCGTTTCGTATGCCAGCGGGTCGGCAGCGACGGCGAGAGTGGTAGTCAGCAGGTCGCGGTCAGAATAAGGCTCGTTCATGGTGTAGTACGCACCCAGTATCTTTTCGTTGGCTATCTCTTCGGTGAAGGCATCCAGACGTTCCAACTCCTTGGTTGTGTAGGGGTCACTGGAGATGGAGTCGAGGTTGAGGTCGCGATGCAGTCCCAGACGCATGGCTTCTTTTTTGATACTTATTCCTAGGGTTCGGTGTTTTTCGGTACCTTCGTCCAGCACTTTGTGAATATCTTCGAGCAAGGCCAAATAGCGTTGGCGCATACCGCTCTCCACGTAGGGTGGAGTGAGATGGGTGACCAGTACGGCATGTGTCCGGCGTTTGGCAATGATACCCTCGCCTACGTTTCCGGTGGTATAGAAATAGAAGTGGGGGAGGTTACCAATCAGTACATCCGACCAGTCGGCCTGCGACTGTGCCACATTCTTTCCGGGCGTGTATTCCAAGTTGCCGTGGGTGCCGAAGTGAATCACTGCATCTGCCTTGAATCCTTTTTGCATATACAGATAAGGAGCCAGGTAGCTGTGGGGCGGCGCTACCGGCATTCCATGCACCAGTTTGAACTCATCATCTCCCAATGCCGGGCGGGGCTGGGGGAAGAGTAGGATATTGCCGAATTGCAGGCAGGTAATGGCAATACTGTCCTCTGTTACCAGCAGATTGCCGGGCGCATCTCCATATCTGTCTGTCACTTCCTGATATTTCTCGGGAAGGAGTACTTCGTGTGCCCATTGTTCGTATTGCTCGGTAGAAAGCCATATCGGGTGTGCCGTTTTCAAAAACTGTTCTTGTGCTCCTTTGGCATACGAACCCATGACGGCACCGTCACGATGTATCCGCTTGCCGAACTCCTCTACAGTAGCAGGCAGTCCACTGACGTCGTACCCTTCCGAACGCAGGCGTTTCAAGAAGTTATAGAGTGAAGGAATCACTTCCATACCGCTTGCCAGCAGGGCGTCTTTTCCCGGAGTCTTGAAGTAACAGATAGCAACGCGCTTTTCTTTGTTGGACATGTCTCTCAAGGACATGTACTTGGTAATATGGTCCACTACGGCATCTATCCGTTCATTTTCAGCGGTGTACAGATAGTATCCTTGTTTGTTTTCGTTTTGGGTAGCGATGCAGAGGGGTAGCATGCCTCCATCTATCTCAGGCACCACTACACGGGCGGTCAGTGTGCCACCGCTGACGGGGGTATCCGGGTCCAGCCATTCCTCGTGGGGCTGAATCAGCGGGAAGGGCATGAATAAAGGAATGTTTTCCTGGTGCAGCCAGTTGATGAGTGAGTCATTGCCCAGCCGTCCCATAGGCAGGTAGACTACTGCATCGGGATGGAGGGTACGTATCATATCGGCACGCGGTTGACCTCCGGCTGTGAAAGGATAGACATTGAAGCCTGCTTGTGTCAAGCACGTGATGAGGGAATCTACGTGGGCACGGTTTCCTTCCATCGGAAAGTTGAGTCCGGAAATCAGGGCAAGGTTGCGTCCGTCCTCATGGTAGAGATTTTTTTCTTTCAGATAGGCGGTCACCTCTTGCGGAGTACTGAAGTAGCGGCCGTATTCGCGGTGGTAGAACATGTTCTCCAGCAATGGGATGGGAGGCTCGTAATCCTGGTGTCCCCACCGGTGGGGAGTGGCGATGTGGCGCAGGTAGAGTAAGGCATTCCGGTAGTTGTGCTTGTTGCCGTTCTTGAGATACTCCCGTAGCGTATGCTGTTGTTCATTGGTAACATTGTGATTGAGGGAGAGGGTGAAATTTCGTAACGTATTCGTAAAGACCGGTACTCCGCTGGCACCCACCCGTTCCACTTCGGCAATCTGGCCGTCGTCAAGGTATAGCCCTCTGCTGTACATCACGATGGCATCATAGCCGGAAAGGTCCTTCACCTCTTCTTTTTTTATGCAGGTGACTTCTATCCGGGCGCAGTCATTGTTCAGGGCAATGTCGGCAGCTTGTGCCAGGGTTGCGTTGATAATAAGTATACGTGTAGGAGCAAGCCAGTACTGATAGGCCGCAAAGCTGCAGACAATCAATAGGGCTATGCTGCCGAGGAATATTCCAAGTCTTTTCTTATTCATACAAGTTTATTCTCGTTAATAGCGTTTTTGTCTTTTACAACATTTTCTTCTTATATAATTCACACTTAACGCCACACCCGTGATGCAAACGGCTGTACCTCCAAGCAGCAATACCCAAAGCACAGTCTTGCGCAGGGTGGCATTGGAGTTCAGACCGGGCAGACGCATGCGGTGCAGGGCTGTATAGCTCCAGTATTTCCAGCGGGAGGAGGTGTCTACATGGTGGATGATTCCCGTTTCCGGGTGAATGTAATAAACGCTCCGATCCGGGTCGTCCACCGTAATCTTCCAGACGGGAAGCTGGGGACGTCCGCGATACATATTGCTCATGTCGCGATAATAGGTCTCGAAATGTTCGAGCAGGGAGATATGTATGCCGGGGATATGTTGTGAAGAATCACGCTGGGAGGTATAAATGCTTTCCACGCCTTTCAGGATTTCTTCTTCGGAGAGTTGTAACGGACGCGGCAGGCTGTCGGCGGCATCGATGTAATACTCGTTTTTTCTATCTTTTACGATGTAGTAGGGATGTTCGCGGAAGTTGCGCCACTCTATCTGCAAAGCTTGGGGATAGGCGGCTATGACACGGCGGTAGTCCAAGGGGTAATCCTCCGGTTGTGGGGCACGGGCATGGAGCGTGCGTGTGGCACTGCCTTTCTTCAGTGCCGGTTTATGAATCCATTCGGGAATGTCTGCCAAAGACATCATGCCGCTGAAGGTGAAGGTCAGTACGAAGATGCCGAAAAATATTCCGCTGACGTAGTGCCAGTGATACCATCTTTTTCGGTAGGGGGAGAACTTGGGATGGCGGCTTCGGTGCGTCTTACGCCATACATCTACGGTCACCCAAATGCCGGCAATGACCATGAGACAACCCAGAGCTGTGAGCCAGATGACGGTCTTAGTCCAAAGGACGGTGTCCTGCCGCAGCCAGGTGAAGTATACCCAGTGGGGAATGGCACCCAGCCATGCCCAGAAGCGTTCGCTTCTGTTGGAGAACTGCAAGGCCTCACCGTTTTGTGAACTCAGATAGAGCTGTGTCCCGGCATCGTCGGCAAAGTATATTTTATAAATGGGCATTTCCTTTTTCAGTTCAGCGAAGGGAATCCATTGGTCCAGAGAGTGGAGGGTGTCGATACGGGTAATGGGAGAAGAACACCACAAAGCTGCTGTCCGGTGCAGGTGTTCACTGTCCAGAGAGGGTCGTGAGATGGTGGAATCGGCAAGGAAATGAAGCGTGCCTTTTGTGGTACTAAAGCTGAACTCGGGGTGTCCGGCATTGAGGTTCAGTATCGTAGACCTGACCTTTACGCCACGGGGCAGGCGGGCTGTGACGGAGGAGATGTCCGGAAGTGAGTCTCCGGTTTGGGAGAGCATATCCAGCTTTTGCATTTTCTCTTTGGCGCTGACACGGGGAAAGCGGTGGTACATCATCACGAAGGCGGAGAGGAACCACATGAGAAATAGGATACAGAGCAAAGTGCCCAGTATCCTATGAATAGAGTACATCAGTTTGGTGATAACATTCATTGTCGTTCGCGTTTTTCCTGCAAAAGTACAAGATGATTCAAGAACACTAAATACCCACTAATGGGTATATTATTCTGTGTCTTTTCCGGCAGCATAGGCCGCCTTCTTCGTCATGATGTCCAGCATGAGGTGCTTCAGTCCGAAACGGATATGGTCAATGAATATTTCTTGAATTTCCGGAATTTGTCCCAGTCCTTCCAGTTGTGCACTGACGGTGAAGCCTTCTTTCTCGAGCATTTCCTTCCACTCTCCGGCAATGTCGTTTTTGGCATGGTCTCCGGCAACAAACATGAAGGGTATGAGGGTCACACGTTTGGCTTTCCCGGCTTTCAGTTGTGCCAGCATGGTGTCAAAGGTTGGATAACCTTCGATGGTGCCCACATGGAAATTGGTCAGTCCGCCTGCTTTCAGCATATAGTCCATCTGACTGTAGATGGCGGTACTGGGGGTATAGGTGCCGTGGCCCACAAGGACGAAGTGTTCTTTGGTAGCTTTCTTGCTTTGTGCCGGGGCGTTGTAGCGGTTCCCCAGAATACTTGCCACTTTCTCTGCATCTTCGATAGAGTAGAGCAGGGGAGTACCTACGCGTATTTCCTTGAAGAAGGGCAGTGCGCTTTCCACATCCCGGAGGAGTGATTCCATTTCTACTCCGTCAATGATGTTGGTGCTCTGCACGATGAGGTGTGTGTAACCTTCGCTGCGCAGTTTCAGCATGGCATCCAGTGGAGTCAGCTTCGTGGTGCCGCGCTCTTTCAAGCGGCGGATAATGATGCGCGACGTATAGGCTTCTTGGAACTTCAACTCCGGGAAGGCAGCTTGTGCCTTGGCGTTGATGGCATCAATGGTGAGGGCACGGGTATCGTCATGCGTAGTGCCGAAGTGCACCATGAGCAGGGCGGCCTTGTCACCGGGTTTCATACTTGCAAGCATATCGCTGTGCTCGTAATTGCCTCCCCCGTGCGCATGGCAAAGGAGGGAGGTGCTTAGTAAAAGTAATAAAGAAAGAATCTTGTTCATAGATTATTTATCGTTTTCAATCGCTCTAAGCATATCGAAATAATAACCTTCGGCAATTTCTGCGCCTTTTTCTACTTTACCGGTTGCTATGTCATAGATGTAGATACAAGGATTGGCTTTTTCTGTATTAACGCCGATGTATGCCTTGCCGTCTACAATAGCGGTGCGTTGTGCAAATCGTCCGCCACTGTAAGGTATTTCTTGTCCGTTATAACTCAAGCGTTCTTGTGTTCCGGTATTGATGTTGATGATAGAATAATAGTGGCTGTAACTGTCGATGGCAGTACCGGCTGCATCATTACGTGCATACACGAGGGCTTTACCGTTACCCAGGTTTTGGATGGTGAGCAGTTTACCGTCGGCGTTGGGATATCCCTCATAGCTTGCATCGAAGTCTGTTTCACCTTTCCTGATGCGGAGCAGATGACCTTGTTCCATGTCATTGGCATCAGTGAATGCAGCCAAGTAGAGGTTACCGTCTGCATCATACATCACGCAACTTTGCATCAGTTCTCCGTAAGCGCTTCCCGCCATTTCTCCGGCAAGGGTGTTGACCTTGTTACTTTCCACCTTCATGTTCGAGGGATTAATAACTGCTGTCAGGAAGTTTGAGGTTGCTTTTCCACCTCTGCCTGATTTGTCTTTACCGAAGTAGAAGTAATATAGTTTACCGGCCTTTTCGTTGTAGGTCAGAATGCCGGAAGCTGTGAATACTTTTGCTCTTTCTGGCAAAGGAAGGTCCAGTGTTCCTTCGGCAAGGATACGCATGTCGTCAGCATTCAGCTTGGTCCAGATAACTTTGTCCGCATCACCATTGGCTGCCATGATAACCAGGGTATGGTCATCCAGCCAGGCATGTGTATAGCCGCGTACTTTGAAGGTATTCTGTACAAATGTTTGTTCTTGGACTATTTTGATGGAATTACCGGTTACCTGCAATTTCGTGAATCGGTCGTTTGAGTTAGGCACTTGATAATAGTATTTCCCTTTGACAATGGCTTCCATGGAATAAGTGTTATTTTCACTTCTGAACTCAACACCGTCATTCTTTATGTCAATGACTTCCATATCTGCTGTAAGGCTGTTTACACTTTTTACAATGGTACCGTCACCCTGGTTCATACCACCGTGTTTGCCGATAGTCATAAAAATATCAAAGTGATAATCGGAAAGTTCCGGTTGCGGGTCTGGATCCGGGGTGGGGGCTGGATCGTTGTTGTCGGAACATGCACTGAATGATAAGGTCATGGCTATGGCCATAAGGATACCGGATAAAAGATTTAGTCGTTTCATTTTAAATAAAATTAGTTAGTTGATGAATAATCTGAATTTGGCGAAGAATGCTCGTCCGGGCTTTTGCAGTTTATAGTTGTCATAGGCCAATTTGTCGAGTAGGTTCGAGCATTCCAGCGAAATATTGTATCGTCCTCGTTTCCATGAATAGGTGATGTCGGCATTGCAAATGTGCTGTGCCGGGATGCGTGCCTTGCTTTCGCGAGAGCCGTAGGCCTCCCATGTTAGGAAGAACCAGTGTACCCACTGATAACTGTACCCCAGCCGTAATTTGCTTTCGGGCAGAGCCACATTGTGGAAAAGATAGCTTGCTTCTGCACTTCCGAAAAGCCAGGGGCGGTTGGGTACCCGGTTGTTGTAGGTTGCAGAAGGTTTTCCGTCAGTCTTGTATCTGTTCTGGTCGCGTGCCTCTTGAAAACTGACATTGGTGGCAAGCTGTAACTTGCTTTGCCAGTCGTAACGTACTTCTCCTTCTATGCCCTTGATATGTACAGCCGGAACATTCTCATATTGCATCATACCTTCTTTGGTTTCTACGGTGGCTTGGATATAGTCGTCCACATAGCGTAGGAAACCGTTTGCTTCATAATAAAGTGTATGGCCGGGGGCGGGATGCCATGTGCCGAAGATGCCCAGATTGACGTTGTCACTGCTTTCGGGTTTCAAGGCTACATTGGCATATATGGTGGTACCGTTTCCCAATAATTCGCGGGCAAGGGGCAGCCGGACGCTGTGTTCATAGGAAATTTTAATGGATAAAGGTTCTATGGCTGTGTAGCGTGAACCGATACCGTAGCCCCAATACTTTTTGGTTATCGTCCCTTTTACATCCTTCGACCCGGTGATGCTGGATAAATCCGTTTGCCGGATATTCAGATGGTTGATGTAGTTCTTTACAAAAAAGGTATTGCTCATTTTTTCTTCGAGAAGGGATTGATTGTAGGAGAAGCCTGTCACATGTTTTGCCAGAATATCATTGGAGGCTTCAAAATCAGTATCCGCTTCATCATAGCGGTCATTGCCGATGCGGCTTAATAGATAGTTTAGGTTGAGGGAGTGATGGTTGTCCAACCGATAGTCCAAATTGGCGCGGCCAATGGTCAGGGGACGTTTGTAATGGCGCATCGAACGGCCCCGTCCTGTGATTTCGTTACGTGAGCTTACGATATAATCTCCGTTCCAGTCATACTTACGGTAGGCTGTATCTGTGGTCAATGAATGGTCCCAAGTGTGCGAGAGTGCGGCATTCAGCTGCATGTTCTTCCAAATGAAATTATGCTTTTGATAGCGGGCTGAAATGTTCCAGGCATCGGAGCCTCTTTCTGCCATTCCATATACCTTACTCTGTACAGAGCCTGTCTGCAACTCTTTGTCTACTTTGGAGTAAGAGGCGGAAACAAAAAAAGCATCTGCCCAGGACTTATTGGAAAAGCCGATTTCCATTTGTCCGAACAGTGAAAAATAGTCATCATGGAAGCGTCTACGGTCAGTCAGAATGTATTTGCGGCTGTCTTCATCCCAAATTTCTACATCTTTCATCATATAATCGTTTTTGGAGTAATTGACCCCAAAGGTAGGTTTAATGATCAGTCCGGTTCGAGGCTCTACAAACAGTGCATTCAAGTCTGCCTTGTGAGTATGGAAGGAACCGATACCGTAGGAGACATCCAGATAGTTCTTCTTCTCTTGCTTCGTAATGATATTGATGGCGCCTCCCAATGCATCTGTACCCAGACTGGCAGGTACTACTCCTTTATAAATTTCAATCCGGTCTATGATATTGACCGGCAGATTCGCCAATGAAACACCGCTGCCTTTTGTATCCAATGGTATTCCGTCCAGAAAATAACGTATGGAATTACCAGACATTCCATTGATGGAGAGGTCGAAGTCCGAGCCAACTCCGCCTTCCTCTCTCACCTTAATGCCCGTTGTACGGTTCACCAGGTCGTTGAGGTTATTCAGTGAGTTTACTATCGGCTTGATGTCGAGTGCATTGACAGCAAAGGCTCCTTCCTTCACTTTCTGCGTTTGGGTCTTTCCGTAAACCTCGACAGAACTCAGCGTTACGGCACTTTCCTGCAATGTAAAGTTCTGTTTTTTATCCTGCCGGATGTCGAGGGATTGTTTCACGGTTTGGTAGCCCAGGAAGGAGACGACGAAGGTATGTTTACCCGGAGCGACTTGCAGTGAATACTTCCCCCGGTCGTCCGTATAGGTGCCGGAGGTGGTGTTTTCCACAGCGATGGTGGCTTGGGCTATCGGTGTCCCGTGCTGGTCTATGACTTTTCCGGATAAGGTGACCTTATTTTGTGCCATACTACCTGCAGGAAGCAGGCAGATAAATGTAAATAGCAGTCCTGTGATGAATCTCATTTCAGTTCCTTATAAGCGTTCGTAACTTGCCCTCAAGGAAAAATGAACAAAGAGAAAGATTCCTTTATATGGATAAAGAATGCCTCGACTCAATGTTTTGTTGCTTTATTCCCCGAAAGCACTAAAACTATGTTGTCTTGGCAGGTCTTCTGACTTATCCCTCTTTGAATGCCTTCCCATCCGCCGGGCGGACAGTGGCTTGTAGAATATTCAAAGATTTTGGAAGGACTTACAGCAGCGGGTCTGTTCAGGATTTGCACCTGATTCCCTTTTTCATCACTCATCTCCAACAGAACCGGGAGAGGTGAAACCAAAACTGGGACAAAGATAACAAAAACTATTAGGTTTGCGAATACTCCTGATAATTTTTGTTATCTTTGCCCGCGAATTGGTTCCGGATGCATGTTTCCATCATCTGGATTAAAAGGGAATCGGGTGTAAATCCCGGACAGTCCCGCTGCTGTGAAGCTCCGTTTATATCATGAAAAACACCCTTGCCACTGATATGCATTGAAATATCGGGAAGGCTTCAGGATTAGGAGTCAGTCAGAAGACCTGCCATTCATTAAAGGCTGCCTTTGCTCGTGGGTTAGGAAGACAGTACGAAGATATTAGTTGAACATTTAAACAAGAAATGGAATGCCTTTGTTAAAGGTATGTCCGCATTGTGGTGTGACTATATATATCCTTTATATATTAAAGAAAAAGTAAAATGATTAAGAAAGTATTGATTGCCAACAGAGGTGAGATTGCCTTGCGCGTCATGCGTTCGTGCCGGGAGATGGGACTGCTTACGGTTGCGGTCTTCTCCGAGGCCGACCGCACCTCTCATCATGTGGCATATGCCGATGAGGCTTATCCGATAGGACCGGCCGTGGCAAAAGAGAGTTATCTGAATATTGAAAAAGTGATTGCCACGGCAAAGCGATGCGGTGCCGATGCCATCCATCCGGGTTACGGCTTTTTGTCGGAGAACTCGGAGTTTGCACGCCGTTGCAAGGAGGAAGGGATTATCTTTATCGGTCCCGCCGCCGAGACGATGGAGGCGATGGGCGACAAGATAGCTGCCCGCAAGCGAATGATTGCGGCAGGCGTACCCGTGGTTCCCGGAACGGAACAACCTTTGCAGAGTGCCGAAGAAGCCGTGCGCATCTGCAACGAGATAGGTTATCCCGTGATGCTGAAGGCGTCTATGGGTGGCGGTGGTAAAGGTATGCGCCTTATCCATAACGAGAGCGAAGTGGTGGAAGCCTACAACACGGCACGCTCCGAGTCCATGTCCTCCTTTGGAGACGACACGGTCTATCTGGAGAAGTTCGTGGAAGAACCCCACCACATCGAGTTCCAGATATTGGGCGACAACCACGGCAACGTCATCCACCTCTTCGACCGCGAATGCTCCGTGCAACGCCGCAACCAGAAGGTGGTAGAAGAAAGCCCGTCACCCTTCCTTACGCCGGAATTGCGCCGGGAGATGGGGGAGAAGGCGGTTGCCGCAGCCAAGGCAGTGAACTACTCCGGTGCAGGTACCATCGAGTTTCTGGTAGACAAGAACCGTCGGTTCTACTTCCTCGAAATGAATACGCGCTTGCAAGTGGAGCACCCCATCACGGAAGAAGTGGTAGGCGTGGACCTGGTGAAAGAGCAAATCCGCATTGCTAACGACGAGGTGCTGCACCTCAAGCAGGAGGAACTGTTCCAGCGCGGCCATGCTATAGAGTGCCGCATCTGTGCCGAAGATACGGAAAACAACTTCATGCCGTCTCCCGGTGTCATCAAGCAACTGACGGAGCCGAACGGAATCGGTGTGCGTATAGACAGCTATGTGTACGACGGCTATGAGATTCCCATCTACTACGACCCTATGATAGGTAAGCTCATCGTATGGGCAACCACCCGCCAGTATGCCATCGAGCGTATGCGCCGTGTGCTCTACGAGTACAAGATTACGGGCGTAAAGACCAACCTTGCCTATCTGAAGCGCATCATGCACGTGCCCGACTTTGTGAAGGGAGAGTACAACACCCTCTTTATCGAGAAGAACGCCCGCATGCTGGTACGCACCAACACTGCCAACGAAGAGTTGGAGAACATAGCCATGATAGCTGCCTATATGGACTATCTGGTTAATCTGGAGGAGAATGTTTCGGCACAGCTACCCGATGCCCGCCCCATCAGCCGTTGGAGGGAATTTGGCTTGCAGAAGGGAGTGCTCAGGATTTAAGGAATGGATAATTGATAATGGATAATTGATAATGGATAATTAATAATGGAAATACATATAGGAGACCGTATCGCAGACATTACCCTGGTGGGTAAGGAAGGGAATAAGGTACAACTTACCATTGACGGAAAGCCCTACGAAGTGGACATTGTGATGGCAGAGAACGGAAGTTGCTCCATCCTGCACAACGGAAACTCGTTCAACGCAGGCCTTGTGCGCGGCGAGGGCGGCAAGAGTTATGACATCAGCATGCTCCAGCGTTCCTTTCATGTGGACATCGTGGACACGCAAGCCAAGTATCTGCACATGAAGAAAGGAGCCGACGAGAAGCAGGGCGACAAGATTCTGGCGCCGATGCCGGGCAAGGTAGTGAGCATCCCCGTCAAGGTGGGCGACCGACTGGCTGCCGGAGACATTGCCGTGGTGCTGGAAGCCATGAAGATGCAGAGTAACTATAAGGTAAATGCCGACTGCATCGTCCGCAACATCCTCGTGGGCGAGGGCGAACCGGTAAATGCCAACCAAGTATTGATTGAATTGGAGTTGATAAAGGAGGAATAATCCCGAGTCGCATTCAGTCCGTATATTATAAATCACTAAATTGTAAATGCAAATATGAACAGAGAAGAAATATACCGCCAGTTTGAGGAACTGGATAAACGTGCCTCGCTGGGTGGGGGCGTAGACAAGATAGAGAAACAACACGCCTCCGGCCGCATGACTGCCCGCGAACGTATTGACATGCTGCTGGACAAAGGCTCGTTCAATGAGCTGGACAAGTTCGTGAACCACCGTTGCACCAACTTCGGCATGGAGAAGAAACAGATTGCCGGAGACGGCATGGTGTCCGGTTACGGAAAGATAGACGGCCGCCTTGTATTTGTCTATGCCTACGACTTCACGGCGCATGGCGGTTCGCTCAGCGAGACGAATGCCGCAAAGATTGTAAAGGTGCAGCAGCTTGCCCTGAAGAACGGTGCTCCCGTCATTGCCCTCAACGATTCGGGCGGCGCACGCATCCAGGAAGGTGTGAACAGCTTGGCAGGCTATGCCTCCATCTTCTATCAGAACACCATTGCGTCGGGTGTCATTCCGCAGATATCCGCCATTCTGGGGCCGTGTGCCGGTGGGGCATGCTACTCTCCGGCGCTTACCGACTTTATCTTCATGGTAAAGGAGCAGAGCCACATGTTTATCACCGGTCCGGACGTGGTAAAGACCGTGACCCACGAGGAGGTGGACAAGGAGGAACTGGGCGGTGCCTATACGCATAGCAGCAAGAGCGGCGTTACCCACTTCATGTGCAATACGGAGGAGGAGACACTGATGAGCATCCGCGAGCTGCTGAGCTTCCTGCCGTCCAACAATATGGAGGATGCTCCCTTCACTCCCTGCTCCGACGATATCCATCGCCGGGTAGAGACGCTTCAGACCGTCATCCCCGAAGACCCGAACATGCCTTATGACATCAAGGATATTATAGAACCGGTGCTGGACAACCAGTACTTCTTCGAAGTGATGCCTCACTTTGCCAAGAACGTCGTTATCGGTTTCGGTCGTCTGAACGGGCGTTCGGTAGGTATCGTGGCAAACCAGCCTGCCTATTTGGCGGGTGTGCTCGATATTGATGCCAGCGACAAGGCGGCACGTTTCATTCGTTTCTGCGACTGCTTCAACATCCCGCTGATAACCTTCGAAGATGTTCCCGGCTTCTTGCCCGGAACGATGCAGGAGCACAACGGCATCATCCGCCACGGCGCCAAGATTGTCTATGCCTATGCCGAGGCCACCGTGCCCAAGATAACGCTGATTACCCGCAAGGCATACGGTGGCGCCTACATCGTGATGTCCAGCAAACCGACGGGTGCCGACGTGAACCTGGCTTATCCGCAGGCGGAAATCGCCGTGATGGGTGCCGAGGGTGCGGTGAACATCCTCTACCGTAAGTCCTCTGCCGAAGAGAAGCAGGAGATTATCAAGGAGTACGAAAGCAAGTTCTCCAACCCTTACCGCGCTGCCGAGCGTGGCCTCATAGACGAGGTCATCATGCCGCGCGATACCCGCTACAAGCTAGTGCAGGCATTGGAGATGGCGCACAACAAGAATCAGAGCAATCCACCGAAAAAGCACGGCAACATGCCTTTATAATAGTAGTTATTTTTTATGTGTGAAATGCGTATCCCCGGAGAAGTGATTTCTGTGGGGATACACTTTTTAAATAGAGAATTAAGAATTAAACAATAAGGCTGAAAAGTAAAAACTAAAGATAGAAACTATGGAACTATTAAGAAACCTCTTTGAGGGTTATCCCAACCTTTGGGGCGGAGGAGTGGCACACTCTGTCTTGATTCTGTCCCTGGTCATCACCTTCGGTATCATGCTGGGCAAGTTGAAGGTGGCGGGTATCTCGCTGGGTGTCACCTGGATTTTGTTTGTGGGCATTGTCTTCGGACATTTCGACATGAACCTCGACGAACATCTGCTGCACTTCCTGAAGGAGTTCGGCTTGATACTGTTTGTCTATTCCATCGGTCTACAAGTGGGACCGGGATTCTTCTCCGCTTTCAAGAAGGGTGGACTTACGCTGAACATGGTAGCAATGCTTTCCGTCTTCCTCAGCGTGGTTATCACCATTGTATTGCACTTTGCCACCGGAATTCCCATTACTACGATGGTGGGTATCTTGTCCGGAGCCGTGACCAATACCCCCGGTCTGGGTGCTGCCCAGCAGGCAAACAGTGACCTCAACGGGGTGGATGCTCCGGAAATCGCACTCGGATATGCCGTTGCCTATCCGTTGGGTGTAGTGGGCTGCATCCTGGCGCTGCTAGCCTTGAAGATTTTCATGCGGATTAACACCCAAAAAGAAGAGGAGGATGCCGAGCACGGGCTGGGTCATCTGCAGGAGCTGACCGTGCGTCCCATATCGGTAGAGATACGCAATGAGGCAATAGACGGCAAGCGGATCAGAGATGTGAAACCATTGTTGAACCGTGCGTTTGTCATCTCCCGCATCCGGCACACCGGCAGTCAGGAAACAGAACTGGCGAATGCCGATACAGTGCTGCACATGCAGGATGAAATTCTGTTCATTGCCAACCCGAAAGATGTGGAGGCCATTGTTGCCTTCTTCGGAAGAAAAATTTCGGTGGAGTGGGAACGGGAGGACAAGAACTTGATTTCACGCCGCATCCTCATCACCAAGCCGGAACTGAACGGCAAGTCTCTGTCTCAGCTCAAGATACGTAACAACTTCGGTGCCTGCATCACCCGTATCAACCGTTCGGGCGTGGATCTGGTGGCAACTCCCCACTTGCAGTTGCAGATGGGAGACCGTGTGACGATTGTAGGCAGTGAGCTTGCCGTGAGCCATGCGGAGAAGGTATTGGGAAACTCGCTGAAGCGTCTCAACCATCCCAACTTGATTCCTATCTTCCTGGGTATTGCCCTGGGATGTATCTTGGGCAGTCTGCCGTTCATGTTCCCTGGCATTCCCCAACCCGTGAAACTGGGACTGGCCGGTGGACCGTTGGTGGTTTCCATTCTCATCAGCCGTTTCGGGCCTCAATATAAGCTGATAACCTACACGACGATGAGCGCCAATCTGATGATACGCGAAATCGGTATAGCTTTGTTCCTGGCCTGCGTGGGTTTGGGTGCAGGAAAGGGATTCATCGATACCATTATCTACGAAGGCGGCTATGTGTGGATTGGCTATGGGGCCATCATCACGGTCGTTCCGTTGCTGGTGACAGGATTCATGGGGCGCTATTTCTGGAAGCTGAACTACTATACGCTGATAGGTGTGCTGTCCGGAGCTAACACCAATCCGCCTGCATTGGCCTATTCCTCGGACTTGACATCCTGCGATGCCCCTGCGGTGGGATACGCCACAGTCTATCCGCTGGCTATGTTCCTGCGGGTGCTGACGGCTCAGTTGCTGATACTGGCGTTGGCGTAGTTTTACCATAGATAATCTATGGTACATAGGTTGATTTGATAACAAGTAATGTAAAGGGAGCTAACAAGTAATGTTAGGCTGCTTTACATTACTTGTTATTTTTGTTTGTAGTATTCCTCCGCTTGTGCCAGTGTCTCCGGTTTGCCGATGTCGAACCAGCGGAATCCTTGCAGCGGATAGCCTTGTATGTGCACCTTTGTGCAGGCGGACAAGTAGAAAGGAATGATGGAGAACTTGCCGTTCCACTGCCCATCGTCCATCAGGTGGAAGAGGGAGGGGGAGATGATGTGGATACCTCCGAAGGCGAGTTCCCGGTACTTCGTTTCCCGGTAGTCGAAGCCTGCCGGTTTCACCTCTCCGGTGGACTTGTTTATCCAGCCGTGCAGGTGGTAGTCGTCGTCAAAAAGGAGATAGCGGGAAGTCTTGCGCTCGCTCACAAGCAGGGTAGACTCCGCATCGCTCTCCAGATGGTGGCGGTAGAGACCTGCAAGGTCAATGTCCGTCAGAATATCCGCGTTGTGCACCAGGAAAGGTTCTTGTCCGTCCAGAAAGGGGCGTGCCTTTTTGATGCCTCCTCCGGTGTCGAGCAGCATGCCGCGTTCGTCGCTGATGTGAATCTCCGTGCCGAAGTTATTGTGGGCACGGAGGAAGTCGATAATCTGCTCCCCGAAGTGGTGGATATTGACCGTTATCTCGTTGAATCCTGCTTCCTTCAACCGCAGTATCACCCGTTCCAGCATGGGCTTTCCTGCTACGGGAACGAGGGCCTTGGGCATGTTGTCCGTCAAGGGGCGCAACCGGGTGCCCAGGCCGGCGGCGAAAATCATGGCTTTCATATTGGCATATTCTCACATTAGCACATTAAACTTTGGCCTTAAACGTCTGTTCAATATTCTGTTCTCTATGTATCAGGTTCACTTGCACGCCGAACTTCTTGTGCAGATGTTCCGCCAGGTGTTGTGCCGAGTACACGGAGCGGTGCTGTCCGCCGGTGCAGCCGAAGCAGACAGACAGATTGGTGAAGCCGCGTTCCATGTAGCGCTTCACGGAAGCGTCGACAAGGGCGTAGGCATGCTCCAGGAATACGGCTATCTCGCCGTCGTCTTCCAGGAAGCGGATAACGGGTTCGTCCAGTCCCGTGAAGGGTTTGTAACGCTCGTACTTGCCGGGGTTGTTCACAGCGCGGCAGTCAAAGACGAAACCTCCTCCGTTGCCCGTGGAATCTTCGGGGATACCTTTTTTGTAGGCAAAGCTGGTGACTTTCACCACGAGGCGACGCTTTTGCAGGTCGTCTGTAAACTGTTTCAGATCGGTGAGTTCGCGCAGAATCCGGCAGAGGTAGGGATATTCTGGATAAGGTTCTTGGAGCAGTTGGCGAAGGTTCTCGATGGCGAAGGGGACACTTTGTATGAAGTGGGGCTTCTTCTCGAAGTAACCGCGGAAACCGTAGGCACCCAGCACCTGCATGGTGCGGAACAATACGAAGTGGCGAAGCTGGGCATAGAAATAAGCCTCGTCCACGGGCTGGTACTTGCGCAGGGCGTCGATGTATTCCTTCAGCAACTCTTGGCGCAGGCTGTCGGGATAGTTTGCTTTGGCCTGCCACAAGAAGGAGGCAACGTCGTAGTAGACCGGACCTTTGCGTCCGCCCTGGAAGTCGATGAGCCACGGTTCGCCATCCTTTATCATAACGTTACGGCTCTGGAAGTCGCGGTACATGAAGGTGGCGGAGCTGCTACGGAGCAACACGTCTGCCATCTTCTGGAAGTCGTCCTCCAGCCGGTCTTCCTGAAAGTCCATCCCCGTAGCCTTGAGGAAGCAGTATTTAAAGTAGTTCAGGTCCCACAGAATGCTGCGGCTGTTGAACTCTGCCTGCGGGTAGCAGTAGGAGAAGTCCATGCCGTCGGCTCCGGCAAACTGCACGGCGGGCAGCAGACGGATGGTCTTGCGCAGTAACTGCTTCTCATCCTCACCGAATACGCTGGTCTTGCGGCCTTTCTCGATGGCATTGAATAGGAGCGAGTCGCCCAGGTCTTCTTGCAGATAATAGATATCATCTTCGGAGCGGATGAACACTTGCGGTACGGGCAGTCCTTTCTGGCGGAAATGTTCTGCCATGTAGAGGAAGGCGCGGTTCTCCTCCACAGACTCTCCGCTGACACCGATAAGTGTAGGACTTCCGATGAGGCGGAAGTAACGGCGGTTGGAGCCGGAGGAGGGGAGTTCGTCAATCTGTTCCGGTTCGTGTCCGGTATGTGCGATGTAGAGTTTCTTAAGTTCTTCGGTTATCATGGTGGTATGTTTTATTTTCGCAGCTAAGATAAAACTTTTGTCGGAGATATGCTTATCTTTGCACGTTGAAAATGTACTAATGTGCCAATATGCCAATGTGCCAATGACCTGCGGCATGGGGAAGTAGCGCAAGTATAGCGCAGCCGATTAGCACATTGGCACATTAAATCATTAGCACATTAATTATGCGTTCCATCCCTCAGTTTCTCATAGCCGCCCCTACATCGGGCAGTGGAAAGACCACCGTCAGTCGTGGACTGATGGCATTGTTTGTGAAGAAAGGTCTGAAGGTGCAGCCTTTCAAATGCGGCCCCGATTATATAGATACCAAGTATCACGAGGCGGTATGCGGCCGTCCTTCCATCAATCTGGATACTTTCATGGCATCTCCGGAGCACGTAGGCGGTCTGTATGCACGCTATTCGGCGGATGCGGATGTTGCCGTGGTCGAGGGGATGATGGGCATGTACGACGGGTACGACCGCGACCGGGGCTCGTCGGCAGAAGTGGCTCGGCTCTTGGGTATTCCTGTGGTGCTGGTGGTTGATGCCAAGTCGGCTGCCTATTCCATGGCTCCTTTGTTGTCGGGGTTCATCAATTTCCGTCCGGATATACGTATTGCGGGAGTTATCTTCAATCGTGTCGGCTCACCCCACCACTACCGGATGCTGCAGGAGGTCTGTGAAGACTTGAACGTGACTTGTCTGGGCTATCTGCCCAAACGGAAGGAACTGGAGCAGGAGTCACGCCATCTGGGGCTGGATTTCAGCCGTTCTAAGGAGACGGAGGGGCTGGACATGCTGGCAGGCTTGCTGGAGGAACATGTGGACTGGGAACTGCTGCTCTCGACAATCGGGCTTCCATTGCCTGCGGCGGCTGTGGAGGAGAAGTCGGTACTATCAGAGCCGGGGAAGCTGCATATCTCGGTAGCGCGCAACGAAGAGTCCTTTTCCTTCCTCTATGCGGAGCATCTGGATATTCTGCGCCGTATGGGCACGGTCACTTTCTTCAATCCGGAGCAGGACCGGGCTATTCCGCAAGAGACGGATTTGCTCTATCTGCCCGGCGGCTATCCCGAGAACCGTCTGGAGGAACTTGCCGGGGCAAGGCTTGCCAGGGAGTCTATCCGCAGCTATATAGAGGCCGGTGGCAGGACGCTGGCAGAATGCGGGGGGATGATATATCTTTCGCAGTTCGTTCTTTCTGATGGGGATACGGACGGGGGAAGCGCCGGGAACTGTGTAGGCAATATTGGAAATGAGATGGTAGGAGTATTGCCTTTCAGCATTACGAACGAGCGTAAACGCAGGAAATTGACATTGGGATACCGCCGGTTCGACTATAACGGATGGCGGCTTAAAGGACACGAATTCCATTATACGCAGTTTGCCGTGCCCGAAACTGATGGAAAAGAAGGTGGTGCGTGCAGTCTTCCTCCCTCGATAGCGCAGGTCTACAATGCCAAAGGAGGGAAGGTAACCACTCCCGTCTTTCGCTATAAGAACCTGATAGCCAGTTATACGCATCTGTATTGGGGCGAGGTGGATGTGATGGCTTTGTTCGGTGAACTCTAATCTTGTAGAACCTCCTCTGAAACCGGTTTGTTTTAGTGAACAAATTTATTTATCCTTATATATTCTTTATAATTTTCTTATATAATTTACTTTGTACTCATAAATTTTTCCCATCAACGTGGCCTTTTTAGGATATGCGTAGGGTGCGGATTTGAAAATCAGATTTATTATGAGTAAAAAAGAAAAGAATGTAGAAATGGGGAGCCCCATGAAGATGCCGGATTTGGCATCTTATATGCAGACGGTGATTGAGCAGTTGGAAGCGGATAAGAAGCGCTCGGCGGCACATACCTATACGTATGCGTTGAAATCTATCGCGGAGTTTTACGGTGGGGCAGGAATGCCGATGCCGGTGGATGAGGTCTTTACGCCAGGCAGGTTGAAGGAGTATGAAGAATGGATGAGACGGGAAGGAATGAGGAAGCGGAAAAGAGAGCCTAAAGGGTTGAGCTTGAATACCATTTCCACCTATATGCGGAACTTGAAGGCGGTATATCACCGGATGGTCGGTGAAAAGGTGCTGCCCTATAACCCGAAATTGTTTGATGACGTGTACACAAAAGTGGAATCACAGACTAAACGGGCGCTGGAACTAGAACAGATGAATACGTTGCTGTGTACAGACTTAAGAAAATTGCCTTCGGATCTGCGGTGTGTGTTGGCTTATTTCTTATTGATGTTCCTATTCCGAGGAATGCCGTTCATTGACCTCGCTTATTTGCGTAAACAAGATGTGAAAGGGAACCGCATTGTATATAGCCGCCACAAAACAGGACGGCAGATGACGGTGCGTATTCCCAAAGAAGCGATGGAACTGATGAAAGAGTTTAAAAGCAAGAATCCGGATTCCATCTATCTCTTTCCGATTCTACACAGACAAGAGAGCAAGAAGAAACGGGCCGGGAAGGTGAAAAAGGATAAAGAACTGTATATGGATTATCTTCGGGCTCTTCGTGGCTTCAATCTGAAACTGGAAAAAATAGCGTCTCTGTTGCTGCCAGGTGTGAAGCTCAGCTCATATGTGGCGCGCCATACATGGGCTACGTTGGCTTTTCATGCAGGAATGAGTATCGGCATCATCAGCAAGGCATTGGGCCATTTCTCTATCAAGGTGACGGAAACATACCTGAAACCTTTTGAGAATGAAAAGGTGGATGCGGCCAATGAAGAACTGATAATCTCGGTCGCAGGATACAATGAAAAGAAAGTTGCATGAAAAATGCCGTCTGACAATGGCTCTGGTAAGGGAAGTGTTACTTACCAAGTAACGGATAGTTTGATTCACAAAGATTGGAATTCTTCCTCATAAATCCAAATAATAGTTTAGTTTTCTATAAAAATCTTATCATTTTATTTGTTTACCGACACAACACACGAAAAAATACATATTGTTCCGGTGTGTATTCTGAAAAACACACAAAGTGCTCCTCCATTTCTGATGCCTCAAAAACGGAATATATTTCTTTACATCATTATATGACTCCCAAAACAGCTTTTTTATTGCGGATAGAGAAGACTATCCGTTACTTGGTAAGTAACGGCTTGACAAAGCAAATTATAATGATACTTATAAAAATAAAACACTTGCTTTTTGCATCGGGAAACATGCTGCTATTGTGGGTGTTTTACAACTTCACCTTCTTCATGTTGGTCGCTTGTAGTCACCGTGAGCAGGTTTACTCCCTTGAAACTGAAATCATGATCAGTGCCGATTGGAGTCGGTCGGGATTGAATGAGAAGGAACAGGATTATGGTGCCACCACTGTATTCTATCCTACAGACGGCAGTAGTCCCATTATGGTACTGATGGGCGACCGAACGTATAAGACTGTGTATCTGAAAGAAGGACGTTATGACGTTGTTCTCTTTAACCGTTCATTTGACGATTTTGGTAACCTGGGCTTTAGGGGAGAAGATGCCTACCGGACGTTGGAGGCACATGCCACAAATGTGGTGACAAAGAATGTCCCTTCCACGGAGATAATCATTATGGATAGTCCCGACGAACTTGCAGCCGATTGTATGGAAAGTTTTGAAGTGACTCCGGGCATGTCGGGAAACTATTCATCGGGCATGACTAACTGGGGGGGCAAAAAGATTGACGGTAGTAAAAATGGTTGCCAGCTCTGTTTCCTTCCCCAAAAACTGACTCAAAAGATAACAGTTAAAATCCGTATTAAAGGAATGAACAATATACGTAATGCCACTTGTAAATTGGATGGTATTGCAGAATCTGTGTTTCTCGCTTCGGGACAGATTTCAGAAAAGACTGTGGCGCAGGAGTTTTGTCTCGGTAATCCCGTTTATAATTCCGGATCGGCGACGGACGGAACACTAAGCGCCTCTATCAGCGTGTTTGGTTTTGATACGGAGATTTCACATAACCTGCATTTGAGAGCAGAATTGGTGGACGGGAAAACCACATTTGAAGAAAGTTTTGATGAACTGAAAATAAGCCAGTTGGAAGAAGGAGATGGAAGAATGAGCATTTTCATCGACATGACGTGCGAAAAAAAAGTACCGAATGTGAAAGTTGAAGGAAGTTCGGGTTTTGACGCCAACGTGGATGACTGGGAGGATGAAGTGAACAGTGATATAGATATTTGAGGACATAATTAATATTAATTGAAAAAATGAATAGAAGATGGGAACGAAAAGTTTATTGATGGCAATGGCAGCGCTGACGATAGCCGGTTGCTCGCAAAATGAAGTTACGGAGATAAATCCGGATGCAGACCGGACAATCGGTTTGGATGTATATACGGGAGTACAGACCAGAGGAACGGAAACCACTACGTCCACGCTGAAAGAAGCGGATGCCGGTTTCGGTATTTTTGCCTATAAAACAAGCAAGGAAGGATGGGATAGTGAGAAAGCGAGTACAACACCCGATTTTATGTATAATGAACATGCTACATGGACTTCCGGTAGTTGGGGGTATGCTTCTCTGCGTTTTTGGCCGACGAATGATGATAAAATAACTTTCTTCGCTTATGCACCTTATGAATCCAATCCGGGAGAGGGAACAGACCAAAAAATAATTTTATCGGCACAAAGTGATAAAGAGGCTCCT
Source organism: Bacteroides sp. AF34-31BH (assembly GCF_003602795.1). Taxonomy (NCBI): domain Bacteria; kingdom Pseudomonadati; phylum Bacteroidota; class Bacteroidia; order Bacteroidales; family Bacteroidaceae; genus Bacteroides; species Bacteroides sp. AF34-31BH. The sequence goes on from NZ_QTLV01000002.1 coordinate 134,546, forward strand.
AAAATCACCTTTGAAGTAAAAACTTCAAATAATTGGAAAGATATGGTGGATTTAGTAACGGATTGCCGTACTGCCATAAAAGACTTGACTTCTGAGAGCAATGTCGGTAACAAAGGAACAGTCCAGTTTAAATTCAGCCATGTGCTTACCCAAATAGCCAATGTCAAGGTGAAGCCGGACGTGAATCTGGGCGCTGAAACAAGAATCTTTGTAACAGGATTAAAACTGTCTCCGGGAAGTGGAATACTTTACAACAAAGCGGTTTATGATTTCGGTACTGATGCTTGGAATGCCATCTCACCTTCCGCATCCTATTTTTCGGCTGAGCAAGACCTTAGTGAGTTTGTGAATAGAACAGGCATTGACCAATGGGGGTATAAGAAGAGTGCTGTCGACGTGAGTAGTAATACCGATGCAACAGCTTTGTTCTCAGAAAAGGAAGCTCTTTATTTCATTCCTGTGAATAACCAAAACGGTACAGCCAAGGAAGGGGATTTGAGCCTAAAGATTAGTTATGATGTTGTGACAAAGGTGAATGATAGTAGTAATCTGACAAGTACTGTGACGGATAAAGAAGTCAAATTGCCGCAAGGAACTTTTAAAAAAGGGACACAGCATACTTACGTGTTGACCATCAAGATGAATGCTATCAGTATTGCTGTTGATGACAATATGACGGGATGGACCAGTAATGGGGAAAGTAACATTTAGGTAGAAGGAGTATGAAAGGAAAAGCAGAAGATATAGGGATGAAGCGGTTGTGTAGCATCCTCCTTGCATTACTTTTGTTGTTGGGAGCATGCAGTGGGGAAGAAAGTAAGAACGGACTTCCGCAGGAGAATCTTCCTATCGGCTTTTCTGGAGTTATTACAATGACGAGGGGAACCGGGAAATTTGCCACTGCCGGTGAACTTAAGAATGTGGGAGTGTTTGCATATTTTACACATGGAAAATTCAACGAGAATACTGCCATACCGAATTTTATGTATAACCAGCTTGTGGAAAAACAACAGGATGAGGGAACATGGTCTTATAGTCCGGTCAAGTTTTGGCCGGACAATTCCACCACGGATAAAATCAGTTTCTTTGCTTATGCCCCTTACGTGAATGAAGTGGAAAATGGTTACCTCTCTTTTCAGGATGAAGGAACGGCAAGCGGATTTCCGGTGTTGGGGTATACCGTTCCGATAGCTGTAAATAATCAGATAGATTTTCTTGCCGCAACTCCGGTAATGAATCAAAACAATGGTAATGTAACTTTCAAACTGCACCATACACTGACCAAGGTCAATGTCTATATAAAAAGTAATGATAATACGGAGGGAAAGTCAGTAACTTCCTTCTCAATTACGGGAATGAAGAGTGGATTGCTTACCTATTATAATCCTACAGCAGATAGTGACATAGGCTGGAAGTGGACATATCCATCGGCTGATGAAAAGGAAAACTTTACCACCGGTATAATAAGTTTTCCGGTACCGGATACAATTATAGAAGAAAAGAAACTGCTTGCAACCTTCTTTCTGCTTCCTGCCGGGGCAGGAAGTAAGTTCAATATTTCTTATCAATATACGGCCAAAGATAGTAATAATGCTCTTGTTGTTCAAACTGTCAGTATGGAAAACCAGTCTTTGCCTCTGACTGATAATTGGGCTTCGGGAAGGGCCGTCAGCTATACTATAGGTATAGCACGAAAGGCAATTACTGTGATACCGGAGAACGGTCCCGTATCATGGGAAGAGAATGCTGAAACCGAGACAGTTATTGGAACGGAAGCAAAACAAGAGACTGATTGACCTGACGGGGTAATTCTGGACTTCGCAAAAAGATGCCAATCTGTTTAAAGTAAGATAATATGAAAAGATATATGAAATTTTTCACTGGAATAGTATTTGGGGGCATCCTTTTAGTGTGTAGTGCATGCACTGACGAATACGAAGCAAACAATGGAGGTATGAAGGAGTGCTGTGAGGGAGTACCCTTTACAGTCCGGGCTATAGTCGCTGATTTTGAAGAGCTCTCCAATGCAGGAAAGTCCTCTACACGTACCTCTGTAAGGGACGAACATTTTAAAATGGAGTTTGTCGATGGTGATTCGATTGGTGTTTTTGCCATAAAGGACGGTGCTATAATGGATAATATTGATAATGCCAAATTGGTTTACAATATGTCAAGCGGCAGTTGGAATCCGGTGGGAAATGGTACACTTTATTGGTATGATGGAGTGAGTTATGTCGCTTACTATCCATATAGGAAGAATATCACAATAGATCTCTCAAAAGGTATGGACGGAGCTATTGCTTCACTGACCGGGAATGAAAAACTGCAACCTGCGAAGGACCAGTCCACAACAGAAAAGCATATTGTCAGCGATTTGTTGGTTGCCACCGGCGTACCTGCTATTGACAATTCTTCCGGAATAATCCTGAACTTGCTGTTTCAACACCAGTTTGCATTGCTTGTGTTGCAACCGCAAGTATACGTAGGTTGTTTTGCACCAGAAAAAGCAGGCTTTGTTTACCATAGGGAATCGAGGGTTTTAGGAACAGACTCGGCGGCTATTAATGTGAGTCTGAACGGTATTACTCCATATCAGATAGATTCTTTGAAATATTGTGCCATTGTTCCGCCGCAAGCAAATGCACGGGTTACCGGAAACTATATGACTACCGATGGCAGAGATGATACGAATATAAAGATAAATTATTCGGGCAGCTCCATCAGTTTTACTTCTGGAAAATGCTATACCTTGAAGGTTATTAGTCCCGTACCCGGTAAAGGAAGTATAGAAAGAAAGCTTTATCCCGGGGATTTTGTCTTTCAGAACGAAATCGATAAAAGAATAGAAGTACATCCCGGAAACGGGAAGTTGGAAGAAGATGGGAAAATCTATGATTATGAAAATGCTATCGGAATGGTAATTACTTGCGATCCGGAAAGGATGACAGACGAGAGGTGTAATAAAAAAGGATGGAATCATGCCTATGTGATGATGTTGGATAGTTTGAAAGAAGGGAATTGGGGACCGATGGATTTAATCGAAGCGGATATTGATACAATATCAATAGCTGATGTGAAGTCAAAGCATGATTTTAGCAGAATTAAGAATAACATGAACGGGTACTCTGAAACTTTACAAATGCTGGCAAATCATGAGGGTGATGCATCTTTTGTAAGCGACTGTCGTGCTTTTTATCTGGTGAAAACTTACAATAACAGCAATAAGGTGCCGGATGGGATCGAACGTAGTCCGTGGTTTCTGCCAAGCATAGGGCAATGGTTTGATGTATTGGTGAACATTTGTGGAAAATCTCCGGAAAACTTTCGGCACAATACCGGTAATGGTTTACAAGACGAAAAGTGGGGACTGGAAACGTTGGACAAGTTAAAAGGACAGTTATCCAAAGTTGGTAAATCGCTACCGCAGTTTAACGTGAATCACAGACTTGGTTTCAGTTGCAGTTCTCAATATGATAAAGATAGAAACTGGATGCTTCTCTGGCATATCGATGATCCCTTATATAAGTGGGAAAGGGTTTGCTTACAAGGATATAATAAGACTTCTGCATGGCATGTCCGGCCGTTTTTTGCATTTTAATCATTCCTTGATTAAAAATAGTCCTAATCTAAGTTTGAATTCATTATGAAAAAGTCCGGATAGCGCATTGATATTTTATGTAATTTCGTTTGTGTTCTCGAAATAGTGGAGTATCTTTGTTTTCATTTAAATATATTATGATTATGAAACTGAATACTTATCGCTTGTCTTCTTTGGAAGACCCTACTGATGAACAACTGCATGCTTTGATGGAACAAGTGGCTGTTGCGGCCCGTGAAAGTTCTCGCAAGGCAAAAAGAGAATTGGAGCGGAGAATGCAAGAGGTGAGAGAAAAATTGAAAGCATATAGAGCTAAAAATGTAAGTGATATATCCATGTGATGAACGAAAAAAATCCGACACTTTGTATAGTAGCTGGTCCGAATGGTTCGGGTAAAACTTCTACGACAGTGCAACTGCTTCATAATGAATGGGCAGAAAATAGCCTTTACATTAATCCTGATAATATAGCGCAAGAACAATATGGTGATTGGAATTCTCCCGTTGCAGTATTGAAGGCAGCAGAATTGGCGACTAAAATGCGTTATGAGTGTTTAAGGAAAAGGCAAGATTTTGTATTTGAAACAGTCTTTTCCTCAGACGAAAAACTTGCATTTGTTGAAGAAGCAAAAAAAGCAGGATTTTTTATTCGCATTTTTTTTGTCTGTACAAATAATCCTGAGATAAATGTACGGCGTATTACACAGCGCTATTTGAATGGAGGGCATGAAGTTCCCATTTCCAAAATTATTTCCCGTTATTATAAATCGTTATTGAATATAGGCAAAGCAATATCCTTGGTTGATAGGGTATATGTCTACGATAATTCAATAGAAAATCAAATTCCTCGATTATTGTTCCGCACTGTAAACGGGACCCTCTTCAAACAATATGTAGAGGAAATCCCGCAGTGGGCACAGTTCCTTATCAAATAGAGAATGAAAAGAGTCTATACCAAAACTGGAGACAAAGGAACAACGGGTATTCATGGTGGCGCGCGTGTGCCGAAAGATGACATCCGTATCGAGGCAAACGGATGCCTTGATGAATTGAATGCCGTGATTGGTATCGTGCGCTCCATGCTGGCGGCAGAAGATGGATGGCAGGAGTTGCTGCATGCTGTCCAGCGGGAACTGATGGTGGTGATGAGCCATGTGGCCACTCCCTCGGGAGTGGTGAACCCTAATCCGCTTTCTGCCGCAGAGCTCACGCTGCGCTGTGAGCAGGAGATGGATGCCATGACCGTCCTGCTGATGACGGACAACGGCTACTTCCTTTTGCCTGGTGGCACTCCCATATCAGCCCAACTGCAGTTTGCCCGTACCGTGGCCCGCCGTGCCGAACGCCGTTTGTGGACACTCCATCGCCAAGACCCTGTGAACGAGGATATTCTGCGCTTCATCAACCGCCTTTCGGACTTGTTCTTCGTCATGGCCCGCATGGAGATGCAGCGGCAGGACTGGCCGGAGGAGAAATGGCAAGAGTTTGCCTACAAAAGGAAAAGACTGTAAGCACTTATCGCTAACCGCCGGGAAGCTGTTTTCAGCATAGGGGTTCTATTTGCTGTCCGAGCCTTAAATCATACAGACATGCCCGTACTTCCGCTTCGCTGCCGATATGCTTTCCTGCATCGTCGGACAGCTTCACGCATTCGCGCCATTCCTGGTTGACGTTCATCTTGCATTGCGTCAGTTTCATTACGATGTTGGAGGGCTTGAATCCGGTATCATTCGTCAGATTGGTGCCGATGCCGAAGGAGCAGCGGATTTTGCCCCTGCAATGCTCCTGGATGTCGAGTGCCTTGCCAAAATCGAGCGCATTGCTGAAGACGATGGTTTTAGTGGTAGGGTCGATGCCCAGTTCGCGGTAGCGGGCAACGAGCTTGTCGGTGAAATCGAATTCATCGCCGGAGTCGCAGCGTACACCGTCGAATAGTTTGGCCTGCTTGCGGCTCAGGTTACTTAAGAAAATGCCGGAGGTATAGGTATCGGACAGTGCGATGCCCAAGTCACCGTCGTACACGTTCACCCAGTTTTCCAAGGCCATGTAGTTGGCGTGTTTGTAGCCGAACTGTGCGCCGTGGAACATGAACCATTCATGCGGATGCGTCCCCATAGGCTTCATGCCGTATTTCATGGCGAAGTGGCAGTTGGAAGTCCCGGTACAGTATTCGGCGGCTTCCTTCAGACGGTCTATGACTTTGTCCTGTACCTCGAACGAGAAGCGTCTCCGGGTGCCGAACTCTGAAAAATACAGCTGGTGTCGGTTGGAGAGTGCCACCTTTTCGGACAGTTTGCAGAGTATGCCGTCCATGTCGGCCACGTTTCCCAAAGAACGGTTCTTTATTTCGGATACGATAGAAAGCAGGGGGACTTCGTAAAGGGTGGCCTTGTACAGATAGTCCGTGATTTCAATGTTCAGGTGCCGGTCCTCGTCCAGATGGATGCTTACCTTCTCCGGCTGGAAGCGGAAGGAGGAGAGCCACTCCCAATAGACCCTCGGCAGGAAACGGCAGTGGCGGGTCATGTATTCCAGCTCTTCGGCAGTAAGTACGGTCTGTGCCAGGCTGTCCACCGCCTCTTGCAGTTCCTTCAGAAACGTGTCCGTATAGGCGGTGTCGTCTCTGTCCTTGAAGCTGAAAGTGCCCATGGCATAGGGAAACAATTTGATGTAGGCATACGAGGTGGTGAATTTGTAAAGGTCTGTATCGAGTATGGTATGAATCATGGCAAAATATTCTTTAGTTATGATGTTCGATTTTGGGGATGAAGATAGTGAAAATTTCTTATTTGATCAGCCTCTATCTGTTAACAACGGCATATTCCTATTAAACCATGTTATAAATGAGACCGTCATGGACAGAAATTTTGGATATTTCGGGGAAGTCCGTACATTTGCAATGTGTTTTTCATAGTATTAGATTTAAGGTTAACAAAAGATTGGCTGTCTGGGATAGATAGCCTTTTTTTATGCCTTCACTTTTCCTTCTCCGTAGAGGTGGCGTGTAGTGCAGAGCGCCAAAGTTCCATAGACCAATACTTGTATCCACATCGTCAGCATCTGCGGCCATACGTCGGCCAGCGTTCCACCCATTGAATTCAGTTTTACAAAAGCAAGTACGGCAGGACCTGCCGGAAACAGATAGTGGGCTGTCTGCCAATACCACGGCATCAGCTCCAGCGGATAGGACACGCCCGAAAGGAAGATATAGCCCACAGAGAAGAAGGCTATCATCAGCAACGGCGCTTCGGAGTCTGTAAACCAGCGGGAGACGGCCAGGGCAAGGAAACTCGTGCCCAGCAGGAAGGGTATCATCATTGTGACGATGTCTCCTCCGCTGCCGATGTGTGGGATGCTGAACAGGTGCGGCAACAGTCCCAGCAGGAATAGGGAAAACACCACGTAGAGCATGAAGTATACGAAGGTCCTGCCTCCGACAATCCGTAATGTATCCTTCAATGAGTCGGCACGCATCAGCCGTATTCCTTTTCTTCGGGCTTCCGCTTCCTCGCCCGTCAGCATGGCAATCACCATCAGCATCGTCTGGAAGATGATGACAATTAGGACGGCGGGAATCAGATAGGAACCGTAGCCCTCTGTATAGTTGTAGAGCGCCGTGCCGGACACGCTGACGGGAGCGGACGAAGCCACTGCCAGCAGTCCTTGCGGAGGTAGGAATACGGTGCCCTCCATGCGGTGGGCATCGTTCACGGCAAGCATGACGCGCGCACTGGATTCTTGCAGTCCTTTGAAGTTGAGGAAAGCGTCCGTGGCGGCATAGAGTACGAAGACCGAAGTCTCGCCCCGTGCCACACGTGCCTCGAAGTCGGCAGGCAGGTAAAGGATGCCTGCCACGTCGCCCTGCTTCATCCATTGGCGGGCTTCGAGGATGTTGGGTGTCTGGCCGTAGACGGCGGTCTGGGGAGTGGCGTCGAGCAGTCGGATGTATTCGCGGCTGAGGGCGGAGTGGGAGAGGTCTACCACTGCGACGGGAGCCTTGCGCACCAGGTTGGGGGCGTACATGTAGTTGTAGAGCAGTCCGTAGAGGAAGATACCGCCTGCCAGCACGAGCAGGATGGCGGGATTGGTGGCGATGGCATGCCACTCGTGGCGGATGACGGAAGCTGTTGACAATGCGGTAGGTGGGCAAGGTGATGGGGAGGCGGAGATTGCTTCTTCCCTTATCTCTTTTTTTATCCACCATTTCAGCAATGGCAGTATCAGCAGTGCTGCCAATAGGAAGATGAAGAGTGTAGCTACCGACTGCCAGAAGTAGGCAAACCCTGCATCGAAGTAAATCATGGCTTGTGCCGCCTCCGTGAAGTGCCGCACGGGGAAGAGGTAGGAGGCCGCATGCACGGGCGCATACATGGCTGTAACGGGAAACGTGACTCCGGACAGCGTAGCCCCCAACGACCCCACCATGGATACTACACTGATGATATAGGCAATCTTGGGAAAGACAGAATAGATAAAGACCGCCAATGCCTGGGTAGCGATGATGAAGAGCACGGTCACTGCATTCATCAGCCACAGACTGCCAGCGAAGGGGATATGTAGCGGGCCGAACAGTACATAGTTTGCCAGGATACCGATGGACGAGAAGATGAGGGTATAGGGCAGCAGTTTCCCTGCTACGGCAGTGAGGATATTGCCTCGTGCCGTCTCCAGCCATTCGCCGACGCTGCCGAATTTCAGTTCGCTGCCTATGGAGTAGACGGTGGTGAGCAGGATGAGTATCTGGAACAGTACGAAAAAGAAAGGCTGGCTCAGGTAGATGGAGTAGTCCATGTCCGGATTGTAGAGGGGATGGGTACTGGCTTCTACGGGGAGCAGAAAGGTCTGTATCTGTTCTCCGCTGACTCCCAGAGCTTCGGCCTGCATCACGATGGGCGAGAGCGCCACGGGGGCAAGCGTATTCTCGAACGCTGCCATCAGCTCGCTGCCTACCGAAAGAAGGGCATAGTGGTAATAATAGGTGAGCGTTGCGCCAGTTCCCGTCACCACCTTCTGTTCGAAGCGGGGCGGGATGACGAGGTAGCCGTATATGTCCTTCCGTTGCAATGCCCGGCGGGCGTCGGCTTCGTCGGTGAAGTGCTCCGTCACACGGAAGGTGGGGGCGGCAGAGATGCGCCGGGAGATATTGCGCGAAGTGGCAGTGTTGTCCAGGTCGACGATACCCACGGGAATGTTCTCCATCTGTCCGTTTCCAAAGATGGTGGCCATGAAGAACAGACAGAGCAAGGGTAGCACGACACAGACGCCGAGGTATAGACGGCGGGAGGTCATGCGGTGCCATTCGCGACGGATAACCATGCGGAGCGATTTCATTGCGCAGCCAAATTCTTTATCTTTCATTTTTTATTCTTCATTTTTAAAAGTACGGACATTCCCGGTCTCAATCCCTCTACCTGCTGTGTGGGACGTGCGTGTATCTCGAACGTCTGCATGTCATAGCTGCCCGTCTGTTTGGTGGATTTCCAGGTGGCGAAGCTGCCCAGCGGACTGATGTAGTAGATGCGGAATTCAATGTCCTTGCCGTCGATGGCGGGGACATCGGCACGGAAAGTGCCTCCCATCTTGAACTGAGGCATCAGGTCCTCGCGTATGTTCAGTACCACGTGTGCATCGTCCATCACGACAAGGCTCATGATGGGAGTACCGGGGGCCACCAGCTCTCCGCGTTTGGGGAAGATGGTGGCTATCTGGCCATCTTCGGGAGCAGTCAGGCGGGAGTCGACGAGGAGGGAGGAGACTTCATCGACAGTGCTTCGCGCCGCTTCCACCAGGCTGCGGGCCGAGGCGCGGTCCTCGCTCTGCGCTCCGTCCACGGCCATCTGGTATTGCTCGTAGGCGGCACGTTCGGCGGCTTGGGCGGCTTTGTACATGGCTTCCACCTCGTCACGCCGCTGGGAGGTGACGACACTGTCCTTATAAAGCGTTACAATGCGTTGGTAAGTGGTCTTGGCGAGGGCAAGGTCGCTCTGCGTCTTGTTCCAGAGTTGCCTGGCGGTGGCCACAATCTGGCGGCGGGTACCGGCGTCTATCTTCTTGTTCTGCTCCTGGGCCACCTGCTCCAGGGCATTCACCTGGCGGTATTTGGCTTCGATGGTGGGGCTGTTGATGACGACAAGCGTATCGCCTGCCTTCACCCAGTCGCCCTCTTGTACGAGGAAGGAGTCCACACGTCCGGGCAGCTTTCCGCTGATACGTATTTCCGTTGCTTCCACTTGTCCTTGCAGGACCAGGGGCTGCCGGTTCATGAGTAACATGCCGGCAAGCGAAATGATGACCGTTGCGGCCAGGATAATGACGAATGCAATGCTGATGCTTTTATTATTGATTTTCATAAAGGGTAGGTTTTAATAAGTTGTCTCGAAATATTTCTCGAACCGTTCCGGCGTTCCGCAGATAGCCAGCAGGTTCATCAGTGCCACATCATATTCGTAGTAGGCTGCCAGACGCGCCACGCGGACGGTTGCCAGCATCGTTTCCGCATCTACGACCTCGGTACTGGTTGCCATGCCTTCGGTAAAGGATTTCTTGCGGATTCGCACCAGCTCTTCGCTTAGCTCGATGGTGGTATTTAAGGCGCGTACGTTGTCTTGTGCCTTTTGCAGTTGGGTGTAGAGCTTGTCGATGCCTACGCTCAGGTCTTCTTTGGCTTTTTCTTGTCCCAGGGCAAGGGTCTGCTGGGCTATCTTCGACTGGCGGATGCGCTTCTCACGCGCCAGTCCGTCGAACAGGTTCCAGGTGAAGCCCACGCCTACGATGGTGCGGGGGACGAGGTTGCTCTGTATGCCGTGGGCATAGAGGGTCTGCTTGCCGAATACGGCGATGTCCGGCAGGTAGCCGCTCTGGTCGATGCGGAGCTGCTGGCGGGCAATCTGTGACTGCAGTTGCAGTTGGTTCACGGTGTAGTTCTCCACCCGCATGGCTTGCAGGAACTCCTCTTTGGCGGGCAGTTGGTCGTTGATGAAAAGCTCCGAAGTAGGATGGATGCTGCATGTGTCTTGCAGGTTGAGCAGGGTGCGCAGGGCACTTTGCACGACGGAGGCCTCCTTCCGGGCAGCCTCCAGTGAACGGGCAGCTTCATCCATATTCACTTGGGCAAAGAGCCGGCCTGCCTTGTCTATCATGCCGGCAGCTTCCAGTTTAAGGGCATTCTGGTAATGGCGTTGCAGGCTGTTGTAAGTCTCCTGCCGCACGCGTACCACTTCTTGCGCAAGTTTCAGCCCGAAGTAGCTTTCTGCCAGCAGGGTGCGTTGCGTGGCATCGGTCTGTCCCCGGTTTTCGCGGGCGATGTCTATCATGGTGTTGCCTATCTTCGAGGCCCGGATGCGCTTGCCGCCGGAGAATACGACCCATTCGGCGGTCAGGCCGACGGAAGTCAGGTTGCGTGGAGCCAGTGGAAAAGCGAGGGTATGGGAGCCTATCTGGTCGAGTATGCTGCTGATGAATTGGTCGTCCGGCACGATGTTGTGCACAAAGTCCTTTGCCGGGTCGGTGAACTGGGAAAGGGGCTGTTTTACCTCTATCTTTTCGGAAAGATGCACGAACGTACCGGCACCTTGCAGGGAGGGGTACCAGAGGGCATTCAGTTTGTCACGTTCCGCACGGGCGGCTTCAATTCCCTTGTCGGCTATTTTCAGGCTGCGGTTGCCGTTTTGCATCTGCCTTAGGGCATCACCGAAGCTAAGGGGAAGGGAGGTTTGTGCGGCCACTCCACCGATGGCAAGCAGCACGCAGGCAGCAGCCGGAAAAAATCTCCGGCATAATAGATTATTCATAAGTTCGTTCGGTTTAGGGGTTCTTGTTTCTCTAAACAAGAGGAGGTGGGAATTGTTCAGTAGTCATCTTTTTGAATAGAACGTTACAAATATAACGAATAGTTTCCGAAGATATGGCTTATGAATGGGAGAGATATTCGGATTTGCACTATCTTTGCATTCGCTAAAATGGAATTTATGGAGAAACTTCATCCGATTATGTTTGCCGGGACGGGCAGTGATGTGGGAAAGAGCATCATTGCTGCCGCCTTCTGCCGCATCTTCAAGCAGGACGGCTATCAGCCCGCACCGTTCAAGGCACAAAATATGGCGCTCAATTCATTTGCCACTCCCGAAGGGCTGGAGATAGGCCGTGCCCAGGCTGTGCAAGCAGAAGCCGCCGGAGTGCCTTGCCACACGGACATGAATCCGCTACTGCTGAAACCACAGTCGGACCATACCTCGCAGGTTGTCCTCAACGGGCGTCCTATCGGCAACCGCAATGCTTATGAGTATTTCCGCAAGGAAGGACGCGACGAGCTGCGCCGGGAGGTTTGTGCTGCCTACGACCGCCTTGCCGCTCGCTATAATCCCGTTGTGCTGGAAGGCGCGGGAAGCATCTCCGAAATCAATCTGCGGGATACCGACCTTGTCAATCTGCCGATGGCCCTGCATGCCGGAGCCGATGTAATTCTTGTAGGCGACATTGACCGTGGCGGTGTGTTTGCCAGTGTCTATGGTTCGCTGATGTTGCTTCGTCCCCATGAGCGGGAACGCATTAAAGGAATTCTTATCAACAAGTTCCGGGGGGATATACGTCTCTTCGAGTCGGGCATTACGATGCTGGAGGAGCTTTGCGGCATTCCCGTTGTCGGGGTGGTGCCTTACTACCGTGATATCTACATTGAAGAAGAAGACTCCGTGGCGCTTGCCGCAAAGTCTGTCCGTGCCGAGAAGGGAAAGGTGAACATCGCCGTCATTCTGCTGCGCCACCTCAGTAACTTCACCGATTTTAATGTCCTGGAACGTGACCCGCGCGTACATCTCTTCTATACCAACAATGTGGATGAGTTGGCAAAGGCCGACGTCATCCTGCTGCCCGGTTCCAAGAGCACGCTTGATGATCTTTACGAATTGCGCCGTAACGGTGTGGCGGCTGCCATCATCCGTGCCCATCGTGAAGGTGCCACCGTGATGGGTATCTGCGGCGGCTATCAGATGATGGGGCAGGAGGTGCTCGACCCTGAGCATGTGGAGGGGGACATCGAACGCCTGCCCGGACTGGGGCTGTTGCCCATCAGTACCCGCATGTCGGGAGAGAAGGTGACCCGCCAGGTGAAGTTCGGTCTGTGCAATCCCCATTCTCCATCTTCCACTCTCCATTCTCCATTCATGCAGGGCTATGAAATCCATATGGGAGTGACCACCCCTGTGGAAGGTACTCCCGATTCTCCTTTGAATCTTCTGGAGAACGGCTCTACCGACGGTTACTGCGTGGACTCCACCTGCATGGGGACCTATATTCATGGCATTCTCGACAATCCGGAATTCATAGATTTCCTGCTTGCGCCTTTTGCAGACAAACTGTCCGGGAATGCCGGCGCTTTCGATTACCATACATTCAAAGAAGAACAATACGATAGGCTTGCCGAGCACGTGCGCCGCCACGTCAACCTGCCGCTTATCTACCAAATATTGACAAAGAACCATGATTGAAGGACACGGAGACGATTCCTATAAATACAGCCGTCCCATTACGGCAAACTTCAGCTCGAACGTTTACAGCAGGGTGGACCTCTCTGCCTTGAAGGCGCATCTGTGTGCCCGGATTGACGGCATCGGCAACTATCCCGAACCGGAGCCTTACACGCTTGAGGCCTGCCTTGCCCGCTGCCACCGTCTTCCTGCCGAGGCAGTGTGCGTGACGAACGGAGCTACCGAAGCCATCTATCTTACCGCACAGACTTTCCGCGGGACAAACACCGCCATTGTGCAGCCCACTTTCAGTGAATATGCCGATGCCTGCCGCATGCACGGCCATCGGGTCACTTCCCTCTATCGGCTTCCTGCGGAGAGCGAGGGGTATCGCTTGCCGGAAGAGATGCGCATGCTGTGGCTGTGCAATCCCAATAACCCTACCGGAACGGTTGTGGAGAAGGAATATCTGGCAACACTTATCAGTCATAATCCGCAGGTATGTTTCGTCATCGACCAGTCCTACGAGTTTTTCACCTTGCGTCCGCTTTTCTCTGCTGCCGAGGCTGCGGAGTTTCCCAACGTCTTGCTGCTGCACTCCATGACCAAGCGTTATGCCGTTCCCGGTCTGCGACTGGGATATGTCACCGGCGCCCCCCACCTGCTGCACCGTTTGCGTACTAACCGTATGCCCTGGTCGGTCAACCTGCTTGCCATTGAGGCAGGGCTCCATCTGCTGGAACATGATGTTCCCAATCCGCTGGATGTGGCGTCTTATTTGCAAGAGGCTGCCCGCCTGCGCAGTGCGCTCGAGGCATTGGGAGGACTGGAGGTATGGGCCACCGAAACCCATTTCATGCTGGTGTGCCTCCGTATGGGTAGGGCTTCCGCTTTGAAAGACTATCTGGCAGGGGAGCATGGTATCTTGATTCGGGACGCCTCCAACTTCGACGGACTGAATGAGCGCTTCTTCCGTATAGCCGCCCAGAGCCGGGAGGAGAATGACAGGCTTGTAAAAGCAATAGGACAATGGCTTGAGGAGGAATGACCGATGGAAGAAGATGTGCTTATACTTTTGGGTGTCGCCTTCAACTTGAACCTGCCGCTTCTCACTGCCTGGCTGCTCGACCATTGGCTGGGCGACCCGGCGTGGCTACCCCATCCGGTGGTGGCTTTCGGCAAAGCCATTTCTTTCTGTGAGCACCGGTTGAACCGGGGCGATTCGCGTTTCCTGAAAGGTGCGTTTGTGGCGGTGTCTCTTGTCTTGGGGGTATATGTCATTACGCTTTTGTTGCTCCGCTTGGCGGCACTCTTTTCTCCGGGCATGCTTCTGACGGTGCAAATATTGCTGATATTCTATTGCTTGGCGGGCACTACGCTGGTTCGCGAGGTGCGTATGGTGTTCAAGGCGGTGGACCGTTCCTTGGAGGAAGGGAGGATGCAAGTGGCACGTATCGTAGGGCGTGATACGTCTGCACTCTCGGCGCAGGAGGTGAGAACCGCGGCATTGGAGACTTTGGCAGAGAATTTGAGCGATGGGGTGGTTGCTCCCTTGTTCTGGTATCTGCTGTTGGGAGTTCCGGGCATGCTTGCCTATAAGATGGTGAACACGCTGGATTCCATGGTCGGCTACAAGAATGAACGCTATCGTCGGTTCGGCTGTTTTGCTGCCCGTTTGGATGATGTTGCCAATTATATTCCTGCTCGTCTGACAGCCTTTCTGATGGTACTGGTTTCCGGTCGTCTTTCCTTGTTTGCTTTTGTGGGCAGATATGGCAGCCAGCATGCCAGTCCCAATTCCGGTTATCCGGAAGCCGCCCTTGCCGGTATTCTGGACTGCCGTTTCGGAGGTCCGCACAACTATTTCGGCGAGGAGGTATGGAAACCTTATATCGGTTCTAATGAACGGCCTCTGAAGACGGAAGATATGCGTGTGGCTGTCCGCATCAACCGACGTGTGGAGTGGTGGATGGTGGTTGCCGTAATAGTGACATCGACCTTGGCTTCCTTTTGTTTTTAAAATGTTGTTATTTTAACTGATTCTTTGTCCGTTCCAAAAAGATATAATATCTTTGCAAGACCGCGTTGCATTAAAAATGTAACTTTTAAAGCAGACAAAGTCTTATAAATGAGGATAAAGCAACTATATATATTCCTTTTCTTTATTTGGTTCGGGAGCACAATAATTGCATCGACAACAGATAAAGCGGATTCTTGGACTAAAGAAAAGGAAAGTATAGTCCATGAGGTCATCTCCACTTTTCACAACAGCCTCGGTTTCGACTATCTGACCCGGGAGGAGTGTGACTCGCTGAATGCCGACGGCCTTTTGTCCCAATTGGATGAATCCCAGCGCTATTACACCTATTTCGAACTGGAAAGAATACTTATAAAATCCTCCCTTTTCCGTGGAGAAATCCGTATGGCTATTGCCCAGAGCGACCAGATGTACTCCAAAGCCCGCGCGCTTACCTACCCCTTCGGCAATGCCCTTGCGCTGAATGCCATGGGAGAGGTGTACAGCTATACCGGCAGGCTCCGGGAAGCCGGTGCCGCTTACGAAGAGTCTTTGAGACTGCTGGATGGGATGGACGGGGAGGATGTGCATATCCGCATGCTACTGGTGGAACTGATAGATTATAACCTGCGCATACGGAATGTAAACGGTGCCTCGCGTTATCTTGCACGTCTGAACCTCTATCCGGAAGACCGGCTTTCTCCGCTGGAGCTGGCCATGCGTCACATCTCCAATGCTTCCTGCCAATTATTCAAGGGTGACTTGAAAGCTGCCAGCCATTGTCTGGTGCAGATAGGCCAGCTTGAAACGCAACTGATTCCGGAGATACGGCAATACCTTCTGATTATAGATGCCCGTTATCTGGTGGCCACCGGAGAGCATGAGGCAGCCTTGACCGCCTACAATGATTTCCTTCAAACCGAATATGCCCGGATAAACCATAACATCTACAAGGAAGCTCTGCTCGAAAAAGCGGATTTACTGGTGAAGATGGGAAACAAGGAAGAAGCCTACGGACAGTACGACAAGGTCTTTTCGTATATCAAGACTTCGTTCGAGAAGAACTATCCCAAGGAGATAGACCGGCTCTGTACCCGTTTCCAGGCCGACCAACTGGCCTACCAGAACGAACGCGACCGCATTGTATCCATGCGTTTCTATCTGGCAGGCATCATTGTGTCCGTACTGTTTCTGATATTCCTCCTGGTGCTGGGCTGGAAGAAGATATTCCGTTTGAAGCATTCCCA
The DNA here is from genome assembly GCF_003602795.1 of Bacteroides sp. AF34-31BH. Lineage (NCBI taxonomy): Bacteria > Pseudomonadati > Bacteroidota > Bacteroidia > Bacteroidales > Bacteroidaceae > Bacteroides > Bacteroides sp. AF34-31BH. The sequence goes on from NZ_QTLV01000002.1 coordinate 150,871, forward strand.
AATGCGGCAGGAGGCGATGAAGGAGAAAGCGGTGCAAGCCATACAACGGAAGAATATGTTTCTTTCGAACATGAGCCATGAGGTACGTACGCCGCTGAATGCCATTGTCGGATTCTCGGCGGTACTGACGGATGAGGACGAGTCGTTCGATGACGAATCGCGCCGGGAGTTCTCCGAAATTATCAAGGTGAATTCCTTTCAGTTGCTGAAACTTATCAATGACATTCTGGATTTCTCGGATTTCGAGAATGACAATATAACCTTCAACATCCGCACGCATGATGCCGTGAAGTTGTGTAATGAGGTCGTGGAGACCGTGATGGCCTCGCGCAAGCTGGAGGTTGAAATGCGTTTTGACACGGATTTGTCCGTCTTGATGCTGGATACGGACGATGCGCGCCTCCGCCAAGTCTTGATAAACCTGCTGGTGAATGCCGCCAAGTTTACGGAACAAGGCTCCATCGTGCTGGAACTGAAGATGGTTGATGCCGGTACGGCACTTTTCTCCGTGACGGATACCGGATGCGGCATTCCACCGGAAAAGCAGCACTTGATTTTTGAACGCTTTGAAAAGCTGAATGATTTTGTGCAGGGAAGCGGACTGGGTCTTTCCATCTGCCAACTGATTGTGAAATATATGAACGGCAAGCTGTGGGTGGACAGTGGGTATACCCGTGGCGCGCGTTTCTGTTTTACGCATCCTTTGAAGTATAATCCCGCATTACACGGAGGAACGGCGCAATGAAACGAATACTGATTCTCATCCACGTTTTGTTTTGCGGATATATCTGTCCGCTGCTGGCAGAAGACACGGGGGCTGCCCGGTATCAAGACAGCATCCTGAAGGTTGCCGATACTCTGCCGGCCACCCTTGTCCGGCTGACGTATCTCCGTGACATGGCCTACAAGCACCAGTATGCTCCTTATAACATGACTTTTTCCACCCGTCTGTACGAGGAGGCGCGGCGGCAGAAGAACGCTTTCTATGAGAATATGGGCGCTTACTATCTGGCGGCATGTTATGACAAGAAACACGACCCGGACAGTCTGTCGTATTGGGTGGATGTGCTGAAGGATTTTGTCCCCCAGGTAGGCACTTACGATTATTATCTGGAGCAGAAGGCTGCCGTCAGCCGCGCCCTGGCTTCCAAGAGACAGATAGAGAAAGCGGTGTATGTGGCTAAGGAGACGTTGGAGGAATCAAAACTCCACCATAGCAATAATGGGATGATAGCGGCGTATAACAGCTTGGGATGTGCCTACGGAGTGTCCAGCCGCCCGAATGAGGCACTGGACTCTTTCTTGGAGGCTTACCGGAATTTCTCTCCCCAGACAAAGGCCAGCCTGAAGGTGGATATACTGTCGCGTATTGCCCAGGTATACGGCAATGGCGGTAAAGACAGCCTGAAGCTGCCCTATTTGCATGAAATGGACACGACGTTGCAGGCGGTCATTTCCAAAGAACCCGAGACACGGAAGAACTGGAGCAATTTCGAGATTGACTGCGAAGTGAAGTATATCCTGCACTACATGAACCAGAAGAACTTTACAGTGGCGCACGAGCATATCGAGAAAGTAAAGAAACTGCTTGAGCCGCATGTAGATCCCGTCTTCTGGCTGAATGTCCAGTTGATACAGCTTCAATATTATGCCAAGACCGATGAGTATGACAAAAGCATCGCATTGATAGACGAGGTGACCCCTACGGTACTGAACAACTACGTTTCCACCTTTGCCACTTTGATAAACTACAAGGCGAGTACGCAATATGACAAGGGGGACATTGACGGGGCCATCGAGACCCGGCGCTACCTCATACGCAAGCAGGATTCGCTGAACAATGCCTTCTCGGCCAACCAGTTGAAGCAGGTGAAGGAGATTTACCACATTGACGAGCTGTTGTTGGAGAAGCAGAAGATTCAGGACATGAATTACCGTATAGGATTTATACTCCTGGGCGTCTGTCTGCTGCTGATGCTGCTTTTCTATCTGTATACGCGCTATGTCTCCGGAAAGATTGCTGTCGTAGAGAAGAAGACGGCTGAAGCCGCTTTGCAGGCAGAGACGGACAACATCGCGAAGGAACGTCTGAAATCGGAAATCAGCCATGATATACGTACTCCGCTGAATGTGGTGGTGGGCTTTGCCGAATTGCTGACCGGGAAAGAGGAGCTGGATAAAGAGACTAAGAGGGAGTACGGACAGATGATTCAGACCAATGCGGAAAGTCTGCTGAATTATGTCAACAGCATTCTGGAATTGTCCCGCTTGGAGTCCGGCAAGATTCAGTATGAGGACGAGGAGTGTGACATTATTCAGTTGTGCAGTGAGGTGCTGGATAAAATGAACGACCGTGAGGAGAGCACTGTGTCTGTCAGCCTGCAGACCGACCTCAAGGAACAGTTTGCGAGGACGGACCGGAGGTGGTTCGATACATTGCTTGTCAGCATGCTGACTCCGTCAGAGAATGACACTGCCCGTTATGAGGCGATTATCCGCATCAGACGCGACCGGAGTAAACCGCTCCTTTATTTCGACGTGGTCAACACCCCGTTTGCAAAGGTACATTTTGAGAATAAAACGAGCTTGATTCGCCATGAAATCAATGCCCATTTTATTCATTATTTTGGAGGTATCTACAAGGTGCAAACCGAAGCGGAGGAAGGCCCTACTATTTCGTTCACTATTCCTTGTCGAGATTGATGCGGACGATGCCGCCGTAGGGCGTCAATGCGTCGAAGGCTTCTTCGGCTTTGAGGATTCCGGCATAGAGTTGCGCGCAGATGAGTACGCCGCCATGTGCGAAGATGGCAACGCGTGTATAGGGCTTCTTCTTTAATTCGTCCAAAAACTGGCTGACACGCCGGTATTGCATAGTAAAAGATTCTCCACCGGTAGCTGCCACGTTCATGTAGTCGGCATACCATTCCTGCAAGCGTGGGTCTTCATTCTGCTCGAACGGCTTCATCTCCCAGTCGCCAAAATTGATTTCCATAATCCGTTTGTCCCGTTCTGCATCGGGATAGCCGCAATAGGTGGCGAGGCGCACGCAGCGGGTTAGGGGACTGGTGTAGACGTGATCGAACGGAAGGTATGTCTTCAGGTTTTCTGCTGTTACGGCGGCTTCCGCTTCAAACGTAGGTTTCAGGGGAACATCGGTCTGTCCGTAGCATACGCTCGGAGGGACATCTACCGAAGTGTGTCGAATGAGTATTACTTCCATCTTTAATTTTCAGTTGTTAATTTATAATTAGAATAAGGCTTCCCAAGTAGAAGGACAGTTCGCATAGCAGGAAAGTGGCCCCGCAGCAGTCCCCCGTATATCCTTGTAGGCGCCGCTTCATCAATCGGTAGAGCAGGAAGAAGGTGAGCAGTGGGAAGAGGGTGGCAATCCACAGCTTTATAGGCAGCAGCAGTACGAAAGGCACCAGGCCACAGAGAAATCCGGCCAGCAACTCGTGCCAGCTCATGCGGTTGTAGACGGTCTTGCTTTTGCTGTCTTCCTCTTTCCGGGCATAGGGCAGGTAGTTGACAATCTGGGAGGCACAGAACTTGGACCAGCAGTCACCGCTGAGCACAAGGATGCAGAGAAGTCCCAGTGGCAGGTGATGAAGTTGGAGCAACAGCAGGAAATAGCATATCAATCCGATGACACCGTAGCTTCCGATGTGGGAATCCTTCATGATGGCAAGAGTCCGTTCTCGGGTGGTACCGCCACCGAAGCCGTCGAAAAAGTCCGCCAGTCCGTCTTCGTGCAGGCAACCGGTGACAAGCAGGCGTGCGATGAGGGCAAGAATCCATGCCAATGACACCGGCATAATCTGTCCGGCAAGCCACAGCACTGCCGCCATCACGCCTCCCGTCAGCCAGCCTACAAGCGGCCAATAGGGAACCACATGCTTGAAACACTCTGCCGGTACTTCCTTGATTTTCCAGAAGGGCAGTCGGGTGAGCATTATGAATGCAGCCAAGACATTGTTCATGTTAAAAGTATTTAGTGATGGAGGCATGTGCAAAGTTATCCATTTCATTGAGCATCCGCACGGCCGAGTCGACAATGGGATATGCACAGATGGCCCCCGTTCCTTCTCCCAAACGCAGCCCCAGATTCAGCAGCGGACGGGCATGCAGGGCGTCGAGTACCAGTTTGTGGCCCGACTCGTCTCCGCAGTGTCCGAAGATGGCGTAATCCGTCACTTCCGGGTAGAGCCTGGCGGCGGCAAGCAGGCAGTTGGTCATGATGAATCCGTCAACAAGGATAATCATCCTCAGCTCGGCAGCTTGCAGCATGGCGCCTATGGCCATTACCATTTCCAGTCCGCCAAAGTAGCGGATGATGTCCCGGGGAGAGCCGTCGCCTTTGTAATTCTCCATAGACTGTTTCAGCACTTCGTATTTGTGGCGGATGCCCGCGCTGTCGAGTCCGCTGCCTGCGCCGACACATTGTTCCAGAGGAATACCGGTAAAGCAGGTCATCCACAAGGAGGATGAAGAGGTGTTTCCGATACCCATTTCACCGAAGCTGAGGACATTGCTGCCTTCTTCATGGCATTGGCGCACCACCTCGGCACCCCGTTCCAGGCACATCTCCATTTCCTCTTCTGTCATGGCTGCCTCGTGCAGATAACTCCGGGTGCTTTTACGTACTTTCATATTGATGATGCCTTTCTCGTAGGGGAGGTCGTAGTCTACTCCTGCATCTACTATTTTCAGGGTAAAGCCGTGCTGCCGGCAGAGAAAATTGACACCTGCCCCTCCATGAAGGAAGTTGCTGATTTGCTGCCAGGTGATTTCCTTTGGAGACAGACTGACACCTTCTTCTACAATGCCGTGGTCGGCGGCGAAGATAATGTTTTGCGGATGTTTCAAGGTGGGGGATAATGTCTGTTGTATGAGTCCGATTTGGAGTGCCAGTTCTTCTAAAATGCCCAATGAGCCTTTGGGTTTGGTCAGGTTGTTGATTTTGTCAATCAATGTGGGACGGATTGACTCGTCCGGACGGGTGATATGAAATGTTTTCATCAGTCTGTTGAATTTTAATTGTTTGTTGTTTTATGAATGAGTGTTTTTTACGGTAAGTGGGATGCCGGATACCATCAGTATCACTTCGTCGGCACGGGCGGCTACATATTGGTTCATCCAGCCTTGCATGTCCGTGAACTTTCGTTGCAGTTCGTTCTCGGAAGCTCCTCCCATACCTATTTCATTGGTTACAAAGATGAAGGTTGCGTCTTGTGCCGTGAAGCGGTCGAACTCTGCCTTTACTGCGGCAAGTGCCCGGTCGGTATCTGAATGCAGGTCGAAGAAAAAGTTGGTACACCATAAGGTGATGCAGTCTATCAGGACGATCCGTCCCTCCAGCCGGTGGCGGCTGAGTTCTTTCTGCTCTTCGATGTTTGTCCATTCCGGTCCCCGGCGTTCCTGATGCCGGATTACCCTCTGGCGGAATTCTTCGTCCCAAATGCGTGCTGTGGCAAGATAAACGGGAGTGGGAGAGAGCTCGAGTGCCAACTTTTCCGCATAGGTGCTTTTGCCGGAACGTGCTCCTCCGGTGATGAGTATGATTCGTTTCATTGGTATTTAGTCTGTATTTTGAAAGAATATCTTTGTTTTCCCGAGCAAAAATAGGAAATATTTGACGAAACGTTTGTTTTTTTAGGAAGGAATTTATTAACTTTGCCACCGTTTTTAAAGCATGACCTTGGAAATGTTTATGCGGCAGTAGCTCAGTTGGTAGAGCATCAGCTTCCCAAGCTGAGGGTCACGAGTTCGAGTCTCGCTTGCCGCTCTTTATAAAAGGCTGAATACTTAGTTATTCAGTCTTTTTCTTTTTTAAGAACATTCATTCTTAGGTATTAATAATTCTTCTAAACTATTTTTTAAGCTGCACTTATATTGTTTTTCCCCTTTTTCTGTTTTTCTTATTGTTTGTTCGCATATGTAATATAGCCGAAATATATATTACATCGTGAATAGTAAATTTACAAAAATGCAACACTTTAAAAGTTAATAAATATAAAAGAAGTAATAATATATTCTTTATATGTTGCTTTTATTAAAAATTATCCATTTATTTGTCTGACAAATAATACTAATAGGACTAATAATAACACGATTTAATATATGGAAAACTTAAAAATTGATGGGCAGTCGATTACTTTGGTAGACCAAGTGGAAGACAAGTTATTGAATTATTTCAGAAGTCAGGACTTGAAAGTGGGTGATTCTATCCCTAACGAAATTGAGTTGTCGTCAGCGTTGGGGGTAGCTCGTAGTGTTCTTCGGGAAGCTCTTAGCCGTCTGAAAATGATGGGAATGATTGAAAGTCGCACACGTCGTGGAATGATTTTAACCGAACCTTTCATTTTAGGAGGAATGAAGAGAGTGGTTGATCCCCGTATTATGAGCCAGGAATCACTTCTCGATCTTTTGGGATTCAGGGTTGCTTTGGAGATAGGAATCAGTAGTGACATATTTCATAATATTAAAGAGCAGGATATTATGGAACTGGAAGAGATTGTTAATGCAGGCGTTGCATTGGGGAACAACGAATATGCCAATCTCAGCGAATATACTTTCCATTCAAAACTATACGAAATAACGGGGAATAAGACGATTGTACAGTTCCAAAGCATCATTCATCCGGTTATGAACTTTGTAAAAACCAATTTGAGGGAACGGGTGGAAGCCATAAATATAGAATTGGAGAAAAAGGGAAAGATTGTAACTCACACCGATTTATTGAACTTTATCAAGAATAAGGATGAAATGGGCTACAGAAATGCTATCGAGCAACACTTTTATGTCTATAAGAAGCTGATTTATGATAGGGCAGTGTTAGGAGAACAGAATAAGGGTCAATCACAATAAAAATATGACAAATGACACGGATTGTAAATAATTGTGTTGCATTGGTATGCCTTTGTTTGTTTTGGGGGCAAAGCCTGAGAGCTGCAGATGCTTCTCATTCTGAGCAGATAAAGTGGGGCAACGAGAGTGTTTTTAATGAGGAACACAACACTTTGGGACTCTTTTCCGGAGTACTTGGCGGACAAATTGTATTGGCAGGCGGCACTTCCGACGATTATAGCCGATGGGGAAGAAATGCGGTATGCCTTTCTGAAAATGCCGGATTCGCTTTGTATGAAGATATGTTGTCCAAGCCGTTGGCTTATGGCGCTTCCATAACACTCTCTGACGGTATCTTGTGTATTGGAGGGCGTGATTCTTCCCAATGCTACGAAGATGTATTTTTTGTCACAATGCAGCAGGGCAAACTGAATGTTTCGGAAGATTGGCCGCCACTTCCTTTTCCGTTGTCTAACGCGGCAGGAGCACTACTGGACAATAAGGTATATTTGTTTGGAGGCAGGAAGTCGGTAAGTCCGTCTAGGTTATCGGATTCTTTTTTTGTGCTGGACTTGTCGAACAAGTCCAGAGGATGGAAAGAACTACCGGGCTATCCGGGATGCGTCCGGGAAGATGCAATTCTCGTGGTACAGAACAACGGCGTTTCCCCTTGTCTGTATTTATTGGGTGGACAGACGGAAACGGAAGAAGGGTTGTCTTCTTGCTTGACTGATGGATATGTCTATAACCCCCAATTGGGTAAATGGAGTTCATTAGGTTCGGATTTTCCGAAAGGAATATGTGCTGCTGTCGCCAGCGGAGCCAACCATATACTTCTTTTTCAGAAAGAGCCGGAAGATACACAGCATCTTAAAAAAGAGAATACTTTATGGAAATATCATACAATTACGCAGACTCTTGTCAAGTCTGAATGTATTCCAGGTACCTATGACACCATGCAAGTCTTGCAAAGAAACCGTTCCTTCGTTATACTCGGTAGCAATGCCAGTTCCGGAACGAATAGACTGTACAGCCTTCAAGGGGATATTGTTCCTTTGGAAAAGGGGTTGGGACTTGTCAATATCCTTGTGATTATCGGTTATTTTGCCGTATTGGCCGGAATTGGAATTTACTTTTCACGGCGCCAGAAAAGTACGAATGACTATTTCAAGGGTGGAGGACGCATTCCGTGGTGGGCTGCCGGGCTGAGTCTTTTCGGAACCGCGTTGAGTGCCATCACCTTCATGGCTATACCCTCCAAGGCATATGCCACGAACTGGAGTTATGTGTTGTTCAATACCGGTATTGTGTTTGTTGCCCCCGTTATTGTTTATGTCTTTATTCCTTTTTTCCGGAGATTGAATATAACGACTGCCTATGAATATCTGGAGATACGTTTCAATGTCTTTATCCGGGTTATTTGCAGTCTGGCCTTTATTATTTTCCAGGTAGGGCGTATGGGCGTTGTGCTTTTTCTGCCCTCCATTGCTTTGAATGTGGTGACTGGATTGGATATATTCCTATGTATCAGTATTATGGGAGTTTGTAGCATTCTATATACAATGATAGGGGGAATAGAGGCGGTTGTATGGACAGATGCCATTCAAGTAATTGTACTGTTGGGAGGAGCGATATTTGCAGTGATATACATCTCGTGTTCTCTTCCCGGTGGATTGGGTGAAACGATTGATATTGCCGTGGCAAACGGTAAGTTCGATTTGGGAGCGACGAACTTTGACTTGAAGGATGCTACGATGTGGACTGTCATTATTGCCGCATGTTTTACCCATCTTACCACCTATGGGACGGACCAAAGTATGGTGCAGCGCTATCTCACTACCTCTTCGATGAAAGAGGCACGGAAGAGTGTATGGACCAATGCGATACTGACTGTTCCCGCCACACTGATTTTCTTCTTTATAGGCACTGCGCTTTATGCCTATTACAAGGTGTATCCTGAGAATCTGAGTATCAGTATTCCTAACGGCGATGCTATTTTCCCGTGGTATATTTTTACCCAATTACCGGTCGGTATTGTAGGGTTGTTGATTTCGGGCATCTTCGCTGCGGCAATGTCCACTTTGAGCGGCAGTATGAATTCGGCAGCCACAGCTTATATAGTAGACATTTATTCACGTTTCTTTCATAAGGGAGAGGGTGGCAATGAATTGCATGCGGCACGTATGGCAACTTGTGTGATAGGAATCATTAGTCTATCTTTTGCTTTTCTTATGGCAACATGGAATATCGCTTCATTGTGGGACGAATTTAACAAGATACTCGGGCTCATATTGGGCAGTATGGGAGGACTGTTCATGTTGGGCATGCTTACCAAACGCGCCAATTCCGGAGGAGCAATCATTGGTATAGTCGCAAGTATCATCGTACAATTGTTTGTTGCCAGATTCCAGACGTTCCATTTGCTTTTGTACACGGCATCCGGCTTTATCTCATGTTTTGTCATAGGTTATCTGGCAAGCTTGTTCTTTAAGAAAAAATAGGTTTGAACCTATCATTAATTATAATATAATTTTATTTATGAACAAACGACTTTTAACAGGATTAATCGCTGCACCATTTACGCCAATGCACGAAGATGGTTCCTTAAATTTGCAGGTGATCGGGCCGTATGCAGAGTTTCTGATGCAAAAGAAATGTGTGACGGGAGTGTTTATTTGTGGCACGACGGGAGAATCCGTTTCTCTGACAACAGAAGAACGAAAGGCTGTTGCGGAAAAATGGATGGAGGCAGCCAAGGGAAAACTGAAAGTGATAGTGCATGTAGGTGGCATGTCGCAGGTTCAGTGTGCCGAGCTGGCAGCCCATGCGCAAGCTATTGGAGCTGATATGATAGCAGCCATGGCGCCCTGCTTTTTCAAGCCCGGTTCTGTAGATGAGCTGATAGGTTTTTTCAAGCCGATAGCTGCATCGGCTTCCCGCTTGCCGTTTTATTACTATAACATGCCGTCCATAACCGGGGTTTCCTTGCCGGTACACAAGTTCCTTATAGAGGGCAAGAAGCAAATTCCCAATCTGGTGGGAGTCAAGTTTACTCATAACAACCTGATGGAGATGCAGCAGTGCATTCATGCGGACGGTGGGGCGTTCGAAGTCTTGCATGGTTTTGATGAGATACTGATTACCGGATTGTCGGTTGGAGCCAAGGCTGCCGTAGGCAGTACCTACAACTATGTTCCGGGTATATACAAAGCTGTGATGGAAGCCATGGAAAAGGGAGACCTTGAAACAGCCCGTGAAATGCAATGGAAATCTGTTGAAATCATTGATGTGCTGATAAAGCATGGGGGAGGAGTCAGAGCCGGTAAGATATTCATGAAACTGGCAGGAATAGACTGTGGACCATGTCGATTGCCGATAGCTCCTTGTTCTGAAGAAGAGCTGGAGGAGACAAGAAACGAATTGAAAAATACGGAATTCTTCAAATACATTAATTAACTAAAAACGATTGCCTATGGAGATATTGCAACAATACATCCAATGAAAAAACTCATTGGCCAACTTAAGTTTGACCCCCGAAAAGGGAGGGGAAACGAGTATTGGCACTTCCCGTTTCCCCTTAAATAAATTACTGAAACAATTTATTATTAAAATCGTAACAAAGATGAGAAAAATATTTCATTTTCACCTCATAACTTTTCTACTATTTTGCCCATTTTTGCTTTGGGCACAAGAATTTAACCTATCAGGTGTAGTAGTGGACAATACTGGTGAAACTCTTCCAGGAGTTTCCATCGCTGTGAAGGGTACGACTCGAGGAGTTATTACGGATATGAATGGCGCTTTCCAGCTGAAAGTAAGCAAGGGGGAAACTCTTGTATTTTCCTATGTGGGCTATGATGAACAGCAAATCTTGATTACTAATCAAAAGATTCTTAACATCCGGATGGAACCGACCACCATGGGGCTGGATGAAGTGGTGGTTGTAGGTTATGGTACCCAATCCAAGCGTACCGTAACATCCGCCATCAGCAAGGTGGATGGAGAAACATTGAAGGCAACTCCTATCAATACTGTGGGAGAAGGGCTGAAGGGTAAAATTGCGGGTGTACGCGTGTACAATGAGAACAATACTCCGGGTGCAGAGGCTACGTTCTTGATTCGTGGTGGTTCATCTATCAGTCAGAGTAATTCTCCTCTTATATTAGTTGATGGCGTAGAGCGCAGTACAGCGGGTATCAATCCCAATGATATCGAATCTATCGAAGTCTTGAAGGATGCCGCTTCTTCTGCTATTTATGGTTCGCGTGCATCGAATGGAGTTGTCCTGATTACGACAAGAAAAGGAAAAAGCGGTGCTCCTCGAGTGACGTTTGAGGCTTCCTTTGCAAACGAGAATGTGGAGCGGATGATTGAGTATCTGGATGCTACCCAAGCTGTTACTATCATGCGCGATCGTTGGGCTTCCGGACCCAGTCCGGAAAAGTTATACCTTGACGGATATGCTTATAGTTCCGGCAATACGGATGCTTCCAAGTTTTCTACCCGTTACCTGAGGGATGGAGAGAGCATTCCGGCAGGATGGAAGTCTGTGGCTGATCCGTTGGATCCCAGTAAGACTTTGATTTTTGAAGATAATGATTGGGCCAGTACTTGTTTCAAGAATGCTCTTTGGCAAAATTATTATGTGGGGATAGAAGGAGGTACGGAGAAATTGAGCTATGTGGGCAGTATTGGCTATATGAAAGATTCCGGTGTAGGTGTAGGCACGGCATTCGACCGTTTTAACGCCCGTACTAATGTAACTGCCAAAATCAGAGAGAACCTGACTTTCAGTAGCAACATAGATTACAGCCAGACGAATAGCGAAGAGTATGCCAGTCAGTATCAGGTGATTTCCCGTGGACTGATGACCCCGGCCGTTCAACGTAAATATTGGGTGTCTGACAATGAATGGTACGGAACCCCGACGCCAGGTCCAAACTCTTCGTCTCCGAATCCGAGCTTCTACTCGTATTTTAATGATAACAATCAGCGTACCAACCGTTTGGGGTTAGTCGGCTCTCTTGATTGGGAAGTTTTGAAAGGATGGCATGCTGTGGGCACCGCTTCTTTGTTTACGCAAAACAGCCATGGAGATACATTCATGCGTGCCAACCCGATGAATGGAACGCGGAAGGCGACTACCAACATGACGGATGAGCAACGGAAGAAACTGGAATTCTACACCAGCTATACAAGAACGTTTGCCGATAAACACAGCATCAGTGCGATGGTAGGATATTCCTATCAGCAATATTTGTACAAGTATGTGTATGCTGCCACTACCGGACACAGCTCCGACAAGATACCGACATTGAACGGAGGTTCTGTTTATTCCGATGCAACGTCGACCAAGCAGGAAGATGTGAATATCGGTTATTTCGGCCGATTGAACTATGATTATCTGAAAAGATATATGTTGACTGCTACTTTCCGTGAGGACGGCTCTTCCCGTTTTGCCAAAGGCAACCAATGGGGATTCTTCCCCGGATTGTCTGTCGGATGGGTTATGAGTGATGAGCCTTTTATGCAGAATATCGGTTTTATAAGTAATTTGAAGTGGCGTGGCAGTTATGGGCAGACCGGTAACAACTCCATCGGCTATTACGATGCATTAGGATTGTATGCCATTACCACCAGTTACGATCAAAGTGCTGCGACCGTTTCTTCGGCCATGCCTAACAAGGCTCTTGAATGGGAGACTTCCACACAATTGGATTTAGGTTTTGATTTAGGCTTGTTCAAGAACCGCATCATTCTGGGTATCGACTACTTTAATAAGATTACGGATAACCTGATTACTTCCAAAGTATTGCCCAATACGTCGGGATACGGTTCCATCCTTACCAATCTTGGAAAAGTACGTTTCCGTGGTTTCGATGCTGAAATAACAACACGTAACATTGTCAAGAAGGATTTCACGTGGGAATCTAAATTCACCATTACTTACGTAAAGAACAAGGTGCTTAAACTGCCCGAAAACGGACGGGACAAGAACCGCCAGGGAGGATACTCTGTAAAAATGCAGGATGGCACGACCAAAGAATTCGGAGGTGTTGCCGAGGGTGAACCGTTGGGGCGTTTCTATGGATATAAGAAAGACTTTATCATTACAACTCCCGAGCAGGCTGCCAATGCCCGTTATGACACCTCATCCAAAGGTTGGGACTGGACCACGAAACAGAAACTGGGTGTCGGAAAAAAGACTATCGGAGACTATGAGTGGAAAGACCTGAACGGAGACGATATCATCAACAGCAATGATATGTTCCTGCTGGGAAATACGATTCCCCATACCACCGGAGGTTTGAACAATACTTTCACTTACAAGGGCTTCACTTTGAATGTCTATCTTGATTTTGCTTTGGGGCACTCCATTTCCAATGGTTATCTGCAACGCCAGATGTGTAATTTCATGAATGGAAACACCAGCCTGCCTGCTGAAATCCTAAAATGCTGGAATGTGGGGGATGACCCGAGTAAGGCCAAGTATGCCCGTTTCTCAGGCAATGACTCCGATGAGTTGAATAAGAATTTCCGGGACAACTCCGATGTTTTCACCCAGAAAGCCGATTATCTCTGTATCCGTGAAATCTCTCTGCAATATGCTCTGCCTCAGGCATTGCTGGCAAAGATTGGTCTGAAAGGGCTGGTATTGACCCTGGCCGGAAACAATCTGCATTATTTTACGGAAGTAATAGGCCTTTCTCCCGAAGTAGGTGCATCAAGTACCTATTCCGGTAGTTTCAACACCTATCCGCCTATCCGTAAGTTCTCTATCGGATGTAAAGTTACTTTGTGATAAAAGAAGTTTAATACGAAAAATAAGAATTATGAAAATAAAAATATTATCCGGCATTCTTCTTATAAGTGGGGTCTCGTTTTTTACATCATGTCATGGAGACCTGAATGTGATACAGCCCAGCCAGTTCACCAGCCTATCCATGTGGACAGAGGAGAGCGATGCTACGAGTGCGGTAAATGGAGCATATACTCAATTCCGTTCCGCCTTTTCCGATTTGCTCAACATCTATGGAGAGATGCGCTCAAACTGGTATGAGAGTGGGGCGGTAAATGATGCGTTTTTTAATAGAGTGGGTACAAACGTATTGCTGAGCGGTGATGCAGGTACAAATTGGAGTAGCATATATACTACCATTAACAGTGCAAATTTGATTCTGAAGCATACTCCGGAAATCTCTTTCACCAATGAAGCTACACGCAGTGAAGTGATGGCCAATGCCTATTTCCTACGGGCATATTGTTACTTTACTCTGGTGCGGGTATTCGGTGACTGTCCGTTACTGACTTCCGGCTTTGAGTCAGAAAAGCAGGAGGACATGTATCCCAGCCGTACGGCGGCCTCTGAAGTATATGCTCAGGTCGAAACCGATATAGAAGAAGCTTTAAGGTTGATGCCCGCTTCTTCCAAGCTTCTCCATAAGGCATCTCCGGCAGCCATCAACATGTTGCGTACTGAATATTACTTATGGAAGGCAAAGCGTCTGGGAGGAGGGAATGCGGCTCTGAGTACGGCGCAGTCTTCTGTTGATGCGGTATTGAAAGCCGGATATGCACTTCTTCCCACGTTTGCCGATATTTTCAATTTAAACAACGAAGCCAATTCTGAGCTTATCTGGACATTGCCCTATATCGTCAATGAAAATGTGACTCCGGGAACATCCCCCAACTTTTTCGCCTATTATCTGGCACCTAACGGTGACAGAACCCGGCTGAGGGAAGCCGGATATACCGAGGATGAGGTTCCTGCCGGTTCCCATGCCCAGTATGTTGTGCCCACGCAAGCCTATTGCGATTTCCTGGCTGAGGATGCACGTGACACGCGTACGGATGTTTCAGTACGGGTATTCGAGGATAAGTTCCTGACGGAAGAAGTACAGATTAAAAGGATGGTTGTGAAGTTCAAAGGCTCCTTTGCCAATGATACGCGTAGTTTTGACAGTGATGTCCCCGTCTATCGTTTGGCCGAAGCCTATCTTTTGAAAGCTGAAGTGGAAAATGCCTTGGGAAATACGGATGCCGCTTTGCAGAATCTGAATGTAGTGGCCAAGCGTGCTTATGGGGTAGACAACTACTACACGGCAAGGACTCAGGATGCCATAGACAATGCCATTATCAGCGAAATACTGAAAGAGTTTGTCGCAGAATCAAAAGCATGGTGGGCATACCTTCGCTTTAATAAGGAATTCGAGCTTATTGAGACCTTGAAGGGGCGTGAAGGGGAGAAGAATGTTACCTTGTGGCCTATTGCTCCTGCTTGTCTCAATACTAATCCGAATATAACACAAACGGAAGGTTACAAATAAATATTGGGATGATATGAGATATAAGACTATACTTTTACTGGTCTTGTCTGCTTGGGGCATCATGGCATGCCAAAATTATACGGATAAGATAGCGGTGGAGATTCGGCAATCGGTATATCCGGTGTTGACATTGAAGGAGCATAATCCGGTATTGTGTCTGCGTCTGATTAGGAACAGCGGCGTGGCATATCAGTTGGAAAAGATAAATTTCACTTTGGATGGAACTGTCCGTTCCGGTGATGTCGTTTCCGCTTCGCTGTTCTTGGATGAGAATTGTGGGCAGGTTTGTACAAGTGCCAAACCGGTGAACAAACAATTGAGTTTTAAGGTAGGCCGGCAGATAGAGGAAGATACACTGACATGCTGGGTGACACTCCGACTGAGGGATGATGCGGCGCAGGCTACAAGCAAGATTGAAATCTCATGCAGCAGTGTCCAGACAGACCTGGGGCTGGTGGGCATCCGCCAGTTGCCCGCAGTAAAGCCGCTCCGTATAGGAGTGGCCCTGCGGCAGCCGGGTCAGGACGGGGTACACACTTCCCGCATTCCCGGATTGGTGACTTCGACGAAAGGTACCTTGCTGGCCTTGTATGATGCACGCAATGAAAGAGATGACGATTTGCAGGGCGACATTGATATTGCCATCAATCGCAGTGAAGATGGAGGGCGGACTTGGCAACCCATGCAGACTGTTCTGGATATGAAAGAATGGGGCGGGCTACCTCAGAAATATAATGGAGTGAGTGATGGTTGCATCTTGTCGGATGATTTCACCGGAGACCTCTATGTCATAGGGTTATGGATGCACGGAGTCTTGGACCCCAAGACGGGCAAATGGATAGAGAATCTTACCGATACCTCGACCGTATGGAACCATCAGTGGCGTGCGCACGGTTCTCAGCCGGGATATGGTGTCAAACAAAGTTCTCAATTCCTGATTAGTAAGAGTACCGACGACGGACTTACCTGGAGTGAGCCGCGTAACATTACCCGCCAGGTAAAAAAGGAAGAGTGGTGGCTGCTTGCTCCCGGACCGGGTCGTGGCATCACAATGGAAGACGGTACATTGGTATTTCCGGTAGAGGGGCGGAACGAAGACGGGCTTCAGTTCTCTACAATCATGTGGAGTAAAGACAAGGGCGAAAACTGGACCGTAGGCGAACCGGCCTACTACAATACCAACGAATGTCAGGTGGTAGAACTTTCAGACCATTCCTTGATGTTGAACATGCGTGAGCGCAGCAACCGGGGACGTCAGGAAGGTAATGGGCGGGCCATTGCCGTCACTGCCGATTTGGGAAAAACGTGGACGGAACATCCCACGTCGCGCAGAGCTCTCATTGAACCGGCTTGCCAGGCATCCTTGCTGCGCCATGATTATATTGAAGACGGAGAAGAACGTCATGTATTACTCTTTGCCAATCCTAATTCAAAAGAGCGCCGTAACAACATTACCATTAAGGTGAGTTTCGATGACGGGCAAACTTGGCCCGAGGAGTATTGGATGTTGTTGGATGAAGGTAGGGGGGCGGGGTACTCTTGCATGACTTCTATTGACGAGCATACCATAGGTATCTTTTATGAGGGGAGCCAAGCCGACATTCAGTTCCAGGCTATCCCGCTGAAAGAATTATTGAAGAAATAAAAGTATAACACCTTAAAAAAATAGACAAATATGAAACGCAGTGAAATCAATCAATATATCCGCGAAGCCAAAGCATTTATGACAAAGTATCACTTCATGCTGCCGCCATGGGTGGACTGGACTCCGGACGACTGGAAAAGCAAAGGACCGGAATGTAATGACATCCGGGAAAGAGCCATGGGCTGGGACCTGACCGACTTCGGCTGGGGCGATTTCCTGAAAATCGGCCTGACTCTGGTAACCCTCCGTAATGGAAGTCTGCAGAAGAAAGACAAACCCTATTGTGAAAAGATTATGTTTGTCCGCTGCGGACAAGTTACTCCCACCCATTTCCATTGGCTGAAAACGGAAGACATCATCAACCGGGGTGGAGGAATCCTCTGCATGCGTCTGTGGAAGGCCGACAAGGAAACTGAAATGCTGACTGAAGAACCGCTTGTCGTTTCCATCGACGGAGTCAGTACACGGGTAGCTCCCGGAGAAACGGTGCGTCTTGCTCCCGGACAAAGCATTTGTTATGAGCCTTATCTCTACCATACTTTCTGGGCCGAGGACGACCATTGTCTGGTAGGCGAAGTCTCTACAGTGAACGATGACATGAGAGACAACCGTTTCCTCACCCCCAAGGGGCGTTTCCCGCAGATAGAAGAGGATGTTCCGGCCGAACATCTGTTGTGCAACGAATATCCCGAAGTTTAGAAAGTATGAAAGATAAGACCAACCTGACGGGATTGAATCCTGATAATTTCCGGTCCGTAATCAACGGAAAGGATACCGGCCTTTATATACTGCGCAATGGCAGCGGTATGGAGATGTGCGTCACGAACTACGGGGCCATCGTCTTATCCATCATGGCTCCTGATAGTCATGGTAAGTTTGAAAATGTCGTCATAGGCTTCGATACGCTGGAAGAGGCCCGCAGGCAAAGCAAGGACTATTATATAGGAGCTACTATAGGCCCCGTAGCCGGACGCATATTGCACGGCGCTTTCCGTGTAGGAGAAAAAGATTATCACTTACAGCTTAACTCTGTTTCTAATACTCTGCACAGTGGTGATAACGGTTTTCACACGGTGGTGTGGGAAGCACAGCAACCGTGTGAAAACCAACTTCTCCTCCGGCATTTCCATGCCGATGGAGAAGCCGGTTTTCCGGGCAATGTTACGGTAAGGATGATGTATACCTTGACGGACGACAATGGGTTCCGTATAGATTATGAGGTGGAGACAGACCGCGACACCTTGTTCTGTCCCACCAATCATGCCTATTTTAATCTGGCGGGCATGGGAACTCCCACTACTTCCATTGAAGACCATCTGGTGAGGATAAACGCGGATTTCTACCTGCCTATCGACATGAATACGAACAATACCGGTGAAGTCAGGGCAGTGGGCGATACGCCTTTTGATTTCCGCGACTACCATTCCATAGGCGAACGCATCAACCGGAAAGACTTGCAGTTGCTCAACGGCCACGGTTATGACCACTGTTTTGTCTTGAAGAAACCTGCGCTGCATGAGCTCTCTTTCGCTGCCACCTGCATCAGTCCGTCCAGTGGGCGCAGAATGGATATCTATACCACAGAGCCGGGGCTTATCATGTACACCGGCAATTATTTGCCGGGCTTCACGGGCATGCATGGCACTGTGTATCCGCGTCGTAGCGCCGTCTGCTTTGAAACCCAGTGCTTTCCCGATACACCGAACAATCCGCATTTCCCCTCCATCGTATTACGTGAAGGAGACCTTTATAAACAGACATGTATTTATCAATTCAGTACGCAACCATGAAAAACAGAATCATTCTTTGTTTGGGATGCCTGCTGGCATTCCTCCAGCTCCGGGCACAAGTCAATACCAACCAGCAGCATTTGTGCAATCCTAATTCTTTTTCCATCGTCCTGCTGGGCGACCCGCAAAACTACGTGAAGTATGACTATAACCAGCCGGTTTTTGAGCTGATGACGGCGTGGACCGCTCATCATATAGACTCCCTCCGTGTAAAGGCGGTGCTTTGTACGGGCGACTTGGTAGACCAGAATGAATGTATTCTACCTCCCTTCCCGCGTTTCGGGAATCTTACGAGCCGGGAGCAGTGGACATTTGTGTCGCGGGCTTTCGGGCGGTTGGACAACAAGGTCCCTTATCTCATTTCTACCGGAAACCATGATTACGGCTACACCCGTTCGGAGAACTCGATGACCCGTTTCCCGGAATATTTCCCGATAGAGCGCAACAGCCAATGGAAAAAGACCATCGTGGCTGCAACCAATAATAGAAACGGCCTGCCTACGCTGGAAAATGCCGCAATGGAGATAACGGACGAGCATTGGGGGAGGATTTTGATTATTGCCGTTGAATTTGCCCCGCGCGACGAGGTCTTGTCATGGGCCAGGGAGCTGGTGGCTGCCCCGCGCTTCAAAAACCACACAGTGATTCTCATCACCCATTCCTATCTTACCGGCTTCGACAGCAAGCGCATCACCAAAGAAGGCTATAAGATAACCCCGTCCAATACGGGCGAAGGCATCTGGCAGAAGCTGGTGCAACCTTCTGCCAACATCCGTCTTGTGCTGTGCGGACACTATGCCACTCCGAATGAACGGTTGGACTATACCACGGGATTCCGTACCGACAAGAATGCAGCCGGACACGATGTGCACCAGATGATGTTCAACTGCCAGGCGTTGGGTGGCGGCATGAGTGGAAACGGGGGAGACGGCTGGCTGCGTCTGCTCGAATTCCTGCCCGACGGACATACGGTGCAGGTCAGGACCTATTCTCCGCTTTTCGGCTTTTCTCCTCAAACCAAGGACAAGGCATGGCGTACGGAATCTTATGACCAGTTTCAATTCACGATAAAATAAAAAATATGAAGCGTATATCAATTATTTATTCATTAATACTCTTTTGTATGTATTTATCAGCACAGACAAGTCCGGAGTGGACTTCCGGAAATGCGAAGAAATGGATGAAAAGTGCCGTTTGGTCCAATGGCTGGACTGTCTCTCCCCATAAATCAGTCAATGCTGTTGAATTTGCCTGCCAATATCATAAGAACAAGGATGTCTGGGATGCTGCATTCCGCTTTCTTGCCGAACATGATTTGGAAGCGCTGTCCATTGGCAACCATGTCATTCTGGAGGGGAAATGCTGGGCTACGGTCAGTGAATACATTCCCAAAGAGGTGGAGAAAGGGAATATTGAAAGTCACCTCCGTTTTGTCGACCTTCAGTATGTACTCTGGGGAAATGAAAAGATGGGGCTGGCAAGTGACGTCGAAGTACGTCAGGCGTATAATTCAAAAAAGGATGTTGCTTTTTATACCTCTTCCCGGATAAAACACTACTCTGCCGATGCCGGCAGTTTCTTCTTGTTTTTCCCTTCGGACATTCACCAGCCTTCTGTTCGGGGAAAGGGGGAACTTGTTAAAAGCAGGAAGATTGTGATTAAAATAGAATATGTAGATTAGTGTGTTTTCGGTTCTATTAAAAATACTATTTGTTTTTCAAATAAATTTCCTTTAAAATTTGTACTTTTGCCGACTGTTTAGAGAAATCAACGAAAACTTTAAAAAACGAAATAGAATGGCAGTAGAATTGAAAGACCTTACCAAACGTAGTGAGAACTATTCTCAGTGGTACAACGAGTTGGTGGTAAAAGCCGATTTGGCAGAACAATCGGCTGTACGCGGCTGTATGGTGATCAAGCCTTACGGATACGCTATCTGGGAGAAGATGCAACGTCAGTTGGACGATATGTTCAAGGAAACGGGACACGTCAACGCTTATTTCCCCTTGCTTATTCCGAAATCATTCCTCAGCCGTGAGGCGGAACATGTGGAAGGCTTTGCCAAAGAGTGTGCCGTCGTGACGCACTATCGTTTGAAGAACGATCCGAATGGCGGCGGTGTGGTGGTGGACCCTGCTGCAAAACTGGAAGAAGAGCTGATTATCCGCCCCACTTCCGAAACCATCATCTGGAACACCTACAAGAACTGGATCAATTCATACCGCGACCTGCCTATCTTGTGCAACCAGTGGGCAAACGTGTTCCGTTGGGAAATGCGTACCCGTCTGTTCCTCCGTACCGCCGAATTCCTCTGGCAGGAAGGACACACGGCACATGCCACTCGCGAGGAAGCCGAAGAAGAAGCGGTAAAGATGCTGAATGTATATGCCGAGTTTGCCGAAAAATACATGGCGGTGCCCGTGGTAAAGGGCGTGAAGTCTGCCAACGAGCGTTTTGCCGGTGCCCTCAACACCTACACCATCGAAGCGATGATGCAGGACGGAAAGGCTTTGCAGAGCGGTACTTCCCACTTCTTGGGACAGAACTTCGCCAAGGCGTTCGATGTACAGTTCGTCAATAAGGAGAACAAGCTGGAGTATGTTTGGGCTACCTCCTGGGGTGTTTCCACCCGTCTGATGGGAGCGCTTATCATGACGCATTCCGATGACAACGGTCTGGTACTTCCTCCGCACCTGGCTCCGATACAAGTAGTCATCGTACCTATCTACAAGAATGCGGAGATGCTGGCTAAGATTGACGAGAAAGTGGCAGGCATTGTTGCCAAGCTGAAATCGATGGGCATTTCCGTGAAGTACGACAATGCCGACAACAAACGTCCGGGCTTCAAGTTTGCCGACTATGAGGTGAAGGGTGTTCCCGTTCGTCTGGTGATGGGTGGCCGCGACCTGGAGAACAATACAATGGAAATCATGCGTCGCGATACACTGGAGAAGGAGACGCGTTCCTGCGAGGGTATCGAAGAGTACGTGAAGGATTTGCTCGAGGACATTCAGGCAAATGTCTACAAGAAAGCGCTCGATTACCGTAACAGCCGCATCACCAGCGTGGACAGCTACGAGGAATTCAAGGAAAAGATTGAAGAAGGCGGCTTCATTCTGGCTCATTGGGACGGGACTACCGAAACCGAAGAGAAAATCAAGGAAGAGACCAAAGCAACCATCCGTTGTATTCCCTTCGATTCATTTGTTCCGGGTGACAAGGAACCGGGCAAGTGTATGGTTACCGGCAAGCCTTCTGCCTGCCGCGTGATTTTTGCACGTTCCTATTAATAATACCCACCCCGGATTACGCGGATTAACACAGATGATTTTAGGAGTTCTGATAATCAGAAACTTTTATCTGTGTTAATCCGCGTAATCCGGGGTGATTGTATATCTTGATACGTCCTCTCGGTTTTAAATTTATAGAGTTATCTCTCATCATGAATTGATGAACAGCTATTTATATTGCTTCAGAAATTCTGAGATTGTTTTGCGTACAGTTTCCGGAGATTGTTTTGAATGAAGCATTGCTGCAATGACAATCCTATTCTCATCAATCAAATAATATATCACGTTAGGGGAAAGTTTTAAATGACGGACAGTAATGTTGTTAAATAGAGTAGAAAAATCACTGTCTATAATTCCTATATACGGATGTTTTGCTAAAAGATTTACTTTGTCTTGTATCTTTTGACGTGTTTTCTGTGCCGTCAACATGCCAAAATTATTCTCTACATAAATAAGTATCTCTAAAAAGTGCTCATAAGCCAACTTAGACCAGACTATTTCCATCCCATGCGTTCATTTATCATACTCTCTATTTGGGAGTTTGATATACAGTGTCCTGCTTTATTCTCTTCTAAGGCAAATAGAAGGGCTTCAGCCAAAGCATCTCGGGGAATACTGTTGATAAAGTCGTCCATCGGTATGGCTGATTGATGATAAGTTGCCATCATCGGTTCTTGTGCCGTTTGTTTGGAAGAGTCCTGCTCTTTATATGGTTTAATTTTACCCATTGCTTTTATTTTTAATCAAAGGTAAACTGAATAAATGAAAACTCCTAATATTCAATCCATTTATTTTCCACTGCATCAAAGCCAACCAATCTACATACTATTGTAACCTCCTTCACATCTCCTCGTAACAACTTTCCCTCATTTTTGCAGCGTAAAAAAAGAAAGGAGGCCCGAATATGAAACTGAACAGAAATGACTATACCGTAGAGGCGGCAGCCGGCGGTGGTTTTTACGCTTATTTTATGAATAATGTGTTGTGCAGCGCCTACGGTGAAACGCCTGACGAAGCCTGCGAAAACCTGGAACAGATTGTTGACGATTTTGTCAGTGATATGTATATGGTCGAGGAATTTGTCTGATATTCCGGCATCATATGCCGACCGAATTATCCTTTTTACGTATTTATTCCATAAATTCTCTTGAAGTCATGTCTGCGCGATGCCGGTGTGACTTTTGTCATTTATAACCGGAAGCCGAGGTGTGCCGTGTGGACGACACCTTGAGTTTCCATCAGCTCGATGACGTCAAGTTCCTGCGCTACATGGCAGGCTGCAAGGCCTATGCCACCACTGCCGGCTTCGAGTCGGTCTGCGAGGCGATGTATCCTGCGCTGTATAGAGAGGGAAGAGAAAGAGGAAACCTTTTTCGGGGTTTCCTCTTCCTGCCGTCCTTTCTTTCCGGCGACTTAAATGCTCACGTTCATCGCATTGGCTCCCAATGCCCCTAAGATGGCGGAGGCTACTGCAATTACGACTTTCAGAATTTTATCCCAGATACTTTTTTTCATGCTATATACGTTTTAAAAGTTGAACATACGAATCGGTAGTAAAATCAGTCATACTTATCCCAACGGATTTTCGCCCTGGTCTCCGTCCGAACCGCCTCCGTCTCCCGAGCCGGAACCGCCGCCGGAGCTTCCTCCTTCACCGTCTCCCTTGTTCAGCAAAGCTTCTAGGTCGTAGAAGTCAATCTTCTGCCCGGCACGCGTGGCGGCGATGTCCGGTCTTACGGTGCTGGAAGGCCGGAAATTGATTTTCACCGCCTTGATGTTCTTGGCGGTGCACTCCTTTACATCCAATACGCCTGCCGTACGCGCCGACAGGCTGAATACGCCGAAGTTCTTGATATTCACCGACTGGCCGCTGTAGAGGGTTGTTATCATGGCCTCCACAAAATTGGTCAATACACTCTGGATGTCTCCCAGTGTCAGCGAACTCTTCTCTTTCATCACATACGCAATGTCGTCCAGCGTCGCATTGTCGCCCAGTGTCACCAGCTGCGGGTAGAACTTTGCCACCGCATCTGCCTTTCGAGGATCTTTCCTCGCAATTTTCTTGAATGGTACTCCCATAAACAGTTAAATAATTAAAAATTAACAATTAGAAATTAAAGTCCCGTATTGCAATACTTTGCTCTTTCTCCTTTAGGGGGGAAGAGGGGTGCTGCAAAAGTACTCCTCCGGCTTTTTCTGCTCATGGCTTTCTTCGGGTTACGCCGTCTCTTTCCCGTTTCCTTTCTGTTCAAAAAAAATTCTTCGTCCGATGCCCGTTTATGTCTGTATATGCTTGGTCATACCGCTGATATTCAGTATCTTTATGGTGTAATAATCAACCAATAACATAAGGAATGAAAACAGAAAAAGAAAAGAGGGAAGAGGAGGAGGAAGACCTTCGTCCGTTCCGCATCCACGCCTATTCGAAGGAGGAGCTTGCCATGCTCTATAACCCGACTTACTGCATCAGCAATGCCATCTATACCCTGGCGGCATGGATACGCCACAACAAGGCACTGAAGGGTGAGCTGGAGAAGGTGGGCTACAACAAATACCGGCGCACCTTCACTCCGCTGGAAGTGAAAGTGCTGGTGAAGTATCTGGGAGAACCCTGACAGGATGCCGGCCGGAAATAGGGAAACCTTGTAAAGAAAACGCCAATATATGTAAAGCCCCGTAACAATATATGTTGTCATGCACAACAATATATGTTACGGGGCTTCTCTCTTCTCCTCGAATGCCGGTTACTGATATAGCTGGATGTCCACTACCTCATATTCGGTCGTCTCCTGCTCGTTGGTCCGTGTGCCGAATCCGTACTTTTCCAGTGCCTGCACCAGTACCAGCTGGGTGTGCGGGTTCACCTGCACCTTTCCGAATATGCTGAGCTTGGTCAGTATGACGCTGGCAGGGAGCCACTTTGTCTGCAGGTCTTCGGGCAGCGGTTTGCGGAAGAAGACGAAGAGGTTCTCCTCCACGGGGTCTTTCATGCGGTGCCGTTCGTTGTGCTTGTTCAACTGTTCTATCTCCTCGCCCTCGTACCAGTATCTGAATCCGCCTTTCAGCAGGGCGAGCGCCTGGGCGTAGATACCGGGATGGTTCACCGGGGTGTGGTAGTCTATGCCGGTGATGGTGATGGGGAGGAAACGCCGGTTTCCGCCGATGTCCTGCAGGCACTGCCGGTTGTTGGTGCTCGCGATGAAGGAGCAGTGGCGGGGCAGGGTGAAGGCTTCGATGTCGTAGGCCTTGCGCTGCGTCACGTTGTCCTGCGCGATGATTCGCTTCAATGCTGCCAGCTCGCCGGGCTTCACGCCTTCGAACTCCTCCATGTTGATGATGATTCGCGTGGCGAGCAGGCGGGCATCGTCCTTGTTGCTCGGGTCTATTATGCCGTTGTAGAAGTACTCTTTCCACTCGGGCGGCAGCAGGCGCCGAATCCAGCTGCTCTTTCCCTTTCCCTGCTCGCTGTAGAGGATGATGACGAGCTGGTTCATGTCCTCGTCGCTCAGTGCGCAGGCCACCAGGCCCACTATCCACCGTTTGAAGCCCTTCTGCCATAGCTCCCGGTTCTCGGTCGTCAGGGTGTCGGCAAGTTGGGCGATGTAGTCCGTCCCGTCCCAGGGGGGAAGCGCGTACAGATAGTCGGTGTAGGGGTTGAACTCCTTGGCGTAGTTGGAGTCTATCACGGCTCTGAGGAAATTCTGGTAGCAGGAGATGCCGGCCATCTGCAGGTCTACGAACATGGTGTTGTAGTCCTTTCCGCGCATGGGGCGGTAACCTTTTCCGGCATCTGCCGACGGGGTGTAGGGCATGAATTCGAGGCGGTCCAGGATGAGGTTCCTGCGGATGCCGTAGTGCTCTTCCAGAAAGCTCATCACTTGGTTGATGACGGGCTTTTTCTCTTCCTTCTTTGTGGCGGCTTCGCTGGTCTTGTCGGTATAGATGTAGGCATTGTGCAGGGGGGATTCCACGTCGGGGTACTCTTGTCCGAACTCGTTTTTCGCCAGTCTGATGGCTGTCTGCTCGTCCAGGCCCTTGCTGTAGCATTTGTTGCCCAGGGCGAAGAGGAAGTTGTCGCGGTTGCCTGCCCGGAACCTGGTGGTGCGCTTCACGGCGGTCACGGCTTGGGAGAATATCAGCTTCTCCCAAGGCTTTGCGTCCTGCGGCGTGGCGGCAACGGAGGCGGGGAGGGGGTGTACCGTTTCGGCAGCCGTCCTCTTCTTGCCGCTTTCCTTCTTCGCAGGCGGGATGATGCGTGCCGGCAACGGGGAAATCTGTTCCAGCAGTGCGGCATTGATATAGGCATGCGGGTCGAAGGACATGAAGTATCCCCGCGAAATGTCCTTTCCGCTTCCGTCCACCTCTACTCCGAGAAGGGCCTCGTAGTGCTCTTTGGCGGCGCTGTACAGCTTCAGGTGTATCTCCTCGAGCGTGGCGTAGGTCACCTCGCCCTGCCGGAGACGGTCATACAGACGCCGGGTGTATTCCGTCTGCATGAAGACGAACAGCTTGTAGCCGTGCCTTTTGGGGGAGAGGAAACTGCCCAGGGTGTGCGGGTCTTCGTTGATGAGGGTCCGGGTCTGCTCCAACTGTCCTTCTTCCAGGTCGTCGATGTCGAGCGTGATGACGGGGTTGTAGCGGGTGATGCTCGGTGCGAGCCTTCTTTCCCGGTAGTTGGCCGTGAGGGTCCTGAAGGGAAGCTGCTTCTTGACGTGGTTGGCTTCCTCCACCTTGCCCTGTGCCACGAGGCTGGCGATTTTGATGATTAACTTGGCATGCTTGCCGTTTCTTATGTCAGCCATGTCCTGCGTGAAGGTTGTCTCCCCGCTGACGGTGCTGAAACCACGGTAGGTGGTAACTGGAATGTTTTCCATTCAATTTGTATTAAGTTTGCCTTATTGGCGGCGCAAAGATGCCGTTTATTTCCTTAGGAAGCAAAAACGGCCATCCGCAGTGGGACAGCCGTTTTTTTACAATTTGAATTCCTCGGTCCGTTTTACTCCTTGGGATATAGCTCATTGAAGAGCTTATATATCTCATCCTCAATGCAATCGGGGTTCAGCGTATTGCCGCTTCCGTCCGCGTCCATAAAGTTTACAAGTAGATGCAGCAGCTTGGCGAAGGGGCTTACGCCCTTCAGTCCGTGTTCCTTTTGGGGATTTATCAGCAGTGGGATGAAGGGTGTCAGGAAAGCCTTCCGCTCCTTGTATTCCACGGTTAACGACTTGTGTTCTACCATAGAAAGCAGGTCGATGGCCACTTGCACCTCTTTGCTCTCTTTGGTGTACAGCACTTGGTAATCTCTCCCTTTGATTTGCATCACGCTAATTGGCGTTTTTTTGTTCTCATAACTACAATTTGAAAATACAATTTTATATTAAGTTAACGAATCGGGTGCAAAATTAATAAAAAAGAGAAGTCTGTGCACTATGTATTACACGGATTGGCACGGATTTTTGTAGTTTCTGTGCGTATCACTTTTGTGTATGTCCGTGCGTATCATCCTTTTGTTTCCGTGAGTATCCGTCACTCAGAACGTAGCGAAGAATTTTTCTCTGTGCTCCTCTGTGCCAATCTGTGTAATCTGTGGTGCCCCTCTCCGTGAACTAGTGAAGCGTGTGTGTAATCTGTATGTATAGGGTGAGGTACCGGAACCTATGGTTATATATGTAACACACCCTTTCTTTAAAAAGATAAGAAATGACGCGCGTGCGCGTGTATCTTACCTAATAGGCGTAATTCTTTGATATATAGTGTAATGATGTCTGCATTAAAAAAGATTATCATTTTATCAATCAGAATATTTTGTACTTTCATTTCTTGACGTTACCTTTGCGTTCATTAAACGGAACGTGTTATAAAACATTTCTTTTATCATAAACGTTTCGTTGATAACGGCTTATCGCAAGATAGCTTGAATATAACTATTTCGTCGCCTTCCTTCCGAGATGGTGGAGGGTTTTGAAATAAAATGAATGCATATAGCCTATTTAAAGTAACCGCATTACATTACTTGACCGGGAGGTACTTCGCTACTCCGGTGTCCCCCAATCATATTTTTTCGTGAACGAGAATGCAGAAATGCACTGGTATGCAGTGCGTGTCACCTATAGCCGAGAGCTTTTTTTCAAGGAATACCTGGATGCAGCGGGCATTGAAAACTATATACCCATGCGCTATGAGTATGTCGTGAGGAAAGAGCGCCGCCTGCGCAAGCTTGTTCCTGCGGTCCATAACCTGGTCTTCGTCCGCTCCACCCGCGAGCGTATGGATGAAATAAAGAACGAACCGGGCATGAACATCCCCATCCGCTATATCATGGACCGCGAAACCCGCCAGCCCATCGTCATCCCGGACTCACAAATGCGCAGCTTCATCGCCGTGTCTGGCACCTACGACCAGGCTGTGCTCTATCTTGAACCCACCGAGCTGAACCTCTCCCAAGGAACCCGGGTACGTATCACCGGCGGCATCTTCGAAGGAGTGGAAGGGGTGTTTGTGCGTGTGCGCCATGACAGGAGGGTGGTGGTGAACATCGAAGGGGTGATGGCGGTGGCGACGACGTTTGTGCATGCGTCGCTGGTGGAGGAGATCGAATAATAATTTGTAACAATATTGCCCGAATCTTTGAAAAATAAAGCTGTCCATGGTGCGAAGTGGAGCTTTATCGATAACATATCCAATTCCGGTGTTACCTTTTTGGTAGGCCTGATATTGGCCCGTCTCTTGACTCCTGCCGAATATGGCATTATGGCCATGATAGCTATCTTCATAGCGGTGTCCAACTCCATTGTCGACAGTGGCTTCTCTAATGCACTGATACGGAAAGTACGTATTGAAAAGGTAGACTACAATACGGTTTTCTTGTTTAACTTGATAGTCAGTATTGTTTTATACATCCTTTTATATGTAGCTGCTCCCGCTATCAGTCTGTTTTTTAAAGAACTGGTTTTGATAGATGTGTTAAGGGTAATAGGGCTGATTCTGATTGTTAATGCATTGGGTATCATTCCCCGTACCATATTGGTAAGAGGTATTGATTTTAAGACACAGACCAAAGTATCCATAATCTCTTCTGTTTCAAGTGGATTGATTGGCGTAGGCATGGCTATAGTGGGCTTTGGTGTATGGAGTTTGGTGTGGCAACAGCTTTCCCGGCAGATTCTGAATTCTCTGTTTCTTTGGATATTCTGTAAATGGATGCCCCAATGGGAATTCTCCGTAAAAAGCTTCAAGGAAATGTTCGGCTTTGGCTATAAGCTCTTGTTGTCCGGATTATTGGATACTCTTTACAAGAATGTTTATTATGTGGTTATAGGCCGTTGTTACAGTTCTGCACAGTTGGGGCAATATACTCGTGCAGAGCAGTTCAATACGATATTTTCCAGTAATCTGACCAGTATTGTCCAGCGTGTCAGTTATCCGGTGCTTAGTTCCATTCAAGAAGAACCGGAGCGCTTGCGCGAAGCTTATCGGCAGATAATAAAGACTACAATGCTTGTGACATTCGCTTGCATGCTGGGACTTGCAGCTGTGGCTAAACCTTTGATTATAATTCTGATCGGTGAGAAATGGTTGACTGCTGTTTCCTTTCTGCAGATTATTTGTTTCAGTGGTATGCTTTATCCGCTTCATGCCATCAATCTGAATATCTTGCAGGTGAAAGGACGTTCGGACTTGTTTCTGAAATTAGAAATCATAAAGAAGACCATTGCGGTGTTTCCTATTCTGATAGGTATTTTTTATGGCATCGAATATATGCTGTGGGGGAGTGTCTTAACCTCTTTCATAGCCTATTTCTTAAATAGCCACTATTCTGCCGACTTGATACGCTATTCTACCATAGAACAAATCAAGGATGTGCTTCCGGTTTTTGCAGTTTCTTTGACAATTGCTGCTGTCATGTGGCTTTTTTCCTTATTGGATATATCCGTTTATATTCAATTGCCCATTCAGATTATTGTTGGTTTGACATTAGCTTTTGCTGTTTATGAAAGATTAAGATTACCAGAGTATCTTGAGGTAAAACGGCTTGGGTTGTCGGCTCTTCACAAAAAATAGAAATCAGTATATATTTTTATAGTAAGATGGAAAATAAAGTGATTACAGTTACTTCTCCATTACTTCCTTCGCTTGACGATTTCATTCCTTATTTACAGGATATTTGGAACCGTAAGTGGCTGACCAATAACGGTTATTATCATCAAGAATTGGAGAAAGCCTTGTGTGAATATTTGAAGGTGCCTTATATCAGTCTTTTTACCAATGGCACACTGCCTTTGATGTGTGCTCTGCAAGCATTGCGTATTACTGGTGAGGTGATAACAACTCCGTATAGCTTTGTAGCTACCACTCATGCTTTGTGGTGGAATGGAATCAAACCGGTATTTGTGGATATTGATCCAGAAACTTGTAACATTGATCCGGACAAAATAGAAGCGGCAATAACCCCCAAGACAACGGCGATTATGCCGGTACATGTTTATGGCAAGCCTTGTGATACAGAACGTATCCAAGCGATAGCGGACAAATACGGTTTAAAGGTCATTTATGATGCTGCCCATGCTTTTGGGGTAGAAGTTGCTGGAAAGTCAATTCTGAATGCCGGTGATATGTCAACCTTGAGTTTTCATGCGACCAAAGTTTACAATACGATTGAAGGTGGTGCTCTGATTTGCCATGATGAGAAGACTAAAAAGCGTATCGACTATTTGAAAAATTTCGGTTTTGCAGGGGAAACGACTGTCATAGCTCCGGGTATCAATGGCAAGATGGACGAAGTACGTAGTGCTTATGGTTTGTTGAATTTGAAACAAGTGGATGTAGCTATTGAAGCTCGTCGTCAAGTGGCTATCATGTATCGTAAAGGCTTGGAACATGTACCTGGTATCACTTTTATGGAAGATATGCCCGGAGTCCGTCATAATTACTCTTACTTTCCCATATTCGTGGATTCTGAGAAATATGGCATGACACGCGATGAACTTTATTTCAAGATGAAGGAACGGAATATATTGGGGCGTAGGTATTTCTATCCGTTGATAAGCGAATTTTCTACTTATCGAGGATTGGAATCGGCTAAGCCTGAGAATCTATTAGTAGCAAATCGGGTGGCAAATAGTGTAATATGTTTGCCTATATATAATTCTTTATCACAAATAGAAATCGATAGAGTAATATCGGTTATATCGAAATAATCTTTTTATGATTGGTAGTACGTCTTTTTTAACGGAAGAAGAAATAAAATCGTTAGGGTTTAAAAAATATGGAGATAATTTGAAAATTAGTCGTTTTGCTCATTTTTATACCCCTTCTACTATTGAAATAGGTAATAATGTCCGTATTGACGACTTTTGTATATTATCTGGGAATATTAAACTTGGATCAAATATTCATATTTCTGCTTATTGTGCACTTTATGGAGCCTATGGAATAACGATGTGTGATAATACAGGACTTTCTCCTCGTGCAACAATTTTTAGCTCAATGGATGATTTTAGTGGTGATTTTTTAATAGGTCCAATACATGATAAAAGCAAAATAAATGTTCAGGGTGGTTCCGTTTTGTTAGAAGAATATGTGCAAATTGGTTCAGGAAGTATATTGTTTCCAAAGTTGAAAATATCTAAGGGGTGTGTAGTTGGAGCTATGTCTTTGGTTAATAAAAGCCTTGATGAATGGGGGGTATATGCAGGAATACCTGTAAAAAAAATTAAAGAACGCCGTAGAGGATTATTGAATTTATAGTTTTATGAAGCCATTGGTAAGTATTATTTGCATTACTTATAATCAAGCTGAATATTTATCTTCATGCTTAGATAGTATTTTTTCTCAGCAGGTGGATTTTCAAGTAGAATTGATAATACATGATGATGCTTCTACAGATAGTACAACTGAAATAATTTCTCAGTATATCAAGAAATGCCCTTTTCAGATTAAAACTATTCTACAAAAAGAGAATCAATATTCTAAAGGAATTGATATTTTTTCAAAATATATATATCCTAAGGTCGAAGGTAAATATATTGCTATTTGTGAAGGAGATGATTATTGGACGGATTCTCGGAAACTATCTATTCAAATTAAAATGTTAGAAGCAAATCAATCTTTTTCGGCAACAGCTCATCAATCTACTGTTATATATGAAAAAGAAAATAGGGAACATTTGTTTTGTCTATTACGAAAGAATATAATAAAAATGGATGATGTTATGGGAAATCGTATTTTTCATACTGCATCTTTTGTTTTTAGAAGTGACATAATTCCCTTGCTTTCAATAGACATAATTCCTTTTGCTTATGATCGTTTTTTATTTCTAGTTTGTTCGTTTTATGGTGATATATATTATTTTTATGATAATATGTGTGTATATCGAAAGAGCGAAATAGGTATTACTAGTCATATAACTTATCAAATTCACAAACGGGATTTATTTGTCCCGAAAAAGTTGAAAGAAATAAATTCTAATTTTCCATATTATAGATATATGGCTTACGTTAATAAGGCTATGTTGTCTTCAGTGGATATCTCTCTCTGGAATTACATATGCCATTCTGTAACATTTTTGTTCTATTCTTTCTCATACTTTCCTAGAAATATTATGGATATATATAGGTGGGGGTATTTGACAGTTTGGTGGATGACTAAAGGTCGAAAATTTCGTATGAAATGAGTTTGATAGTATTCTGCTTTTTTACTCTCATATTTTTACTTTTAAAAAAAAGTAGAATGGATTTTTTATCAAAAAAATTCTTATATGTTTTTTTGTTTTGGTGGGGTGCATATTTATTTTGTTCTACATTTAATCCTTGCGACTTATTTCTTGTTTCAAATGAAACATACATTATATTGTTAGGGTATGTTGTTTCTTTTTTAATAGGTTTTAGTATATTTCCTATAAAATACAATCATTCAATTTATAAAAATAGAGCTAATATTTTAGCCATAAAAACTAATTGGTGGTATGTGTTAGCAGGAATATCAAGTATCATTATTCTATATAATTATATTTGTAAGTATTTGTTGTTGTTAGAGGTGGTAGGTGCAGATGAAGCAAGAGAGTCTCTTTTTGAATCTGGGCTTCTGTTTAGTACAAATTATGAGATATATTTATTTCAGTTTCTGTTTACTCCTTTTCAAACAATAGTGCAGTTCTTTTTAGCTTATTGTATAGTCTTCAAGAGCAAGTTTCCTCCTATATATTTAATGTTATTTGTTCTCTATTTTTTTCTTTATGGCTATTTAGGAGGAGGAAGGGCTAACTATCTAGCTCTCTTTTTATATGTTATATTGTTATTTGTACTAAGAACCCAGATTGCTTCAAAATTACATTGCAATATTCGAAAATATTCTTTCAAATTTACTTTTTTCCTTTTTTTCTTTTGTGCAATAATTTTTGTGATTGTTTCTATTCAAACTACATTGAGAAAAGGAGTCACTGATATAGATGGACAAACCATCCTTATGGGATTTGAAGAATTGTTGTCCCAATTTGTATGGTATATGTTGGGACCTATTAGAGCGTTAGATTATGCTTTTGAGTATCAGTATGATTCCTTTTTAGGCTTGTGGTATGGAAGAGCAACTGTTGGTGGATTTGATACACTTTTAAAGATGTTTATTCATGCGTTAGGAGGAAGTTATACAACCGCTAATCAAGTTATAGGTGGCTATCTTCAAGAACATCTAATAACTGTCGGTTATGGTATAACTTTCAATTTTGCTTATACAGCATTGATATTTTATTATTTAGATTTTGGTTACTTTGGAATATTGTTGTGGCCATTCTTTTTGGGAATAACAACTCGGTTTACTGTTTATAAGTTTCAGAAAAAAGCAACTTTCGCAAGATTGATATTAATGTTATTCTTTTTTTATACTGCAATATTTGCGACTTTTTCATGGACTTTTTATAAAACAGCTTCAGTAGTGTTAATTATATTACTAATTATATACCAGAAATATGAACAAAAAAGTTTATGTCGGCATGAGTGCTGATATTATTCATCCAGGGCATTTGAATATTATTCACGAGGCCCAGAAATATGGTTCTGTAACTGTTGGAGTATTGACAGATGCTGCTATTGCTAGTTATAAACGTTTGCCATATTTGACTTATGAACAGCGTTCGCTAATTGTGAAGAATTTGAAAGGCGTTGAAGAAGTGATTCCCCAAACAACTCTTGATTATGTTCCTAATTTAGAGTTGATAAAACCTGATTTTGTAGTTCATGGTGATGATTGGAAGGATGGTATTCAAAAAGAAACTCGTCAACGTGTCATAGATACAATTTCTAAATGGGGTGGTAAAGTGATAGATGTTCCTTATACAAAAGGTATATCTTCCACCCAGTTAAATACCCAGTTAAAGGAAATTGGTACTACCCCTGAAATTCGCTTGAAACGTCTAAAACGTCTGATTTCTGCCAAGAAAATTGTTCGAATATGTGAGTCTCATAGTGGATTAACAGGTTTAATTATCGAAAATACGAGTGTTGAGGTTAACGGTATTAAACGTGAGTTTGATGGAATGTGGTCTAGTAGTCTTACTGATTCTACCTCTAAAGGAAAACCGGATATTGAAGCTGTTGATTTGACTACCCGTCTTCATGATCTGAATGACGCTTTGGAATGTACAACTAAACCCGTAATTTTTGATGGAGATACAGGTGGAAAAATAGAGCATTTTGTATTTACAGTTCGTACTTTGGAGCGCTTAGGGATATCAGCAGTTATTATTGAAGATAAAATTGGTCTGAAGAAGAACTCGCTTTTTGGAACAGACGCTGTTCAAACCCAGGATACAATTGAAGGTTTTTGCGATAAGATAAAGGCTGGTAAGCGTGCTCAGATAACGGCTGATTTTATGATAATAGCTCGTATTGAGAGCTTTATTGCAGGTAAAGGTCTGGATGATGCAATGGAACGTGCATTAGCATATATTGAGGCTGGTGCTGATGGCATTATGATTCATAGTAAGGATAAATCGGGTAAGGATATTAGGGAGTTCTGTATGACTTTGCGTAAGAAGCATAAATCCATACCTATTGTGGTTGTTCCTACAACATATAATCATATAACAGAAGATGAATTAGCATCATGGGGAGTGAATGTAGTAATTTATGCCAATCATATGCTTAGAAGTGCATATCCCGCCATGCTAAATACAGCAAAGTCCATTTTGGCTAATGCCCGTTCATATGAAGCTAATGATTTATGTATGCCTGTCAAAGAAATATTAGAATTGATTCCGGGTACTAAATAACTTCGTTTATATTCTATTAATTTGAGATTCTTGTTATTATGATATCTTCAAAATTTTTCATTGATTCTCTTTGCTCCATGCAAATGGATTTCTTTACGGGAGTTCCCGATTCTTTATTGAAAAATGTGTGTGCATATATCACCGATCATTTTGTTACAGAACGAAATGTTATCGCGGCCAATGAGGGAGCTGCAGTTGGTTTAGCTGCAGGATATTATTTAGCCACAAAAAAAATACCAGTTGTTTATATGCAAAATTCCGGTCTTGGCAATGCTGTCAATCCTTTAATGTCATTAACGGATAAAGAAGTTTACAATATTCCTTTATTGTTACTTGTGGGATGGCGTGGCGAGCCAGGAGTAAAAGATGAGCCCCAGCATATTAAGCAGGGCAAAGTGACACTTCCTTTACTTGAAGCTATGGGTATAAAATATGCCATTATGTCTCAAAATGAAACAGAATTCTTATCTCAATTGAATTATGCCAATTTTTATATGAATGAGACACATGAACCTTTCGCTTTTGTAATTCCCAAAGGAACTTTTGAGGAGTATAAGCTTCAACAAGATGGAGAGGTGATATTACCTTTGAAAAGAGAGGCTGCTATTCAACTTATAGCTTCTTCATTGTCAAAAGAGGATATTATTGTCTCTACTACAGGTATGATATCACGTGAGTTATTTGAATACCGTACTTCTGCTTTTATGGAACATGAGAAGGATTTTTTGACAGTAGGTTCTATGGGGCATGCTTCTCAAATAGCATTAGGCATTGCTCTTGAGAAAAAAAAATGCAAAGTTTTTTGTTTCGATGGTGATGGATCAACTTTAATGCATATGGGATCGCTTGCAATAATAGGTTCCTTACATCCAGACAACTATGTACATGTTATTTTTAACAATGGGGCTCATGATTCTGTAGGTGGACAACCCACAGTTGCCTTTAATATTGATTTGTGTAAAATAGCTCAGGCTTGCGGTTATGAGGCAGCTTTATCTGTTTCAGACAGTGATAGCTTATGTGAAGCCCTTAAAAGAATTACGTATATGCATGGTCCTATTTTGTTAGAGGTTAAGGTAAGAAAAGGAGCACGTAAGGATTTGGGACGTCCGACTACTACTCCCTTACAAAATAAAGATACCTTTATGCTTTTCTTGAATAATCAATGATTTTATGGAGCAGCGTTGTTTTTTGGGAGAGTCTTCAATCGAAAATTTGCTCTTAGTTTTGAAGGAGTTTTCTTTTTCTCACCTTTTTTTGGTGCGTGGCAGAAACTCTTATGAGACTTGTGGTGCCAAATCTATTATGACTGCTGTTTTTAGTGAATTAGATTGTGAAGTAACGGAGTATTTTGATTTTGAAGAAAATCCTAAAATCGAAGATTTGGAAAGAGGGTTATTACTATTACGTAAGTACTCTTGTTCTGTCATTGTCGCTGTTGGTGGAGGTAGTGTATTGGATATGGCTAAACTACTTCGCTTTTTTTATTCTTATTCTGGTGAGCCTACAAGTGGTAAATTTGAAAAAGAGAAAGATTTGCTTCCATTGATAGTTCTTCCCACTACAGCCGGTACGGGAAGTGAGGCGACCCATTTTGCAGTATTGTATAAAAATAAAGTGAAATATTCTGTAGAACATAATGCTATTTTACCTGATGTTGCAATTGTATATCCCCCATTCACATACAATACTCCGAGGTATTTGACAGCTTGTGCAGGTTTTGATGCTTTGGCTCAGGCTATAGAGGCTTACTGGAATGCTTATGCTACAAAAGAGTCAGATGAATTTGCTAAGAGAGCAATTGAACTTTTGTGGCCTAATTTACCATTAGTTGTAAATTCTCCTACTAATAGTATGAGAAATAAAGTGTCGGAGGGGGCTTATTGGGCTGGTCGTGCTATAAATATCACTAAAACGACTGCGCCTCATGCTTTCTCTTATTCATTTACAACTTATTATGGGTATCCACATGGGCATGCAGTAGCAATGACATTTCCTTTTTTTTGGTCAATAAATATGGATATACATAGAATTAGAAAGAATATATCCCCATCTCTGTATAAACAAAAGATTGAATATTTAAAAAATCTGTGTAATATTGATATTGGTGACTATATAGAAAAAAGAATTTTATTGCCATTGAAGTTGCCGGAAAATTTTAATAAGTATTTCATTTTAGAGAGTGTAAATAGGCAGCGATTGCAAAATAATCCAGTGGACTTAGATGATTTTAGTGAATTGTTTTGAAACATATTATGAAGGAGTTGTCTTGTGATGAATTTAAGCAAATTCAGATACAAATATTGAATGAAATAAAAATATTTTGTGAAAAAAATGGGTTGAATTATTATTTAGCGTATGGAACTTTATTGGGAGCTGTGAGGCATCAAGGTTTTATTCCTTGGGATGATGATATTGATATAGTAATGCCTCGTATTGATTATTTAAAATTTGAAAAGTTATTTAAACATGATAGATTCGAATTTCTTTCAATAAGTAAGGATGCTACTTATCCTTATCAT
Source organism: Bacteroides sp. AF34-31BH (assembly GCF_003602795.1). Lineage (NCBI taxonomy): Bacteria > Pseudomonadati > Bacteroidota > Bacteroidia > Bacteroidales > Bacteroidaceae > Bacteroides > Bacteroides sp. AF34-31BH. The sequence goes on from NZ_QTLV01000002.1 coordinate 188,558, forward strand.
TTTGGAAAAGTTTTAGATAAAAATACAATATTAGTAGACGATTCTTCCTCTTCCTATGATATCGGGGTTAATATAGATGTTTTCCCGATAGATGGTCTGCCAAGTTCAGAAATGAGAAAAAGAATACATTGTCATTTTGTTTGGTTTTTGCAAAATATTGCAACTCTTAAATTAATGAAATATGTGAGAAAAAGAGGAATGATTAAAAATATCATTCTTGCATTCTTGAAATTTATTTTTATTCCCTTTCCATTATATACAGTTTTAAAAGCTATAAACAACTATGCAATGAAATATTCTATGGAGAAATCATCAGAATATCTTTTGGAGGGAGCTTATAAGAATAGGGAGGTCGTTTGTGCTTCTATTTTTCAAAGTAAAATGAATGTTGTGTTTGAAAATGAGTCTTATAGTGCACCTGTTGGGACAAATTCATGGCTTATGCAACTCTATGGAAATTATATGGAAATGCCCCCTGTTGAAAGACGGATTTCAACGCATAATTATAAAGTATTGCAGAAATGAATCAGAAAGAAAAAGAATGGTTAGCATCCTTATTACTTGTACGGGATATATTGGATAGATTCTCTATAAAATATATTTTAGATACAGGTACATTATTGGGTGCAGTCCGAGACAGAGCATTTATTCCTTGGGATGATGATATTGATATCGCAATAATTGATTTCTTATTTGATAAACATTTAGCGAAAACAATAGGAAGAGAACTCTATTTAGTAGGGTTTGATGTAATTATTACTGCAAATACAGTTCATCTACGTTGTTGTAATTGCGAAATAAATTTGAAATCATATTTGCGAAATGGTACTTTTTATAATTCAACAATGACAAAAGTAGAAGGATCTGATTTATTATATTCAATTTATAACTGTTTAAGACGACTTGCTCTTTATAGAAACTCTCATTCTTTTTCTCGTCAAGTAGTGAATTTTATTTATTTTATAATTTCGTTTATGAACTATTTAGGTGGGGCTTTTTTGCAGGATTTACTTATAGCTAAATCTAAACCTAAAATTCGTAAGATTGTAATTCCTGCCTATTTGTTGTCGAATACAAAAGATATTCTCTTTTATGATGAGTATTTTAAAGTTCCAATTGATGTGAATGAATATTTGACTTTACGATATGGCAAGAATTGGAATATTCCTAATAGAAATTATAATTATATAACAGATGATTTATCCCTAAAATAGTTTTAATCTTTATGCTTACTCTTCTTCAAATTAGTATAGAGGTGAATTCTGGTTCTGTAGGACGTATTGCTGAACAAATAGGGCAAGTAGCTCTTGCACATGGTTGGAAGAGTTATATAACTTATGCTCGTAATCATTTGCCTAGTCAATCTATGACTATTAAAATAGGTACAAAATGGGATGTGTATTGGCATGGAATTATGACACGTTTGTTTGATACTCATTGTCTTCACTCTACTCGAGCCACTAGAAGATTAATACAACAGATTGAGGAAATTCATCCTGATATTATTCAACTTCATCACATTCATGGGTATTTTTTGAATATGGAGGTTTTATTTAAGTATTTATCTTCTATTTCTACACCTGTGGTATGGGTTTTTCATGACTGTTGGTCAATGACTGGGCATTGTGCTCATTTTGACTATGTCGGATGTGAGAAATGGTTGACGCATTGTGAGACTTGCGTACAAAAGAAAATATATCCTGGAAGTGTATTAATAGATAGGTCTTTTAAAAATTATGAACTAAAAAAAAAGTTGTTTACATCTATGGAAAATTTGACTATTGTGCCGGTATCACAGTGGCTAGGAATGATTGTAAAGAAATCATTCTTAAAAAATTATCCAATAAATGTAATTCAAAATGGAATTGATCTAAAACTTTTTTCTCCTCAATCCTTGCAGAGTGTATGTGCCATGAGAAATAAATTGGGATTAGCAGAGCAAACTAGTGTTTTATTAGGAGTAGCTAGTATTTGGGATAAACGCAAGGGGCTTGAGGATTTCGTTCAATTGTATAACATGATTTCTGAAGATTGGGTTATTGTTTTAGTGGGATTATCAAAAACACAGTTGAAAGAAATCCCCGATGGCATAATTGGAATTGAGAGAACTGAAAATGTTACTCAATTAGCTACTTTGTACACTTTAGCTTCTGTCTTTATTAACCCAACTTGGGAAGATACATTTCCAACAACAAATCTAGAATCTTTAGCTTGTGGAACACCTGTCATTACATATCGGACTGGCGGAAGTGTTGAGTCTGTATCAGATGAAACTGGATATATTGTAGAAAAAGGGGATATAAAAGGCATAAAGAGGGCTGTAGCTGAAATAGTAAAGCGAGGAAAAGAAGTTTATCATCATATATGTCGAAAACGAGCTGTTAAATATTATGATAAAAATGAACGCTTTGAAGATTATATAAAATTGTATGATACTTTGTTAAAGTAGAAAAGAGTATGGATAAAAATTACCAAGTATGTACCCATTGTGTAATGGATACGACTGATTCTAATCTGACTTTTGATGAAAATGGTGTATGTGACAGATGCCGAGAGTATGAACAACATATATTACCTTGGTGGAACCATGGCAAAGGCCACGAAGTTGAGTTGAAAGCCATTTTGGAGCAAGTAAGAATCTCCGGAAAAGGTAAAAAATACGATTGCATTTTAGGACTGAGTGGTGGGTTGGACAGTTGTTACATGTTACATCTTGCAGTCAAAGAGTGGGGACTTCGTCCCTTTGTATTTCATATTGATGCCGGATGGAATTTGCCTGTAGCAGAAGAGAATATAAAAAAACTTTGTGATAAATTGAATGTTCATCTTCATATTCAGAAGTTGGATTTTGAAGAGTTGAAGCAAATGCAGATTGCATTTTTCAAGACTGGACATGCCGGGTTGGATGTTCCTCAAGACCATGCTTTCATTGCTCAAATAGATAAATATTCAGAAGAATTGGGCGTGAAATACATTTTGAATGGTTATAATATTTGTACTGAAATTGTAGCTGACCCGGAATCTTGGTTTGATGGTGCAGGGCCTACAGCAGATAAAACCTATGTAAAGGATGTATTAAAAAAGCACGGCAATGTGAAGACTAAGAATTATATTTATACTACAGGTTTTAAACATAAATTTGTTCTTCCATACATAAAAGGAGTAAAGACGTTGCAACTCCTAAATTATGTTCCTTTTACAAAAGCTGAAATGTTGGCAACCCTTCAACGTGAATATGATTATAAACCTTATGGGCAAAAACATTTTGAGGATTTGCTTACTAAGTTTCTGGAGGCTTGGTGGCTTCCTACTCGGTTTGGCTATGATATTCGTAGGGCGCAATTATCAAGTTTGATTATTACAGGGCAAATGAGCCGTGAAGAAGCTCTTGAAATTTTAAAGAATCCTCCTGCTTCTGATGAGGAGTGTAAAAAGATGTTTGATGAAGTGGCAGAGAAACTGGTTATTAGTAAGGAAGAACTAATGTCATATCATAAATTGCCGAAAAAATACTTGCACTATAAGAATAATGCCTGGGCATTTAAGATTGGCATTAGACTTTATCAACTTTTGGGATTGGATAAAAGAATTAGAAAATAGGAAAAATATTAGTGAGTTATGTCTATATTCAAAGACAAAATTTTATTAATCACTGGCGGTACCGGATCTTTTGGTAACGCCGTATTGCGTCGTTTCCTCGATTCTGACATCAGGGAAATACGTATTTTCAGTCGCGACGAGAAGAAGCAGGATGACATGCGTCATCACCTGCAAAATCCCAAAGTAAAATTCTACATTGGTAATGTCCGTGACCGCCAGTCTGTGGACGGTGCCATGATGGGAGTGGATTATGTGTTTTCTGCCGCTGCTTTGAAGCAGGTTCCCAGCTGCGAGTTCTTTCCGTTGCAGGCTGTGCAGACCAATGTGATCGGTACGGACAATGTACTGGAATCCGCCATAGCGCATGGTGTAAAGAATGTGGTGGTGCTTTCTACCGACAAGGCCGCCTATCCCATCAATGCCATGGGTATCAGCAAAGCCATGATGGAGAAGGTTGCCATAGCCAAGGGCCGTGCGTTGGGTGAGGAAGCCGGTACAACCATCTGCTGTACCCGTTACGGCAATGTGATGGCAAGCCGCGGTTCTGTAATACCGTTGTGGGTGGAGCAGATAAAGAACGGCAGGCCCATTACGGTAACGGACCCCAACATGACCCGCTTCATGATGACGCTGGACGATGCCGTAGATCTGGTAATCTATGCGTTTGAGCACGGGCACAACGGTGACTTGTTCGTGCAGAAAGCTCCTGCCGCCACCTTGGATGTACTGGCGCAGGCCTTGAAGGAAACATACGCGCAGGTTGATCCGAAATACGGTGAGACGGAGGTGAAGACCATCGGCACGCGCCACGGCGAGAAACTGTATGAGACACTGGTAACCCGCGAAGAGATGGCAAAAGCTGTCGACATGGGCGACTACTACCGCATCCCCTGCGACACCCGTGACTTGAACTATGATAAGTTCTTCACGGAAGGCAATGAGGATATTGCCCGTATAGAGGACTATCACAGCCATAACACCGCCCGCCTGGATGTGGAGGGCATGAAAAAGCTTCTTTTGAAACTCCGTTTCATCCGCGAAGACCTCGGGATGGAGGAAAAGGCGAAGAGCGCGGAAATCAAGAGTGAATAAGTCTTTAATTTGAATAATACAACAGGAAAGAAAGAGGGAATGTATTGTTCCTTTAGAAAAAAAAACTATCTTTGCCATATTGAAACTAATAATTGAGAATATGGCAGCAACAGTATTAAATTCAGTTCAACAACATCTTTTGAAGATGTTTGCTTTTGATGGTTCGGAGGAGCGATTGAATGAAGTTAAAGAAGTGTTGACCAAATATTTTTCTCAGAAGTTAGATGACCGCTTGAATGACTTATGGGATTCGGGAGTTTTAAACCAAGAAAAACTTGATGAACTGAGAAAAATTGATGTCCGTACACTTCCGAAGAGATGAATAGAATTGTATTAGATACAAATAGCCTGATACAGTGCATTTCTCCCAAAAGCAGGTACCGTAAGATTTGGGATTGCTTTCTGGATGGAACGAATCAGTTATGCGTTTCTGATGAAATTCTTAATGAATATGAGGAAATTTTAGAACGTTTGGCAGGTGTGGAAATAGCCAAGCTGGTGATTGATGTCATTCTCAATAACCCTTACACTTTGTTCTTTACTCCTTATTATAACTTCAATCTGATAAAATCAGATCCGGATGATAATAAGTTTGTGGACTGTGCAGTTGTGGCTAATGCCAAGTTTATTGTTACGGAAGATCATCATTTTCATATATTGAAGCAATATAATTTCCCAAAAGTAAGTTTTATAGGTTTGGATGATTTCTGTCATTCACTATGAATATCTTCTCTTTTCTGTGACAAACAGAACCCATTAGTTTATGAAAATCTTAGTAACCGGCTCCCGAGGGTTTGTCGGCCGGAACCTTGTATCCCAGCTGCACAACATCCGTGACGGGAAAGCCCGTAATTACGGCATTGCGGGTGAGGAACTTGCCATCTACGAATATGACATGGACAGTGACCCGGCCGAACTGGATGTCTATTGCAGACAGGCTGACTTTGTCTTCAATCTGGCGGGCGTAAACCGTCCCAAGGATGCGTCTGAGTTTATGAAAGGGAACTTCGGCTTCACCTCCACGCTGCTTGATACATTGAAGAAGCACGGCAATACCAGTCCGGTAATGATTTCCTCTTCCACGCAGGCCGCACTCGACAACCCTTACGGTGAATCGAAGCGGGCAGGGGAGCAACTGTTGTTCGAGTACTCCAGGGAAACGGGGGCAAAGGTACTGGTGTACCGCTTCCCGAATGTTTTCGGCAAATGGTGCCGCCCCAACTATAACAGCGCGGTGGCCACTTTCTGCAACAACATCGCCCATGACCAGCCCATCCGGGTGAACGACCCTTCGGTGGTGATGCATCTGGTTTACATAGACGATGTGGTGGACGAGCTTGTCTCTGCCCTGAGCGGCAGGGAACACCGCAACGGGGATTATTGCGAAGTACCCGTGGTGCATACCATTACCTTGGGCGGTATTGTGGAACTGATAAGGTCTTTCAGACAAATGCCCGGTACCTTGTCCGTTCCGGATTTGAGCGATGCCTTTACAAAGAAACTCTATTCCACATACCTCTCATACCTGCCTGAAGAACGGTTCAGCTATCCCCTGAAGATGAATGTGGACGACCGCGGCAGTTTTACGGAGATTATCCGTACTTCCGACCGCGGGCAGTTCTCGGTGAACATCTCCAAGCCGGGCGTTACGAAAGGCCAGCACTGGCACCATACCAAGAACGAGAAGTTTGTGGTGGTGAGCGGACACGGTCTGATACAGCTCCGCAAGATAGGTACGGAGGATGTTGTCAGCTTCGAGGTAAGCGGCGGGAGGATGGAGGTCGTGGAGATGATTCCCGGCTATACGCACAACATTGTCAACCTTTCGGAAACGGAAGACCTGGTGACCTTCATGTGGTGCAACGAGTGTTTCGACCCGGCACGTCCGGACACTTATTCTGAAAAAGTCTGAAACGAGTTAAAGAATATAGGAACAGATGGATATAAAATTGGATTATTCGCAAGTCAGGTTTCAGGAGAACGGCAGACTGAAACTTCTGATTATAGTGGGCACCCGTCCGGAAATCATCCGCCTGGCGGCTGTCATCAACAAATGCCGCAGTTATTTTGACTGTCTTCTGGCCCACACCGGCCAGAATTACGACTATAACCTGAACGGTGTCTTCTTCCGTGACCTGAAGCTGAAAGCCCCCGATGTGTATATGGATGCCGTCGGTGATGACCTCGGTGCCACGATGGGGAATATTATCAACGCCGGCTACAAGCTGATGGTGCAGGTGAAACCTGATGCCGTGCTGGTGTTGGGAGACACGAACTCCTGCCTGAGCGTGATAGGCGCGAAACGTCTGCATATCCCCATCTTCCATATGGAGGCAGGCAACCGCTGCTTTGACGAGTGCTTGCCTGAGGAGACCAACCGCCGTATTGTGGACGTCATTTCCGATGTGAACCTCTGCTATTCGGAGCATGCCCGCAGATACCTGAACGCTTCGGGCGTGGCGAAAGAACGTACATACGTAACCGGTTCGCCCATGGCGGAAGTCCTGCATGAGAACCTGACGGAAATAGAGTCCAGCGATATTCACCAGAGATTGCATCTCCAGAAAGGTAAATACATCCTGCTTTCCGCGCACCGGGAAGAGAACATTGACACGGAGAAGAACTTCCTGTCCCTTTTCAGCGCGGTTAACGCTATGGCCGAGAAATATGACATGCCCATACTTTACAGTTGTCATCCCCGTAGCAGGAAACGTCTGGAATCAAGCGGCTTTGCACTTGACAGACGTGTGATTCAGCATGAACCTCTCGGTTTCCACGACTACAACTGCCTGCAGATGAACGCCTATGCCGTTGTGAGTGACAGCGGTACCCTGCCTGAGGAGAGCAGTTTCTTCACTTCTGTGGGGCATCCTTTCCCTGCTGTATGCATCCGTACCAGTACGGAGCGTCCCGAGGCTCTTGACAAGGGTATCTTTGTCCTTGCCGGCATTGACGGGAAATCCTTGCTTCAGGCTGTAGATACTACCGTGGAGATGAATAGGAATGGGGATCACGGTCTGCCGGTGCCCAATTATACGGATGAGAATGTATCGGCCAAGGTTGTGAAGTTGATTCAGAGCTATACGGGGGTGGTGAACAAGATGGTTTGGAGAAAATAATGGTGAGACATGCCTAAGAAAATTTTGATACATAGCCTGATTTTCAGTCCGGATGGAGTTTCGACAGCCTATCTTTATAATGATATTGCTCTGAAATTCCAGGAAAACGGTTATGAAGTATTGGTATTGACAACTACGCCTCATTACAATGTTGTGGAATCACAACTGGCAGCACAACCTCTGAAATGGAAGGTTTGGGGGATTTGTAAAGAAAGCTGTTTTCATGGAATCAGAGTTCTTCATGTACCCCAGAAGAAATTCAGAAATACATTTCTGCGTGTCCTGGGATTTGTCTATTGGCATATTATCTCTTTCTTGATTGGTTTGTTCCAGAGAAATATAGATGTCATACTGTCACCTTCCCCTCCTTTGACTATCGGTGTAATCAACATTTGGCTGGCGAAAATCAAGGGATGTAAAACCATATATAATGTGCAGGAAATATATCCTGACATCTTGAAACGAAAGGACGGGCTTGTTATAGAACAGCTACGTAGGATGGAACGGTATGTTTATAATAACTCAACGGCCGTAACGACAATAGACCAGGTTTTTTATAATGTAATAGCCGGAAGGTTTAAGGATAAGTCCAAGCTTTGTATAATACCTAATTTTGTAGATACAGAATTGTATAATTCTCAAGGTGGAAATGTAGAATGTCTGAATCCCCATTTTTTCCCTGCCACAGATTCTTTGAAATTGCTTTATGCCGGGAATATTGGTTATGCCCAAGATTGGGAGCCTTTAGTCTGTCTGGCAGAAAAGACGAAAGGGGTTTCCATTGAATACTTTATCATCGGTGAGGGAGTCATGAAACCCGTTCTTGAGGAGAAAGTACGTGAGTTGGAGCTGGATAATGTGCATATTTTGCCCTATCAGCCCAGAAGTTTGATGCCGTCCATTCTTGCCTATTCAGACATCCAGTTTATTTTCATGAACCCTGAAATGGAGATGCAGGGATTCCCTTCCAAGGTTTATACAATCATGGCATGTGGTAGGCCTTTATTGGTCTGCTCGGGAAAGGATACGCCTATCATCAACTTCCTGCAGGAACATGGCTGTGCAAAGTTGATTACAGAGAAGAGTTTGGAAAAGAAGGTGGGAGAAATGGTGGATTGGCTGAATTCCGTCTCAAGAAGCGAACTAGCTTTACTGGGTCGAAATGGTGTAGAGGTGATTAAGCGATTATATTCAAAGGATGTGGTAACTCAAAAATATGTAGACTTAGTTGAAGCTTTATGAACATACGATATTTATCAGTCAATGATTAGGATAACTTGATATTTCCGGGTATCTTTGTGGAAAGATTGGATGTATGAGGAAGATTAAGCCATATAAGGAACAAGAACCGATGGTGCCGAATGTTGGTGAACCGGTAGTTGTATATACGGGTAATGAGAATAATCCGAATATCGTTACGGAAGGACGTGATGACATTAGGCATGCTATTTCTGGTGAAGAATTATTGGATAGACTTTGCCCTCGTATAAAGGCTTTGTTTGGATGAGAGTCGTATTCGCTCCCGAAGTAGAGGAGGATTTGTATGGGCTTATAAAAATACTTGTTGAGAAGGAGTATTTGGGTACTTATCCTTTTGCTATTTCTTATGTGGAAGAACTGATAGCTGATATTCAACAGAACATTCATTCTAAATTAAAAAAGAAAGCGCCCGCTTTTTTTGAGCGTTATGGTAAGGATATGTATTACATCACTTATCAACGTAATTCTAATACGACGTGGTATATTTTCTTCTCTGTCATTGGAGATACTTATTTTATTAAATACATAACCAATAATCACGTTTCCGGTCAGTATATTTTTTAGCATATTTCAATGAACATACTCGTCACTGGAATCCACGGCTTTGTGGGTTCCAATCTCGTTGTTGCCCTAAAGGAACGTCATAGCCTTTACGGGCTGGATATTGTCGCTCCTGAAAAGGAGGGGGTGGTAAAGACTTTCTCCTGGAAGGATATTGAACCAGCTTCTTTTCCGATGCGGAATCTTCCTGAATTCGATGCCATTATTCATCTGGCTGGTAAAGCCCATGACACGAAGAACCGGTCTGCTGCCCAAGCCTATTTTGATATTAATACGGGATTGACCCAAAAGATATTTGATTTTTTTCTGGAATCGTCTGCGAAGAAGTTCGTATTCTTCAGTTCGGTAAAAGCTGCTGCCGACAGTGTGGTGGGTGATATGCTGACTGAAGATGTGGTGCCTGCCCCGGTAGGGCCGTATGGGGAAAGCAAGATAGCTGCGGAGAATTACATCCTTGACAAGTTGAAGGTTGAGAATGGGAAATTGAAAGCTAATCCTTATGATGACAAGCAGGTTTATATCCTGCGTCCCTGCATGATTCATGGTTCCGGCAATAAGGGCAATCTGAATCTTCTTTATAATGTGGTGAGGAAAGGTGTTCCCTGGCCTTTGGGGGCTTTTGAGAACAGGAGGTCTTTTACTTCGATAGACAATCTTTGCTATGTGCTGGAAGGACTGCTGACTAAAGAGGTGGCGAGTGGTATCTACCACATGGGAGATGACGAGGCCTTGTCCACAAATGAGCTGATAGCTTTGATGTGTCGGGCTTTGGAGCGTAAGCCGCATATCTGGAAGATAAACAGAGGACTGATGGAGTTCTGTGCCCGGCTTGGGACTCTGCTCCATTTGCCTTTGAATACAGAGCGTCTGCGCAAGTTGACAGAGAATTATGTGGTGAGTAATGCGAAAATAAAGGCTGCCCTGGGAATTGACAGAATGCCGGTGAGGGCAGAGGAGGGGATAGTGAGAACGATAAAATCGTTCTCAAATTAAAAGTTAAGAATTAAAAATTGATAATTAAAAATTAAAGAGGAAAATACTGTTATGTATTATCTGTTAATATTGGTTCTGCTGTTTTTGGCAGAACTTTTTTATTTTAAGGTGGCTGATAGGTGCAATATCATCGACAAGCCCAATGAGCGGAGTTCTCATACGAAAGTGACTTTAAGGGGTGGTGGAATTATATTCTATTTCGGAGCGTTGGCCTATTTCCTGACGAGTGGCTTTGAATATCCCTGGTTCCTGCTTGCCTTGACACTGGTGACGTTCATCAGCTTCGTGGACGATATAAAATCCACCGGACAGATGACAAGACTGCTTTTTCATTTCTCTGCCATGGCCTTGATGTTTTATCAGTGGGGACTGTTCTCCTTGTCCTGGTGGTGGATAGTCATAGCCTTGATAGTCTGTACGGGTATCATCAATGCCTACAACTTTATGGATGGCATTAACGGCATAACCGGTGGTTATTCTCTGGTTATTCTTGCTGCGTTGGCCTATATCAATAAGGAGGTGGTTACTTTTGTGGAAGCGGATTTCATCTATACCGTTATCTGTTCCGTTCTAGTCTTCTGTTTCTTCAATTTCCGCAAGCGTGCTAAATGCTTTGCCGGTGATGTGGGTTCGGTGAGCATTGCCTTTATCCTTCTTTTCCTGATAGGCAGGCTCATCATTGAAACGGAAGATTTCAGCTGGATAGTCCTTTTATCCGTTTATGGTGTGGATAGTGTACTGACTATCATTCACCGCCTGATGCTTCATGAGAATATCGGGCTACCGCATCGCAAGCATCTGTATCAGATTATGGCGAATGAACTGAAGATTCCTCATGTCATAGTCTCTCTGGCCTATATGACAATACAGACTTTTATAATAGTAGGATATATTTATTACCAACAGTATGGCTATATCTTCTTGATAGGGTGTATCTTACTGTTGAGCGCAATATACGTACTCTTCATGAAAAAGTATTTTTCAAGACATATCTCTTGAATTACTGTCTTCCATTATACAATTTCCGCGGTCACCTGAATACCCAAAGCTTTGGCAATACGCTCGATATCACGCTTCTTTGTTTTTGTATTGCTGCAGGTCATAAGAAACCGTCCGTTGCCTAATGGTTTTTGAGCGCGCTGGTATTTCTCATGAAGTGTGTTTGATATCAAGGGAATCTTGCATACCTTGATATTTAAAGATTGCACTTGTTCCACACCTACTGTCATCACAAATTGCCGGAAAGTCTCGGCTGCTTGTGTTTCTTGAATTACTTTCCCATTACCAAAAGTAATCTTTAATCGGGATATTGGAGTATTGCTTTCCGTATCATTGGTTACTTGGTACAGTTTCTTTGCTGCTTCAAGAAATCTTGGAAATAATGTTCCCCACTGGTTGTTGACAACAATTTTTGTTCCGTCTGCCAATAAAATAACTTCATCAGGCTTAAGAAAGTAGCGTTTCTTTAAATCGGGATGAGATTTGATTTTTTCTTGGACTTCTATCAAGGTACGTATTACACCCAATGCTTTACTGTGTAAATTGGATGGAAAGACTTTTTCCAGTTCAACATAGTTTATGTTGGGATGGTCTTTGATATAGTGCTTGATTACTTCCAATACAAAACGTCTTTTGACATAGAAGTTGATTCCATCCAATGAGAATTTTGTATGGTCTTTGGAGTCACTTTCTTTATAGTCGTTTTGTGAGTTTTTAGATGTTTGCCTCGTTTTAAGTTGTAATGAAGGGAGAATGCTCTTATTTTCGTAATGTACTGTAAGCGTAAGATTGGCAAATTCTTCATTAATGGCGGATTCCTCAAATCCTTCAGCTGTAAACTTGTCTTTGAGCAACGAAATCATATTCTTTATCCCATTGCCTTCGGATAAGAATTCTGACACCCTCCTATGCAGATTATTACGCGCTTGGATTTTTTTATATTGCTCATTACAGAATGTTTCTATTTTTTCCAGATTGAATTTGTCGTAAGTTAGCAGGTCACAGATGATGGAACCATTTACATCTTCTTTCTTAAATTCTGCTGTAAATACACAGATGGGATTCTCGCCATCGTTGGGAATGTCGTAGTAAAGCTGTATCTTTTCTCCTATATATAATCCGACATTAAGTTTCAGTTGGCGCATATACGACATCAACTGATTTTCTTGCCTCTCATTTTGTATATTAGACGGACGTTTTATTTCAATTGGGAGTACGGGGGATTGTGTATCATGTTCGTTCTTTCGCCAAAGTACAATGTCCGGGCGTATGGAGTTACTATTGCCTATCGGTAATGTATACTGGGATACCATTGTTCCATTGGTCTTTTTCCATCCAAGAAATTTCAAGCAGTTCTCTATTTCCCGCTGGTAATCACCTTCTACCGAATTTGTTTCAAAATACGGTATCAGTGTTTCCACAATCTCAGGCCAATTTTCATTCATCTTTTATCGGGTTATATTAGGACATATTGTTTACACTTCTTCGGAGTGTGCATAAAGCAAATGTATTGACTTTATTTGAACTGCCCAAATTATAGTCATAAAAAATGGAATCGGGCGGTGTACAATAAAAACAAATAGTCCCGGATTCTTGACAAAGAATCCGGGACTATTTGTTTTTATCGTTTTTGAGAGGCTTTACTTAGCCGGCTTCAGCCATTTGTCCAGCCATTCAAAGAAGGTACGTTGCCACAGCACGCCATTCTGAGGTTTCAGTACCCAGTGGTTTTCGTCCGGATAGATAAGCAGTTCGGCAGGAACGCCACGCATCACGGCTGCATCGAAGGCGGCCATTGCCTGGTTGGCAAGGATGCGGAAGTCCTTCTCTCCGTGGATGCAGAGGATAGGGGTGTCCCATTTGTCGACAAAGAGGTGCGGGGAGTTGGCGAAAGTGCGTTGTGCCGTAGCGTTGTTCTTTTCCCAATAAGCACCGCCCATATCCCAGTTGGCAAACCATTTCTCTTCCGTTTCCAGATATTGCATTTCCATGTTGAAGATACCGTCGTGTGCGATGAATGCCTTGAAGCGTTTGTCATGGTGTCCGGCAAGCCAATATACGGAGAAGCCTCCGAAGCTGGCGCCTACGCAACCCAGGCGGTCTTTGTCGACGAAAGGTTCCTTGGCCATTTCGTCAATGGCAGTGAAGTAGTCCTTCATGCACTGGCCGCCATAATCACCGCTGATGGCTTCGTTCCACTCTACACCGAAGCCCGGAAGACCACGACGGTTGGGAGCTACGATGATATAGTCGTTTGCCGCCATAATCTGGAAATTCCAACGGTAGCTCCAGAACTGGCTGACGGGACTCTGAGGACCACCTTCACAGAAGAGGAGGGTGGGGTACTTCTTGTTAGGGTCGAACTGCGGAGGATAAATCACCCAGGTCAGCATCTGCTTGCCGTCGGTGGTCTTCATCCAGCGGGCTTCCACTTTACCCATCTCCAGCTGGTCGTAAATCTGCTTGTTTTCTGTGGTCAGTTGCACTGCTTCTGCAAAAGCGTCGCCGTTACGTGCACTGTTTACGGCATAGATTTCGTCGCCCATGCTCATGGAATGACGTTTGGCGATAATCTTGTCTCCGCAAAGGGCAAGCGAAGCATAGTCGTACATGCCGTCGGTGAGCTGGGTAAGCTTGTCGTTTCCGGCAAGGTCGATGTTGTAAATCTGTGTCTCGCCATGCCATACACCGATGAAGTAGATGCTCTGGGAATCTTTGTTCCACAAGAAGGCGTCCACGTTCGATTCGAAAGCTTTGCTTACAAAACGTTTCTCGCCGGTCTCGAGGTTCATGATAAACAAGCGGTTCAAGTCGGCTTCGTAGCCGTCACGCTCCATGCTCTGCCAGGCGATGTATTTGCCGTCGGGAGAGTATTGGGGATTCGTATCATATCCCTTGTTTTCTTCCGTGATGTTTTTGGTTTCCTTGGAGGCAAGGTCGTAGATATAAATGTCGGAGTTGGTGGAAATGGCATACGCCAGTCCGGTTTTCTTACGGCATGTATAGGCCACTTTATCAGAAGACGGGCTCCATGCCAGCTGCTCGATACCGCCCCAGGGCTTCATCGGGCTTTCGTATGGCTCTCCCTCAAGAATATCAGTGACATTGCTGATGGCATTGCCGTCGAAATCAGCAACAAACGGATGGGGAGCAGTAGTCACCCATTCATCCCAATGCTTGTACATCAGGTCGGTAACGATGATGCCGGTGGCTTTAGGAAGGTCCGGATGTTTGTCTGCCGTACTCTTCACGGTCTTTACCTGGGCAATGAAAAGGAGTTTCTTGCCGTCGGGCGAGAAAGAGAACCCTTCGATGTCTCCCTCGTATTGGGTCAGCTGCTTGCGTCCGCTGCCGTCGGGATTCATTTCCCATACCTGGCTGCTGCCGCTTTCGTTGCAAAGGAAGGCAAGCTTCTTGCCGTCCTTGAACCACGTGGGCTGTCCTTCTTGCCAGGCGTCATGCGTTATCTGGGTATTGCCACTACCGTCGGCATTCATGACGAAGACTTCGCTGTTACTCTTGTTCTGGGGCACGCTGTAATAGGATACCGTGTAGGCAATTTGCTTTTCGTCGGGAGATACGGCTACACTGCCGATACGTCCCATCGCCCAGAGTGCCTCGGGTGTCATACGCTTTCCTTCAATCTTGATGTCCGACCGCTGGATGAGCGCTGCTGCGTCCTGCTGCTGTCCGGCATCTTTTGTTCCTCCGCAGGAGGCCAATGTCATGGCTGCTGACATAAGTAGTAGATTTACTTGTTTCATATATGTTTTTTGTTTCGGTTATTTCAATGCAAAGATACTAAATTTTCCTTCCTTGCCAATTCCCACGTTTGATATATAGCCAGCAGAAAATGAGAATAAAGCTGGAATAAACCATTTCCGAGGTCCAGCAGATGGCCACGTCGAGTTGCAGAATCAGAATAATGTAGGTGATATAGGCTGTGTAGATGACCAGCGTTGCCAGCTCCATGCCCAATGCAGTACGCGTATTGCCGGTTCCGGAAACTGCCTGGAAATAGACATTGGCAGGAACCAGGAACAGATAGGTGGAGCACATCACCCAGAGCGAATGCACGGAAGCGTCCTGCAGGTCGGGTATGTCGGTATAAATTCCCAGAATCAGCTTGGGGAACAGCGCGAAAAGCAATGCCAGCGGAAGTACGAAAACGTAGGCTATGCGTACGTGCTGCCGGATAGTGCCTGCCACGCAATCGGAGTGGCCTGCACCGATGAGGTTGCTGACCAATGAACCGCAGGTAGAGGCAAACGCCATGAGTACCATGAACAGTATGCCGGACACGTTGCGGACAATGTTGGTCACTGCCAGCGAGCGCTCTCCCAGATGCTCCACATAAAGGAAGAACAAGAACCAGGTGGAGAGGGAGAAGAAATTCTGTATCATGGTCCAGAAAGAGACGTTCAGCATCCGTTTCAATACGTCCAGCCGGAACTTAGGAATACGGTCCAGCCCGTACTTGCAGCAGTCTATACGGCTACGGGTATAGAGGATGAAGAATAACAGCGAAACCAGCTCGGCCAATGAGGAGCCGATGGCGGCTCCGGCAATGCCGAGTGCAGGAAAACCGAATTTACCGAAAATCAGGATGTAGTTGAATACGACATTGCTCAACACCATGACGATGGAGTTCAGTGTCAGTGTCTTGGTCTGGGTGGTTCCCAAGAAAAAGGCACGGAACATGACTGCGCTGAACGAGAAGAAGGCACCGAATACACGCCAGTGCAGGTAGCTGGTGGCTGCTTCGTAGATATGTTCCGAGGCTACGATGCGTTTCAGGATAATCGGTGAGAAGCAATAAGATAGCAGGAACATGACTGCCGCCATCCCGACTTGGAAATAGATGCCCTGATAGAACAAGTCACCGATTTCCTTATACTGCCGTTCGCCGTTGCGCCGGGCAATGAGTATCTGTGCCCCGATGCTGAAACCGAAGGCAACCATGAAGATGACCATATAGAAGACACCGGCGATGGCAGATGCTCCCAACTCGACTTCGCCTACACGTCCGAGGAAGGCGGTGTCCGTCATACCTATCATCTGCTCCATAAGGAGGCTGATTAGGATAGGGTAGGCTATGAGCCAGATTTGTTTGTAAGTGTATTTAGTCTGCATAATTTAGAGTCTGTGAATTTTTTCGTTGGTGTAAGGATAAGAAAGCCGGGCAAATGTCATTGTCCGGCTTTCTGCAAAAGAATATTTTGAACGGTAGTCTTACTACTTTTTGTTCTGTTTTTCTTTCATCATCTGTTCCTGCTGTTTCTGCATGGCTTCCAGACGAGCGGCGAAACCGGTTTTCTTCATCTTCTTCGGGTCTTTCTTGTTGGCTTCCAACTGAGCAAGAAGGGCTTCCTCATTGGTTGTCTTGCGCATGATGAGCGTTGTTACCACACTGACTAACGTAGAGATGAAGTAGTAATAGTTCAATCCCGAAGGATAGTCGTTCAATATGAAGAGGAACATGATAGGCATCAGGTATGACATCCACTTCATGGCAGCCATCTGCGGATTGGCACCCGTATCCTGTTGCTGCATCATGTACTTCGTGTTCAATATGTTGGTAACCGTCATCAGCAGGCAGAACAAGCTGAGGTGGCTTCCCAGGAACGGGATATGGAACGGGAAGTTGATGAACGCATCGTAAGTGGAAAGGTCGTCTGCCCACAAGAAGCTCTGCTGGCGGAGTTCAATGGCACTCGGCACGAACATGAACAAGGCCATCAAGATAGGGAACTGTATCAGCATCGGCAGACATCCGCCCATCGGACTGACTCCGTACTGGCTGTAGAGGCCCATCACTTCCTGCTGTTTCTTCATGGCATCTTCCTGCTTGGGGTACTTCTTGTTTATCTCGTCGATTTTCGGTTTCAGTACGCGCATCTTGGCAGAGGACATGTAGGTTTTCCACGTTGCGGGGAATACTACAGCTTTTACGATTAACGTCATGAACAACAGTACGATACCCATGCTCAACCCCCAACTGGACAACCAGTCGAAGATGTTGATGGTGAACCATTTGTTTATCCAGCGGATGAGCGGCCAGCCCAGATAGACCAGACGGTTCAGCTCCCACTTCTCGTCACGCCCCTTGTCGAGTGCGGTCAGGGTCTTGTAGTGATTGGGGCCGAAGTAGAAGAACAGCTGGGTAGGTTCCTTGCCAGCAGGGTCGAACTTCGTGCTCATCTCCGCAGAATAGTCCTTAATGTAGCCGCTGCCTTGAGTCTCCATCTTGGAACTCAGTTTGGTCTTTTCAAAGTCGGCATCTGCCAAAAATACTGAAGAGAAGAACTGGTTCTTGAAAGCAATCCAGTCCAGGCGTTCCGGAACTTCCTTTTCGTCGTTCTTGTTGGCGGACAGATAATCGGTACCCTCTCCGGTGATTTTGTAAGTCAGTTCAGCCAGACGGTTCTCGTAGGTGTAACCCTTCTCTATCTGACGGGCACGCTGAGACCACTCGATGTCCACATAATTGTTGGTAGCCGCCAGCTTGCCTTCCATATTGACTGCCTGGATAGTAAAGTCTATCAGGTATGTGTCATTGTGCATGCTGTAGGTAAAGTCGATATAGCTGTTGCTGTCTGCCGACAAACGCATGGTGACGGTACTGTCCGTACGGTTTACTGCGGTGAAATAATAGTCTTCCGTCTGGATAGTCTCTTTCTTGTTGTAAAAGAGGAAATTCATGGAAGCGTCATTGCCGCTGAACAGTGTGACGGGGGTCGTCTTGTCTTGTCCCATGTATTCCTTCAGCGTGGCCGAAGCTATGCGCCCGCCTTTTGTATCTACGGTTATTTCTGCCAGGTTGTTCTGGATGGTTATCTGCGAGTTGGTTCCTTGACGGGCGTCGAAGAAGAGGGCAGTGGAGTCAACGCTTGCTTCCGCTCCGCTTTCGTTGGCCAGGGCTGCTTCCGCCTTGGCTTTCAAGTCGGCTTCGCGCTGTTGCACCTGGGCTATGGAGTCGTAGTAACGTTGCTGTGCTTCCAACTGCTCCTGGCTGGGACGGCTCAGAAAGCTGAAACCTACTAACAATATCGCTATCAGAACAAGACCTGTGATGGTATTTTTATCCATTCTTTGTTGATTACAGATTACTAATTACAAATTATTTCTTTTCGTTTTCATTTTCAATGGCGGCCTTCACGAATGCTACGAACAGCGGGTGCGGATGCAATACCGTACTGCTGTATTCGGGATGGAACTGGGTACCGACAAACCACTTCAATGCGGGAATCTCAACAATTTCCACCAGGTCCGATTCGGGGTTTATACCCACACACTTCATGCCTGCTGCTTCGTAGGCCTCCTTGAAGCTGTTGTTGAATTCGTAGCGGTGGCGGTGACGCTCCTGGATATGCTCGGTACCGTATGCCTCGTATGCCTTGCTGCCTTTCTGCAGAACACATTCATAGGCACCCAGACGCATGGTTCCACCCATATTGGTGATGGACTTCTGCTCTTCCATGATGTCGATAACATTGTGCGGTGTCTTTTCATCCATCTCACGTGAGTTGGCATCGGCATAACCCAGTACGTTACGGGCAAATTCGATGGCGATACACTGCATACCCAGACAGATACCGAAGGTGGGGATGTCGTGCGTACGCGCATATTTGATGGCTACGAACTTGCCGGCAACGCCGCGTTCGCCGAAGCCTGGACCGATAAGTACGCCTGCCATGCCTTTCAGGGCTTCTGCCACATTCTCGTCCGTCAGCTTTTCACTGTTCACGAAGTCTACCGATACCTTGCGGTCATTGTAGGTTCCTGCTTGTGAAAGGGCCTCGCGGATGGACTTGTAGGCATCCTGCAAGTCATATTTGCCCACCAATGCGATGTGCAGCGGGGCAGTCTCTTCGGCTTTGTGACGGCGTTCGAGGAAAGCGCGCCACGGTCCCAGTCCCGGAGTGTCGCCGACGGGAAGTCCCATTTTCTTCAAAATGGTAACGTCCAGTCCTTGGCTCTGCATCAAGATGGGCACCTCGTAGATGGTAGGCGCGTCGATGCTCTGCACCACGGCATTTTCGTCCACATTGCAGAACAGAGCCACTTTCTTGCGCAGGGTGGTACTCAACTCGTGTTCCGTACGCAGTACGAGGACATCGGGTTGGATACCGGCACTTTGCAGTTCCTTTACGGAGTGCTGGGTGGGCTTGGTCTTCAGCTCACCGGCAGCTGCCAGGTAGGGGACATAAGTAAGGTGTACGCACAAGGCGTCTTTTCCCAGTTCCCACTTCAGCTGACGGATGCTTTCCAGATAGGGCAGAGACTCGATGTCACCCACTGTACCGCCAATCTCGGTAATAACAAAGTCGAATTTGTATTTGTTTCCCAGCAGTTTTACATTACGCTTGATTTCGTCTGTAATATGGGGAATAACCTGGATGGTCTTTCCCAGATAGTCACCCCGGCGCTCTTTGTCGATGACGCTTTTGTAGATGCGTCCGGTCGTGATATTGTTGGCCTTGGTGGTCTGGATGCCCAGGAAGCGTTCGTAATGGCCCAAATCGAGGTCGGCTTCGTGGCCATCCACGGTAACGTAGCATTCGCCGTGTTCATAAGGGTTCAGTGTACCCGGGTCGATGTTGATGTACGGGTCAAACTTCTGGATGGTTACCTTGTAACCTCTTGCTTGCAGCAATTTACCGATGGAGGATGAGATGATACCTTTACCTAATGAAGAGGCAACACCACCGGTGACGAAAATATACTTTGTTTCTCCCACAACTATATTATTTTATTAATTGTTTAATCTAATGCCAAGAGCCTATACGGCTTGTCGTTCAGGGTGCGCACTGCTCCCGTCAGTACACGTAGAACTTAAAAAGCGCAAAATTATAAAAAAAAGAGGAAGTAGAGAAAGTTTCGATGAAACAATTATTAAAAAATACGATTTCATCGAAGAAAGTCCTTCTTGCCTTTTTCTTATGGCTTTTCTATGTTTTCTAAACATTTTAAGCTAAATTTGCGCTCGAAACATAGACTTTAGGGCATTATGAAGAATAGACACATTGCATTTTGGTTAATTGCTACGATGATTTCTTCGTCGGTGATGGCACAGAATACGCTGGATACCGCCTCGAAGAACAGTGGACAGGAAACAACTGCCAAAGCCGACACCTTGCCGGATATAATGAAAGAATACATGATTCTGAAATTGAAACCGGAAGGTATGGGGTACAGGCTGGATACTGTTTCCATATTATATGAAAGGTATATCGGAGTGCTGGATTATTTGAATGACCCCACGACTCCGGAGCGTTATATACCTTCCAATCCGAACTACTATAGGTTGTTCCTTCCCCTTACCTATTATTATGCCCCCATGAGACGCCTTTCCAAGGTGGACTGGCATTTCCAGGTGCCTGATACGGTGCCTGCCCTGACGCGCGAGATGTTGCCGTTCGACACACTGAGTTTCACCTCAAAGGACCGAGCCAACAAACTGGTGGACCGTACGCTGCTGAACACGTATGTAGATTGTCCCAATCTGGTTGTAATGACCGAGAAGGAGGTGATGAAAGGGAAGATATTCAAGGATAATATAGAGAAGGAGGTTTCTTCCAAGCCGTCCGTCGTGAAACTGTTTGCACAAGAGAATATGGTGGGAGTGAAGGAGGAAGCCGACGTGATTATCCACAAGCCCAACTGGTGGGTGACGGGTGGAAACGGTTCATTGCAGATTACCCAGAACTATATCTCCGACAACTGGTACAAGGGAGGTGAGAGCACTAACGCCGTGCTTGCCAACCTGCAATTGTTTGCCAACTATAATGACCGTGAAAAGGTGCAGTGGGAAAATCTGCTCGATGCCAAGCTGGGCTTCAGCTCCGCACCTTCCGACGAGTTTCATAACTATCTGGTAAGTACCGACCAACTCCGGCTGTACAGTAAACTGGGTATTCAGGCTGCGTCCAAGTGGTATTATACCATCACGACTGAGTTTAAGACCCAGTTCTGCAATGGCTACAAGGCCAACAGTGAAGAGCTGGTTTCGGCTTTCTTTGCTCCGGCAGACTGGTCGAGCAGTATCGGTATGGACTACAAGTTGAAGAAGCAGAAATTCAGCTTGTCCGTTTTCATGGCTCCGCTGACGTACATGCTGCGCTATGTAGGAAATAAGGGGGTGAATGAAGTGAGTTTCGGTCTTGATGAGGGCAAATGCGTGAAGCATAACTTCGGTTCGCAGATACAGCCTACACTTTCATGGACCATCATTCCTTCCATCACGCTGGATTCCCGCTTGGACTTCCAGACCAGTTATGAGTGGACACGTATTGAATGGGAAAACACGGTGAACTTTGTGCTGAACCGCTATCTTTCCACCAAGCTCTATGTGCACGCCCGCTATGACGACAGTGCCAAGCCGACGGAAGGGGACAGCTATTTTCAGGTAAAAGAATTGCTCAGTTTCGGTATCAATTATAAATGGTAAATAAACAAATGGTCTGTTCGGAGTGAACAGATTATCTGTTTTGGTTAGTCAGACGGTCTGTTTTTCCTTGACAGACCGTCTGTTTTTTGTCTTTTTGTAGTCTGTGGCAGGTGAAAAAACATAAAAACATAGAAAAAGCACGTTTACGAACACAGAAAATGCATAGGAAAGGTTTGCAGTTCACAAATAATGCGTAAATTTGCCGCGATTTGTAATGCACACTTTGCAAAATGGCGAATACTATAAAACATCAAGGTATTGTGGAAAACATAAACGGTTCTCATCTCCAAGTGAGAATCATCCAGACTTCAGCGTGCGCTTCGTGTAGTGTCAAGGGACATTGTACCTCTGCGGATACGAAAGAGAAACTTGTCGATGTGGCCGATGCCAATGCCGCATCCTACCAGCCCGGTGACCGTGTATGGGTGACGGGCGAACTTTCAATGGGAGTGATGGCAGTTCTGTTTGCCTTTATATTTCCTTTCCTTATTCTGATAATCTCACTGTTTGTCTTTATGTCCATCTGGAATGACGAGCTGCGTTCCGCGCTTTGCTCGCTGGCACTCCTTATACCTTATTATTATATATTGTGGCTGAACAAGTCGCGGATGGGTAAGAAGTTCTCATTCTCCGTACGACCGATGAACTAACTAATAATAAAACAAATAATTAATAAACAACTAATTTATGAATGTAATTCTGATTGCAGTGATTTCATTGGGAGTTATAGCGCTGGTATCGGCCGCTATTCTTTACGTGGCTTCCAAGAAATTCGCCGTGTATGAAGATCCGCGGATTGCCCAGGTAGCAGAGGTGCTTCCCCAGGCAAATTGCGGTGGATGTGGTTACCCCGGTTGTAGCGGATTTGCAGATGCTTGCGTAAAGGCAGGTTCGCTGGATGGTAAACTTTGTCCGGTGGGTGGACAGCCCGTCATGACAAAGATTGCCGAGATTCTGGGCTTGGATGCCGCTGCTGCCGAACCTATGGTTGCGGTGGTGAGATGTAATGGAACTTGTGCCAACCGTCCTCGTGTGAACCAATACGATGGCGCCAAGAGTTGTGCCATTGCGGCTTCTCTCTATGGTGGTGAAACGGGTTGTAGTTATGGCTGTTTGGGATGCGGCGACTGTGTGGCTGCCTGCCAGTTCGATGCTATCCACATGAATCCGGAGACCGGACTTCCCGAAGTGGATGAGGAAAAGTGTACGGCTTGTGGAGCTTGTGCCAAGGCTTGTCCGAAATCTATCATTGAAATCCGTCCTCAAGGCAAGAAATCACGTCGTGTTTACGTACAGTGTGTAAACAAGGACAAGGGGGCTGTAGCACGCAAGGCTTGTACCGTGGCATGTATCGGTTGCGGCAAGTGTGTGAAGGTTTGTCCGTTCGAGGCTATCACGCTGGAAAACAATCTGGCTTACATTGACCCCAATAAGTGTAAATCCTGTCGCAAGTGCGAGGAAGCTTGTCCGCAAAACACAATCATTGCCCTCAACTTCCCGCCGCGCAAACCGAAGGCTGACGATGCAGCTCCCCAAGTAAAGGTTGCAGCTCCTAAAGCTGAGGTTGAGACTCCCAAAGCAGAGGTTTAGACTTCCCAAGTTGAGGTATGAATTAATAAAGTAAATAAACGACTAAAAATACAGAATTGTATGTTGAAGACATTTTCAATTGGTGGAGTCCATCCACACGAAAATAAACTTTCAGCACATCAGCCTATCATCAAGGCAGAGATTCCGGCCAAGGCCGCTATCTTGCTGGGACAGCACATCGGTGCTCCTGCCAAGCCTATCGTTGCCAAAGGTGATGTTGTGAAAGTGGGTACGAAGATTGCCGAGCCCGGCGGTTTTGTATCAGCAGCCATCCATTCGTCTGTCAGCGGAAAGGTCGCTAAGATTGACACGATTGTCGACGCCAGCGGTTACGCCAAGCCTGCTATATTCATTGACGTAGAAGGGGATGAGTGGGAAGAATCCATTGACCGTT
This sequence comes from Bacteroides sp. AF34-31BH, assembly GCF_003602795.1. Classification (NCBI taxonomy): domain Bacteria; kingdom Pseudomonadati; phylum Bacteroidota; class Bacteroidia; order Bacteroidales; family Bacteroidaceae; genus Bacteroides; species Bacteroides sp. AF34-31BH. The sequence goes on from NZ_QTLV01000002.1 coordinate 212,616, forward strand.
CCGAAACGTTGGTGAAGGAATGCAGTCTGACCTCCGAGGAAATCGTGAAGAAAATCGCTGATGCCGGTATCGTAGGTCTGGGCGGTGCATGCTTCCCTACGCAGGTCAAGTTGTGCCCTCCTCCTGCATTCAAGGCAGAGTGTGTCATCATCAACGCCGTAGAGTGCGAACCGTATCTGACTGCCGACCATCAGCTGATGCTGGAACATGCGGAAGAAATTATGGTAGGTGTATCCATTCTGATGAAAGCGGTAAAGGTGAACAAGGCATTCATCGGCATTGAGAACAATAAGCCCGATGCCATCCAGCTGATGACGAAGGTTGCTTCCAGCTATGCAGGTATCGAGGTGGTACCCTTGAAGGTACAATATCCGCAGGGTGGTGAAAAGCAGTTGATTGATGCTGTCATCAGTCGCCAGGTTGCAGCCGGTGCGCTGCCTATCTCCACGGGAGCTGTGGTGCAGAATGTGGGTACCGCATTTGCCGTTTACCAGGCCGTACAGAAGAACAAACCTCTGTTTGAGCGTGTCATTACCGTGACTGGTAAGTCGTTGGCAAAGCCGTCCAATTTCCTGGCACGTATCGGTACGCCGATGAAGCAGCTGATTGAAGCTTGCGGCGGTCTGCCCGAAGATACAGGTAAGATTATCGGCGGTGGCCCGATGATGGGTAAAGCTCTGGTAAATACGGATGTACCGACAGCCAAAGGAAGCTCCGGTATTCTGATTATGAACGAGAAGGAAGCCAAGCGCGGCGAGGTACAGCCTTGTATCCGTTGTGCCAAGTGCGTGGGAGCCTGCCCGATGGGGTTGGAGCCGTATCTGCTGGCTACCGTTTCGGCCCACGGAGATTTTGAAAGAGTAGAGAAAGAAGACATTATGTCGTGTATAGAATGCGGTTCATGCCAGTTCACTTGTCCTTCCAACCGTCCGATGCTGGATTATATCCGCTTGGGTAAGGGTAAGGTAGGAGCGATGATCCGTGCACGTCAAGCTAAAAAATAACGAAGTATGAATAAATTAATCGTATCCCTTTCGCCCCACGTTCACGGCGGTGACAGCGTGAAGAAGAATATGTACGGTGTGCTTATCGCATTGATTCCGGCATTCCTCGTTTCGCTTTACTTTTTCGGACTGGGTGCGCTGATTGTTACGGCCACTTCCGTAGCAGCCTGCTTGTTCTTTGAATGGGCCATCGGCAAATTCCTCATGAAAAAAGAGACCACAACCATCACCGACGGCTCTGCCATCATTACCGGTGTGTTGCTGGCCTTTAACCTGCCTTCCAACCTGCCCATCTGGATTATCATCCTTGGTGCCTTGTTTGCCATCGGGGTAGGCAAGATGTCCTTCGGAGGTTTGGGTTGCAATCCCTTTAACCCTGCACTGGCAGGACGTGTGTTCCTGTTGCTTTCATTCCCCGTGCAGATGACGACATGGCCGGCTGTAGGCCAGTTGACAGCCTATACGGATGCCACGACAGCTGCTACGCCGCTGGCTATTATGAAAGGTGTCATCAATGGTGCTCCGGGCATGTCCCTGAGCGACCTTCCGGGAGCTTTCGACCTTCTGATAGGTAATAATGGAGGATGTCTCGGTGAGGTGAGTGCCTTGGCGCTGCTGCTTGGTTTGTTCTACATGTTGTGGAAGAAAATCATCACCTGGCACATTCCGGTATCTATTCTGGTGACGGTATTCGTGTTCTCCGGTATCATGTATCTGGTCAATCCGGAACTTTATGTATCCCCGGTCGTACAGTTGTTGTCCGGTGGTCTGATGCTGGGTGCTGTCTTTATGGCTACGGACTACGTGACTTCTCCGATGAGCCACAAAGGTATGCTGATTTATGGTGTTTGCATCGGCCTACTGACTGTCATCATCCGTCTGTTCGGTGCATATCCGGAGGGTATGTCGTTTGCCATTCTGATTATGAATGCGTTCACTCCGCTCATCAACACCTATGTTAAACCTAAACGCTTTGGGGAGGTAGCGAAGAAGAAATGAAAAAGTTAGAATCATCCTTGAAGAATATGTTGCTGGTACTTACGGGCGTTACCGCAATCTCCGTAGCGTTGCTGGCTTATGTAAACGAATTGACGAAGGAGCCCATTGCGCAGGCCAATGCAAAGACCTTGAGCGATGCCGTAAGTGCGGTGGTTCCGGGCTTCGACAATGACCCCATCGCCGAGAAGAAGATGCAGGAAGTAAACGGAGTACAGTATTCTGTATATCCTGCCACCAAAGGCGGAGAATATATCGGAGCTGCTGTGGAAGCTGTTGCCATGGGGTTTGGCGGTGAGCTGAAAGTGTTGGTCGGTTTCGATGCTGAAGGCAAAATCATCGACTACTCCTTGTTGTCGCATGTGGAAACTCCGGGGTTGGGCTCCAAAGCTGCCGACTGGTTCAAGAAAGGCAATAAAGGTGACATCACCGGCATGAATCCGGGTGAAGCTGCATTGACAGTGAGCAAGGACGGTGGTAAAGTAGATGCCATTACAGCGTCTACCATCACCTCACGTGCTTTTTTGAATGCAGTGAATGCGGCTTATGCTGCCTACGCCGGTCAGGAAACTGCCGACGGCACTACCGGCGCTACTCAAAAGAATGTTGAACAACCTGCTGATTCCGCAGCTCCCGAAGCTGTGGATACACTCAGCGCTAAATGAGAAAGGAGTAGAAGATATGAATAATTTTAAAGTTATGATGAACGGGATTATCAAAGAGAATCCTACGTTTGTACTCCTGCTGGGTATGTGTCCTACACTGGGTACCACTTCCTCTGCCATTAACGGTATGGGTATGGGACTGGCTACAATGTTCGTGCTGATATGTTCCAATGTGGTGATTTCTGCCATCAAGAATCTGATTCCCGATATGGTGCGTATCCCTTCATTCATTGTAGTCATAGCATCATTTGTGACACTGTTGCAGATGATAATGCAAGCTTACGTTCCTGCATTGTACGCCACACTGGGCCTGTTCATTCCACTGATTGTTGTAAACTGTATCGTATTGGGACGTGCCGAGGCATTTGCTGCCAAAAACAATCCGGTGGCTTCCTTGTTCGACGGTCTGGGCATGGGCTTGGGCTTTACCATTGCACTGACATTACTGGGTGCCGTGCGTGAGTTCCTGGGAACCGGCAAGATATTCAACTTGAGTATCCTTCCTGAAGAATACGGCATGTTGGTATTTGTCCTTGCTCCGGGTGCATTCATCGCATTGGGCTATCTCATTGCTTTAATCAACAGTATGAAGAAGAATTAATAATGAAAAATTAAAAATGAAAAAATTGAGAACGTATCGGCGGTAGGCTGCCGGGCTTTTAATTTTTAGTTTTTAATTCTTAATTTAATGATTATGGAATATATATTGATATTTATCTCGGCAATCTTTGTAAACAACATCGTATTGTCGCAATTCTTGGGAATTTGCCCGTTCTTGGGAGTTTCCAAGAAAGTGGAGACTGCATTGGGCATGTCGGCAGCGGTGGCATTCGTGCTCACCATCGCCACTATCGTGACATTCCTTATTCAGAAGTATGTGCTCGACGCTTTTGATTTGGGCTATTTGCAGACTATTACCTTTATCCTGGTGATTGCCGCATTGGTGCAGATGGTAGAGATTATCCTGAAGAAAGTATCTCCTTCTCTGTATCAGGCCTTGGGCGTGTTCCTGCCGTTGATTACTACCAACTGCTGTATTCTCGGTGTGGCTATCCTTGTTATCCAAAAAGATTATGATTTGCTGACGGGAGTGGTTTATGCATTCTCCACGGCACTTGGTTTCGGCTTGGCACTGACACTGTTTGCAGGCCTGCGCGAGCAAATGAGCCTGGTTAGTGTACCGAAAGGTATGCAGGGTACTCCGATAGCTTTGATTACTGCCGGACTGCTGGCAATGGCATTCATGGGCTTTTCGGGGGTTGTGAAGATTTAAAGAAGAAAAACCGGAAATAAAGTGGAAGGGGGATAAACTAAAATTTATCCCCCTTTTTCTGTTTTTATTAATTTATTTCCTTACATTTGTGGCGTATTGATAACCTAAAAGCTAAATTATCTATATTTAATATGAAAGGGAAAATCTTAGTTACGGGTGGAACCGGTTATATTGGTTCTCACACGGTGGTGGAACTTCAAAACGCAGGTTATGAAGTTGTTATTATTGATAATTTGTCAAACTCCAGCGCAGATGTTGTAGATAACATAGAGAAGGTATCGGGCATCCGCCCTGCATTCGAGGAATTGGATTGCTTGGATTATGCCGGTCTTGACGCTGTGTTTACCAAATATAAAGGCATTAAAGCCATCATTCACTTTGCGGCCAGCAAGGCTGTGGGTGAATCTGTCCAGAAACCATTGCTTTACTATCGTAATAACCTGGTTTCACTGATAAACCTGCTGGAATTGATGCCGAAGCATGGAGTGGAAGGTATCGTATTCTCTTCTTCCTGCACAGTTTACGGCCAGCCGGACGAACTTCCGGTAACGGAAAAGGCACCTATTAAGAAAGCTGAGTCTCCGTATGGAAACACGAAGCAAATCAATGAAGAGATTGTACGTGATACGGTTGCTTCCGGTGCTCCGATAAACGCCATCTTGTTGCGTTACTTCAACCCGATAGGTGCACACCCCACAGCATTGCTGGGAGAGTTGCCTAACGGTGTACCGCAGAACTTGATTCCTTATCTTACCCAGACCGCTATCGGCATCCGTGAGAAACTGAGCGTGTTTGGTGACGATTATGATACTCCCGACGGTTCTTGTATCCGCGACTTCATCAATGTAGTCGATTTGGCCAAAGCACACGTAGTGGCTATCCGCCGTATCTTGGAGAACAAGCAGAAGGAAAAAGTGGAAGTATTCAATATCGGTACAGGTCGTGGACTTTCCGTATTGGAACTGATTAATGCTTTCGAAAAGGCTACCGGTGTAAAACTGAACTATCAGATAGTAGGGCGGCGTGCCGGTGATATTGAGAAGGTATGGGCAAACCCGGAATTGGCAAACAATGAACTGGGTTGGAAGGCAGAAACAAGTATTGAAGATACTTTACTTTCTGCATGGAAATGGCAGTTGAAGCTTCGTGAAAGAGGTATTCAATGACAAACTTTGAATTTGTGTTTTTTAACAAATAGGCAATAAACAAATGCCTCCCCGCATTTGTTTATAATGTGCAAATCAGCCTGAAGCTGTTTATGTATATGTGAATATCCGTAACTAGTACGTATGCCTCCCCGGCATAGACAGGTAAGATTGCATAGTAGTTTTGTCGTGTTTTATTTTGTGTTTGTGTTGTGAATAAGCCTTGTCGAGAGACAAGGCTTATTTTTTGTATATTATATACAGAACCTCTGTTGTCAATTCAGTGTTTTTTCATAAGATGGGTGGGCAATTCCTTTTTCTTGCTAATTGTTAACTGACGTTATCATGTCTGTAACAATTTGTTCCAATTGTAGTATTAATCGTTCAAAATAGTCTTTTTTGTTCAAAAAATGCTATACACGGTAACAACTACATGCAAATTGTTTATACATTTGCGTTGTTGTTTATGTAACTATTGGGATGAACAAACCATAGCTGACAAACGTTAATAGGTACGAGTACATAGCTGATGAAAGACGCGACTTGGCTGACTTGTTAATGAGGATACACGCGACTTACAACTTAGTATTGGGAAAAATAATTAAGGAAATATAGAATAAAAAGATTGCTTATGTCACAGATTGTCGGACATATCTCACAGGTAATCGGGCCTGTAGTAGACGTCTATTTCGAAGGAACGGAGGCAGAAATGATGTTGCCGAGTATTCACGACGCACTGGAAATAAAAAGGTCGAACGGCAAAAGACTGATTGTAGAGGTACAGCAGCACATTGGTGAAAACACGGTGCGTACTGTTGCTATGGACAGTACGGACGGCCTGCAGAGAGGAATGACAGTGCATCCGCTGGGAGGCCCCATCACCATGCCGATAGGTACACAAATCAAAGGCCGCCTGATGAACGTAGTGGGCGACTCTATCGACGGCATGAAGGAGTTGGACCGTACCGGTGCTTATCCCATCCATCGCGACCCCCCTAAGTTTGAAGATTTGACTACCGTACAAGAGGTGCTTTATACAGGCATCAAGGTTATCGACCTGCTGGAACCATATAGTAAGGGCGGTAAAATCGGTCTGTTTGGTGGCGCCGGTGTAGGCAAGACGGTGCTTATCCAAGAGCTCATTAATAATATTGCGAAGAAGCAGCACGGCTTCTCTGTGTTTGCCGGTGTAGGAGAACGTACACGTGAAGGCAACGACCTGCTGAGAGAAATGATAGAATCCGGCGTTATCCGTTACGGAGAAGAATTCAAGAAAGGTATGGAGGAAGGCCATTGGGATTTGTCCAAAGTAGATTATGACGAAGTGGCCAAATCACAAGTGTCTTTGATATTCGGTCAGATGAACGAACCTCCCGGTGCGCGTCAGTCCGTGGCATTGTCTGGGTTGACGGTGGCCGAGTCCTTCCGTGACATGGGAGCGGAGACGGACGGTCCGCGTGACATTCTGTTCTTCATTGATAATATCTTCCGTTTCACCCAAGCCGGTTCCGAGGTTTCGGCCTTGCTGGGCCGTATGCCTTCTGCCGTAGGCTATCAGCCGACACTGGCAACGGAAATGGGTGCCATGCAGGAGCGTATTACCTCTACAAGAAACGGCTCCATCACTTCCGTGCAGGCTGTATATGTGCCTGCCGATGACTTGACGGACCCGGCACCTGCCACAACGTTTACCCACCTCGATGCCACCACGGTGTTGAGTCGTAAGATTACTGAACTTGGTATTTATCCTGCTGTGGACCCGTTGGAATCTACTTCACGCATTCTCGACCCACACATCGTGGGGGTAGAACACTACGAAGTGGCACAACGTGTAAAACAAATATTGCAGCGCAACAAGGAATTGCAAGACATTATCTCCATCCTTGGTATGGAGGAACTCTCTGATGCCGACCGTACGTTGGTGAACCGTGCACGTCGTGTGCAGCGTTTCCTTTCACAGCCGTTTGCCGTTGCCGAGCAGTTTACGGGTGTCCCAGGTACAATGGTTTCCATTGAGGACACTATCAAAGGCTTCAAGATGATTCTTGACGGAGAGGTGGACTACCTGCCCGAACCTGCTTTCTTGAATGTGGGAACCATTGAAGAAGCCATTGAGAAGGGTAAGAAACTACTGGAGCAGGCAGGGGGAAAAACGATTAAAAATTAAAAGTCTGGGAGCTTTGATGATGAAAAAGTTGCATTTGAATATTGTTTCACCGGAGAAGGAACTCTTCAATGGGGAAGTGGAAAGTGTTACATTGCCGGGCACTATGGGCTCTTTTTCTATCCTGCCGCAGCATGCACCGATTGTATCATCGTTGGGAACGGGGAAATTGATTTACGCAACGGACGGTGAGGAACATGAGTTGGATATTCAAAGCGGATTCGTGGAGATGAGTAACGGAAGGGTTGCCGTCTGTATAGAACAGCAATAGGCTATTAAAAAATTAAAAATTAAAAAATAGAGGTTGTTGGCGTGACTATTACTAAGAGAAACTACTTATTGCATACAGCGCTCTTGACGGTATTGATAGGAATTGTAGGCGGTTGGGCGTATTTTTCGATAAATCCGCATCACTATTTCGGCGGTTATCCGCTGATTCCGCTTTTCTTCTTTGTTTTCGGAGTATTCATGATTAATATGACCGAAAGCTGCCGTCACCGGATGCCAGGACGAATGTTGCAGATTTATTTGCTGATGCGTGTGATGAGAATGCTGGTCTCCATGATTGTGATGCTGGTTTATTGCGTTGCAGTACGTGAGGAAGCCAGGGCGTTTTTGTTGACGTTTATAGCCAACTATCTGATATATTTGATTTATGATTCCTGGTTCTTCTTCACTTTTGAGGCGAATCGGAAACTGAAAAAGAAAAGTAACAATGAAAAGATTGCGTAACATACTGACTGTAATTCTGCTGGCACTGGGCATGTTGCTACCCGCCACGGTGCGGGCCGAGAATACGGTGGACGTGAAGGAGATTGTCTTCGGGCATATCGGCGATTCTTACGAATGGCACATCACGACGTGGGGCGAAACTCACGTTACGATTCCTTTGCCGGTAATAGTGCATAGCTCTACCACCGGATGGCATGCCTTTCTATCCTCACGTCTGGAGGAGAACGGTGGAAGTTATGAAGGCTTTTCCATCGCTCCCGCAGGAAGCAAGTACGAAGGCAAGCTGGTGGAGTATGATGCCACCGGAAACGAAATACGCCCGTTGGACATCTCCATCACGAAGGTGACACTGGCTTTGCTCATCAACAGCGCATTGCTGCTTCTCATCATTTTGAGTGTGGCGCACTGGTATCGCAAGCACCCGCAGGGAAGTGCCGCTCCCGGTGGTTTCATCGGGTTTATGGAGATGTTTATCATGATGGTGAACGATGATATTATAAAGAGCTGTGTCGGTCCGAAGTACCGTAAATTCGCACCTTACTTGCTGACGGCCTTCTTCTTTATTTTCATCAACAACATTATGGGGCTGATTCCTTTCTTTCCCGGGGGGGCCAACGTGACGGGAAATATAGCCATTACGATGGTATTGGCCATCTGTACTTTCTTGGCCGTGAATATCTTTGGAACCAAGACTTATTGGAAAGATATCTTTTGGCCGGATGTGCCCTGGTGGCTGAAGGTACCGGTCCCCATGATGCCGTTTATCGAGTTCTTCGGTATTTTCACCAAACCGTTTGCTTTGATGATACGTCTTTTTGCCAATATGCTGGCAGGGCACATGGCAATGCTGGTGCTTACCTGCCTGATATTCATCTCGGCCAGTATGGGACCTGCTTTGAACGGAACGCTGACCGTGGCATCGGTGTTGTTCAATATCTTTATGAATGCACTTGAGTTGTTGGTTGCCTTTATCCAGGCATATGTGTTCACCATGCTGTCAGCCGTGTTCATCGGTCTGGCGCAGGAAGAGCATAAGGAGAAGGCGGTGAAGTGATATGATTATTGGGAATATAAATATTAATAAAAATAACCATTTAAAAACTGAAAGTTATGTTACTATCTGTATTATTGCAAGCTGCTGCGGCAGGTGTGGGAGTTAGTAAACTGGGTGCAGCCATTGGTGCTGGTTTGGCTGTTATTGGTGCTGGTGTAGGTATCGGTAAAATCGGCGGTTCTGCTATGGAGGCCATTGCCCGCCAGCCGGAAGCATCCGGAGATATCCGTATGAACATGATTATTGCCGCTGCCTTGATTGAAGGTGTTGCTTTGTTGGCAGTAGTTGTGTGTTTATTGGTATTCTTTTTATAATGTACAATCTACCATTTACCATTTACAATTTGTCCGTGCAGCATCACCGCGCAGCCAAATTGTAAATCGTAAATTGTCAAATAGTAAATAAAATTATGTCATTGTTATTACCCGATAGTGGTCTGCTGTTCTGGATGCTCCTTTCATTCGGTGTGGTGTTTGTGGTGCTTGCCAAGTACGGTTTTCCCGTTATCACCAAGATGGTGGAAGGTCGCAAGACCTACATCGACCAGTCTTTGGAAGTGGCACGCGAAGCAAATGCCCAGCTCTCCAAACTGAAAGAGGAGAGTGAAGCGTTGATTGCTGCTGCCAACAAAGAACAAGGACGTATTCTGCGGGAGGCGATGCATGAGCGTGACAAGATTATCGTCGAAGCACGCAAGCAGGCGGAAGCCGCCGCGCAGAAGGAGCTGGACGAAGTTAAAAAGCAGATACAGCAAGAGAAGGAAGAGGCCATCCGCGATATTCGCCGCCAGGTGGCAGTCTTGTCCGTAGATATAGCCGAGAAAATTATCCGCAAGAATCTGGACGAGAAACATGAGCAGATGGAGATGATAGACCGGATGCTGGATGAAGTGCTGGCCGCAAGTAAAAACAATTAATTCTCAAAGAAATGGATATAGGAATCGTTTCGATGCGTTATGCGAAAGCATTGATGGAATATGCCAAGAGCATGGGGGCAGAAGATACTCTGTACAAGGAGTTTTGTATGCTCGACCGTAGCTTCAGGAAACATCCGGATTTGCGCATGGCATTGGAAAACCCCATCCTGACGATACGTGAGAAGTTAACACTTATCTGTACCGCTGCTGTGGGGGATGCTCCTGCGGGCCGTGAGTTTGCGCGTTTCATGACCCTGGTGTTGAAGAACCGGCGGGAAAACTTTCTCCAGTACATCTGCCTGAGTTTTCTGGATTTGTACCGGAAAGACAAGCATATCGGTGTAGGAAAGCTGATAACAGCCGTTCCCGTCAGCCAGGAAGTGCGGGAGCGCATCCATGACAGTGCTTCCTCCCTGCTGCATGCCAGCATGGAGCTGCAGACTGAAGTGGATCCCTCCATTGAAGGTGGTTTTATCTTCGACATCAACGACTTCCGTCTGGATGCCAGTATTGCTACGCAGCTTAAGAAAGTGAAACAGCAGTTCATTGATAAGAATAGAAGAATCGTGTGATTTACGATTTGACAATTTACAATTTACTTATTTAATAGTCTTGTGATGCGTAAGTTGTAGAGGTCAAACAGTATATGATTCGGGTTCTTTCAAATAGTAAATAGTAAATTGTAAAATAGTAAATACTAAGATGTTGTCTGAAAATATAAAAGTAAGCGAAGTCTCCGATATTCTCCGCAAGCAACTGGAAGGGATTGACACCCGCGTACAGTTGGACGAGATTGGCACGGTACTGCAAGTCAGTGACGGTGTAGCCCGTATCTATGGGTTGCGCAATGCCGAAGCCAACGAGTTGTTGGAGTTCGACAACGGCATCAAGGCCATTGTGATGAACCTCGAAGAGGATAATGTGGGTGCTGTGTTGCTTGGCCCTACGGATAAAATCAAGGAAGGCTTCATTGTAAAGCGTACCAAGCGTATTGCTTCCATCATGGTGGGAGAGGGTATGCTGGGCCGTGTAATAGACCCTCTGGGTGCGCCGCTCGATGGCAAAGGACTGATAGGCGGAGAACTTTATGAAATGCCGCTGGAACGCAAGGCGCCGGGAGTTATCTTCCGTCAGCCGGTGAATCAGCCGCTACAGACCGGTCTGAAGGCTGTGGATGCCATGATACCTATTGGCCGCGGACAGCGTGAACTGATTATCGGTGACCGCCAGACCGGTAAGACGGCCATTGCCATCGATACCATCATCAACCAGCGTGCCAATTTTGAAGCTGGTGATCCGGTGTATTGTATTTATGTAGCCATTGGTCAGAAAGGTTCTACCGTTGCCTCTATCGTGAATACCCTGCACCAGTACGGTGCGATGGACTATACCATTGTGGTGGCTGCTACGGCGGGCGACCCGGCTGCATTGCAGTATTACGCTCCCTTTGCAGGGGCTGCCATCGGAGAGTATTTCCGTGATACCGGCCGTCATGCGCTGGTGGTCTATGACGACTTGTCCAAGCAGGCGGTGGCCTATCGTGAAGTGTCTCTGATTCTGCGCCGTCCATCAGGACGTGAGGCCTATCCGGGTGATATCTTCTATCTGCACTCCCGTTTGTTGGAACGTGCGGCGAAGATTATCAGCCAGGAGGAAGTGGCACGCGAGATGAACGACCTGCCGGACAGTCTGAAAGGCAAGGTGAAAGGTGGCGGTTCGCTGACTGCATTGCCCATTATCGAAACTCAGGCAGGAGACGTGTCCGCCTATATCCCAACGAATGTGATTTCAATCACTGACGGGCAGATATTCCTTGATACGAACCTCTTCAACCAGGGTAACCGTCCGGCCATTGACGTGGGTATCTCTGTGAGCCGTGTGGGTGGTAATGCCCAAGTCAAGGCTATGAAGAAGGTGGCAGGTACATTAAAGATTGACCAGGCACAGTACCGGGAGCTGGAAGCGTTTACCAAGTTCAGTGGCGATATGGACCCCGTGACGGCATTGACCATCGACAAGGGACAGAAGAATACACGCCTGCTGGTACAGCCCCAATACAGCCCGATGCCGGTAGAAAAGCAGATTGCCATTCTTTATTGCGGCACGCACGGCTTGTTGAGGAATGTTCCTTTGGACAAGGTCAGCGAGTTTGAACGCAACTTCCTTGAGTCTCTTGAGATGAACTATCGCATGGAGGTACTCGACGTTTTAAAGACGGGTGCCATCAATGACGATGTCTGCAAGAAGATTGAGGAGACAGCAGAGGCGGTTGCAAGGCAATTCATGTGATTTACGATTGGACGATTTACGATTTACGATTGGAGTTACTCTATATGGTAAGTTGTAAATCGGACGCAGGCAGAAGTTACCTCAATCGTAAATCGTAAATAATTAAATCGTAAATAGATATATGTCTTCACTGAAAGAGGTAAAAAATAGAATAAGCTCCGTCAAGAGTACACGCCAGATAACATCGGCTATGAAGATGGTGGCATCTGCCAAACTGCATAAGGCGCAGGGGCGGATTGAGAATATGCTGCCTTATCAACGGAAGCTGAATGAGATTCTGACGAACTTTCTGCGTACGGATGCTTCCTTCGAGTCGCCCTATACCGAGAAAAGACCCGTGACGAGAGTAGCGGTTGTGGCGTTTTCGTCCAATAGTTCCTTGTGCGGTGCATTCAACTCGAATGTGGCGAAGATGCTGGAACGGGCTTTGGAAGATTACCAGTCGCTGGGCAAGGAGAATATTCTGATATATCCCGTTGGGAGAAAGATGGAGGAAGCCGTCAAGAAAATGGGATATGTGCCGCAAGGCAGCTACCAGGTGATGGCAGACAAGCCTTCGTACGTTGAAGCGTATGAGCTGGCAGAGAAGTTGATGCATGAGTTTGTGGAAAAGCAGATTGACCATGTGGAGCTGATTTACCATCACTTCAAATCGATGGGTTCGCAGGTGCTGCTCCGCGAGAATTATCTGCCCATTGACCTGACGCAAGTAGCGCAGGAGGCGGCAGAAGATGTACCGGAGGATGCCCGCAGTTTTAATAATGATTACATTGTGGAACCTTCCGTCGGCGAACTGATAGCGGAACTTCTGCCAAAAGTGTTGAGTCAGAAGATATTTACCGTGCTTCTCGATTCCAATACTTCGGAACATGCTGCCCGTATGCTTGCCATGCAGACGGCGACAGATAATGCCAACGAGTTGATTCAAGATTTGACGAAACAGTATAACAAGAGCCGTCAGCAGGCCATTACGAATGAGCTGCTCGATATTATCGGCGGTAGCTTGAAATAGCCCGGATCGCCCCGTAAAGGGCTTGTTCAGGCTGGGTACAAATAAATGGAATAATAGGACAAGGATAACGAAATAAGCGTTATCTTTGTCCTATTATCATATATGGCTACTGATGAAATCCGTATCATTCTGAGAGAGAGCGGATTGGTTGAATAATAAACATATCAATGGAGAATAATCCCGAAATAGCGCTTGCATGGCAATTCATTGAAAACACAGGCACTCATCTTTTTTTGACCGGCAAGGCAGGTACCGGTAAGACAACTTTCCTGCGAAAACTGAGGGTGGAGAGTCCGAAACGGATGATTGTACTTGCACCGACGGGAATTGCCGCTATCAATGCAGGCGGTGTCACCATCCACTCCTTTTTCCAAGTACCTTTTGCTCCTTATGTGCCCGAAAGCTCATTCAGCGCAGATGGCAAGGCAACCTACCGTTTTCGTTACGGGAAAGAGAAAATCAACATTATACGCAGCATAGATTTATTGGTCATCGATGAAATCAGTATGGTCCGTGCCGACTTGCTCGATTCGGTGGATGCCGTCTTGAGGCGGTTCCGCGACCGGAACAAACCCTTTGGCGGCGTGCAACTGCTGATGATTGGCGACTTACAGCAGCTGTCTCCCGTAGTGAAAGACGATGAGTGGCAGATGCTGCGCAAATACTATGACACGCCTTATTTCTTCTCCAGCCAGGCCTTGAAGCAGACGGAATATTGCACCATAGAACTAAAGAAAGTCTATCGGCAGAACGATGGGACTTTTCTTGAACTACTGAACCGCATTCGCGAAAACCGTTGTGACGGGCAAGTGCTGGAAGCCTTGAACCGCCGGTATATTCCCAATTTCGTACCAGATAAAGAAGAAGGATACATCCGCCTGGTGACCCACAATTATCAGGCCCAACGGATTAATGACCATGAGCTGGAACAACTTCCGGGACGCTCGTATGCCTTTCGTGCCAAGATTGACGGAAAGTTTCCCGAATATTCCTATCCCACGGATGAAGTACTGGAACTGAAACGCGGTGCCCAGGTAATGTTTGTGAAGAACGACACCTCCGGTGAGCACCGTTACTACAATGGCATGATTGGAGAGGTGACAGCCGTGTCGGCAGATGGAATTGAAGTGCGCAGTAAGGGAAGCGACGCTACCTTCTTACTTCAAGAGGAAGAGTGGACGAATGCCAAATACGTGCTTGATGAGGAAACCAAGGAGATTACAGAAGATATTGAAGGAACATTCCGGCAATATCCGCTGAAGCTGGCGTGGGCGATTACCATTCACAAAAGCCAGGGACTGACGTTTGAACGTGCCGTGATTGATGCCAGTGCCTCCTTTGCGCATGGGCAGACCTATGTGGCTCTGAGCCGCTGCAAGACATTGGAGGGAGTGGTGCTCAGTGCCCCGCTTTCTGCAAAGGCCGTTATCAGTGACCATGCAGTAGATACCTTCACGATGGAGGCACGGAGAAACGAGCCGGACGAGAAACGCTTCCGTTCCTTGCAGCAGACCTATTTCCTGGAACTGCTGTCGGGCTTGTTCGATTTCCAGCCCATGGAGCAGGCTTTGCGGCGGTATGTGCGGCTGATAGACGAACACTTGTACAAGCTCTTTCCCAAGCAACTCGCAGCCTGCAAGGAGGAAATGGAACGTTTTCACGACAAAGTGACGAAAGTAGCCCAGAAGTTCAGTATCCAGTATACCCGCCTGATTGATACTGCGCAGGACTATGCAGCCGACCCGACTTTGCAGGGGCGCATACACTCTGCCGCCACTTATTTTCAAGAGCAGTTGCAACCGCTGGATGCGGTGATGGCGAGTACGGTAACTTCTGATAATAAAGAGTTGAAGAAGAAGCTCCGGGATGCCATGGAGGAGCTGGAGGAAGTGTTTGACATGAAGACTGATTTGCTGGATTATGTGCTGGAGAATGGTTTCCATATGGCAGGATACTTGAAGCAGAAAGCACTGCTTTCCATTGATGATTCGGCTTCGCAGAAGGGTAAAGGCAAAGGGAGAAGTGCTTCTGCCAAAGAAGGGCAGGGAAGCAGTAAGCAGGCTGATAAAGAGAAACGTCCGCGTGAGCGGAAACGCGATGCTGCGGCTGTTGAAGTACCCACGGATGTGCTGCATCCGGAACTTTACAACCGCTTGGTGGCATGGCGCAATGCAGAAGCTTCCGCGTTGGGGTTGCCCGTATACACCGTCATTCAGCAGAAGGCAATTCTGGGTATCAGCAATCTGCTTCCTTCGGATAAGGCTATGCTTGTACGCATTCCGTATTTCGGAAAGAAAGGGGCGGAGAAATATGGAGATGTGATTCTGGAGATGGTACGTGCTTATCGCAAAGAGAAAGGACTGGCAGAGCCGGAGTTGCTGTAGTCTAATCTGCTGCCATCCGCACCTGCATTATTTACCATCCGAACATCAGCTTTATTCCTTCTTCCAGCGTGCGCGGCTGATACCCCAGTTCCCGGTGTGACTTTTCTATACTCAGCCCGCTGAAACGGGGACGTGGTGTCTTTTCGTTCATCTCCTTCGTGGTGACGGGACGGATGAGCGAGCGATTCAGCCCCAATACGTCCGCTACCCGATAAGCGATGTCTGCAATGGTCAGGCACTCGCTGCCACAGAGATGATAGATACCGTTTTGCGGATGACTTATCAGCTTCTCCACTCCTTGCGACACGTCTCCCACGAAGGTGGGCGTACGCCATTGGTCGGATACGACGAACACTTCCTCATTGCTCCTTAATCTGTTTGCCACCAGTTGGAGCACATTGCCATGCTGTCCGGGCAGGGCGGCACCGTACACCACCACTACACGCACGATGGCATAATCCCTGCAAACGGCAGCGATACGTTTCTCACCTTCCAGTTTGGTGTAGCCGTAATAATTAACGGGAGCGGGAATATCCTCCTCCGTATAGGGTCGGTCCGTATCACCACCGAAAACGAAGTCGGTGGAAAGATGGATAAAACGGCTGCCTCCCGCCTCACAGCATTCTGCCAGATGCTCCACGGCAGTAATGTTGACGGCATCCGCTTCTGCATGGTGCGTTTCGCAATAATCGGGGACGGAGAGGGCGGAGGTATTGATTACAACATCCGGCTGTACTTCCTGGAAAAGCTTTTCCACCGCCTGGCGGTTGCATATATCCGTACGGATAAAGCGATAGTCGCCCGAATGAGGACAGATGTCGTCGTGCAGGGAACAGCCCGTTGTCTGGTAAGACTGATTATGGGATAAATCGTCCAGGATGCGCCTGCCGGTAAAACCGTTGGCGCCTATCACCAATATTTTCCTTTTCATAATTACGTTTATAAATGCGCGATTGAAGACAGACAAAAGAAGCATGCTGGGGCTGCCAGAGTCACATTGTCACTTCGGCCCCTTTCAATATGGATAGTTCCTTCCCTGCTGCACTTCAATGCGTATGCCGAAGGCTCCGTTGGCTGATTTCAGCTCGAACGCCCCTTTGAAATTGTTCTTTTCCCAAGGCAGTGCGGAAGGGTTGGGTACTTTCCAGCCGTCCTTGTCATATTCGCCGTACGTATGGATGCGCATGCCGTTCTTCAAAGTGAAACTTCCCATTTGCAGGTTGTCGGTAGAGCCCCAGAAGCCCGTCAGTCCGAAGGGATTCGAACTGAAATACCGGGAGTTGCTGAGTGAGAATATGTTCGAAAGACCTTGTGAATAAGTCACGTTCGGGTTCAACTGGAAGATGCGGCTATAGTCTTTGCTGGCATCCGGTATCTCCAAAGTGAATTTGGGAAGAGTGGGGGTGGACAGATTCATCAGCCCCATATCCAGCAGGAAGCCGTCGTAATTCTTCACGCCCGGCAGAAGCTCCTTTTCAGACGGAGACATGCCTTCGGGAGACGCTTCGCCACGTACTGCAGTACGTACCGTATCGGCAGGCATCTCGCTCTGTGCGCTGACGGATGACATGCCTGCAAGTAAAATGATGATGCAGAAGAAGATTCGTTTCATAGTTCTTTGTTCACAATTTCAGTTGCTGTCTGCCGCATAGGGGCAGACTGAACAAAGATACTCGTTTCCCTCTATTTCCGGAAATATCTTTGTATTATTTCTATTTCTTTATACGAATGGTAGGGGCGAAAATGGGCGAATTTACCCATTTCATTTTGGTGGGGTCGTATCTTCGTTCCATCCCTCCGTTGAGGTCGAGCCAGTCCGTCACTTTCAGTTCCAGTACCATGCCATAACCGCTTTGCGGATACATCGGGTTCATATATCCATGAAAGGAGTTACTTCTCCCGTAGCCCGAATACTGGCCGAAGGCATGCAGGCGCATGTAGGGATTGATGCGGTAGGATACGGAGGCATTGTAGCCTATGTCCCATTGAGTACCTCGGGGGGCATCCCTTTTGGCATACTGGGCACCGGTAATGGATGAAGGTTGGGAGATGGAATAGTGGGCGGCATATACCCCTCCGCTCAATTCCCAATGTCCGTCGGGACTGTAATAAGTGACTCCTGCGCCAGCCTGCATGATGGAGCCCATTGCAGGATAGGTGTTATGGCTGCCGTACATCGTCAGTACGACTTCCGGCGAGAGCAGGAAATCGGCGAAACGCTGGAAGTCCCATTCAAAGATGTTTTTCTGAAAGTGTATCTTCTTCATGTCCGTCCAGGGCAGGGGCTCCACATAGTCGGAGGGAGGGAGATGGAGATTTATCTCTTCCTGCTGTTCGCCTTGCAGACTTTGTTGGGGCTGGCTTTCATCAAGGCCCGTACGCTTGTTCTCTTTTGGAGAAAAGGGAATCTGCTCTTTCTTTACGGGAGGCCGGTTCTTTATTGTGTCTTCCGGAATCTCGCTCTGTGCATAGGCGCAGAGTGAGGAACAGATAAAAGTAATGAATAATAACTTTTTCATAAATAGTAGTTTAGTTTTAGTTTAGTTCACTATTAGTTTATATCCTATTCCCCGCACATTGACGATACGGATGCGCTCGTCTCCGGCCAGTTTATGCCGCAGTTTGGTGATGAACACATGCAGGCTGCGGGAGTTGAAGAAGCTGTCGTCTCCCCAGAGGTCGAGCAATACATTCTGGGTGTTGACCACCTGGTTACGGTTCTCGCAAAGACGTTTCAGTATCTCGGACTCGCGGTGGGAGAGTTCCACTTCCGTATCCGCGTTAGGTGAAGTCGGGGTGCCTGCAAAAGCAAGTCGTTGAGTGACGGAATTGAAACGGTAGTCACCGATTTCAAAAACGGTAGTTTCTTTGGGCTTTTCCTCTGTAAAGGAGAAAGCTTTGCCTACCAGGGCCTTTATGCGGATAATGAGTTCCTGCATTCCGAAAGGCTTTTTCAGGTAGTCGTTGGCACCCAGCTCAAACCCTTCCACCACATCGTTGATGGTGGAGCGGGCGGTAAGGAACAGTACCGGGGTCTGTTTGTCGGTCTGCCGGATGCGGCGCACCATTTCAAAGCCGTCCATGCGGGGCATCATCACGTCTGCCACCAGCACGTCGGGACGGAGGTCGAAGAACTTGCGCAATCCCTCTTCACCGTCTGCTGCGGTGTGGATGATGAAGTTCTGCCCTTCCAATGTGTCCTTGATAATCATGGCGAGGGTCTGTTCGTCCTCAACCAGAAGTACGGTTATCTTTTCCATAATTGTCGCTTTTGTTACAAGTAATGTAAAGCTCCTTAACAAGTAATGTAAAGTACCCTAACAAATAATGTTATCATATCCTTATCGTAAAGGTACTTCCTTTTCCCAACTCACTCTTTACCGATACGCTGCCACCATGCTTCTCTATCATGGTCTTCACATAGAACAATCCCAGCCCATAGCCTTTCACATCGTGCAGATTACCCGTGGGTACGCGGTAGAATTTGTCGAAGATGTGCTTCTGCTTCTCGGGAGCAATACCGATACCGTGGTCGCTGACGGAGATTTCGGTCTGTTCATTCTGCCCTTCGACGGTTACCTTGCGGCAATGGATGGCCACTTCGGCTTCTCCGTGCGAATATTTGATGGCGTTGTCTATCAGGTTGCTGATGATGTTGCTGAAATGCGTACGGTCGGCAAGTACGCTCAAATCTTCCGGTTCGATGTCCACCGATATGTGGACGGAGCTTTCCGCTTTCAGCTTGTGTTGTTCGATGAGCGTTTCCAGAATATCACGTATTGCAAACTCCTCCGGGTGCAGGCGGAAAGTCCTGCGGCGTTCCATACTCATGGAAAGTATCTGTTCAACCAGTCCACTGAGGCGCTGAAGCTGTTCCTGGCAGATACGCAGGTATTTGTCGCGTTGGGCCTTTTCCTCCGCTTGGTTGAAGTTGAGCAGAGCGTCGTTGGCGGCATATGCTACGGCGATGGGGGTTTTCAGTTCGTGGGTGATGTTGTTGGTGAAATCGCTCTTCATCTCTTCCAGTGTCTTCTGTTTCAGGATGGTGCGTATCAGGAACCAGAAGGAGAAAGCGAGTACGATCAGAATAACGAATGATGTGGTGAGAATGCCCGACATCTGTCGCAAGACCAACGTGCCGGCCGGTTCCATGATGAGACGGTAGCTTTGACTTGTATTGATGTCGAAAGAATAATTATATTCCACGGCTTTTGAGGTAGGCACATAGCCGGGGGTACCGATGTTTACCAATGTATCTATATAGAGAATGGTAGAGTCCCATTTGCTGCCTTTGTGAAGATGTAGCAGCCTATGGGGAAGATTGATGTTACGGTCATGCAGGAATGAAGTCAGCAGGCTGTCATAAAGCAGTACGTCGGGGTCGGAAATGATGTCCAGTCCCGAATGCAGTCCGCGCTGGAAGTAGGTGGCGAGTTCCAGCATACTGTTTTGGTCGCGCAAAATCACATCCAGTCCCCCTTTGGCACTCAATGCGGATTGGGGAGAGCTGTCTGAGTCCCTGACACTGACTTCCACGCGGGTTGAATCGTTCGGGTGGGTCACGTAAACACTGTCTCCTTTGGGCATGAAGGTTTCGTGCAGGGTGGTGTTGTCCAAAGAATCTTCACGGGAGATGGTGGTACTGCTACGGACAAATGATTTTCCGTCATCGCTGTATCCGGCTGATACGCTGACTTCACCGTGGTTTATGTCGTCCTGCTTCATTTTATCCACGCGTATCATCATTTCGTTATAGTCGCTCATGCGCATGGCTTCGGTGATGTCCCTTTCCATTTCACTGTGCATGGTATGGTAGAGCCCCGTCAGCCAGTAGGCTTGGTAGGCGAAGATGCCGGCCAGGGAGACGATGACAAGTATGGCAATATATTTGAATGGCAGTTTCATGTTTGTTTCCGGTTACTTTTATACATACAAAGGTAAGATTAATATTGTGAACCCTATCATCCGATAAGACTAAATAACACTCCCGATAACACTGGATAACACTTGGTAAGCCGCTGATAACACAAGTTTCTGCTGATTCTGCCGTACTTTGCAGACGAAGATTTGCAGAAGAAGAATATAAACATAAATAAAAAGAAGGACATGAAACGATTCTATTTACTCCCTATTGTATGCTGTGCTTTGAGCATCAGCCTTTCGGCACAAGAGAACAACGGCACTGCAACCACCTCCGGTGCGGACGACAACCGCATCCTCAGCGCCGACAGCCTTATCACGACCGATGCCCGTCTGGACAGTCTTTATCAGACCTTGCCGGAAGTGATGATTACCGGTGAACGCCCCATCGTTAAGGCAGCGCAAGGCAAGCTGGTGTACGACCTGCCCCGCCTTATCCAGAACCTCCCCGTAGACAATGCCTACGATGCCGTGAAAGAGCTTCCCGGCGTCATCGAGATGAATGGAGGGCTGCAGTTGGCAGGTCAGGGAGTCACCGTTATCCTGGACGGCAAAGTAACCACCCTCAGCACAGAGCAGCTCTATTCCTTGCTGCGCAGCATCCCTGCCAGCCGCATAGAGAAGGCGGAAGTGATGTACAACGCCCCTGCACGCTACCAGGTGCGTGGCGCACTTATCAATATCACCTTGAAACAATCGGTAGGCGGCCCCGGCTCCTGGCAAGGCGAACTCTATGCCAAGTATCGCCAGAAGCATAACGAAGGCTTTGAGGAACGCGCCAGCCTGCTCTTCAGCAAAAATAAATTCTCAGCAGATTTTCTTTACTCGCACAGCCATGGCCGGGGCTACTCTACTACCGACAAAGAGGCTGTGCACACCCTGGCAGACGGCTCGGTTCACCCCATGACAACATATGAGGTGGGCCGTGGCCGCAGTCATACCCATAATTTCAGGGTAGGGGCGGACTATAACATCGCCAAGGACCATCAGCTGAGTTTCGTCTATAACGGTGGCTATTCCACCTCCCACAACTGGAAGGGCGTGACGGGCACGCAGGTGTCCACAACTCATGGCAATAGCACCGACTGGCTGCACAACGGCCGTCTGGACTATCGTACCCCTTTCGGCCTCAAAGCCGGTGCCGAACTGACCTACTACCGTTCCCCGTCCGACCAGTTGCTGCATAGCCGCATGCAGGACGAGGAACTCGACTTCTACACCGAAGATTGCCAACGTATCAACCGATGGAAATTCTTTCTGGCCCAGGAGCACAGTCTGGGAAAAGGTTGGGATTTGAATTACGGAGCCATCTATACTACCAGCATCGACAACAGCTACCAATATTATTATGACCCCGAAACCGGCGGACAACTGACCTCATCGGATGCCTTGAGCAATATGAAGTCCCGCCGCCGCGAGCAGACCTGGAATATCTATGCAGGTTCCAGCAAGAGTTTCGGCGACAAACTCGCTTTGGACGCTTCCCTGGCTGTGGAGCATTACAAGACTCCCGTCTGGAACCAGTGGGACTGGTATCCCATCGTCAACTTGAACTATATGCCGTCACCGGGACATATCCTTCAGCTCTCTCTGAGCAGCGACAAGGACTATCCCGACTACTGGGCGGTGCAGGATGCCGTCTCTTACATCGGTGGCGGATACTCTGAGCTGCATGGTAATCCGTTGCTGAAACCGGCGCAAGAGTATGAGCTTAAAATGACCTATATTTTGAAGAGCAAATACATCTTCAGCGCTTGGTTCAACCATACCAAGGACTACTCCGTACAGACGCTCTACCAATCTTCCGAACGTCTGGTTGAAATCTACAAGACACTCAATTTTGATTATCAGCAACAAGCAGGTATACAAGCCTCTATCCCGTTTAAGGTGAAGGATTGGTTGAATTCTCGCCTTACCCTCATCGGCTTGTGGCATCGCGAAAAGGATGGTGATTTCTGGGATATTCCTTTCGACAGAAAGCAATGCTATGGCATTGCCCAGATGAACAATACTTTTACTCTCTCCACCAAACCCGACTTGAAGCTGACGGTGACCGGATTTGTGCATAGTAAAGCCATTCAGGGCATCTACGACCTGCCTACGTCGGGCAATGTGAATATTGCCCTGCGCTACGGCTTCGCCAAGAACAAAGCCATTCTCAACCTCTATTGCAACGATATTTTTGAGACGGGACAGATTTCTCCCCGCATCCGTTTCAAGACGCAGAATGTGACGAATCATTACTCATGCTTCCGCGAATTCGGCGTATCGTTTACTTATAAATTCGGTGGATATAAGGAGAAGCAACGGGAGGCGGTGGATACGTCGCGGTTCAAATAGATAGAAGATGCAGGTGGTCAGGTGAAAATACGGTATTCTTTTGTACTTTGCCACATCTTTCGTACTTTTGCAACTTTCAAAACATTAAAGTTGTTATTTAAAGAAAAGACTCTGTATGAAATCGGACATTGAAATAGCCCGCAGCATAGAGCTGAAGAAGATAAAGCAGGTGGCTGAAAGTGTGGATATCCCGCGTGACGAAGTAGAGAACTATGGCCGTTACATAGCCAAGATTCCTACGCATCTGATTGATGAAGAGAAAGTGAAGAAGAGCAATCTGATACTGGTGACGGCTATCACGGCTACGAAAGCGGGTATCGGTAAAACAACCGTGTCCATCGGGCTGGCATTGGGGCTGAACAAGATTGGCAAGAAAGCGATTGTGGCTTTACGCGAACCCTCGTTAGGTCCTTGCTTCGGCATGAAAGGCGGTGCTGCCGGTGGAGGATATGCCCAGGTGCTGCCCATGGAGAAGATAAACCTGCACTTTACGGGCGACTTTCACGCCATTACCTCCGCACACAACATGATTTCCGCTTTGCTCGACAATTACTTGTACCAGCATCAGGCGGATGGCTTCGGACTGAAAGAAATCATCTGGCGGCGCGTACTTGATGTGAATGACCGTTCCTTGCGGAGCATTGTCACCGGATTGGGACCGAGCACCAACGGCATTACCGAGGAGTCGGGCTTCGATATTACCCCGGCTTCCGAAATTATGGCTATTCTCTGTCTGGCAACAGACCTCGACGACCTCCGTCGCCGTATTGAAAATATTATTCTGGGATTCCGTTTCGATGGTACTCCTTTCACAGTGAAGGAGTTAGGAGTAGCCGGTGCCATTACCGTACTGTTGAAAGATGCTATCAACCCCAACTTGGTACAGACTACCGAAGGCTCTGCTGCTTTTGTTCATGGAGGACCGTTCGCAAATATTGCCCATGGTTGCAACTCCATTCTTGCCACAAAAATGGCCATGACATTTGGCGATTATGTAGTGACGGAAGCCGGTTTCGGGGCTGACCTGGGTGCGGAGAAGTTCTACAACATCAAGTGCCGCAAGAGCGGCCTACAGCCCAAGCTGACGATAATCGTTGCTACCGCACAAGGACTGAAGATGCATGGCGGTGTCAGTCTGGACCGCATCAAGGAACCCAATATGGAAGGACTGAAAGAGGGCTTCGGCAATCTGGACAAGCATGTACGCAATTTGCGTTCATTCGGCCAGCAGGTCATCGTGGCATTCAACCGTTTTGCCAGTGATACGGACGAGGAGGTGGAAGCTATCCGCCGCCATTGCGAAGAAAAGCTTGAGGTAGGTTTTGCCGTGAACAACGCCTTTGCCAAAGGAGGAGAGGGAGCCGTTGACCTTGCCAATCTGGTAGTAGATACTATCGAGAACAAACCATCCGAACCGCTGACCTTCACCTACGAAGAGAGCGATTGCGTGGAACGTAAAATAGAAAAGGTAGCCTGCAACCTCTACGGGGCAAGCGTAGTGACTTACAGTCTCCACTCCCGCAAAGTTATCAAACTGATAGAGCAGATGGGTATCAGCCATTACCCCGTCTGTATTGCCAAGACGCAGTACTCCTTCTCTGCCGACCCGAAGATATACGGTGCAGTCAACAACTTTGAGTTCCACATCAAGGATATTGTGGTCAATAACGGTGCGGAAATGATTGTAGCCATCGCCGGTGAAATTCTCCGTATGCCGGGATTACCCAAGAAACCACAAGCCGAACACATTGATATTGTGGACGGAAATATAGAAGGGCTGAGCTAAACGCGCGGAGCGCGTTTAGAATTAAAAATTAAGAATTAAAAATTAAAGGCTGCGCAGTTCAAAGCGAACATTGCGCAGCCTTTAATTTTTAATTCTTAATTTTTAATTCTGTTTGCTTATTAATAAGCAAACAGCGGGTATTCTTTCATCTTCGCATTGACGTGTGCACGTACCTCTGCGATGACTTGTTCGTTGTCTACGTTGGACAGAACGGTTTCAATCATCTCGGCAATTTCGAGCATCAGGTCTTCCTTGGCACCACGGGTTGTGATGGCAGGAGTACCCAGACGGATGCCGGAAGTCTGGAAAGCCGAGCGGCTGTCAAACGGAACCATGTTCTTGTTTACGGTGATGTCGGCAGATACCAACGCCTTCTCGGCAACCTTACCGGTCAAATCGGGATATTTGCTGCGCAGGTCTACCAGCATGGAGTGGTTGTCCGTACCGCCGGAAACGATGGTGAAGCCACGGTCTATCAAGGCTTGTGCCAAGACAGCGGCGTTTTTCTTCACCTGCTTGGCATATTCTTTCCATTCCGGTTGCAGGATTTCGCCGAAGGCAACGGCTTTGGCTGCGATGACATGTTCCAGCGGACCACCTTGGATACCGGGGAATACGGCTGAATCCAGCAACTGGGACATCATCTTGATTTCTCCCTTCGGAGTTTTCTTGCCCCAGGGATTGGGGAAGTCCTTACCCATCATGATAACGCCACCGCGAGGACCACGCAGAGTCTTGTGGGTAGTGGAGGTCACGATGTGGGCATATTTCACGGGGTTATCCAGTTCACCGGCTGCAATCAGTCCGGCAGGATGAGCCATGTCAATCATTAGGATGGCACCTATCTTGTCCGCGATTTCGCGCATGCGCTTGTAGTCCCATTCGCGGGAATAAGCAGAACCGCCGCCGATAATCATTTTGGGTTTCTCGCGCAGGGCAACTTCTTCCATCTGGTCATAGTCCACACGTCCGGTTTCCTGGTTCAGATTGTATTCGCAGGGAGTATAGATAATACCGGAAGTGTTGACCAGTGAGCCATGGGAGAGGTGACCGCCGTGTGCAAGGTTCAGTCCCATGAATTTGTCGCCCGGATTGAGCACGGCGAGGAATACGGCTGCATTGGCTTGTGCACCGGAGTGCGGCTGTACGTTGGCCCATTCTGCGCCGAAAATCTGTTTCAAGCGGTCGATGGCAATCTGCTCACTCTGGTCCACTACCTCACAACCACCATAGTAACGCTTGCCGGGGTATCCTTCAGCATACTTGTTGGTGAGGCAGGAGCCCATTGCCTGCATAACCTGGTCACTTACAAAGTTCTCTGATGCAATCAGTTCAATGCCTTTGAGCTGACGTTGGTGTTCTTTTTCGATAAGTTCGAAAATTAAATCATCTCTTTTCATTCTGCTTATTAGATAAGTTTGATAAATCTGTGTTCTCTTATTAAGCGCACAAATTTACGGGAAATAAATGAATAAATTGAAAGAAAAGGAAGAAATTTACTGTCAAAAGAACACTCCGAAAGAAAAACTCAGCACATTGTCCCTGCGGTGAAAACGGATTTCGTTTTTCGTGTTTTCGTCAGCAGCGTTGTTGTCGGCCGGAATATCGTATGTCACGCTCTTGGAGATGTTGTGCAGCCCCATGTCGTAACGGAAGTCGAAAAAGACGCGTGAGATGGTGACGGATACGCCGACGGTGAAACTGAGATTGAGCGGACGCAGCCTTTCACGGATATTCACCTGGTCGAAATTCTCGAAGTCGATGTCACTTTTCCTGTCCCATATATAGCGCACTTTGGGTCCTCCAAAGACGGCAAGGCTGTACGGCCCCTCCTTGATGAAGTTGTATCCGTAGATGACGGGGATGTCTATACTGTGGATGGACGATGTAATGGAGGCTTCCTCCAGCCGGGCTCCTGATGCGGCGTCTTCGGGCAGAGGTTTCTCGAAGGTGATGTTGCACCGGTTGATGTTGTAGGATATTTCCGGTTGCAGGAAGTGGCGGTCGAAGTTTATCCGCATGAAAAGGGAACCGAAATATCCTATCTTGTAATTGTTCTGCACTTCGTCGATGGGTACTCCGTTGACACTGAACTGGGATACAAGGAACAAGGAAGAGGTGAAACCGCCTTTGAAACCGAAATTGACCGGAGTTTCCTTGCGGTGTCCGGAATGCTCTTCGTCGGCAGTACCGGGCACAACCGGAGTCTGTCCCCACATCATGGCGGGGAAGGCCAACAGATATAAGCCCATCAAGATTCGTCGCAACTCCATCTCTTAAAACCTTTATCGCATTATTACTTCTTTTTCTCTACTGACCATCCGAATTTGCCTATCTTTTCTCCCAGCTCATAATATCCACCGTGCACATAGACCAAGGGATTCGTTTCCGCCAGTTCCAGTTTGCCGGTTTCAGGGTTCAGATTACGGGTATCGGCACGTACATTTACCACATCCGCTATAAACATGTCGTGCGAACCGAGAGCCATAATCTCCTTTACCCGGCATTCTATGCAAAGCGGTGATTCCTCGATAAGAGGCGCGCTGACTACGGTGCTTTTCCCCGGTGTCAGATGCATTTCCTCGAATTTGTTGTAGTCCTTTCCGGAGCGTACGCCACACCAGTCCGTGGCCCGTGCCATATCTTTCGTGGTGAGGTTGATGACGAATTCCATATTCCGCTTGATGATGTCGTAGGAGTGGCGTTCGGGGCGTACGGAGATGTAGCACATGGGCGGGTTCGTACAAATCGTCCCCGTCCATGCGATAGTCAGAATGTTATATTCCTCCGGAGTGCTTCCGCAGCTCACCAGTACGGCGGGCAGCGGATAAATCATGGTTCCGGGTTTCCAGTCTTCTTTCATATAATCTCAATATCTTCTCTGGTCTGCTCCTTTTCGCAGTAGTGACATTTGATGACGCAATTGTCCTTATCCACGACATGAAACAACGTAGGCATAGGCTCATTGTTCGTGATGCACTTCGGGTTGGCGCATTTCACGATTCCGCGCAGCTCTTCGGGCAGGCGGACTTCGCGTTTCTCCACCACTTCGTAGTCGCGGATAATGTTCAGTTTTACATTGGGAGCCACCACGGCGATACGGTTTATCTCTTCGTCGCAGAAGAACTTGTCGGCAATCTTGATGATGCCTTTCGTGCCCAGCTTCTTGCTCTTGAGGTTGAAGCCGATAGTGATATTGTTGCTCATGTGTTCCAGTCCGAGCAGGGAGACTACGGTAAACAGTCTCTCGGAGGGTATATGGTCTATTACAGTGCCGTTTTCCAGAGCAGCAACCTGCAATTCCTGTTTCTTTTCGCTTAACATCTTGAAATATTAGTTATTAGACGATTCTACTGAATTACTCCTTTACTCTTTTTCACCTCATCCAGCGTGATGCCCAGTACATCGCACAGAATAGCTTCACGGGCATACAGTCCGTTTTGTGCCTGCTGGAAATAGTATGCCTTGGGATTGTCGTCCACATCATAGGCTATTTCGTTGACACGGGGCAGCGGATGCAGGATGCGCAGGTTGGGACGGGTATGTTCCAGCATCTTGTTGCGCAGGATGTAGACATTCTTCACCCGCTCGTACTCCATAAGGTCGGTGAAGCGCTCGCGCTGCACACGGGTCATGTAGAGGATGTCGGCATCAGCAATGATTTCTTCCGTAAAGTCCGTATGTTCCACGTACTTGATGTTGTGCTCGCGGCAGTAGATTTTGTATTCTTCGGGCATCCGCAACTCGTCGGGAGCGATGAAGTGGAAAGTGGGGTTGAAGTGGCGCATGGCCATCAGCAGGGAGTGGACGGTACGGCCGTACTTCAAGTCGCCGACCAGAAAAATGTTCAGGTTCTCCAGTGTGCCTTGTGTCTTGTAGATGGAGTAGAGATCGAGCATGGTTTGTGAGGGATGCTGGTTGGCACCGTCTCCGGCATTCACAATGGGCACGGTGGTGACTTCACTGGCATAGCGTGCGGCCCCTTCGAGGTGGTGGCGCATCACGATGATGTCGGCATAGTTGCTCACCATCTTGATGGTGTCTTTCAGCGTCTCGCCCTTGGATGAGCTGGTGGCCTTTGGGTCGCTGAACCCGATGACACGTGCTCCAAGCCGGTTGGCGGCAGTCTCGAAACTGAGGCGTGTACGGGTGGAAGGCTCGAAAAATAAGGTGGCAACTACTTTCCCGTCCAATATATGCCGATTGGGATGGGCTTCAAACTCTTTCGCCATCTCGAGCATATAGAGGATTTTTTCCCGGCTATGCTCGGCAATGGTGACTAAACTTCTGTTTTCCATATCGTTGAATTCATTTATACTTTTCGAGAGTGTAAAGTTACGGAAAATATGCGGGCTACGGAAATATGCGGGGAAGTTTTTTGCGAAATATGGGCTGTTTTTTTAACCGTGTGGCTTGTTGTCCGGAATGCCACACTTCATCATTCGGAATGCCACACTTCGACAAGGCAAACGCCGCATTTCGCGAATGTTCAAGTGTGGCATTTGCCTTAGTCAAGTGCGGCGTTTGCCTTGTCGAAGTGTGGCATTCCGGACAGTGAAGTGTGGTATCTCTTTACGCCGTCGCCGTCGTTCTTTTTAACGACAACGTCGTTTTTTCTCTTCTCTTCTCTTCTCTTCTTATCTTATCTCCTCTTACGCGCGCGAGGGCAAGTTTTCGTTGTCCCAATCTGTATTATAGCTCATTACGATGTATTTTTCCTTTCCGATTTTTTCTTCAAGTTTTCTAATTGTTTTGCAATCGTTTTGCATTTCACTGAGAGTTTCCATTAAAATAAACGGGCGTTTTTTTTGTGAATGCCGGAAATCTTATCCTGAAAAAGATATAAAAAGCATAGGCACATCCAATATATTTCCGTACCTTTGCCCTATTATTGAACTTTGATTTTAGCAACTGAAACATGATAAGGAAAGTCGTCAAAATCCTATGGATTTTCATCGCACTGATTTCGCTGGTGTGTGTCTTTATATTCTTTTCCATAGCCAAGGGCTGGATAGGCTATATGCCTCCGGTGGAAGACCTGGAAAATCCGAATTACAAATTTGCCACAGAAGTCTTTTCCGAGGACGGAAAAGTATTGGGTACTTATTCCTATAGTAAGGAAAACCGCGTGTTTGTGGGATACAATGATTTGTCGCCCAATATCATTAACGCCTTGATAGCTACGGAAGATGTACGTTTTGCCGAACATTCGGGCATTGACGCCTACGCCCTGACGCGTGCCGTAGTGAAGCGCGGCATCCTGATGCAGAAGAATGCCGGCGGTGGCAGTACCATCACCCAGCAGCTTTCCAAACAGCTTTATTCTCCCAGTGCCGACAATGTGATGGAACGTCTGTTCCAGAAGCCCATCGAATGGGTGATTGCCGTAAAGCTGGAGCGTTACTATACAAAAGAGGAAATCCTCACCATGTATCTCAACAAGTTCGATTTCCTGAACAATGCGGTAGGCATCAAGACTGCTGCCTTTACCTACTTCGGTTGCGAACCGAAAGATTTGAAGATTGAGGAAGCGGCTACGTTGGTGGGCATGTGCAAGAATCCGTCTCTCTATAATCCGGTGCGCTACAATGAACGTTCCCGCGGACGGCGCAATGTGGTGCTCGACCAGATGCGGAAAGCGGGATATATTACGGAAGCCGAGCGCGACTCCCTCCAGGCATTGCCTCTGAAACTGAAGTACAACCGTGTGGACCACAAGGAAGGGTTGGCCACTTATTTCCGCGAATACCTGCGCGGCGTGCTCACCGCCAAGAAGCCCGACAAGGCCAACTACCGCGGTTGGCAGATGCAGAAATACTACGAGGATTCACTCGACTGGGAGAACAACCCGCTCTTTGGATGGTGCGAAAAGAACACCAAGAAAGACGGTACCAAATACAACCTCTACACCGACGGGCTGAAAATCTATACCACGCTCGACTCGCGTATGCAGCAGTATGCCGAGGATGCCGTGACAGAGCATCTGAAGGAACTGCAAGGTTACTTCTTCAAGGAAAAGAAAGGGGCCAAGAAAGCTCCCTACACCTTCCGTCTGACCCAGGAGCAGGTGGACGAGATTCTGGGACGTGCCATGAGGTTGTCCGACCGCTACCGCCTCATGAAGAAAGCCGGAGCCACCGAAGCTGAAATAAAGAAAGCCTTCGATACCCCGGAGGAGATGTCCGTATTCAGTTGGGAAGGGGAGAAAGACACCATTATGACCCCGATGGATTCCATCCGTTACTACAAGTTCTTCCTTCGTGCCGGTTTCATGTCCATGGACCCGCGCAGCGGACATGTCAAGGCATACGTAGGCGGACCGAACTACCATTACTTCCAGTACGATATGGCCATGGTGGGACGCCGCCAGGTAGGTTCTACCATCAAGCCTTTCCTTTATACATTGGCTATGGAGAACGGTTTTTCTCCCTGCGACGAAGTGCGCCACGTGGAATACACGCTGATTGATGAAAACGGAAAACCGTGGACGCCGCGTAATGCCAACAAAAAGCTGATTGGTGACATGGTGACCGTGAAGTGGGGGCTGGCAAACTCGGACAACTGGATTACGGCCTATCTCATGAGCAAGCTGAACCCCTATAATCTGAAACGTCTTATACATACTTTCGGTGTCCGCAACCGTGATATAGTACCTTCCGTTTCACTCTGTCTGGGCCCGTGCGAGATTTCCGTCGGCGAGATGGTAAGTGCCTATACCGCATTCCCCAACAAGGGTATCCGGGTAGCTCCGCTGTTCGTGACCCGCATCGAGGACAATGATGGAAACGTGCTGGCGACCTTTGCTCCCGAAATGCAGGAAGTCATCAGTGTATCCAGCGCTTACAAGATGCTGGTCATGCTGCGTGCCGTTGTCAACGAAGGTACCGGAGGCCGTGTGCGCCGTCTAGGTGTGAAAGCCGACATGGGCGGCAAGACCGGAACGACGAACTACAATGCCGACGGCTGGTTTATGGGCTTCACGCCTTCGCTTGTGTCCGGTTGCTGGGTGGGCGGTGAGGACCGCGACATCCACTTCGATACGATGCTTCACGGACAAGGTGCTTCCATGGCATTGCCTATCTGGACCAAATACATGGTGAAAGTGCTCGGTGACAAATCTCTGGGATATGATGAAAATGAAACATTCCAGTTGCCCGAAGGCTATGACCCGTGCAAGGATGATGTGAATCTGGAAGGAGACACCCATATAGAAGAACCGATAGAGGGACTCGACGAACTGTTTAATTAGTTGAAAGGTGAAAATTGAAAGTGGAAAGGTAAACTTTCAATTTTCACCTTTTCCCCTTTCACCTTAAAAAAATGGATTATACGATTAGTATTGGGAGCAACGAGCAGCGGAGGGAGAACATGGAACTGGCTCGCAGACGCTTGACGGAACTTTTTTCGGGAATACGTTTCTCGGAAGAGGAGGAGACGGTACCTTTGTTCTTTCACCGTCCGAATCTGTTCTCCAATCAGGTGGCATGCTTTGCTTCCGATAATCCGGTAGAGGAAGTCACCGCCTGCCTGAAAGCCATCGAACGGGAAGCCGGAAGGAAGCCCGAGGAGAAGGAGCAGGAAATTGTACGGCTGGATATAGACTTGTTGTCTTGTGACGGGACTGTCTATAAGCCAAAAGATTTGAAACGTGATTATATCCTGCGAGGATTGAAACAACTGTTATAATTAATAAAGAATATAAGGAGATGGGTCGATAGTATATGAACACTTTCGGACACACTCTCATTTTAAAAAACGAAGATTGAAAATGAAATTTTTAGGAATCATACCTGCCCGTTACGCATCTACGCGTTTTCCAGCCAAACCATTGGCGGTGTTAGGTGGAAAAACCGTGATACAGCGAGTATACGAGCAAGTGGCAGGAATCTTGGACGATGCATACGTGGCTACGGACGATGAGCGTATTGAAGCCGCAGTAAAAGCATTCGGAGGAAAGGTGGTAATGACTTCCACCGAACATAAAAGCGGCACCGACCGCTGTCAGGAAGCTTGTACAAAAATAGGAGGACAGTTTGATGTCGTGGTGAATATCCAGGGGGATGAGCCTTTCATCCAGCCTTCGCAGTTACAAGCCGTCAAAGCATGTTTCGACGATCCGGCCACCCAGATAGCCACTCTGGTGAAACCCTTTACGGTAGATAATGGTTTTGAGGCACTGGAAAATGTGAACTCTCCGAAGGTTGTGCTCAACAAAAACAGGAATGCCCTCTATTTTAGCCGTTCCATCATTCCCTACCAGCGCAATGCGGCGAAGGAAGACTGGCTGGAGAACCATACGTATTATAAGCATATCGGCCTTTATGCCTATCGCGTAGAGGTACTGAAAGAGATAACCGCCCTTCCGCAGTCATCCCTCGAGATTGCCGAATCATTGGAACAGCTTCGTTGGTTGGAAAACGGATACACTATCAAAGCAGGTATCACGGATGTAGAAACTATCGGCATAGATACTCCTCAAGATTTGGAACGGGCAGAAGAATTTCTTAAAAGCCATGGGCTGTAAACTAGAAAGCCCATGCTGAACCGAAGTGACCAACCCCGGATTCTTGAACCGGAACAACTGGTGGTGCAAAGGCCGGAACGTATCAAGTTGCCTAATGGCGTGCCATTGAGTGTGCTCAATGCCGGTGACAATGAAGTGACACGTATCGATCTCCTCATGGCAGGCGGCCGATGGCAACAGAAACAGCCCTTGCAGGCGTTGTTTACGAACCGCATGCTTCGCGAGGGAACCCGACGCTACGATGCCGCCCAGATAGCGGAAAAGCTGGACTATTACGGAGCCTGGCTGGAATTGTCCAGTGCATCCGAGTATGCCTATGTCACCCTTTATTCTCTGAATAAATACCTTCCCCAAACGCTTGACATATTGGAGTCTATCGTCAAAGAGCCGGTATTTCCTGAGAAAGAGCTGGGAGTGATTGTAGACAACAATATCCAGCAGTTTCTTGTCAACTCTTCCAAGGTGGACTTTCTGGCGCACCGCGGATTGGTGAAGGCTCTGTACGGCGGGCAGCATCCCGGTGGACGTCTGGTGCAGGAAGAGGATTATCGGCGCATCACTCCTGCGGTGCTACGCGAGTTTTATGACCGTTACTATCATTCCAATAATTGCAGCATCTATCTCTCGGGTAAGGTAACCGGTGATTGCATCCACAGGATAGAGTCCTTGTTTGGCTGCGAGGCTTTCGGTACGGATTTCCGCAAACCGGAGAAGACTGAATTCCATCCGGTTACCACCTCCGGAAAACGTATCTTCATCGAACGTCCGGACGCCCTGCAAAGTGCCGTCCGTATGGGCATGCTTTCCCTGGACCGTAATCATCCGGACTACTTGAAGGCCCGCGTACTGGTCACACTGTTCGGGGGTTATTTTGGCAGTCGCCTGATGTCCAATATCCGGGAAGATAAAGGATACACATACGGTATCTCCGCAGCCATCATGCCCTATCCGGGGCAGGGAGTGTTGGCGGTCAGTGCCGAAGCCGCCAACGAATTTGTGGAGCCTCTTATCGGTGAGGTTTATCATGAAATAGACCGCCTTCAGAACGAGCTGGCTTCCGATGGAGAGCTTTCCATGGTGAAGAACTATATGTTGGGAGACATGTGCCGTAGTTATGAATCTGCATTCTCGTTGGCAGATGCCTGGATTTTTGTGCAGGTATCGGGCTTGCAGGATACCTACTTTGCCGAAGCACTGGATGCTGTCAAGGAGGTTACTCCACAAGAAATCCGTGAACTTGCAGGGCGGCATTTATGCAAAGAGAAATTAAAAGAAATAGTGTGCGGCAAAAAAATGTCATAAAAAGCGGGAGTTATCGCATCATTTTACCGGATAAATCCTACCTTTGTCAATTATCAACTATCAATTATCAATTAATGAAATATCTATATACTGCACTCATTCTGGCTTTCTTATGCCAAGGTGGAGCCACTGCCCAGGAAAAAAAAAGCGGCTTTTTCGATAAAGTGAAAAGTACATTCTCTTCGGAGATAAAGATAGGTACCTATACGTTCAAAGATAACGGGGCCGTCTATACCGGTGAAATAAAAGGCCGCAAGCCCAATGGAAAGGGGAAGACCGTTTTCAAGAACGGCGACGTCTACGAGGGTGAGTATGTGAAGGGCAAGCGTGAAGGCTACGGTACATATATGTTTCCCGACGGTGAAAAGTATGAGGGGCAATGGTTTCAAGACCAGCAGCATGGCAGGGGTATCTACTATTTTATGAATAACAACCGTTATGACGGCATGTGGTTTCAGGATTACCAGCACGGTAAAGGAACCATGTACTATTACAATGGTGATATTTATGAGGGCGACTGGGTGAATGATAAACGCGAAGGCCAAGGAACGTATACCTGGAAGAACGGTTCCAAGTATGTAGGCTCGTGGAAGAATGACAAGAAAGACGGCAAAGGAACACTGACCTGGAATGACGGTTCCAAATATGACGGGGAGTGGAAAAATGATGTCCGGGACGGTAAAGGAACTTTTGAATATGCCAACGGCGACAAATATGTAGGTGACTGGAAGGACGACATGCAGCATGGCAAAGGTATTTACTTTTTCCATACCGGCGACCGTTACGAAGGTTCTTATGTTCAAGGTGAACGTACCGGAGAGGGCATTTATTACCATGCCAGCGGCAACAAGTATGTGGGCAGCTTCAAGGACGGAAAGCAGGAAGGCCACGGCACATTTACGTGGGCAAGCGGCGCCGTTTACGAAGGTAATTGGAAAGATAACCAACGTGACGGATACGGTACTTACAAATGGAATGTAGGTGACTCTTACGAAGGTGAATGGAAAGACAATAAGTTCAACGGCCAAGGTACCCTGATTCAGACCGATGGAACCAAATATAAAGGCGGTTTTGTGAACGGTATGGAAGAAGGTAGCGGTATCCAGGAGGACAAGAACGGAAACCGTTATGAAGGCTTCTTCAAACAAGGCAAGAAACACGGTCCGTTTGTAGAAACAGACAAGAACGGAAAGGTGATACGAAAAGGAACCTACAAGATGGGAAGGCTGGAGAATTAGAATTAAAAATTAGAAATTAAAAATTAAAGGCTGCGCAATGTTCACTTCAGAACCGCGCAGCCTTTAATTTTTAATTTCTAACCGCTCCGCGGTTAGATAATGTATTGTGAACTGATTGATTCATTGTTCATCACCCGCTTGATGGTTTCGGCGAACATATCGGCAATGCTCAACTGTTTAACCTTGTCACATTTTTTAGAGTAGGGGATACTATCAGTAAATACCATTTCCGTTAGTGCGGATTCTTGTACACGGAAAGAAGCAGGGTCGGACATTACGCAGTGGCTGGCAATGGCACGGACAGATTTGGCTCCTGCTTCCAGCATGATGTTGGCAGCCTTGGTAATGGTTCCTGCTGTATCTACAATATCGTCTACCAATACTACATTCTTGTCTTTTACATCACCGATGATTTGCATGGTGGCAACCACGTTTGCTTTTTCGCGTGTCTTGTTGCACAATACCAGGGGTACACCGAGGTATTTGGAGAATGTGCTGGCGCGTTTTGAACCGCCGACATCCGGGGTGGCGATTACCAAGTCTTCCAGTTTCAAGGATTCAATATAGGGGAGGAATACTGCTGATGCATACAAATGATCCACCGGAATATTGAAGAAACCTTGAATCTGGTCTGCATGAAGGTCCATCGTAATCAGACGGTCGATACCTGCAACAGAGAGCAGGTCGGCCACCAGCTTGGCGCCGATGGAAACACGGGGTTTGTCTTTTCTGTCCTGACGTGCCCAACCGAAGTAAGGGATAACGGCTACAACGCTTTTTGCCGATGCTCTTTTAGCAGCATCAACCATCAGCAGAAGTTCCATCAAGTTGTCAGAATTAGGGAAGGTTGATTGAACCAGGAATACATGCGAGCCACGGATAGATTCCTCATAAGAGACTGCAAACTCACCATCTGCAAAATGGGTGATGTTCATCTTTCCCAGAGGGCAATCAAGGCTAGCGCAGATTTTCTCTGCAAGGTATCTCGAATTTGTTCCGGAGAATACCATAAAGGGTGCTTTTTCGCTCATTTGTGTAATAGATGTTACCTATTTGTTAATTTGCATGCAAAGGTAGGAATTTCCCGTTACATAAAACAAGAGTTATTGTATAAAAATTATTTTTCTTTCCCGGATTTATTCGTAGCTTTGCTTTATGAAACGACTTTCTTTTATATGGTTTGCGGGGTTGTTGTGCCTTTGTACAACAATGGTTTCGTGTGTGGGAACGGCACCCATGAAGGAAGTACGCCTTATCGACTCTCTAAACCAGGTGGCTTATGCTTTTCGTTATAAAAACCTGGATTCATCCTGCCATGCGGCATCAAGGGCCTACCGTGAAGTCAGCCTCTATAAACAAGGAAAAGCGGAAGCATCCAATAATCTGGGCTTTTGTGCTTTTATGCGCATGGATTTTGAGCAGGCCGAAAAGTTTCATATGGATGTCTATAATCTGACCAAGAATGAACTGGAACTCCTTATTGCCGACATCGGTTTGATGAAGATTTATCAGCGGACAGCGTTGAACAAGGAGTTCTACGATTATCGCAATAGTGCCTTGCACCGTATGAAAAGAATAGCGGAGGATGACAATCTGTTTGTGGACCAACACGAGCAAATGCGTTTGAATTATGCCCGTTCGGAATTTTATATTGTATCTGCTGTGTATTATTATTATTTGCAACAGCGTCCGGAAGCTGTAGCCTCTATTAATGAAGTTACTAAAAAACAAGAGTTGCTGGCAGATACCAATCAGCTGTTGTATTATCACTACATCAAAGGTTCTGCTGCCTTATGCGAGGGTGAGACACCGGATGAGCGAAGACTGAGAGAATTTGATGAGCTCTATACCGCATGGCAGTTGGCTTCGCGCAAGGGCTATCTTTACTTTGAGGGCAATGGAGTGCAGGGACTTGCCAACTTGATGGCTTCACCGGATAATTACGCATTTTTTCAAGACCGCCGCTCCCATGCCTTGACACGTTTTGGAGTACCGGTAGATTCGCTGCTTCCCATGCGTCTGGGGCAGTTGGCATTGCAAAAATTCAGCCAATACAAGGATTTGTATCAGATAGCAGGTGCATATGTATCTATCGGCAAATACCTGAATGCCCACAGTCACTATACAGAAGCTCTTGACACGCTAAAACTTGCTCTGGAATGTGTAAATGACCATCACCGCCTTTTCTATGACTGCCACGATAGTTTGGACTGGCTGAAAGCATTTGACCGTCGAGATACGATTTGTGCGGAGAAGGCATGGATGGAGCAGAAACTGAAAACCGTGCCCGAGTGGATTTCACGTATTCGTGAACAGTTGAGCGTTTCGTATGCAGGACTCGGGATGAAAGAAAAATCAGACTATAACCGCAATATTTACCTGGATATCCTTGAAGATACACGCCAGGATAAAGAGCTGGAAAGCCGCTATCAAGCATTGGAAAAGGAGGCGGGGCAGCTCAACGTCGTGTTGTCACTGGTCATTGTGGGCTTCGTGCTTGTATCCCTCTTTTTCTGGTTTTTCAACAAGCGTTCCAAAGACCGGAACAGAGTGCATCTCCGCCGTCTGCAGCTGATGCTGGATATCTGTCAGAAGATAACGGCATCCATTCCGGCAGATGCACAGACTGAGGAGGAAATCATCGACTCTATCCGGACGGCTGTCTGCCCGGAATTGGAAAAGCTGTTTGGAGTGAAGGACATCCGCATAGACAACGGGCAATTAGTGTTCCCGCGTCGGATGAGCAAGGATGAGCAGGCGATGGTACGGGTGATAACCCCCTATATCCAATGGGCAATCGACAACGGCATGACGTCCATCTCCCTTGGGGATGAGCGCCGCAGACTGGAAAAGCAACGCTACATTTACGAGCAGCACATCGCGGGGAACAAACGGCAAAATCTGATAAAGAAAGCATGTATGGCTATTGTCAACGGGATTCATCCGTACATAGACCGTATCATCAACGAAGTGCAGAAACTGACTCAAAAAGGATTCATCAAAGAGGAACGGATAAAGGAGGAGAAATACCAGTATATCGACGAGTTGGTTACTACCATCAACGAATACAATGATATTCTTGCCCTTTGGATAAAGATGAAGCAAGGAAGCCTTAGCCTGAACATAGAGACGTTCGAATTGAATGAACTTTTCGAGCTGCTCAGGAAAGGAAGCCGTACATTCGAGATGAAGAGACAGTCGTTGGAGGTGCAGCCTACGGATATCCGGGTGAAGGCAGACAAAGCCCTTACATTGTTTATGATAAATACACTGGCAGAGAATGCCCGTAAATATACCCCTCAGGGCGGTATGGTGAAAGTATATGCACGGCAGGAGGAGGATTACGTGGAAATCTCGGTAGAGGATAATGGTTGTGGATTGTCACCGGAAGATGTAGCTCGCATTGTGGGAGAAAAAGTATATGACTCGAAAGCCATCGGTATGAGTGACGCTCCCGACAAGGAGGAATTGAGGAAGAACAAAGGAAGTGGCTTTGGACTGATGAACTGTAAGGGCATCATTGAAAAATATCGCAAGACGAATGATTTGTTCAAGGTCTGTCTGTTCAATGTGGAGAGCGGGCTGGGAAAAGGCAGCCGTTTTTATTTCCGTCTGCCTGCCGGTATCCGTAAGTCTGTGTCGGTGTTGCTCGTCGTGTTGTTTTTGTGCATGTCATCCTGCCGGCATGCTGTGGAACAGACTGCTTCCGGAGAGGTGTTGCCGGATTCTTTGGCACTGCTTGCACAGAATGAATACGAAGCTTTGCTGGACGAAGCCTCCGATTATGCCAATGAAGCTTATTACTGCAATGTGGACGGAGAATACGAACTGGCTTTACAATACATAGATTCGGCAATGTATTGCCTGAACGAACATTACAAGCAATACGCCCATCCTATACATCGCTATATGACGCTGACCGGAGACGGGACGCCTGCGGAACTGGATTGGTGGAACCAGATGTTCAATTCGGATTTCCATGTAATTCTGGATATCAGGAATGAAGCGGCAGTCTCATTTCTTGCATTGAAGCAATGGGATGACTATAGTTATAATAATGCTGCCTACACCACCTTGTACAAACTGTTGGGAGAAGACCAATCCTTGGAAGAATATTGCCGGCAGCTGGAGCGTTCCACCAACAACAAGATGGTGGGCATTTTGCTGGCGGTGATTTTGCTGTTCGTATTGCTGTTGGGATATTACATACTCTACTTCCGTAAACGTCTGGTGAACCGCTGGAATCTGGAGCAAGTACTGGAAATTAATGGAAAGGTGTTCAATGCCTCCTTGTTGCCGGTTTCGGATACGGAGGAAATGTTGCAGCGTGAGGAGGATACATTGAAGGAAATCCCGCGGCAGATTGTAGGTTCCGCTTTTGATGCAGTGAACGAACTTTTGAGTATCGACCGGTTAAGCATAGCTGTATACAACGAGACTACACATAAGCTGGAATACACTTCCAATCCAGTGGAAGATACCGCCGTGGACGAGTTGCCTATCTGGAGGAAATATATGGAGAATTGCTTTGAGCAGCAAGAGTACATATCGGAAAAGGGTATACAAACATTGCCGCTTGTTGTGGATGCGGGAAATATGTGTCGTTGCATAGGTGTGCTGTGTCTGGAACGCAGGGAAGGTACGGAGCAGGAGACCGACCATTTGCTTTTGGAACTGATAGCCCGTTATGTCTCCATTGTAATCTTCAATGCAGTGGTTAAGTTGGCTACGAAATACCGGGACATCGAAGTGGCTCAAGATGAAGCCCGGCGAGCTTCCTGGGAAGACAGTTTGCTGCATGTACAGAACATGGTGCTGGATAATTGTCTCTCGACCATCAAGCATGAAACGATTTATTATCCGAACAAGATAAAGCAGCTGATAGGGAAACTGCGGTCCGGCAAACAGACAGAAGCGGAGGAGCGGGAAACGGTGGTTGCCATCAGCGAATTGATAGAGTATTACAAAGGTATCTTTACGATACTCAGTTCATGCGCTTCCCGCCAGTTGGAAGAGGTGACTTTCAGGCGTGCGACAATATCTGTGCCGGAACTTATGGCTACTGCCGGGAAATATTTCCGCAAAGTGTATAAGGGAAACAAGGCGCATATTGATTTTAAGATACAACTGTTGGAAGGACGGATTACCGGTGACTGGAACCAGTTGCGTTTCCTGCTTGAAAACCTGATAGACGAGGCTTGCTCCGTAACTCTGGATGGAGCTGTCTGTCTGTCGGCCCGGGAAGATGGGGAATTTATACGTTTTCTGTTTACAGATATGCGCAGGGAAAAGACCCGTGAAGAATTGAACCAATTGTTCTATCCCGACTTGTCCCGCATGACGGCCGGTGAGAAAGGAGAACTGTATGGTACGGAATATCTGGTGTGCAAGCAGATTATCCGCGACCATGACGAGTTTGCCGGACGCCGGGGATGCCGTATCAATGCCGAACCGGGAAAGGAAGGAGGTTTTACAATATATTTTACGCTACCGAAAAAATGAAATATGGAAGACAAAAAATTTAAAGTAATCATCGTTGAAGATGTCAAGTTGGAGCTGAAAGGGACGGAAGAGATTTTCCGCCATGAAATTCCCAATGCGGAGGTAATAGGTACTGCTATGACTGAGCAGGAGTTCTGGACATTGATTGAAGCCGGCGTGCCGGATCTTGTTCTGCTGGACTTGGGACTGGGAGGTTCGACCACAATCGGGGTGGACATCTGCCGGAATATCTTCAAGCGTTATCCGGGAGTACATGTGCTGATATTCACGGGAGAAATATTGAATGAGAAGTTATGGGTGGACGTACTTGAAGCCGGCGCTGACGGCATTATCCTGAAAACCGGAGAGTTGCTGACCAAAACCGATGTGCAGGCAGTGATGGACGGCAAGAAGCTGGTCTTTAACTATCCGATACTGGAGAAGATAGTGGAACGCTTCAAGAAATCTGTCCTGAATGATGCAAAACGTCAGGAAGCAATCATAAGCTATGATATTGATGAGTATGACGAGCGTTTCCTCCGTCATTTGGCACTGGGCTATACCAAAGAAATGATTGCCAATCTTAGGGGAATGCCTTTTGGAGTCAAGTCGCTGGAGAAACGGCAGAATGACTTGGTCGGCCGTCTTTTCCCGCCTAGTGAACGGGTGGGGGTGAATGCCACTCGTCTGGTGGTGCGCGCATTGGAACTTCGAATCTTGAATATAGACAATCTGGAAGCCGACGATGAGTAAACTCCGAATGCCACATCCCGCTACGATGTTCTTCCTGCTGACGCTGGCAGTCATCCTCCTTTCATGGATATTCGATGTCTATGGCCTGAGCGTGCTGCAACCGCAGACTGGAGAAGAAATACGGGTGCAGAGCCTGCTGAGTCCGGAGGGCATACGCTGGCTGCTGCGCCATGTCATAACCAATTTTACGGGATTCGCTCCATTAGGGCTGGTGATTGTGGCTATGTTCGGAATAGGGGTGGCACAGCATTCGGGTTTCATCGATGCATGTATTCGCAGGGGGGTACGACGTCCACGTGATCCTTGGCGCATTATTCTGCTGGTCATTGTCTTAGGACTGTTGTCCAATATAGTGGGAGATGCAGGATATATCATTCTGTTGCCGATAGCTGCAACTTTGTTCCAGTCTGTCGGTCTGCACCCCATTGGAGGTATAATTACAGCTTATGTTTCAGTCTCTTGTGGCTATAGCGCTAATGTGTTTTTGAGTACATTAGACCCCATGATTGCCTCTGTAACGCAAGAAGCGGCTGATAGGATGAATATTGCTCCGGGGCAGACTGGACCGTTGTGCAATTATTATTTTCTCTTCGTTTCCACGTTCCTGCTTGCATTCATCATTTATCATATTACCCGCAGGAGCTTGTTGCCGCACTTGGGAGTGTATGCAGGGGATATTCATTTTAATGGCTACAAACAATTGTCCCGCAAGGAACGGAGAGCTATGTTGGGAGCTGTATTTGCAGGCTTGCTGTATATTGCCATTATTCTGTGGGCTACATTCTCTTCATGGGGGATATTGCGGAGTGTCAATGGTGGGTTGATTCGTTCTCCGTTTATAGTTGGTATTCTGTTTTTGCTTTCGTTTGGAATAGGTTTGATGGGGATGGTCTATGGTTTTGCCTCCGGCCGATACCGTACGGACGGTGATGTGATAGAAGGACTTACGCAGCCGATGAAACTGCTGGGCGTTTATTTTGTGATAGCTTTCTTTGCCTCACAGATGTTTGCTTGTTTTGAATATTCCCACTTGGACAAGTGCATTGCCATTTTAGGCGCTAATCTGCTGTCCTCCGCTTCTTTGAGTAGTTTATGGATATTGATTCTCTTCATTCTTTTT
This sequence comes from Bacteroides sp. AF34-31BH, assembly GCF_003602795.1. Taxonomy (NCBI): domain Bacteria; kingdom Pseudomonadati; phylum Bacteroidota; class Bacteroidia; order Bacteroidales; family Bacteroidaceae; genus Bacteroides; species Bacteroides sp. AF34-31BH. The sequence goes on from NZ_QTLV01000002.1 coordinate 255,714, forward strand.
ACGGCGCTGGTCAATCTCTTTATGGTATCTGCCACAGCAAAATGGGCTTTTATGTCTTTCATTTTTGTTCCGGTATTGGCAAGTATGGGCATTTCGCCGGATATGACCCAATGTGCGTTCCGTATAGGTGACAGTGCAACAAATGCCATAACACCTTTTATGTTCTACATGCCACTTGTCTTGACCTATATGCAGCAATATGATAGGCAATCCACTTATGGTTCACTACTGAAGTATACTTGGAGATATTCTTTAGTCATTCTATTGGCATGGACTGCCTTATTTGTACTTTGGTACATCAGCGGTTTGCCATTAGGACTGTAATATCATAACCGATGAACAGCCCGTTTTCGATAACCCCGGTAATGGCTTTCAGTTTCTGTTCCAAATCAGGAACAATGTTGCTGAGATGAATGTCAAGAATGAAATTACCGTTTTCGGTAAATACCGGACCGTCTTTTCTTTCTGCAAGACGTAGGCTGATTTTTGAAGCTCCCAATAAGCGTATCTCGTTTTCCACATGGGAGAGAGCATGTGGAAATACTTCTACCGGTATGGGGTATTTGCTCCCCAGTTTGCTGACAAGCTTGCTCTCATCGACAATGATGTAAGTCTTACCACTGCTTTTAATTAGGAGCTTCTCCTTAAACATGGCTCCACCACGTCCTTTGATGAGGTTATTATGCGGATCCACTTCGTCTGCACCGTCGAATGTCCAATCCGGACGCTTATTCCACAGAGTAGTTTGCGGCAGGCCAAGCTGTATACATGTCATCGAAATTTCGGCAGATGCCGGAATGATTTCTATATGCAAAGATTCTTGTTTAACTCGTTGAGCTAATGCAAACAAAGTGAGATAAACGGTAGAGCCGGAGCCTGCTCCTATGACATCACCGTCTTTGGCCAGTCCGGCAATCTCCTGGGCTACCAATTCCTTACTCGCCTTATTGCTGATTTTATTTGACCATTGCAATTCCTGTATCAACTGATTTTCCCATTCCATCTCTTTAAAATTTAGTTGTTATTACTCTTTCATTCATTTTCGGGTCAATGCTACTTTTCCTACTTGAATATTCCTCCATATTTTTACTTTTTATAATTAGTAACATTGATAATTTGCAAAATGTTTTAATACATCTGTATATAAATACCGTGTATCTTGTTTGTAAAGGTAACTAATCATTACTTTTTATGTAGCAAATGAGCCTTTTATACATAGGTAACGAAAAAAGGTGATACAAAAATTTGCAATATTCGTAAAAAAGCGTACCTTTGCACCGCAATTAAGGCTGGTTCCGTAGCTCAGCTGGATAGAGCAACGCCCTTCTAAGGCGTGGGTCTTGCGTTCGAATCGCAACGGAATCACAAGGAAAAAACCGCAAATGGCTAAAAAAAGCTTTTGCGGTTTTCTTGTTTTAGAATTAGAAAATGTCCGCATTTTGTCAGCATAGGTTGTAATGGGAAACAAATTGGAGTATTTGGTTTACATTGCAGGCAAGATTTATTTGCGATACCTGGAGAAAAAATTATCAATCCAACGGACTAGATATACTATAATAACTCCGGCTATGACCATACTGATAATACGTACCAACATAATTTATAGAATTAAAGATTTGTTTTTATGGAATAATAATGTGCAAAGATAATTGATTGGTGGAGAAACAAAAACTCTGGAAAGGATATAAAGATAGGAATTAACGCATATTTTCACGGATATAATCTTCTATTGTAAAATCACTCTTATATCTAGATATTTCCGGATTCTTCTCTACAGTCGTAATGCAACGTTTTTCTTTACCAAGTACCAACCGGTTTAGGAAGCTCAGGATGTCATGACGATTATCCTTCATAGGAGAATAGGATAGGGAATGTCCTATACCTTCCGCTATATAGAAATAGTATGCTGTCTCTTTTTCTTTCAGTTGCATACAGATAAAGTTTGAGCCCCATAGCCCCATTTCCTCTACTACTGCCTTAGTAAAAGGAACCGTGCTGTCGGCATCACCATGGAACAACATAAGAGGACAAGGGGACATTATCCATTTTGGAATACCATTGGCACAGATTGCTCCAGAAAAGGAAATGACCCCTGCATAATTGAAATTGGCAGGTAATCTGTCCGCAAAAGCCGTTTGATTGCAAATCTCATACTCTGCTTGAAGGGCAGTTATCGCACCTGCACTTGAACCGCAAGCTATAATTTGTGCAGGATTTATTTGCCATTCTACACTATGCTCAATTATATAATTTGTAGCATCACCAAAATCTTCTACAGCACAAGTGATTGCTTGTTGCAGGGCAGAAGAGAATCCTTGCAAGTCCGAATACTCCGATTTATCTATATCCTTTAATTGGGTACGGTAATCTGTTGATACTGCCACATAGCCGGCTCGTGCCAAAAAATGAAAATAAGAAATGTAATCGGGATTATCTCTTCTCCCGCCTTTGAAACCTCCCCCAAATGCAAAAAGAATGACGGGCTTTGATTGTGTCCCTTGTATTTGATCAATCATTACATACTTGTCCAGTTTCAGAGTATCAGCCTTTTTGATGGCAAAAGTATATGTTTGCTTGTCAATATGCTGTGCATGCACAACAGTAGCTATACTCAATAATGAGCATGCCATCAAGATAAAAATAAAGCGTTTTCCCATATTCAGTTTATTCTATTAATGCTGCGTGGATTATCTGACCTACAAAGATAGAATAAAACTATAACTAAAAAGGGGAAAGATGACATTTAGACATAAAAAAAGGCTATCTATCCCAGACAGCCAATCTTTTTTATTAACCTTAAATCTAATACTATGAAAAACACAGTACAAAGATACGTACTTGCAGGAGATATCCAAATTTTAGCGGGTAATCAGCGGATATTATAACATGGTTTAGTAGAATATTATTTCCGTTAACTATTAACATAAATAATATTCAATTTAACAGAAGAAGGAATTAATATTCCTCATCAGTGATTGCAAACTTTAGTCATGTCCACTGTAAATCCACCATTGGCGGGTATAAATTTTCCTTTTCTTTTAAGAAATTCTATCAGGGTATCTACATCCATATTGTTGGCAGAGCAGGTGAAAAAACGCTGCTGCTCGCCGAATTTTTGGATAATGGCTTCTCTCAATGATAACTCAGTATAACTATTACCTTCCATCATGTGAAGGACTTCATGTGCATGTAATTGTTCCATAATCTTTTTTTGTGGCAAAGATAATATGATATTCTAAGTATAAGTGTAACATATGTGACAAAGCCCAACACACATATCCGGATATTTGCTTTTACGTAAAATAACACTTGTTACGACTATGCTAAAAACCTCAAAAAAAGTAAAAAGGTTTTGCTTCTATACCATTGTAAACTAACTTTGGGAATCAACTTTTAAATGAATTAAAGCATATGAAAAAATTAATCTTATCTATTGCACTATGTTGTGCAGCTACGAATTTCTTTGCGCAGAATGCTGACCCTGCCCAGTTGGTCAACGATGGTAAGGCTGCTCTTGAAGCTAAAAATTACCAGGAAGCTTACACAAAATTTAGTACTTATCTGACACAAACAAACAACCAAGATTCCGTAATTGCATATAACTGTGGCGTTTGTGCCGATAAGATAAAGAAACCTGCCGAAGCTTTGAAGTATTTTGATATTGCTGTACAGAAAAAGTATAACCTGGCAAATGCTTATATAGGTAAAGCCGGTGCTTTGAAAGATTTGAAGAAAAATGATGAGTATGTTGCCACTTTAAAGGAAGGGCTGGAAGCGAATCCCGGTAATAAGACATTGACTAAATTGTATGCTACTTATTACGTAAATCAAGGTATCATGGCGCAGAAAGCCAAAAAGATGGATGCAGCCGAAGAAGCATTTAAACAAGCCATAGCTATCCAAGCAGATAATGTAAATGCACTTAACAGTCTGGGTTCTTTGTATTATAGTAAGGGTGCCAATACCATGAAAACAGATGTAGAAAAAGCAAAAGTTGAATTCAAGGAAGCCAAAGAATATTTGGATAAACTTATTCCATTGCTCTCTGCAGACAAACCAGCTCAAAAGAAGATGATGGATAATGCAAAAACGATGTTGAACTTCATCGACAGTCAATTGAAATAAAAGACTCCTATATAAAAAAAGAGGCAAATATCAATTCAGATATCTGCCTCTTTTTTGTGTTATGAAATGACTATTTAGTTCTTCTCAGTACAACAGCTGTACGTGCCGGTATGTAAAGCTTCAGCCACTCCTTCTTGTCTTTTTTGTAAAGCGGGTCGTGAATGGTAAAATGTTTGATGGTATCATCCGTCAAACCATTACCGCCATAATCTGGATTATCTGTATTCAAAATAACTTCATAAGTTCCGGCAGGAACCAAGAAACCGTAATCAGTAAAAGACTGCTTAGGGTTGAAGTTGAATACAAAAATCAAGTCCTTGCGCATATAGGCCAATACCTGGTCACCGTCATTATGCCATATTTCTTGGACCGGAGTAGCCTGGAAGTTCTTTATGCTTTTTACAACTTCCAACATGGCAGCATCAAAGTCACCCATATAATGATATGCCAGATTCTTGTTGTCCACCAAATCCCATTGGCGGCGGGCATATTTACAAGACCAACCGTTACCTTCACGGGGGAAGTCAATCCATTCCGGATGTCCGAATTCATTGCCCATAAAGTTAAGATAACCGCCATTGATAGTAGTCGCAGTCAGTAAACGTATCATTTTATGGAGGGAAATGCCTCGATTTACGGTATAGTTCTCGTCTCCTTTCTGCATGTGCCAGTACATATCCGCATCAATCAAGCGGAAAATGATGGTTTTATCGCCCACCAAAGCTTGGTCATGGCTTTCCGCATAGGAGATGGTCTTTTCATCTTTGCGGCGGTTGGTCACTTCCCAGAACATGCTGGATGGCTTCCAGTCTTCATCTATTTTCTCCTTGATTGTCTTAATCCAATAATCGGGAATATTCATGGCCATACGGTAATCAAATCCGTAGCCGCCATCTTCATATTTTGCCGCCAGTCCGGGCATTCCCGATACTTCTTCGGCAATGGTGATGGCTTTGGCATTGACCTGATGGATAAGCCGGTTGGCAAGTGTCAGATAACAAATGGCATTGTCGTCTTGATGTCCGTTGAAGTAATCTCCATAATTACAGAATGCTTCTCCCAAACCATGACTATAATATAACATGGAGGTTACTCCGTCAAAGCGGAAGCCGTCGAAATGATATTCTTCCAGCCAGAATTTACAGTTAGACAGCAGGAAGTGAATAACTTCGTTCTTGCCGTAATCAAAGCAAAGCGAATCCCAAGCCGGATGTTCCCGACGTCCACCGGGATAGAAATATTGATTAGGATCACCGGCAAAGTTACCCAAGCCTTCGACTTCATTCTTCACAGCGTGTGAATGGACAATATCCATGATAACGGCAATCCCCATGCTATGGGCTGTATCAATCAGTTCTTTCAGTTCTTCCGGAGTACCAAAACGGGAAGAAGCGGCAAAGAAACTGGAAACATGGTATCCGAAGCTACCATAATAGGGATGTTCCTGGATAGCCATAATCTGTATGCAGTTGTAGCCTTCTTTGGCGATACGTGGAAGAATCTTTTCCTGAAATTCCTTATAGCTACCGACCTTTTCCTCCTGCTGAGACATACCGATATGGCATTCATATATCAATAAAGGATCTGTAGATGGCTTGAAAACCCGCTTTTTCATTTTATAGGGTTTCTCCGGAGCCCAAACCTGGGCACTGAATATTTTAGTCTGTTCGTCTTGTACGACACGTGTAGCCCATGCAGGAATGCGTTCACCGCAACCACCGTCCCAATGTACCATCAGCTTGTACAAGTCACCGTGTTTCACGGCATCAGCAGGAAGCTTGATTTCCCAATTACCGTTTGCTTTACGCTTCAAGCTATATTTTTTTTCTTCTTTCCAATCGTTAAAAGTTCCGACCATAAAGATTTGGGTTGCGTTAGGCGCCCATTCACGGAAAACCCAACCATCGTCAGTACGATGCAGGCCGAAATAGAGGTATCCGGATGCAAAATCAGACAAGGTTAGTTTTCCTTTGTTGGTCAATTCCGATTCTTTGTCTATGGCATGTTGATGACGTCCGTTGATGGCATCGGCAAAAGGTTCCAGCCATGGGTCATTCTTGATTAAATTCAATGTTTCCATAAAGAGGATGAGTTTTGGATATTTGATAAATTTACGCTTTAACTTTCACAATTATTTTTTTTACACCGTCAGGGGTAATACCCGGAGCATGCCCGTCCTGAGGGAAAAAGATAGCAAACATTCCGGGCTTCACTGCAATATAGTCCTCCGCCAGTCCTTCAAAAAAAGTGATGTCTTTTTCCGCATTGTAAGGAGCATCAACCGGAAGGCAGTCTTGGGCGGCGGTATAACCCATTATCTCCGTATCGGACAAGGGTATTTGAATGTCAATATAGTCTTTATGGGTTTCCAGTTTGGCATTTTCTTTTTCTTTTGGGTTTGTCTGCGCCACGTTGACCAGCAAGTCCTTTCCTTTCAGTTCGGTCTTGCCGATTTCCAAAGAGTGCAAGTCATGTGATTTTAAAAAATCAATGGCCTGCTCAAATAGAGGATGCAGCAAAGTATATTTTTCTATGTTTTCAAGTCTGTCTATAACCATAATTCAAATGTTTTAAGTTAGTTATATAGGTAAATTATTCAAAGTCGTCTATGGTGTAATTCACAAAATCAGAAAAACGCTTCATCTGCTTGAAGATGTCGTCTGTACGATCCAAAAAGTCTGGAGCAAGAAAGAAGCTGTCCGGCTGGCAGCAGGCAACCGTATACTCTTTACACTGAAGGTATTTCAGATAGGGATAGTCCTTTGGAAATCCTTTTGGAGCTGTTTTTAGAAAATTCTCTCCGATGACGGGAAAGTATTGCTTGAAAGCAGGATCTTCCACTATACTGCGAAATTCATCTATATTGTCGTATACCGCTTGTCGCAGAGCTCTTAACAAGGGCGGGGGAGGACAATAACTTCCACCGGCCAACAAGCAGTTTCCCGGTTCCAGATGCACGTAATAGCCACAATGGTCGGATTTCTTTCCTTTCGCATTGATATATCCTCCCAGATGTGTCTTGTAGGGAGTTTTATCTTCGGAAAAGCGTGTATCACGATAAATACGGTATGTACAGTCCTTTGCTTCTATACCACGGATGCTTTCATCAAATAAAGAGATACGGGAGATAATTACTGTAAGCAAGTTTTCAAACTCGCTGCGGGCGACTTCATACTGTTCCCGGTGAGAATTGAACCATTCACGATTGTTGTTTGCAGACAGTTCTTTCAAAAATTGAAATATAACAGGGATATTCATATCATATTCTTTCCTTATTATCTGCCAAATTTACGGATAATATTTCTAACATGCTACAAAGAAGGGTAAAAAAAAGCATCGGCTCTGGTAAACCGATGCTCCTTACACATTTATCAATCAAACAGACGCTTCTGTTTTTGATGTACTTACTTATCACAAGCGGGTACGTCTCTTTTAATTAATCTTATATCTAATACTATGAAAAACACATTTATATAACACAACAAATTGGAATTTTGTTCATGCAGATGAGGATAACTTTAGCATAAAAAAATGGGTGGGTCATTTTATTCTGCATCCGGTTTGCACTATCTTTGCAAGAAAAAATGTAGAATATGGCCGAATATAAATTTGATGAAGATAGCGTTAAAGCGCTGATAAATTGGGCAAAGAGCACATCTTTCCCTCAAAGTGTAACATTGTCTGATGCTGAGAACATAGTGGATGTGAAACGCTTTGTGCAAGCTAACCTGAGTGATATAGATGCACATTATCCTGATGATTTTTATAATCCTGCCATCACGCGGCTATATCGGCTGAAGGAATATATGGAAGAGAACAAATAAAGACTTGGCACTGATTATGCGGAAAACCACGAAGCGATTAAGAAATCCGCGTTGTTCTGCATAATCAGTGTCAAATCTAATAAATCACCAGAGTTGTGACTCCGTTATAGCTTTATCTTAAGTATCTTTCCTCCATATCCTTCGACGGCCACATTAGTAGCCTTATAGGGAAGCAGACTTATGTTTTCTTCTTTTCCGCTGAGCAGCTCCGTAGCTTTGTACTGGTCCATCTGCGGTATTTGCAGGAAGTCAAAAGCATGAGAAGGAATATTTATGGCAAGGTCTGCCGAGATATGGTCGAAGTTCACGACGAACAGCAGCAGGTCTCTCTCAAATTTGCGCAGGAATGTATATTGCTTATGTTCATTAAAGCGCCATCCGTTGACATTGGCATACATCAAATCGAAGAAAGCCCCCTGAGAGATGGCCTTTTCTTCATTGCAAAGAGTCAGTAGCCGTTTATAAATGCTGTATAGGTGTTTCTGGTCCTCCGTCAGCATCTTGCCGTCGAACTTGCCGCCATTGCGCCAACGGCGGATGGTATCTACACTCCAATAGTCAAAGATGGTTGTACGTCCGTCTCGGCCGCTGAAACCTTCACTATCCATGCCCAGCTCACCAAACTCCTGACCGAAATAAATCATCATCGGATTGGTGTTCATGCAGGCTGACACAATGAGTGCCGGAATCGCCTTGCGTGGGTTACTGGCAAAAAAGTCGGAAGCGATACGTTGCTCGTCATGGTTTTCCAGAAAGTTCAGCATGCGTTTTTCTATACCTCCCAGACTTTGCCAAGAGCGGGTGATGGCAGTTGCCGATTCATACCCGCAAGTAACAGCCCGCAAGGTATCATAAAGTCCTACTTTGTCGTATAAATAATCAAACTTGCCACGGAACAAGTAATTCTTGTATTCTCCCGGGTTATAGACTTCGGCTATAAACAGCAGGGAGGGATATTGCTCCCTTACCTGCGGGATTGCCCATTCCCAGAACTCTACGGGAACCATTTCGGCCATATCGCAACGGAAACCGTCTATATTCTTTCCCGCCCAGAACAGCATGATATCCAGCATCTTGGTCCATGTGTCGGGAATGGGGTCGAAATGGCAAGTCCCGCCGTTCTGATAATCCACTCCATAATTCAACTTTATAGTTTCGTACCAATCGGTGATGTTTGGATAAGCGTCAAAACGGTTGTTTCCGGTAGCTTTTGCCGGAAACTCCCTATAAGGTTCGGCGGCTGCACCTTTCATGTCAAATTGGCCATGCAGTTCCGATTTCGGGATATAATAGAAGTTATTATATGGGCTGAACGCATAATTGGTATCATCGTTTGAACCCAGTTGTGAAGTGCCATCCGGCTGGGCATCCGAGTGATATTGACGGGCTACGTGGTTGGGAACAAAATCTATGATAACCTTCAGACCGCTACGGTGAGTGCGCTGCACCAGATTCTCAAACTCTCTCATACGCTCCGGTACGTCCTTGGCGAGATCCGGATCGACATCATAGTAGTCCTTGATGGCATAGGGAGATCCGGCTTTACCTTTCACAATGGCCGGATGGTCGGGTTGGATATTGTGACGGCGGTAGTCAGTTTGCGTAGCATGCTCGATGATGCCCGTGTACCAGATATGTGTAGCGCCAAGCTTCTTGATTTCTCCCAACGCCTTGGCTGTAAAGTCAGCCATCTTGCCGCATCCATTTTCGGTGATGCTGCCATTATTGATGCAGTGGTTATTGTTGTTTCCGAATAGTCGGGTGAACACTTGATAAATAATCAATTTGTTTTCGTCGTTCATTTCTTTGTTTTCTATGTTATAGAATGGTTGTTTTATTCTTTCCAAATGCTGCCTTTGTCTATGAGCAGACGTTCCAATATATCATTGGTCGTATTATATCCCTGCATGAATATCTCCTCCGCCTTTTCCAGCTCTGTATTGCTGTATCCCTCCAAGTTATAAGGTTCTATCAGCAAATCAGCCTTCTCGCGTTCAGGAAAAGAGTTGGAGCGGAACATAAAGTTATAGGAACGTAAGGCAATGCTCACAATGTTCATTTTATACTTGGTCGCCATCAGAGGGCTGACATTCACGGCAATCACTTTTTCGCATATGCGGCGGAGGGTAGAGACCGGCAGGTTCATCAGCAGACCTCCGTCCACGTAATGGGTGCCGTCTATATTGACCGGGGCAAACAATACCGGCATGCAACACGAAGCTGCTACGCGTTCGGCGATGTCACCCTTATGGAAATGTACCAAACGTCCATGGTCCAGATCAGTAGCTGTAATAATCAGAGGAATTTGCAGTTCTTCCAGTTTTTTGGATTTCAAATTGCTTTTCAGGAAATCGATGAATTCTCCCAATTCAAACAATCCGACTTTGGGAATCACCAGTTTGGTCAGGTCCTGAAACTTGTGCCCGGCAAAGTAGTCAAGAACTTTATGCGGTTCATTGCCGTCGGCGTAGAATACCCCGGCCAAGGCTCCGGCGCTGACTCCGGAAAGTATATTGGGCTTTATGTCATGTTCCAATAAGGATTGCATGGCACCCAAATGGGCAAAGCCTTTGATGAAACCGCCGCTTAAGGCAAAACCTATTGGATATTTTTTAGTGAACCAGTTGTTCGTTACTACTTCCATGTTGAAAATATGATATATTGTTCGGCACGAAATTAATGATTTTATTGTAGGGAGAAAGGAAAATAGCGGAAAAAAGTTCAAAGTATTAAGAGAAAAGTCTTCTCTATTAAGGAGAAAGTTTTTCTTAGTTAGGGAAAAAGTTTTTATCAGTTAAGAAAAAACTTTGTTTATGGTTTACGGATGTCTATCCCAAGCCTTGGGATAGACATCCGCAAACTGGGGATATGTATCCGCAGTGTGCGAACAAAGTTTTAGGATTAAGGGATACTGTTTGAGAATATACGTTTATTTCTTTGCGATTGCTTTCAGCAGTGCATATCCTCCAAACCACTGAATCAGCATGCCCGGAATGCCCATACGGAAATCTTGCACTGCCAAAAAGAAATTACCGCACAGTGCCCATTCAAAGGCCGTACCGATAATTTGATAGGAGAGGACTACACCCAGCAATGCCAATAAAGAGATATTCTTGGCATAGCGTGCAGCAAGAGCGGCGGTTCCGGCCAGCAGACCGGACTTTATAAGTATGGCCGGCAACACGGCTGCTGCAGGCATGGCAAAAAGCAGATGATTGATGACCGGAGACAAGAGAGCCGTCAGCAGACCTACCTTGAAACCATATTTATAAGCAGCTATCAGTGTAAAGAAATAGATGGGAAGCAACGTCGGACCGCCTGCTGGGACCAGATGGCAGAGTTGCGGCAAGGCGATGTTTCCTGCCACGAACAGCAGGACGAATAGATAGGTCTTTACGTTGCCGAAAGGCAAAGAATAAAGTTTTGCAGATGTTTCCATTTGTATAATATTATATCTATTTTTAGTATGACTGTTTAAAACTGAAAAGGTTTAATCAAATCTTCACCAATTCATATTCCATGGTTCCCAATCCTATTTTCTCGGCATGGCGCAATCCGGCAAGCCAGTCCGTGTCGGGGTGCATCAAGTGGAACTTGTCGCATCCACACAAGTCGTCGTGCTCGTGTGCCGTGGCAAGGCAATTGTTACCGTGCAGTATCGGGGCTTGGATGACCATATCTGCACATGCCTTGTCCAGTGCAACCGGGTCTGCCGAAGCCAGAATGCCGAGGTCGGGCACGATGGCGGCATCGTTGTGGTTCCAGCAGTCGCATTCGGGAGATACGTTCATGATGAAGCTGATGTGGAAATGGGGCTTGCCCATAACGACAGCGAGGGCATATTCCGCAATCTTGTAGTTCAGGCGCTCGGAGGTATCTTCGGCTCCCATCACGGCACCGTCGTGCTGGCAGAGGGCTACGCACTGTCCGCAACCTACGCATTTGGTGTAGTCTATTTCTGCCTTGCGGCTGGTATTGAGGTGCACAGCGTCGTGTGCGCAGTGCTTCACGCAGATGTTGCAGCCTATGCAGCTTTCTACGTCAATCTTGGGTTGCGAGGCGCAGTGCAGTTCCAGCTTTCCGCCTACACTGGCACATCCCATGCCCAGATTCTTCAAAGCACCGCCGAAGCCGGCTTGTTCGTGTCCCTTGAAGTGGTTCATACTGATTACAATATCGGCGTCGGCTATCGCTGTACCGATTTTGGGTGCCGGACAATATTCTCCGTTCAGAGGGATTTCGCGGTAGTCCGTTCCCTTCAGTCCGTCGCCGATAATGACCTGGCACTGGGCCGAAATGGGGTTGAACCCATTCTCCATCGCGCTTTGCAAGTGGTCTACGGCATTGGCGCGACGACCGGAATACAGTGTGTTGCAGTCCGTCAGGAAAGGTTTGGCTCCCAGGCTGCGGAGCAGGGTTGCCATTCGAGCTGCATAATTGGGACGCAAGTATGCCAGATTGCCGGGTTCGCCGAAATGGATTTTGATGGCAGCAAAGCTATCCTTCAAAGGGAGTTGCTCGATGCCTGCCCGTTTCAGCAAGCGTTCCATTTTATCCAAAAGATTGGATGTAGGGGAGGTACGCAAATCAGAGTAGTATACTTTTGCTTTTTCCATGTGTTTTTACCTATTTATAGTGATAGTATCTGCAAAAATAACGGATTATTTCCATATTAATAGGTATATGGCTAAAAAAAGTAGGGAAATCCCTTTTGACAAATAGGGGGATAATAAGAGGTCTATCCATGTTTCTGCCTACCTTTGTGGCAACTAAAAACTCGATAAGATGAAAACAATCAGACTAATTATTGCGGGACTGGTAATGACGATGGGATTCAGCAGTTGTTCCAGTTTGTTTTATGATGCTAAGGTAGATGTGTTGAACAGTATCCAGAAGGGGATGAGCAGGCAGGAGGTCACCAAGATATTGGGAACTCCAGAGTATCGCCGCTTCGACCGGGATATAGAAGAATGGGAATATTCCAGAGTGCTGTCCGGTAAAAGTAATATCAGCCGAACTCAGATTGTCGTGACTTTTGAAGGTGGGAGAGTCGTTGCAATGGACTCATTCTCCGGAGAGCCACGTACGTTGCCGGTTGTTCCCAGTGAAGTAGTGATAGATTCTCCAGCTCCGGTTTATGTCAGGGGGATGCACCCCGAAGACTTCCGGCATTTTTATGAAAAAGTGAAGTCCCGCCCTTTCAAGGATGATCAAATCGAAATGATGAGAACCGTTGCCCGAAACAACAGTCTGAACTGTGTACAATGTGCCAGTTTGATGGCACTATATACTTTTGATGACGACAAGATGAAAGTCCTCAGAATATTCGCTCCCAATATCGTAGACCCGGAAAACTACGAAGCGATTTTAGACGTCATTGATTCACTGTTCAAGAAAGACGACGCCAAGAAAATTCTGGGTATACGCTATTAAGGAGCAGGCATGTCGAAACGCATTGTCCGTTGGTGCCAAACACATGATGTATCGGAGGCTGACAGATAATGCGTTTAAGGTAAACAGATAATGCGTTTCGACGAGCTCTTATTCCGATAAAGGAAAGTGCCATAACGGACCGTTCCCGTGCCCTATATCCATGTTTTTCCCCCGGTTTATCGCAGTACCGATATACTCTTTAGCCTTGCAGACCGCTTCATCGAGTTTGTTGCCACCGGCAAGAAATGTAGCTATGGCAGAGGAAAGGGTACACCCTGTGCCGTGCAGGTTACGGCTCTCTATTTTGGGGTTGGAATAGAGGATGCATCCGGATGGCAGGACGTCAGCCCCGGCAGAAGGTTGCCGGCAATAAAGCACGTCGCACATGTCATTACCCTCCAGATGTCCGCCTTTGACGAGAATAGCGGTGTTGTATCTGCAGGATAATTCCTGTGCCGCTTGTCGCATCTCCACAGTACCGGTAATGGTTTGCCCCCAAAGCAGGCTTGCTTCATTCAGGTTGGGAGTAATGAGGGTGCATAGCGGAAACAGTTCCGTCTTAATGACTTGTATGGTTTCTTCGGTCATCAGTCGCCGTCCGCTGGTCGATATCATGACGGGGTCATAGACTATACACTCCGGAGTATAAGTCTGAAGACAATCGACAATGGTGGTCACAATACTGGCATCATGTACCATACCTATCTTGACGGCATCCGGCCTTAAATCATCCATAACAGAGGTGATTTGTGCCTTAACCATATCCACAGGTATCGGATAAACCGATTGTACTCCCAGTGTGTTTTGTGCAGTAACAGCCGTGATGACGGAAGCGGCATAACCTCCCAAAGCGGAAATGGTCTTTATGTCTGCTTGTATGCCTGCACCGCCCGAACAGTCGGAACCGGCAATGGAAAGGATAATAGGGGGAAGCATGAAATAATTAAAAATTAGAAATTAAAAATTAAAGGGGTGAGAGGAAAGCTGTTTCAGGTGGAGGAAGTGGGGGATGAAAGCTTCCTTCGCTTGCTGCCAGACATCTCCCAGCAGTACGGCACCTCCGAAACCTAAAGCGGCTATTTCCGGAAGATGTTCCAAACTGATGCCACCCAATGCCATCACCTTTGAGTCGATAATACCAGCTTGCTGCGCCTTCTGCAAGGTATCGCAGGAGTAAGCGGAAGAATAGCCTTCTTTGGATATACTGTCATAAATGGGGCTGAGGAACACATAGTTACAATCTGATTTATGTTTCAACACTTCTTCAAGAGAGTGACAAGAGCGACTGACATGTCCCTTATATCCGGACGGTATCTGCGGATTGCGCCCGTTCAGATGAATTCCTTTCAGACCGAAAACGGATGCCAGCTGGAATTGCTCATGCGTGACAATGCGTGGCATATATTCCATCGGTAGCTGTTGAAGAAAATTCCCCATCTCCTCTGCCGAAGCTCCCGGCTTGCGCAGGTGGAGTATTTCCAAACCGTTTTGGAATAAGGAGGTAACTGCCTCTGCTTCTCCTTCAAAGAATTGCGGCGTGGTAATGACTATCAGTTTCATATCTTTATGGATGTTTGTCTATAATGAGAGAATATACGACTGCATGGTTCTTAAATCAATCGTCCATAGCTTTCCTGCCAAGGGTTCACCGTAGCCGCAAATCAGTTTCAACACTTCATTGGCTTCTACGCTACCCACAATGGCAGGGGTTACGCCGATAACCGATTTGTCCGGAGATGGCATGAGCAGTGTCCCTTCTTCATCCGGATAGAGGTCACGATAGTTTTTTGCACTCTCACCGTAGCAGAAGACGGACACTTGGCCTTCAAAGCCTTGAATGGCACCATAAACGTAGGGCTTGCCCCAAGCGTTGCATACGTCATTCAGCAAGTAGCGGGTAGCGAAGTTGTCGCACCCGTCTACCACTATATCGTAGTTCCTTATCAGTTCTCCGGCATTCTTCTTGTCCAGACGGAAGGGGTATACTTCCACGTTTACATCGCTGTTCAAACCCTGCACTCTACGGGCGCCACATAGAGGTTTAGGCTGCCCAAGGTCAGCTTCAGCATACAGAACCTGACGTTGAAGATTACTGATGCTGACCTGGTCATCGTCCACCAATCCCAGCGTTCCGACTCCTGCTCCCGCCAGATAGAGGGCAATGGGAGAACCCAATCCTCCCACACCGACTATCAACACCTTGGCATTACGCAGTTTCTCTTGTCCGGCTTCGCCTATTTCAGGGAGGGACGTTTGTCTGGCATATCGGTTCATTTGTTCATTATTATTAAGGTTCTGTATTCGGCCACTCATCTCTTGAAAGCCTTCAAATCAAAACTCGCATCCCAATCTTTCCACACTGGTTCGCGCCCCAGGCGTTTCAATGCTTTGTCCACTTCCACAGCCTTGCGCTCGTCGCTGACATGAAACTGTTCCAGTGTTTGCGGATAGCTGTAATATCCTCCCGGTTCGGTCTTGCTTTCGGCGCTCATGGTTGTCACACCGAGTGTTGCCATGTGGTCGCGTATATCGGCAGGCTCGCGGGTGGAGTAGGAGATGTCCACATCATGGTCGAAGATGCGCATGGCGAAAGTGACTTGTGCCAGTTCGCGGTCGCTCATGATGACATTGGGCTGGAAACCGCCGTTCTCCGAAGGACGCATACGGGGGAAGTTGACGCTGTATTTCGTCTGCCAATAATGTTTTTGGAGATAGCGCAGGTGATAAGCCATCATGGTGATGTCTGTCCGCCATTCTTTCTCCAGACCGATGAGTACTCCCATGCCGATGGAGTGGACGCCCGCCTGCCCCATACGGTCGAAACCGTTGACACGCCATTCAAATTTGGACTTCATGCCGCGGGGATGGTAGATGTTGTAATTCGCTTTGTGATAGGTTTCCTGAAAGCAAATCACACCGTTCATGCCGTGCCCTTTCAGCATTGCATACTCTTCCGTTTTTAAGGGCATCACTTCTATTTTCAGATTGCTGAAGTAGGGTTTTGCCAGGTCCAGTGCGCGGGCTATGTAGGGCACGCCTGCTTTGGCCGGATTTTCTCCCGTTACCAACAGCAAATTCTCGAAAGGTGCCAGCTTCTTGATGGCCTTGTATTCGTTCACGATTTCTTCTTCCGTCAGTATGGTACGCGGCATGGGGTTGCTGATATGGAAACCGCAATACACGCAAGAGTTGGTGCAGGAATTCGTGATGTAAAGAGGCACGAACATGGAGATGGTTTTCCCGAATCGTGCCTCGGTGTATTTCTTGCTCAATCGTGCCATCGTCTCCAGATAGGGGGCAGCGGCGGGTGAGATGAGGGCCATGAAGTCCTCTACATTACAATGTTCTTTGGAGAGGGCACGGCGTACATCCGCATCTGTCTTGGCATGGATGCGTGCCGTGGTTTCCTCCCAGGATATATGTTCTAATTCGTCTGAAAACATAGTGCTCTATCAATTCCCATTTATTTCTTTTTTAATTCTCTCGACAACCGCATCGCACAGAAGTTCGGTCCGCACATCGTGCAATACTCCCCATCCACATGCTTCCCTGCATGAAAATAGCTGAACGCACGTTCCGGGTCGAGCGACAAGTCAAACTGGTCTTTCCAGCGGAATTCATAACGTGCTTTGCTCAGTGCATTGTCACGCACTTGTGCTCCGGGATGCCCTTTTGCCAGGTCGGCGGCATGGGCGGCTATCTTATAGGTGATGACACCTACACGCACATCCTCCTTATCGGGCAGTGCCAGATGCTCTTTGGGAGTGACATAGCAGAGCATCGCCGTACCCAGCCAGCCTATCTGCGCTGCACCGATGGCGGACGTGATATGGTCGTATCCCGGTGCGATGTCCGTCACGATGGGGCCGAGCGTATAGAAAGGCGCATCGTGGCATTTTTCTATCTGGCGCTCCATATTCTCCTTAATCTTGTGCATGGGCACGTGGCCGGGACCTTCGATGAAAGCCTGCACATTCTTGTCCCAGGCACGCAGCACAAGCTCGCCCATCGTGTCGAGTTCTGCAAACTGCGCTTCATCGTTGGCATCGTGCGTAGACCCCGGACGCAGCCCGTCTCCCAAAGAGATGGCAACGTCATACTGTGCCAGAATGTCGCAAATGTCATCAAAGTGTTCGTAAAGGAAACTCTCGCGGTCGTGCACCAGGCACCATTTGCTCATGATGCTGCCGCCACGGCTCACGATGCCGCACAACCTTTTCTCGGCCAGATGCACATTGTGGCGGCGTATGCCGGCATGGATGGTGAAGTAGTCCACTCCCTGCTCGCATTGTTCAATCAAGGTGTCGCGGTAGATTTCCCAGGTGAGGTCTTCCACCTTGCCGTTCACTTTCTCCAATGCCTGGTAGATGGGGACAGTGCCCACGGGAACGGGACAGTTGCGGATAATCCATTCGCGCGTTTCGTGTATGTTCTCGCCCGTGGAGAGGTCCATCAGCGTGTCGCCGCCCCATTTGCAGCTCCACAATGCTTTCTCTACCTCTTCTTCGATGCCCGAGGTGGTGGCGGAGTTTCCGATATTGGTATTTATCTTCACCAGGAAGTTACGGCCTATAATCATCGGCTCTGCTTCGGGATGGTTGATGTTGGCAGGAAGCAGGGCGCGTCCGGCAGCAATCTCCTGGCGTACAAATTCCGGTGTGATGTGCGTCTCTATTCCCAGCTCCGCGCAGTTCATGTTCTCGCGAATCGCCACATACTCCATTTCAGGCGTGATGATACCTTGTTTGGCATAGTACATCTGTGTGCAGCATTTTCCTTGAAGGGCGCGGTAGGGCAGGGTGATATGCTCAAAGCGCAGAGAGTCGAGCGACTGGTCGTCGCGGCGCATGCGTCCGTACTCCGACGTTATTTCGGAAAGCTGCTCCACATCGCCGCGTTTCAGTATCCACGGCTCGCGCAGACGGGGCAGCCCTTTCTTCAAATCCACTTCGACGGCAGGGTCGCTGAACGGTCCGCTGGTATCATACACATACACTTCCGGATTCGGAGTAAGTACCTTTTCTCCATCAACGAAGTTCGTACTGGGCACTTGCTCCACCTTGCGCATAGCTACGCGCAATTCGGGAAACAAGGTGCCCGGCAAATATACTTTCTCGGAACGGGGGAATTTTATCTTCTGGTTCATTTTTCTTTAGGTTTTGTTATGTAGAGATTTACGATTAGACAATTTACGATTTACGATTGGAGTTTGTATTGTTAAACAACCTCTCTCAACCGGTAGGTTTATGATTGCATGAGTAACTTCAATCGTAAATCGTAAATTGTCTAATCGTAAATCTCCCTGTTTTGTCATTTTTCATTCAAGAAAGCCGTCAGCGGTGAGCTGGCTTCCGCAACAAAATTATCTGCCTGTATGCCCAGACCTGCTTCGTATGCCATGCGTCCCGCCTCTACAGCCTGCTTGAACGCTACCGCCATGGTCACGGGGTCGCCCGCCACTGCAATGGCTGTATTCACCAGGCAAGCCGAAGCGCCCATTTCCATAGCCTCTGCCGCATGGCTCGGGGCACCGATACCGGCATCCACCACTACGGGGATATTGGCTTGTTCAATGATTATTCTCAGAAAATCCCTTGTCTGTAGTCCTTTGTTTGTGCCGATAGGAGCACCCAGCGGCATGACGGTGGCGGCACCAGCTTCTTCCAGCCTCTTGCACAGTGTGGGGTCGGCCTGGCAATAGGGCAGTACCACAAATCCTAACTTGACCAGTTCTTCCGTGGCTTTCAGCGTCTCCACAGAATCGGGCAACAGATAGCGGGGGTCGGGGTGTATCTCCAGTTTCAGCCAGTTCGTGCCGAAAGCTTCACGCGCCATCTGTGCAGCAAAAACAGCTTCTTCGGCATTGCGCACGCCGGAGGTGTTGGGCAGAAGCTGGATACCGGGATGCTGTATGTGTACCAGCATATTGTCTTCCTTGTTGTCCAGTTCAATGCGTTTCATGGCTACCGTCACCATTTCTGTGCCGGATGCCAGGATAGACTGCTCCATCACTTCATCGGAATTGAACTTTCCGGTTCCTAAAAACAGACGGGAGTTGAACTCACGTCCCGCAATCACTAATTTTTCCATATCAGTCGTCATATATTAATTCTTTATTTTTCATTCTCCATTAAAGAAATGATTCTTTTCATTTCATCTGCCGGACTATCGGCATGCAGTACCGTGCCCGAAAGGGCAATCCCGCTTACCCCCGTCTGCATAACGGCTGGAATATCCGCTATGGTTATTCCACCGATGGCTACTATCGGAAGGTGTATATCCTTCTCCTGCATCCGGTGGATGATAGCTGTATATCCTTCCAGTCCCAATATCGGACTCAGATTCTTCTTGGTAGTGGTGTAGCGGAAGGGGCCGCAGCCTATGTAGTCGGCACCGGCTTTGTAGTGTTGCAGTACATCCTCAAAGGTATTTGCCGTGCCGCCTATAATGTACTCCGCGCCCAGAATCCGGCGTGCGTCGGCTATGGGCATGTCTTTCTTTCCAAGATGTACGCCGTCGGCATGCAGTTTTCGCGCCAGTTCCACATGGTCGTCAATGATGAAGGTGGCACCGTATTGCCGGCAAAGGGCCTGCACTTCCAAAGCTACGGGTTCTATCGTTTCCACCGGGGTGTCTTTCATGCGCAGTTGCACCCAGCGGCAACCGCCCTCAAGAGCCATGCGTGCAGCATCCAGATACGAATATCGTTCCGTATAGTGCGTGATGAACTGCATTCCTCCGTTTTTCAGTCTCTCGTCCTTCATCTTCCTCACCCTCCGCAAGCTGCTTTGATAATGATGATGGGCATGTATTCCCTCAGGATGCATTTTGTCCATTCCGTGCGAAGTACAATACGGTTGTCTACGGCCACGGCAATGCCTTGCATCGGTAGGGCAAGTTCCTCGATAAGTTGTGAAAGGGTAGTGGCGCCGGTTTTCACTTCCTTGTTGTTGACCAATACTTTCATTTTTCTGTTCATTAAGAAATAAAACAATGGAAGTAAATACAAAGAAGCGTCTTTACGGCAAGTTCAGTGAAGAAAAAAATATCCAATTCCTACGGCAGTACTAACTGCATCAGGTTCGAGGGTATAATCTCAGCCCGTCGGGGCACCCCTTTGTCTTTACGGCAACAAAGGTAAGGGAAAATCGGAAATAAAAAACAAAAGAACGTACTTTTTATTTCAGTGATTACTTTTTGTTTACTCGCGCCCCTTTGTGGCACGTATCTTTTTCAGCGTATTCCGAACAGTGGTTCTGACTCCAGTTGAATAAAAATCAAGCTCTGTATTTTCCAGTATCAGTTGCAATTCCTGCAGCAGTTCCGGCTCCTTCCTGCAAAGCAGATAGGCTATTCTGATGGAAAGGGCTTGCACTCCTATGCTTTCTTGCGGAGATAGCATGTGGTCCAGGCAGTAATTCAGCAAATCGACGGAGATTGGAGTAGGGATGGGAATATTATACAGTATAGATAATAAGAGACGTTTGGAACCGTCGTGCGTGCAGTCTATCAGCCGTTGAATGATTTCATCGTACAGTAGGATGAACCAGCCGGGATGGATTTCGCTCAATTTCTCGCATACCCATATTGCCCGCCATGACACCGTCTGTTTTTCATCGTATGTCAATCGGTATATATCTTCAAAATACTCGGGGCAGAGGCATACCTCTTGTACCAGAGAGTCTATCGATAACTTATGAATAGGTACTGCCAAGGTATTTCTGAACTCCGTAATCTTTTCCATATATCCCATTTTGTTGTGAGTGGCAAATATAAAGGAAATGGCCTACTAAAACAAGAAAGGCTGTCTATTTGAAGAAAGACAGCCTTGAAAATATTCTATTTAAGGAATTATGCAATCCCGTGAGCCGTAGCTTCCGGTGCAATCTTCTTGATAAGACCTTGCAGCACTGCACCAGGACCGCACTCTGTGAAGTCCGTAGCACCATCGGCAACCATGTTCTTCACTGTTTGCGTCCAACGTACCGATGCTGTCAGCTGAGCCACCAGGTTCTTCTTGATTTCTACCGGGTCAGTATGAGGCATAGCGTCTACATTCTGATATACGGGGCACTTCGGAGCATGGATTTCTGTTGCATTGATGGCTGCTTCCAGTTCAACTTTGGCAGGGTTCATCAGCGGAGAGTGGAACGCACCGCCTACCTTCAACGGCAGAGCACGCTTTGCACCTGCAGCCTTCATCAGTTCGCAAGCCTTGTTGATACCTTCTATGGAACCGGAAATTACAATCTGTCCCGGGCAGTTATAGTTGGCTGCCACGCAAACTTCACCTTCAGCACTTACTTGAGCGCAGATTTCCTCAACCTTTTCATCCGGCAGGGCAATAATGGCTGCCATAGTGGAGGGCTGTGCCTCGCAAGCCTTTTGCATAGCCATGGCACGGGCATACACCAGTTTCAGACCATCTTCAAAGCTCAGTGCACCGGCAGCAACCAAGGCAGAGAACTCGCCCAATGAGTGACCGGCGGTCATCTCCGGCTTAAAGTCATCGCCCATGCAGAGGGCAGAAATAACGGAATGAAGGAACACGGCAGGTTGGGTAACTTTAGTCTGGCGCAGGTCTTCATCTGTTCCGTTGAACATAATATCAGTAATACGATACCCGAGGATATCATTTGCTTTCTCAAAAAGTTCCTTGGCTAATGCCGAATTTTCGTACAGGTCCTTTCCCATGCCAACGAATTGGGCACCTTGACCCGGAAATACAAATGCTTTCATATTTACTCGTTTTTTAGTGTTTAAATAAAAAGTGCTACAAAGGTAGAGGTTTTTCTGATATTCACCGCACAAACGGATGTTTTTTGTGCAATGCCCTTACTTTAAGGAGGGAAGCTAAAATACAATATGTATGCTTGGGCCTTCTGTGGTATCCGGAGGCTGAAATACTTATAAATGAAACACTTTCTCCTTATTGTACTTCCTACAATTAGACCTCTTGTATATTCTTGTAAATTACATATTGTATTCCATACGATAACAACTGAAAATGATATTGTATAAAGTAAGATATGTATTCAGTTGAAAAATAATGCTTTATAATATTATAAAAATATTCTTTTCCTTTATTGCAAATTAGAAAAACCTATTTATATTTGCAGCGCTTAACGAGATATATTATGCAAAACATAGAACAAAAAACGCCGTTGGCAAACAATCATATCTCTGTGGACTGTGTAGTGATTGGTTTTGACGGAGAACAGCTAAAGGTTCTGCTGATTAAGCGTGCAGGAGAGGAAGAAGGAGAAATCTTTCATGATATGAAGCTTCCCGGAAGTTTGATTTACATGGATGAGGATTTGGATGAAGCTGCCAAACGGGTGTTGAATGAATTGACGGGGCTGAAGAACGTCAATCTGATGCAATTCAAGGCATTCGGCTCAAAAAACCGTACGAAGGACCCCAGAGATGTACATTGGCTGGAACGTGCCATGCAGTCCAAGGTAGAGCGTATTGTCACCATAGCCTATCTTTCCCTGGTGAAGATAGACCGCGCATTGAACCGTGATTTGGACAATTATCAAGCTAGTTGGGTAGCCATGCCGGATATAAAGGCTCTGGCATTCGACCACAACCTGATTATCAAGGAAGCCATTACCTATGTCCGTCAGTACGTCGAGTTCAACCCGTCTTCACTGTTCGACTTGTTGCCGCGTAAGTTCACCGCATCCCAGCTTCGCACTTTGTACGAACTGGTGTATGACAAGCAGTACGACGTACGCAATTTCCATAAAAAAATTGCCTTGATGGAGTATGTCGTCCCCCTGGAAGAAAAACAGCAGGGCGTGGCCCACCGGGCGGCACGCTACTACCGTTTCGACAAAAAGATATACAATAAAATCCGACGGTAGCCGGATTGTAAATTCTTCATATCACTTTCATTTTAATATTGATAGAAATGTATTTATTAGGTTATGACATCGGCAGCTCGTCTGTAAAAGCGAGTCTGGTAAATGCGGAAAGCGGCAAGTGTGTATCGTCTGCCTTCTTCCCCAAGACTGAAGCGGAAATTATCGCAGTGAAGCCCGGCTGGGCAGAGCAAGACCCCGGAAACTGGTGGGAAAACTTGAAACTGGCCACACAAGCGGTATTGGCAGAATCCGGA
This sequence comes from Bacteroides sp. AF34-31BH, assembly GCF_003602795.1. Taxonomy (NCBI): domain Bacteria; kingdom Pseudomonadati; phylum Bacteroidota; class Bacteroidia; order Bacteroidales; family Bacteroidaceae; genus Bacteroides; species Bacteroides sp. AF34-31BH. Next base: position 279,219 of record NZ_QTLV01000002.1, read on the forward strand.
GTAAACGCAGAAGACATCAAGGCGATCGGTATCTCTTATCAGATGCATGGCTTGGTATGTGTAGATAAAAACCAGCAGGTGTTGCGTCCTGCCATTATCTGGTGCGACTCCAGAGCCGTGCCCTACGGACAAAAGGCTTTCGAAACATTGGGAGAGGAGACTTGCCTTTCACATCTGCTGAATTCTCCGGGCAACTTCACGGCCTCCAAACTGGCTTGGATTAAGGAGAATGAGCCTTCCGTTTACGAAAAGATTCATAAGATAATGCTGCCGGGCGACTATATCGCCATGAAGTTGAGCGGTACCATCTGTACCACGGTGTCCGGTTTGTCCGAAGGGATGTTCTGGGATTTCAAGAACAACCGGGTTGCCGACTTTCTGATGGACTATTATGGATTCGACTCCTCTCTGATTGCCGACATCAAACCGACTTTCTCCGAGCAGGGACGTGTCAATGCTGCTGCAGCCGCAGAGCTGGGTCTGAAAGAAGGTACGCCTATCACTTACCGTGCCGGCGACCAGCCCAACAATGCCCTTTCCCTGAATGTATTCAATCCGGGTGAAATTGCTTCTACCGCCGGAACGTCCGGCGTGGTATACGGCGTGAACGGTGAGGTGAACTACGACCCCAAGTCACGTGTCAACACCTTTGCACACGTCAACCATGCTGCCGGGCAAACCCGTCTGGGTGTTCTGCTGTGCATCAATGGTACGGGCATTCTCAATTCATGGGTAAAACGCACCGTTGCTCCCGAAGGTATCTCCTACAGCGATATGAATCTGCTGGCGGCGCAAGCTCCCATCGGCAGTGCCGGTATCAGTATCCTGCCCTTTGGAAACGGTGCGGAGCGTATGCTGGAGAACAAGGAAATAGGCTGCTCCATTCATGGCATCAACTTCAACCAGCACGGCAAACAGCATATCATCCGTGCAGCGCAGGAAGGCATCGTTTTTTCCTTTAAATATGGAATCGACATCATGGAACAAATGGGCATTCCCGTGCAGAAAATTCATGCAGGCAAGGCTAATATGTTCCTCAGCCCGCTGTTCCGCGAGACATTGGCCGGTGTGACGGGAGCTGTCATCGAACTGTATGATACCGACGGCTCTGTAGGTGCCGCCAAAGGCGCCGGAATCGGTGTGGGCATATACAAGGACAACAACGAAGCATTTGCCACGCTTGAGAAGCTCGAGGTGATAGAGCCGAAAGTGGCAGACCGCCAGGCTTATGCCGACGCATATGCGCGCTGGAAACACTGGGTAATGTGCTAATGTGCACATTAAAACGTTAGCACGTTAAAACAATAAATTAATAATTAACCCCGTGATGAATGTGTCTGTCATTGGCACATTCTCACATTAAAACATTAAATTCTTATGGCAACAAAAGAGTATTTTCCCGGAATAGGAAAGATTAAATTCGAAGGTAAAGAGAGCAAGAACCCGATGGCATTCCGTTATTACGATGCCGATAAAGTAATCATGGGTAAGAAAATGAGCGAATGGCTGAAGTTCGCCATGGCATGGTGGCACACTCTTTGCGCAGAAGGTGGTGACCAATTCGGTGGCGGAACAAAGAAATTCCCCTGGAACGGTGAGGCTGACAAGGTTCAGGCTGCCAAGAACAAAATGGACGCCGGCTTTGAATTCATGCAGAAAATGGGTATCGAATACTACTGCTTCCACGATGTAGACCTCTGCGAAGAAGCCGAGACCATTGAAGAATACGAAGCCAACTTGAAGGAAATCGTAGCGTATGCCAAGCAGAAACAAGCAGAAACCGGCATCAAACTGTTGTGGGGTACTGCCAACGTATTCGGCCATGCCCGCTACATGAATGGTGCAGCCACCAACCCCGATTTCGATGTAGTGGCACGTGCCGCCATCCAAATCAAAAACGCCATCGACGCTACCATCGAACTGGGAGGTTCAAACTATGTATTCTGGGGCGGTCGCGAAGGCTACATGTCCTTGCTGAATACAGACCAGAAGCGTGAGAAAGAGCACCTCGCACAGATGTTGACCATCGCCCGCGACTATGCACGTGCCCGCGGCTTCAAAGGTACCTTCTTGATTGAACCGAAACCGATGGAACCTACAAAACACCAGTATGATGTAGACACCGAAACCGTTATCGGCTTCTTGAAGGCTCACAATCTGGACAAAGATTTCAAGGTGAACATCGAAGTGAACCACGCTACTTTGGCGGGCCACACCTTCGAGCACGAACTCGCAGTAGCCGTAGACAACGGTATGCTCGGCTCCATCGACGCCAACCGTGGTGACTACCAGAACGGCTGGGATACAGACCAGTTCCCCATTGACAACTTCGAACTGACCCAGGCAATGATGCAAATCATCCGTAACGGAGGCTTTGGCAATGGCGGTACAAACTTCGATGCCAAGACCCGTCGCAACTCCACCGACCTGGAAGACATTTTCATTGCCCACATCGCCGGTATGGACGTGATGGCACGTGCACTGGAAAGTGCAGCCAAACTGCTTGAAGAGTCTCCTTACAAGAAGATGCTGGCCGACCGCTATGCTTCCTTCGACAGTGGTAAAGGCAAGGAATTTGAAGATGGCAAACTGACGCTGGAGGATTTGGTAGCTTACGCAAAAGCCAACGGTGAGCCGAAACAGACCAGCGGCAAGCAGGAATTGTATGAGGCAATCGTGAATATGTACTGCTAATAATGATCAATGTTTAGTGATTAGTGGTTAATAGGTTGCGCATGAGGTGTTTCAATATTAATCATTAATCGCTAATCATTAATCGCTAATCATTAACCATTAATCATTAATATCATGAATTATACAGAAAAAGGCAGTAAACTCTACCTCTTCTCTATTGTGCTGGTAGCCGTCATCGGGGGCTTGCTTTTCGGCTACGATACAGCAGTCATATCCGGTGCCGATAAAGGGCTTCAGGCATTTTTTATGGGTGCCTCCGATTTTGTCTACACAGATACGATTCACGGCATTACCTCTTCCAGTGCACTTATCGGATGTATCATCGGTAGTGCTCTTTCGGGATTCTTCGCATCCAATCTGGGACGTAAGAATTCTCTTTTCATAGCCGGCGTCTTGTTCTTTCTGTCGGCATTGGGCTCCTACTACCCGGAATTCCTTTTCTTCGACTATGGTGTTCCTTCCTATTCCTTGCTCGTGGCATTCAATTTCTACCGTGTATTGGGAGGAATCGGCGTAGGTTTGGCATCGGCCATCTGCCCGATGTATATTGCGGAAATTGCGCCGAGCAACATTCGCGGGACTCTGGTATCATGGAATCAGTTTGCCATTATCTTCGGCCAGTTGGTGGTTTACTTCGTGAATTTCCTTATTCTGGGCGAGAATTCAAATCCGGTGATAAAGGCCATTGAAGGAGTCAACCAGATTCTGAATCCCGAAGCGGCAGCATGGACCACAGAGATAGGATGGCGTCTGATGTTTGTCAGTGAGGCTGTTCCTGCAGGAGTCTTTGCGTTGCTCGTACTGTTTGTTCCCGAAACGCCACGCTATCTTGCCATGAGTGGCAAGGATGATAAGGCACTCCAGGTGTTAAGCCGTATCAACGGCTTGGCTCAGGCAAAGGTTATTCTGTCTCAAATCAAAGCCACGGCAGAGGAAAAGACGGAAAAGCTTTTCACTTATGGCTGGATGGTTATCTTTATCGGTATCATGCTGAGTGTATTCCAGCAAGCGGTAGGTATCAACGCCGTACTCTATTTCGCACCGCGTATCTTCGAAACGATGGGAATGGGCAACCCGATGGTTCAAACCGTCATCATGGGTATCATCAATATTCTGTTCACGTTGCTGGCTGTCTTTACAGTCGAGAAATGGGGACGTAAACCGCTGCTCATCTCGGGGTCTATCGGCATGGCGATAGGTGCTTTCGGAGTAGCTCTTTGCAACGTTGTGGCAGGGCTTCCTCCCATGTTGGCTGTTGTCAGCATCATGGTCTACAGTGCTTCGTTCATGTTCAGCTGGGGCCCCATCTGCTGGGTACTGATTGCTGAAATCTTCCCGAATACCATCCGTGGCGCTGCAGTAGCCATTGCCGTAGCCTTCCAATGGATATTCAATTTCATTGTATCTTCCACCTTCGTACCTATGTACAATATGAGTTTGGGAGATATGGGAGACAAGTTCGGGCACATGTTTGCTTATGGCTTATACGGAATCATCTGTGTGGTGGCTGCTCTGTTTGTCTGGAAGCTTGTTCCCGAAACGAAAGGCAAGACACTGGAAGACATGACCAAGCTGTGGAAGAATAGAAGAAACAATAGATAAGACCGTCATTGAAACTGTCCATATAAGACGGGAAAGAGGAGGCCTGATGAATGCCTCCTCTTTTTGTTATCAATTCCGTATCTTTTCCCTTATCCGTTCAAGATGGGAAAGAAAAATCTTCGGAGGGGAAGATAACATGTAAGGATAAACCGTACCTTTGCACTGTTTTTAATCAGGAATAGCAAGAAAGTTATGGATTCAATGAAAATCAATAAGGTGCAGATACGTAATCTGCAGATTGAAGATTATGACCAGTTGGCACAATCGTTTACGCGCGTTTATTCAGACGGAAGCGATGTGTTCTGGACGCACAAACAAATAGAAAAACTGATACGCATCTTCCCCGAGGGGCAGATTGTGACGGTGGTTGACGAGAAAATCGTGGGCTGTGCGCTTTCCATCATAGTGAACTACGATGATGTGAAGAACGACCACACTTACGCCCAGGTTACGGGCAAGGAGACTTTCAACACCCACAATCCGAAAGGCAACATACTTTACGGCATCGAAGTCTTTATCCATCCCCAATACCGTGGCCTGCGTCTGGCACGCCGTATGTATGAATACCGCAAGGAACTTTGCGAGACATTGAACCTGAAGGCAATCATGTTTGGCGGACGTATCCCCAACTACTACAAATATGCCGATCAAATCCGCCCCAAGGAGTACATAGATAAGGTGAAGCAAAAGGAGATCTTCGACCCGGTGCTGACCTTTCAGCTCTCTAACGACTTCCACGTGCGAAAGGTGATGCGCAACTACCTTCCCAATGATGAGGAGTCCAAGCACTACGCCTGCCTGCTGCAATGGGACAATATCTACTATCAGGCTCCCACACAAGACTATGTAAACCCCAAAACCACTGTCCGCGTAGGCTTGGTACAATGGCAGATGCGTACCTACAAGACACTGGATGACCTTTTTGAGCAAGTGGAATTTTTTGTGGATGCCGTGAGCGACTACAAGAGTGACTTTGTCCTTTTTCCCGAATACTTCAACGCACCGTTGATGGCAAAATTCAACAACGAGGGCGAGTCGCAGGCTATCCGCGGGCTGGCGGCCTATACCGAGGAAATCAGGGAGCGTTTCGTCAAGCTCGCCATCAGCTATAACATCAACATTATTACGGGCAGTATGCCGCTTATTAAGGAAGACGGGCTGCTATACAACGTAGGATTCCTCTGCCGACGTGACGGAAGTTATGAAATGTACGAAAAGATACATGTCACTCCCGACGAGATAAAGTCCTGGGGACTGAGCGGAGGCAAGTCCATCCAAACTTTCGATACGGACTGTGCTAAGATAGGCGTGCTGATATGCTACGATGTAGAGTTCCCCGAACTGAGCCGCATCATGGCGGACCAAGGCATGCAGATACTCTTTGTTCCTTTCCTTACCGATACGCAGAATGCTTACAGCCGCGTAAAGGTGTGCGCCCATGCTCGTGCCATCGAAAACGAGTGCTTTGTAGTGATAGCCGGCAGTGTAGGCAATCTTCCCCGCGTGCACAACATGGACATCCAGTATGCCCAGTCCGGCGTGTTCACTCCCTGCGACTTCGCTTTCCCCACAGACGGCAAGCGTGCGGAAGCCACTCCGAATACCGAAATGATTCTTGTGTCGGATGTGGATCTGGACTTGCTGAATGAACTGCATACCTACGGCAGTGTACGCAACCTGAAAGACCGGAGAGGCGATTTGTACGAGGTGAAGATGAAAAGATGACTTTCCCGAATGCCACACTCGGTTGCCTCCAATGCCACACCTTATTCTCCGAAATGCCACACTTCATCGTCCGGAATGCCATAGGTTTCGGACAACGGAGTGTGGCATTTCAGCTGCTGAAGTGTGGCATCCGGGACGATGAAGTATGGCATTTCGGATGGTAATTCCATAGTTTATCCGTATCTTTACAAAACTTTTATTCTAAAAAACAGAAACAATGGCCAAGAAAGCTCTCTCTGCTCCCGAAATACCTCTCTGCATCAATGTGTTGCGATTACTTAACTACCGTCTGGCTCCCGACGAGCTGATTCTGTTCGACTGGCTTACAGTAAAACAGATTTCTTTTAAATACAAGCCTTTCCATTACTCCCAGGCGCGTGTAGAGGAAGAAACCCGTATCCGCCGTACCCGGCAGGAAGTCATCATTAAGCAATTCTCGGCCTTGGGCTTCTTGAAAACCGACATAAAGGTCAATTCCGTCACCCGTGGACGTGTCCGCTATTACTCCGTGGACTTCAGTGTACTTGCCGACGTGGATGTCCTGGTAGAAATCATCATGCCCCAAACCACGCTCTTCCGTGACTTCATCCTCTACTTTGCCTACCACGCCACTATGCAGAAGAAGAGCAAGGAAGAACAACTGAAGCCTGCCTCCGCCATAAATCACGAGGCTGCCGCCCGAATCTATCAACTGCTGAGCCAAGTCTATGACGAGCGCCGCCAATACTATAATGATGGGGGACTGACCGGAGATGTGAAGCCTGAACGCTCGAAATCTGCCATGCAATTGCAGCATAACAAACCCATAGAACGTAAACTGGCAAAGTTGGCAGACTACTACAACGATAACAGCATCAAAAACGCCTTTCTTGCCTATGTGGACGAAATCCTGACCCAAAAGAAAGAACCCGAAAACCTGATGTATTACTTTCTCTCTTTCGATGAGACATCGGATTGTTTCGGAGTGGTGAATCATTACCTTAATTATTTCACCTTGCATTATAGTTACAGCAGCAACAGTTGAAGTCTATCCGCTGATGATGCTGTTATTATTTCTTTTAATATAATACTTTATTATTCTTTCCCATGCTGTTCTCTGCACGCTTATTGCTGATTGCGGCAATAGCATTCGCAGAATTCTACATACCATTTGTTGAACTCAGCAAAATAGCCCTCTCATTTGTTGTTTTCAACGTAGTTTTCAGGGGGTAGGTTTTGGCAAATTCTGCGTTTTTTGTCGTTTTTTGCTTAGGGAACCCTGCATTGCCCCAAACGGACATCTACAGATGCACTTCTATGTACTAATTCGGGAAAAGAGAAAAGAGGGACAGTGTTGAGTGAGCGAATATTTTTTAAAATCGTACCTGCATATTTTTTTGTTCTTAAAAAGTCTCTTGTATTTAAGTTTTTTGTAAATTTGCACCCTTAAAATGGAGAAGGTAGCTTTTGACGTACCAAATGCCTATCAAGAGTATCTTCAATCGTAAATTGTAAATTGTCAAATAGTAAATATCAAGATGGGTAAGAAGTTTGCCGAATATTCGAAGCTCGACCTTTCCGAAGTGAACGGAAAAGTGTTGAAGAAATGGGACGAAAACCAGGTTTTCGCCAAGAGTATGACAGAACGTGAAGGTTGTCCTTCTTTCGTATTTTTCGAAGGACCTCCCTCGGCCAATGGTATGCCGGGCATTCACCACGTAATGGCTCGCTCCATTAAGGACATTTTCTGCCGTTACAAAACGATGAAGGGGTTCCAAGTAAAGCGTAAGGCCGGATGGGATACTCATGGACTGCCCGTGGAACTGGGTGTGGAAAAGGCGCTCGGCATTACGAAAGAGGATATTGGCAAGAGCATTTCCGTGGCGGAATACAATGCCGCCTGCCGCAAGGACGTCATGAAGTTCACCAAAGAGTGGGAAGACCTGACTCACAAGATGGGCTATTGGGTGGACATGAAGAGCCCCTACATCACTTACGACAACCGCTACATCGAAACCCTGTGGTGGCTGTTGAAGCAACTCTACAAGAAAGGACTGCTTTATAAAGGATATACCATACAGCCGTATTCTCCCGCTGCCGGTACGGGACTCAGCTCGCACGAGCTGAACCAGCCCGGATGCTACCGCGACGTGAAAGACACGACCGTGGTGGGGCAGTTCAAGATAAAGAACCCGAAGCCGGAAATGGCAGAGTGGGGGACTCCCTACTTCCTGGCATGGACTACCACTCCGTGGACATTGCCCAGCAATACCGCGCTCTGTGTAGGGCCTAAGATAGACTACGTTGCTGTGCAGACCTACAACGGCTATAGCGGCGAGAAAATGACCGTCGTCCTGGCAAAGGCGCTGCTCTATACCCACTTCAACAAAAAAGCGGAAGGCATTGCATTAGAGGACTATAAGCCGGGTGATAAGCTGATACCGTTCAAGGTGGTGGGCGAATATAAAGGCCCGGACCTGATAGGCATGGAGTACGAACAGCTCATCCCGTGGGTGAAGCCGATAGACGTTGCCGAAGACGGTAGCTGGACTCCCAGCGACAAAGGTTTCCGTGTAATTTCTGGTGACTATGTGACGACTGAAGACGGTACGGGTATCGTACACATTGCCCCGACCTTTGGTGCGGACGATGCTTTTGTGGCACGCGCTGCAGGTATACCGTCCTTGTTCATGATAAACAAGAAGGGTGAGACCCGCCCGATGGTAGACCTCACCGGTAAGTTCTTCTTGATTGACGAACTGGACGAGGATTTCGTAAAGGCATGTGTCAACGTAGACCTCTATAAGGACTATCAGGGCAAGTGGGTGAAGAATGCCTACGACCCCCAATTCACTGTAGACGGCAAGTACGACGAACAAGCCGCACAAGCTGCCGAATCGCTGGATATTGAAATCTGCATGATGATGAAAGCCGCCCGCCAGGCATTCAAGATAGAAAAGCATGTACACAACTATCCGCACTGCTGGCGTACGGACAAACCCGTATTGTACTATCCGCTGGATAGCTGGTTCATCCGCAGCACCGCTTGCAAGGAACGTATGATAGAGTTGAACAAGACCATCAACTGGAAGCCGGAAAGCACCGGTACGGGACGTTTTGGCAAGTGGCTGGAAAACCTGAATGACTGGAACCTCAGCCGTTCGCGCTATTGGGGTACTCCGCTGCCCATCTGGCGCACGGAGGACAATAGCGAGGAAAAATGTATCGAGTCTGTAGAAGAGCTCTACAACGAAATAGAGAAATCCGTGGCTGCCGGCCTGATGCAGTCCAATCCTTACAAGGAGAAGGGCTTCCAGCCGGGTGTATATACCAAAGAGAATTACGACAAGATAGACTTGCACCGTCCTTACGTGGACGATGTCATCCTTGTTTCTAAAGACGGCAAGCCGATGAAACGCGAAACGGACTTGATTGACGTTTGGTTCGATTCCGGTGCCATGCCTTATGCACAGATACACTATCCGTTCGAGAATAAGGAACTGCTGGATAGCCACCAGGTATATCCTGCCGATTTCATCGCCGAAGGGGTGGACCAGACACGCGGTTGGTTCTTCACGTTGCACGCCATCGCTACAATGGTGTTCGACAGTATTTCTTATAAGGCTGTCATTTCCAACGGCTTGGTGCTCGACAAAAATGGTAACAAGATGTCCAAGCGTCTGGGCAATGCCGTAGACCCCTTCTCGACCATCGAGAAATACGGGTCCGACCCGTTGCGCTGGTACATGATCACCAACTCTTCTCCGTGGGACAATCTTAAGTTCGACGTGGATGGAGTGGAAGAGGTGCGCCGCAAGTTCTTCGGAACACTCTATAACACCTATTCATTCTTCGCCCTCTATGCCAATGTAGACGAATTTGACTACAAAGAAGCCGATGTGCCCATGGCAGAACGCCCTGAGATAGACCGTTGGATTCTCTCTGTACTGAATACGTTGGTGAAGAACGTGGATACCTGCTACAATGAATACGAGCCCACGAAAGCAGGACGTCTCATTTCCGAATTCGTGAACGACAACCTCTCCAACTGGTATGTCCGCCTGAACCGCAAACGTTTCTGGGGCGGTGGTATGACGCAGGACAAGCTCTCTGCATTCCAGACACTCTATACATGCCTCGAAACCGTGGCTAAGCTGATGGCACCCATCGCTCCGTTCTATGCTGATATGCTCTATTCCGACCTGATTGCAGCTACGGGACGCGACAATGTGGTTTCCGTACACCTTGCCAAGTTCCCCGAATATAAGGAGGAAATGATAGACAAGGAATTGGAAGTCCGCATGCAGATGGCACAAGACGTCACTTCCATGGTATTGGCATTGCGCCGCAAGGTGAACATCAAAGTCCGCCAACCGCTTCAGTGCATCATGATACCGGTAGTGGATGAAGAACAGCGTGCACACATCGAGGCTGTGAAAGCACTTATCATGAACGAGGTGAATGTAAAAGAAATCCAGTTTGTGGACGGTGCTGCCGGTGTACTGGTAAAGAAAGTGAAATGCGACTTCAAGAAGCTGGGACCGAAATTCGGTAAGCAGATGAAAGCCGTGGCTGCTGCTGTGGCGGAAATGTCCCAGGAAGCCATTGCCGAGCTGGAGAAGAAAGGCTCTTATACGTTCAATCTGGACGGTGCAGAAGCCGTGATTGAAACGGCAGATGTGGAAATCTTCAGTGAGGATATTCCGGGATGGCTGGTTGCCAACGAGGGCAAACTGACCGTGGCTCTGGAAGTTACCGTTACCGAAGAGTTGCGCCGTGAGGGTATTGCACGCGAGCTGGTAAACCGCATTCAGAATATCCGCAAGTCGAGCGGTTTTGAGATAACAGATAAAATAAAGATTACATTATCAAAAAATCCTCAAACAGATGATGCGGTAAATGAATATAATGACTATATTCGCAACCAAGTTTTAGGAACTTCACTGACGCTGGCAGACAACGTAGAAAATGGTACAGAACTGAACTTCGACGATTTCTCGCTGTACGTGAGCGTAGTGAAAGAATAATTAAATACTAACCCTGATTAACACGTAAAAGTTATGGCAGAAAAGACAAGATACTCAGATGCTGAATTGGAAGAATTCCGCGCTATCATTATGGAGAAGTTAGAGTTGGCACAACGTGACTATGAACTGTTAAAGGCCAGCCTGACGGGTGCAGACGGTAATGACACCGACGATACATCTCCTACGTACAAAGTACTGGAAGAAGGTGCCAACACCTTATCCAAGGAAGAAACCACACGTCTGGCCCAACGCCAGTTGAAGTTCATCCAAGGATTGCAGGCTGCTTTGGTGCGCATTGAGAACAAAACATATGGCATTTGCCGCGAAACCGGCAAACTGATACCGGCAGAGCGCCTTCGTGCAGTGCCCCATGCCACTTTGAGCATCGAAGCTAAAAACAACGGCAAGAAATAAAAATGGGTAAATTCTTTACGAAGGGCCGGATAGCCTGCCTTATCATATTTTCGGTATTGGTTATAGACCAAATTATCAAGATTTGGATAAAGACCCACATGTACTGGCATGAGAGTATCCGGATTACGGATTGGTTCTATATATACTTTACCGAGAATAGTGGTATGGCTTTCGGTATGGAAATATTCGCCAAACTGTTCCTGACCTTGTTCCGCATTGCTGCAGTCACGGTCATTGGCTGGTTTCTGTACAAGTTCGTGAAGCAAGGCATGAAGACCGGATTTATCATCTGTGTGTCTTTGGTCTTGACGGGAGCCTTGGGAAACATTGTCGACAGTGTGTTCTATGGCGTGCTGTTCAACGAAAGCACCCATTCGCAGATAGCCTCCTTCATGCCTGAAGGAGGGGGATATGCCCCGTGGTTCCATGGCAAGGTGGTGGATATGTTCTATTTCCCCATCATTGATACAAACTGGCCCGCATGGATGCCGTTTGTCGGTGGAGAACATTTCATTTTCTTCAGCCCGATATTCAATTTTGCGGATGCAGCAATCAGTTGCGGTATCATTGCTTTGCTGTTGTTCTACGGCAAGGACTTCAATGATGCCTATCATGCTGCCATAAAGAAATCATGAAAGGAATAAATCGAATTCAATGGTGTAGCGTAGTCCTTCTGGTGTTCAGTCTGACGGCTTGTAAGGTGAAAAGACCTGAGACCGTCCTTCCGGATGCCAAGATGGAAAACGTGCTTTATGATTATCACATAGCCAAAGCTATGGGTGAAGAAGTGCCGTATAACGAAAGTTATAAGCGGGTGCTATACATTGAGTCGGTTTTCAAGAAATATGGCATTACTCAGGCCGATTTTGACTCTTCTATGGTCTGGTTTGCCCGTAACCCGGAAGTACTTACCAAAATCTACGAGAAAGTGAATGTACGGTTGAAAGCCGAGAGAGACGGTATCAACCACTTGATTGCCCTGCGTGACAACAAGCCGAAAGAATCACTTCCCGGAGACAGTATCGACGTGTGGATATGGCAGCATATCTATCAGTTGACGGGTATGCCCCTGGACAACAAGATAACGTTTACGTTGCCATCAGACACCAATTTCCACGACCGTGACACGCTGCGCTGGAGCGTGCGCTTCCGTTTCCACAACGGTGCACCGGACAGCATACATGCTCCGTTGATGGCGATGCAGGTTCTTTACGAAAAGAATGACAGTGTCATCAGTGCCATTCGGAAAGTACAAGACACAGGTGTGGAAACGCTCACCTTGTTTGCCGATACTTTAGGAGAAATCAAGGAAATACGCGGGTTCATCTATTATCCGCAGCAGGAGACTCCACAGCCTTTGCTGGCAGACCGTATCTCACTGATGCGCTATCACGCCACGGACAGCTTGGTCATTGCCCCAAAGGACAGCCTTCAGCAAGCGACAGACTCCCTTCGCAAAGACAGTATCGGAAAACCTGAGAAATTGAAACCTCTGGAAATTCAGGAGCAGGAAAATACCACGACTCCCAGAACCATACGTCCCCGTCCGAAAGCATGAAACGCTACGCTTCCCATTTTCTGTTTCTTCCCGGGCATGGCTATCTGAAACAATATGTGGTGGAGATAGGTGAAGGACAATGGGTATCACGTATCTTCCCATTGACAGAAGAGGTGGAGAATACGGAATGGCTACCGGGAGTCATAGCTTTGCTTACGGAGGTGGAAACAGACTATCCTCATTTTGATACGTGCTGCAATATACTGACGGCAATCCCTCCGGTTATCGAGGAAGAATTGCCTTATTTGATTCCCTGGTTGTTTTTTCCTTTTGATTTTACTACAATGCAGCCTGGCGCCGGAACTCAGCGCAAACTACTGCTGTGGCAATAGCCACGTTCAATGACTCCGAGGTCTCACGGCTGGCGGGATAATTCGGTATGTATAGTTTGCGGTTGATGAGTGCCTCCACTTCTTTTCCGATGCCATTTCCTTCATTACCCATCACAATCAGCCCATTTTTCGAAAGCGGTTGTCCGTACATATTCTCTCCGTCCAGGAAAGTGCCGTAAACGGGAATATCCTTCAGTGAGCGGATGAACTCGGGTAGGGGAGTATAATGCAGTCTGACGCGTGCGATACCTCCCATCGTGGCCTGCACAGTTTTGGGATTATAGATATCCACCGTGTTGGGCGAACAGAAAATATGCTCTATCCCAAACCAATCAGCAAGGCGGACAATCGTTCCCAGGTTACCGGGGTCTTGCACATCATCCAAAGCCAGACAGAGGGAGTGACTGATGACGGAAATATCCGTCTCCTCATCCGGCTGCCGGAACACAGCCAGCACTTGTTGGGGAGTTTTCAGCAGGCTGGCACGCGAAAGTTCCTCCTCCGATACTTCCGTGGCATCCGTTACGGTGGAGAGAGGGCGGTTCCGGGAAAGCCATTCTGAAGTTGCCAGCAAGAACTGACAAGGAAAATGTCCCAACAAATCCCCTACGAGTTTAGGTCCTTCTGCCAGAAATACCTTGTCGGCCTTCCGGTTCTTTTTCTGCTCCAACGAGTGGATATATTTAATGCGATTTTTACTTAATGCCATAGGACACACATGTTATCATTTGACAAAAATACGTGATTATTTCAATATAATCAAAAACTCTGCACTCTTCCGGCGTTTTTTATTTCGGGAACAAAAAAATACAAGTATATTTGTAGCTGTTTATGCGCAATTAATGACTCGGTATGAATAAAGGTTTCCGCTACGCGATACTTACTACTATCGTACTTTTGTTGGCTTCCTGTTCTTCTACCAAATATGTGCCGGACGGCTCGTATTTGCTGGATGAAGTGCGCATACATACTGATAATAAGGAAGTAAAACCATCCAATCTCTCCATGTACATCCGCCAGAATCCCAATGCGAAGTGGTTCAGCCTGATAAAGACCCAGTTGTATGTCTACAACTGGTCCGGACGGGACTCTACACGCTGGATAAACCGTACATTGAGGAAATTAGGTGATGCCCCGGTCATATACAGTGAGGAGGAAACCAACCGGACCAGGGAAGAAATCACTAAGGCTGTGCAGAATATGGGCTATATGGGCGCCCTGGTGGAACCGGTACGCCAAGTCAAGAAGAAAAAGATGAAGTTGGTCTATAAGGTGACAACCGGCAAGCCCTATAAAGTTCGTACCTTGAAATATGATATCCAGGACAGTAAAATAAAGGAATACATGCGGCAGGATTCCGCAGTAACCTTATTATCCGAAGGCATGTATTTTGATGTCAATGTACTGGATGCAGAACGCCAGCGCATCACAAACAAACTGCTTCAGAATGGATATTACAAGTTCAATAAAGAGTACATATCCTATACTGCGGATACTGTCCGTAATTCTTATCTGGTAGATTTGACACTGCATTTGGCTCCATACAGACAGCATAACGAGGATACGCCGCAGAATCACCGGCAATACACTATCAATAAAGTGAGTTTCATTACCGATTATAATGTGTTGCAGGCATCCACCCAGAACAGCATCGAGGTGAATGATTCATTGCATTACAAAGGCTTTCCCATCTACTACAAAGACAAGCTTTATCTGCGCCCCAAAGTGCTGACCAACAATCTGCGCATCACTCCGGGAACTCTCTATAACGAGCAGAACGTGCAGCGTACCTACTCCAACTACGGACGCCTGCAAGCCCTGAAATATACCAATATCCGTTTTTTTGAAGTGCAACAGAGTGACAGTGCAAAGCTCAACGCCTATGTGATGCTGACCAGAGGCAAGCATCAGTCCGTATCTTTTGAGGTGGAAGGCACAAACTCTGCCGGCGATTTGGGAGCTGCCGCTTCGGTGGCTTTTCAGCACCGCAACATGTTCAAAGGTTCCGAAACATTCATGTTCAAGCTACGTGGGGCATACGAGGCTGTGTCCGGTTTGCAGAGCTCCTTGAATCAAGACTACATAGAATTAGGTGCGGAAGCAACCATCAACTTCCCACGGTTTATGTTTCCCTTTGTATCCAGCGATTTCAAGCGGAGGATAAGGGCTACTACAGAATTCGGATTGCAATATAACTACCAGATGAGACCCGAATTCACGCGCATTGTAGCATCTGCCGGATGGAGCTACAAATGGGGGGTACAACAACAGCGTTCGCAGCATCGCATTGATTTGCTGGACATCAACTATCTGTATATGCCCAGCATAGACCAGACATTCAAAGAGGATTATCTGGAGAAAGACGAGAACTACATCCTCAAATACAATTATGAAGACCGCTTTATTGTCCGCACCGGCTATAGCTATATCTACAACAGTGCCGGAAGAGCATTGATGAATAACTCCGGTATCGGAAATTCCTATACCATCCGCCTCAATTTTGAATCGGCGGGTAACTTGTTGTATGCTGTGGCAAAGCTCGGAGGAATGAAGAAGAATGCATCGGGGGAATACACTTTGTTGAACATTCCTTTTGCCCAATACCTGAAAGGCGATTTTGACTTTGCCAAGAATCTGGTCATTGACAACCGCAATTCATTGGCATTTCATTTTGGTGCCGGTATCGCCATTCCATACGGCAATGCAACAATGCTTCCATTTGAGAAACGCTACTTCTCCGGCGGCGCCAACAGTGTGCGCGGATGGTCTGTACGTGATTTGGGGCCCGGTTCTTTCCCCGGCGATAATAACTTCATGAACCAGTCGGGAGACATCAAGCTGGATGCCAGCATTGAATACCGCACACGGTTGTTCTGGAAATTCAGAGGAGCCCTCTTTGTAGATGCCGGGAATATCTGGACAATACGGGATTATAAAGACCAGCCGGGAGGTCAGTTTGAATTTGACAAGTTCTATAAACAGATTGCCGTGGCATATGGTTTAGGATTGCGTCTTGACTTGGATTTCTTTGTATTGCGTTTCGACGGGGGTATGAAGGCCGTCAATCCGGCGTATGAGAAGAAAAAAGACCGTTATCCCATTATCCATCCTAAATTCAGCCGCGATTTTGCCTTCCACTTTGCTGTGGGATATCCGTTCTAATGGGAAGTGGAAAGGTGAAAATGGTTATTGGGCATCTATGCACCCAGCCATTTTCAACTTTCACCTTTCCATTTTCAACTTTTAATTAAAAGCGTAATAGCTGTCAATCATCGTCGCCTGACGTGCTGCTGCCACACCTTGGGCATCCAGCGTCACTGTCATTTCCTCACCGTTCGGAAGGGTCATTTGTGCAGTGCCGTCATTGTTCATTTGCAGCAATTCTGTGCTGACACCATCGGCAACAACATTCCAAGTATTCAACTCTTTGTTGTAAATGAGTTCCATAGAAGCAGTCTCACCTTCTTTGGTGATAGAATAGCCGTTTTCAAGTGTCTCTACCAGGTAGTCACCGTTTTCGCCTTTCACTTTCTTTACATCACCAATGCTGGCCATAGGGTTTGAACCACTCCAGAATTCGATGGAGTTGATGACCAATGCATCGGCCAGATAGCAAACGCCATATACCGGGATAATATTGAATGCCAGATAAACCAGTTCGTTTACAAACTTGGTACCAATACCTTGATTCCAGCTGACCAGTTTACTATGCAGTCCAAAAGAACCGATACAAGAACTGAAAAGAAACGAGCCGCAAATCATTACGGTCGCAGCCATCTTCAAATTGAACTTTTTCATAATCACTCTTTTTTATTTTACTGTGTTTAATTAGCTTTATAGCTCATCGAGTTATTTTAAGCATCCGCAAATATAGGATTTTTTACGAAAATACATCCTATTTGAGCTTAAAATCTGTTTTCAGTAAAACGGAAGTGTCTATTTACGAGCCTTTTGGAAAAGAGCTTTTCTTATCCAGCGGTCAACGGCAAACTTGCCCGGACCTATGATATACATCAATATGAACACTACCAGATATACAAAAGCCAACTCTTTCGTGGCAAACGGGTCATTACCATGAATTACAAAAAAGGCAACAGCCATTGTAAACACCATTGGTATCATAGCCAAACGATAGAGAAAACCTATAATGAATGCCATGGAACATGCCAATTCACCAAAGATAGCCAGTCCTAAAGACAGCGGACTGCCTACACCCAGCGGGTCAGGGAAAACGGCCGACAGCTCTTGAAAGTTAGTCCACTTCTGGATACCGTGGTTCATTAATAATATACCGAATACAATTCTTGCAATCAATAGCATAGCAGATGTTGCCGTTCCGTCCGGTTTGGCGGGAAATAAAAGTTGTTTTAACATATTCATTTGTTTTTAAGTTCGTATATGAACTATAACAAATATTACTCAATAAAAGTTTACTCCCGCTTCAAGGGTTTGATGATAATCCGTAAAGACGGGTCATAGGTAAAGTAACTCCACATCCAGTCTACGAAGATGAAAAGACGGTTTTTTACACCCACAATACTCATCAAATGGATGAATAGCCACACAGCCCATGCCGGAAAACCGCCAAAACGCAGTTTCTTAAGCTCGACTACGGCATGATTGCGGCCAATGGTCGCCATGGAGCCTTTGTTTTGATATATAAACGGCTGCAACGGCAGGCCTGTTTCTGCACGCTGCAAGTTCCTTATCAAGTTGCGGGCCTGCTGGATGGCTGGTTGCACCACTTGCGGGTGTCCTTTGGGATACTCCTCAGAAATCATAAGGGCCGTATCCCCGATAGCGAAAATATTGGGATATTGAGAAAGACGGTTATAAGTGTCCACCTTCAAGCGGTTTCCCGGTCCATAGGCATCGGCAGGCAATCCTTGAAGGCTGTTTGCCTTGACACCGGCCACCCAGAATACATTTTTGGTATCGATGGCAGTCCCGTCATTCAATGCCAATTGATAATTCTCGTATCCCATCACCCGTTGGTTCAATTTGATTTCCACATCACGCTTCTTCAGATAATCGGCCACTTCTTTGGAAGACTCTTCTGAAAAAGCAGACAAGAGCCGGGAAGAGCCATCCAACAAGATGATACGCATCTCATTGATATTCAAGTCCGGATAGTCTTGAGGAAGGACAAACTTCCTCATCTCGGCCAAAGCACCAGCCAACTCTATTCCCGTAGCTCCACCGCCTACAATGGCAAAGGTCATCAGACGCCTGCGCTCTTCTTTATTACCGGTGTTCTGGGCTTGTTCAAAACTATCCAATATCTGGTTTCGGTTGAACAAGGCTTCCGAAGTATTCTTTAGTGCCATGGTCTGTTTCTCCAGCCCGTCGTTTCCAAAATAATTTGTGTTGCAGCCGGTGGCAATGACCAAATAGTCGTATGCCAGCGTGCCGATGGAAGTCTCCAGCAGATTGTGTTCCGGGAAGACTTGCTGTGCTTCACAAATACGTATATGGAAATGCTCTCTTTTTTTGAAGATTTTTCGGTATGGGAATGATATGGCACTCGGTTCAATACCTGCTGTGGCCACTTGATAGAGTAACGGTTGGAAGATGTGATGGTTATTCTTATCCAGTAAAACTATCTGAAACTTGTTGCTTTTCAATTTTCGTGCCAGCTTTAATCCGCCAAAGCCGCCGCCTACGATTACCAGTCGTTTCTGTCCCTCTTTATCGGGAATGTCCATTGCTGTTTTCATAATTCAATATCATGTTGTTCTTTGTAATATTAAAATAACAGTATAAATCGAGGAAAGTTCTATAAATGATGTAGTTAAAAAGAGTGAACCCCACATGCAATGTAGAAATGAACATTAAAAGAGAAAAATTGGAAACAAAAAGAACAGTAACATTGTTGTAATGAAGAACATAAAAACTAACTTTGCCACGGAAGTTTTCTACAAGTAATGGACACTAAATTGACAAAATGGATATTACCAATATTGATGCTGATTACAGAAACGGCTGTTCATGCACAAACACACCTTGCAGAAGCAAAAAACTCTGTGGACTCAATTTCTACGTATCCGATAGACTCGCTTCCCAAGAAACGCAGTTTTTTCGGAAAAATTTTGAATTACTTCAACGATGCCAACAAAGAAAAGAAAAACAAGAAATTTGATTTCAGCATTATAGGCGGGCCTCATTATTCCAGTGACACCAAATTTGGAATCGGACTGGTGGCGGCAGGACTCTACCGTACCGACCGGAACGATAGTATTCTCCCTCCGTCCAATGTCTCTCTGTATGGGGATGTCTCCACAGTGGGATTCTATTTGCTGGGAGTACGTGGAAACCATCTGTTTCCCCAAGACAAATACCGGTTGAACTACAATCTGTATTTCTATTCTTTCCCAAGCCTTTACTGGGGACAAGGATATGACAATGGAGCCAATGATGACAATGAGAGTGAATACGATCGCTTTCAGGCGCAGGTTAAGGTGGACTTCATGTTCCGGATGGCACGTAACTTTTATATCGGTCCGATGACAACATTTGATTACGTGTATGGACATGACTTTGAAAAACCGGAATTATGGAAAGGAATGAAAGCGCGTAGCACCAACGTGAGCTTGGGGTTTTCCTTGTTGTATGATTCACGCGATTTTCTGACAAATGCCTATAAAGGATATTACCTACGGATAGACCAGCGCTTCAGTCCGGCCTTTTTGGGAAATAAATATGCATTCAGCAATACGGAACTGACGACCAGCTATTACCAGTCCGTGTGGAAGGGTGGGGTGTTGGCAGGCCAGTTCCATACTCTGCTGAACTACGGAAATCCGCCCTGGGGACTGATGGCAACATTGGGAAGTTCCTATTCTATGCGTGGCTATTATGAGGGGCGCTACCGTGACAAGTGTGCAATGGATGTCCAGCTGGAACTACGCCAACATGTATGGAAGCGAAATGGAGTTGCCGTATGGGTAGGGGCGGGAACCATATTCCCGAATTTCTCGGAATTGGAGGCCAGGCATATTCTTCCTAATTATGGTTTCGGCTACCGCTGGGAGTTCAAAAAGAGAGTAAACGTACGTTTGGATTTAGGTTTTGGCAAACACCAGACCGGATTTATATTCAATATCAATGAAGCTTTTTAGAGACATAAAAAAATGGTTCGACAATCAGGAACATTTGTTCTATCTGTTTCTGGTCATTCTGATAGTGCCCAATGTAGTGCTATGCTTTACAGAACCCATATCATGGACGGCAAAGATATGTAATATCCTGCTACCCCTTTCTATATATTATGCTGTAATGGCTTGGTCGAGAAACTGTGGCAGGACATTCTGGCTGCTATTTCCGTTCATCTTCTTCGGAGCCTTCCAGCTTGTATTGCTGTATCTTTTCGGTCAGTCCATTATCGCAGTGGATATGTTTCTGAATCTGGTGACAACCAATTCGAGCGAGGCGCTGGAACTGCTGGACAATCTGATACCTGCCATCGTTATTGTGGTAGTGCTCTATATACCTGCATTAATTCTGGCAACCATATCCATTGTACACAAACGCAGACTGTCCGAAGCATTCATCCGGCAAGCTCGCCGTCGCACTCTGTATGTGTTGTCTGCCGGAATATTATCCTTAGGCACTGCTTATTTGACAGATGACCGGTATGAGCCGAAATCCGAACTGTATCCTGCCAACGTATGCTACAACATAGCACTTGCTTTTCAACGGACGGCCCAGACGCGGAATTATCGCAAGACCTCTAAAGATTTTACCTTTCATGCTAGAAGTACTCATCAGGCTGATGAAAGGGAAGTATATGTAATGGTGGTGGGAGAAACCTCACGGGCATGCAACTGGGCCTTGTACGGCTACGAACGGGAGACTAACCCGGGACTGTCGGGCATTGGCGGACTGACAGCTTTCAGCCATGTGCTGACAGAATCAAACACCACCCACAAGAGTGTTCCGATGTTGCTGTCGCCGGTCAGTGCTTCCAGTTTTGATTCCATCTATTATCAAAAAGGGATTATCACAGCATTCAAGGAAGCCGGTTACCAGACCGCCTTTTTCTCGAACCAGCGCTATAACCACTCATTTATAGACTTCTTCGGCAAAGAAGCCGACACGTATGATTTCATTAAAGAAGATGTGGGGGATTCCAATTACAACCCCTCTGATGACGAACTGTTGAAACTGGTAGCAAAAGAACTGGGCAAAGGAGTTTCCAGGGTTTCCAGGCAATTTATAGTTCTCCACACTTACGGTTCTCATTTTAATTATAAAGAGCGCTATCCGGCAGAGCAGGCTTTCTTCCTGCCGGACATGCCCGTTGATGCGGAAGTGAAATACAAAGACAACCTGATCAATGCCTATGACAATTCTATCCGCTACACGGATAATTTTCTGGTTCGTCTGATAGATATGCTTCAAGAACAACATGTCAATTCTGCCCTGATATACACTTCAGACCATGGAGAAGATATTTTCGATGACAACCGGCATCTCTTTCTGCATGCTTCACCGGTACCTTCCTATTATCAGATACATGTGCCATTCTTTATTTGGATGTCCGAAAACTACCGGCAGAGATACCCATCGTTATTGGAGGCCGCACAAGCCAATAGGCAGAAGAATGTATCTTCCAGTGCCTCATTCTTCCAGACAATGCTGGAAATAGGTGGAGTGGAGACCCCATACCGGAATGACTCTTTATCTGTCACCAGCGCTCTGTTTATCGAAAGACCCAGAGTCTATCTGAACGACCACAATGAAGCCCGCACACTGGATGATGTCGGTATGCTCAAGGAAGACTTCAAGATGCTGGAAGAGAAAGGCATCAGGTAATCAGGGAAAGAGAGCAGGCTGTTGCTATTTTGCCCTGATTCTTGATATAAAATTCTGAATCACCGGATACATCTCCTCTACCGTATTCAGCTCCATGCAAGCCGTCTCCAACGGGCACCAGCCGGTCTTGTCACGGTTAATGATATGGGGAACCTCTTGGGCAAAAGTCGTTTCAATTCCTGCTTCGCACAGCAATGCCAGCGCAGGAGTGCTGATTATATCGGCATAGACCGTTTTAAAGCCTCCCAGTACCATCAAAGCAGCGGCACCTTTCCCTATAACCTTATCGGCAATGGCAGCCCCCTTCATAAATGCAGAATCTGCCTGGTACAAATCATACAAATCCGCTACTCCCCGTTGGGTGAAAGTACGGACTTCCTCCCGGTTCTTCATAACACAAGAGTATCCTCCCTTGTGCAGTATGTCAATGATACTCTCCATTTTATAAAGTCTCTTGTTTCAACTGTTCTACAAATTTGTCAATACGATGCAGTTCTTTGGGAATATCAATCGTTTGCGGGCAATGCGGAGAACACTGGTTGCACCCGGTACAATGGTCGGCCTGCCTCAGTTTGGGTACACTTCGGTCATATCCTACGAGAAAAGCACGACGTGCTTTCCGATAATTCTCATCCTGGCTGCTTTCCGGCACATTTCCTTCATTGACACATTTATTGTAATGTATCAAGATGGCAGGAATGTCAATTCCATACGGGCAAGGCATGCAGTACTTGCAGTCGTTGCAAGGTATGGTGGGGTACTCCATCATCAAATCTGCCGTATCATACAGATACTGAGTTTCTTCTTCTGTGAGTGGTACCAATGGAGAGTAAGTACGGATGTTATCCTGCAAATGTTCCATATAAGTCATGCCGCTCAGCACTGTCAGTACATCCTGGGGAGAACCGGCATAACGGAATGCCCAAGACGCCACACTGCGTTCGGGTTCGCGCTGCTTCAGCCGTGCCACAATATGGTCGGGGACATTGGAGAGCCGCCCACCCAGCAGAGGCTCCATAATGACAGCAGGGATCTTACGCTTGGCCAGCTCGTCATACAGATACTCTGCCTTGAAGTTGCTGCCCGAAGCATGTTTCCAGTCCACATAATTCAACTGTATTTGTACAAAGTCCCAATGAACTTCACCACGGTCATGCATCTGCAAGGCATAGTCATAGACTTCGATATCTCCGTGGAACGACCATCCCAAACGGCGGATGCGTCCTGCTTCACGCTCCTTGACAAGAAAATCAATCATACCGTTGTCTATGTAGCGTTTGCGGAATTGCTCCATGCCACCGCCACCAATCATGTGTAGCAGATAGTAGTCTATATAGTCCACCTGCATATCCTCGAACGACTTACGGTACATGGCGATGGAACCCTCGCGAGTCCAGGTATCAGGATGAAAATTGGATAGTTTGGTGGCAAGATAGAACGATTCGCGTGGATGGCGTTTCAGAGCTATTCCCGTAGACTTCTCACTCCATCCTTGTACATACATCGGAGACGTATCGAAATAATTCACGCCATGGGCAATGGCATAATCCACCAGTTCGTTTACAGCATCCTGGTCTATCATTTCCCCTTTTCCATCCGGAGCAGGAACGGTAGGCCAGCGCATACAGCCATATCCTAAAATAGAAACTTTGTCACTCCCCAAACCAGGAAAACTACGATAGGTCATTTTATCCGTCGGAATGGGGCCCAATACTTTACTGCCTTCACTGCTTCCTTCCTTAGAACCACATCCATAGAGGGCAGCAGTAGATGTGGCGGTTGTAATTCCCACTATCTTCAAGAAATCACGACGGTTCATATTGTTTTTATGATGTTCTTCCATACTTATAGAAATTCTACTTTGTTATATAATTCGATGTCTTTCATGTCCTTCCACATAGATGGCACTGAACGGACGGGCCGGACAAAGATTCTCACATGCCCCGCAGCCGATACAACGCTCCACATTGATTACCGGAATCTTTGGAGAATCCTTGTCTTCAGGTATACTCGGCACCATTTGTATGGCTCCCGTCGGACAATGGCGTGCACAGTTGCCACACTGCACACCATCCGTCAGTGGTATGCAATTTTTCTTTACCCACACGGCATGCCCTATCTGAACGGATGATTTATCAGCTTTGGTTATCGGACGGATAGCCCCTGCAGGACATACCTCCGAACATTTTGTACATTCCGGTCTACAATAGCCGCGTTCGTATGACATTTCCGGTTGCATCAATTTCCTTAAGTCTGCAGAAGGACGAAGAACCTGATTGGGACATGCCGACACACAGAGCTGGCAGGCCGTGCAGTGTTGCGCCATATTGCGGGCACTCAATGAGCCGGGAGGAGTGAGGGGAGTGCTTCGCTTAGGAATCTTCTTATCTTCAATGGCTGCCAGTCCTCCGTCTACTTTCTTTTCCTGCGCTTTTAAAACAGAAGTGGCTGCAACCAGAGCCGTTGCTGTGAAAAAACTGCGGCGGGTTTCGTTTATCTGTTCCGAATCTGCCTTGCCCGCAGCAGGTTTACCGAAAGGATGATACTTGTAGGAAATGGCTCCATGCTTGCACTTCTCAATGCAGTTCATGCAAACCACACACCGGCTTGCATCAATCTGATGCTCCTTAAAGTTGATGCAGGCTGCCTTGCAGTTGCGTGAACAAAGACTGCATTGGTTGCACTTTTCCGAATCTATTGTGATGCGGAAAAGCGAATAACGTGAAAGGAAGCCCAAGACCGTTCCTACCGGGCAAATCGTATTACAATAGGTTCGTCCGTTGCGTCCGGCCAGAACAACAAGCACAGCCAAAGTAGCGGCAGCAATAATAAAAGTCGGCAGGCTCTTCAACCATACATCCGTTTCATAAAAGGCATAACTGTCTGCCCGTTCAGCCAGATAAGCAAGCAGATTGTTGCCCCATTGCCATATAGGTTGAAAAAGATTATTGGCAATACGTCCGTATGCACTATAGGGTGCAAGTAGAGCAGCCAATGAACCAATTCCGGCAATCAAAGCAATGATAAACACATCCAATACGCCATAGCGCAGCCAAGATAAGGCCGGAGAATAAGAGTAAGGAAGCTTCCTGCGTTTTTTAGGTTGCCGGCCCAGCCATGCCAGTATATCCTGAAATACCCCTAAGGGACAAATCACAGAACAATAGATACGCCCGCATACCAAAGTGAGAATTACAAGAAACAATATCACTCCCACATTTAGCGCCAATACAGCCGGCAAAAACTGGATTTTGGCCAACCAGCCGAACCACCCATGCAACGTTCCCGTAAAATCAAGGAACAACAAGGTGATGAGTACAAAGCAAATCATTGCAAAAGTCAGTCTAATCTTCCGTAACATGATAATCCTTTATTTTGAGTTCCTAAACTATATCAGCGATATGAGTACAAAACAACTGCCGAAATAGTGAAATTTTATTTATGCAAAAATACATAAAAAAAGAAAGGTATCATCATTCAATGGAATTAAAAACGAAAGAAAGAAGGACAAATACAAAATGCTCCCATTTGCAGTATTAATTAAGTTCCCCTCCTCGTTACGGCCGGATAAAAGCCAATCTCTTATTTTCTTCTGCAAACAGAATAGCCGTATTGACTAATGCCAAATGCGAATAAGCTTGTGGAAAATTCCCCAGTTGTTCCTTCGTATTAAAATCAATATCCTCACTGAATAATCCCAAATGATTGGAATATGTCAGAACATCATCAAACAAACAACGGGCTTCTTCCTTTTCTCCGATAACAAAAAGCGCACGTATCAGCCAAAAAGTGCAAATGGTAAAAGCCGAGGAAGGAAGCCCGAAATCATCTTCGCTGTTATACCGGTACATCAATCCCTTATGCAAAAGAGCTTTTTTCACAGCCTTCACTGTCTTATGGTATCGGATATCGTCTGCTGCAATAAAACCGTAAGGTTCCATCAACAGCAAAGAGGAATCCATTGCCATATTATCATAAGTCTGCGAGAAACTTTGAAGTTCTTCCTTCCATCCATATGTCATTACATCCTGCCATACCTTGTCAGCTTCCTTTTGCCAACGTTCACTATAACCGTATTTATTGAGCATGGAAGCTATCTTTGCACCACGGTCCAAAGCCACCCAACACATCACTTTGGATGAAACAAAATGGCGGCTTTCTCCTCTGATTTCCCATATCCCCTTATCTGGTTTCTTCCAATCTTCCATTACCGTGGAAAGAATGCTCTTTACCATTTCCCACATATCCTCTATTTCGTCTAATGTACCGGGCATCAGCCGATAGTACTGGTAAATCAAATCCATCAGATAACCGAACGAGTCATTCTGCTTTTGATGGTAAGCATCATTACCTATCCGTACTGGTTTGGAATTCTTATATCCGGACAAATGCTCCAGAATAATCTCGGTCAGCTGCCTTTCTCCCCGAATGCCGTACATTATCTGATAGGATTCGTGCTTGGATACGAAAGTGGACTGTATGAACTTCATAAAACGTCTTGCTGCTCCTATATGGCCTATCTGGAACAAAGTTTCGATAGACATGGAGGCATCCCTCAACCAACAGAACCGATAATCCCAATTACGTACTTCGCCGACGGATTCGGGCAAACTGGTAGTAAGGGCGGCCAGTACGGCTCCGTTATAGTAAGACATCAGTTTCAAAACCAGCATGCTTCTTTCTATCACATCATTATAGAGAGAATATTTCTTAGTACGGTTGGTCCAATTAAGCCAATAAACCAAAGTACGGCAATATTCAATTTTTTCCCGTTCAATGTCCACCGGAATGACCTTTTCATTGTATGACAAAAGAAAGAACTCATCTTTTTCCAATATAATTTCTTTTTTCTGTTCGATGTTCTGCAAAGGAAGGGAAGAATACAAATATTGTCTATCTTTATTATCAGAAGAACAATAGCTTTCTATAAATTCAGAAGTGACATTATGAATCACTTTACCTTGCGCATAATTGGGAGCAGGGACATAGTTTACTTTGAAACGGGGCTTACCTTTTATCCACCTCACATATCGATACAATTCTGCCGGAAGATAATGGGCATTTTCGCAGGAACGGTAATAAGGCATGTAATCAAGTACGACAAATTCTCCCTCTTTCGAAGAAAAAGAAGTAGACAATATGTTAGTGTGAGGAACGTAAGATTGTGAGATATGATAGTCTTCTGTAACGTCAAATCCAAAACTTCCTCCTCTTTCCCGATCAAGTAGTGATGCAAAGATAGACGGAGAATCAAAATCGGGAAAACACAACCAGTCTATGCTGCCTTTTTCGGATATAAGTGCGGCAGTCCGACAATTGCCTACTACCCCATAATTTAAATTACTCATTTTTACTATTTTGTTTTTAACAAGTCTCTGAAAAAATCGAATACCCCTTTCAAGCTTGTTTTGACATTCTCGCCAATGGGTTGTTTCATGTCTTTCTTGTTCGCCAGAATTTGAAGAAAAGGCAGGACTTCCGTTTGTGATGGCATATTATAGCTTGCTGCCTCCGACACATATCCCACCTTGATTGTCACTGCATTCACCGGCAAAGCTTTGAACATATCTTCATCCGTAGTATCATCTCCCATAGCTATGATAAAGTCATAATGTTTCTTTTCCAACTGGCGTCTCACTTCGGAACCTTTATTATAATCGGGAGACTTAATCTCCACCACTTTATCTCCTTGTATGATTTGCAGCTTTTGCTGTATACAGATGTTAACCAGCACATTGATAAGTTGCTGTGCCCGCAAAGCTCCTAACCATGCATCACTTTCCCGGTAATGCCATGCCAAAGCCGTTTCCTTGACTTCAAGGTGGGAACGAGGCGTCTTTTCGACAAAAAGCTTCAAGATGGACACCAATCCGGAACTCCATTCCGCTTTGTTTATGTTTTTGTGCCAGATGCCATTTTCCTTATAGAAAGCACCATGTTCCGCAGCCATTGCAATCGGTAAATTTCCCAACCATTTTTCTAAAGTAAAATGGTCGCGACCACTATTCACAACAACATGGTTGGCCGGGTCGGAAACCAGCTTCTGCAATGTGGCAATGAGTTCAGGGGTGGGCTTAGCATTTTCCGGTCGTGTCTTGAGCGACGCCAACGTTCCGTCATAATCCAGCAAGATAAGCCGTTGCTTAGCCTGGTTATATTTCATTTTGATGGCACCAATAATACCGGCGGATATCCTTTTCTTACGAAGCTGTTCATTCTTACGGCACGTATCGCTCCATTCACTTACAAAGTCTGCCGCCCACTTATTAACCGTTTGTACGGAAATAATTTTCTGCATGTGTTGCAAGCGTTTCAGTTGTTCCTGTTCGGGCATCTCCAAAGCCCGACAAATGGCCTGCTTTATCTCCTCAGTGTCATTGGGGTTAATCAACAATGCATCCGTCATCTCAATAGCTGCACCTGCCATTTCACTCAAAATCAAAACACCCGGATTATTATTTTTCGAGGCTACATATTCCTTGGCAACCAAATTCATGCCATCACGAAGTGGAGTTACCAAAGCTACATCAGCTATATAGTACATTGCCACCAGTTCTTCAAATGAAAAACCGTGATAGAAATAGCAAACCGGAGTCCAGTCCATCGTAGAATACTGTCCGTTTATAGAACCTATTTCTTCGTCAATCTTGGTTTTTAGCTCAGCATAACTATCTACATGGTCACGTGATGGAACAATGACCATTGCCAATGTAACTTTTCCACAATATTCAGGATGACATTCTAAAAAAGCAGCAAATCCCCATAAACGGTGCAGAATGCCTTTGCTATAATCCAAGCGGTCTACAGAAAGAATCAACTTATGATTCCCGAAAAATTTCCGTGTACGGTCTATCGCCCGCCGTACTTCCGGTCTGGAAGAAGCATTGTGATACAGTCCGTAGTTGATTCCCATAGGAAGAGCGTCGGTCCTAACTACTCTATTCCCGAGTTGTGCTTCGTCCAGTTTAAAGTCAATACGCAATACCCGTTCGACAGCACTGATAAAATGCCGCATATAGTCATGAGTATGGAAAGCTATAAAGTCAGCACCCAATAATCCTTTCAGGATTTCTGCACGCTCCGGTAATATCCGGAAAAGTTCATAGGAAGGAAAAGGGATATGATGGAAATATCCGATATTTAAATCCGGGTAAACCTTCCGAAGCATTCCGGGAAGCAGCATTAACTGATAGTCTTGAATCCACACCTTATCACCTGGACGTATCACGCGGCAAATGGCATCGCAGAACAACTGGTTCACTTCCTGATACGATTGCCAGAAAGAGTTCCGATACAGCGTATAAACAAAAAAGTAGTGACATAATGGCCAAATAGTACTATTACTATAGCCTTCATAATAATTCTTTATCTGTATTTCGGACAAGAATACTGGGTGGAAATTTATTCCTTCCAATCTAGAAGTGATTTCCTCTTTACTTTCTTCGTTGTCAACGCATATTCCAGGCCATCCAATCCAATGTTTTTCGTAGGAAATCTGAAGTGAGTCCAAACCGGTAGCCAGTCCGCCTTCACTTCGTGAAAACACGAACGTTTCATCCTCTTTGGTAACCTTAACGGGTAATCTGTTTGATATAATATAAAGTTTCATGTATGAGTTAACACAAGAAATATGCCAATTCATACAATATTTTATTTATTGCTTAAAATCAGTATTTTAGAAAAAGATAAAGAGAAAAACAAACATTCAAAAATGAAAAAGAATGTTCCATTTCGATATGGTCCTACTATTACCAATTATCACTGAAAATGTCTTTCTTCACCAATGCTTCAATTCTTTGCTTATAGCAATTTATCCCTTCTGCTATATTTTTACTAGCTTCCGAAGTCCCCATTCCATAGACTACAAGAGGAGTTTGCCATATCATTCCAGCATGTACAGCACTTGCTTGATAAGGTCTTAACAACTCATCCACCGTAAAACGATTTCTTCCTCCGCTTCTATAAGCATCATGTTCAGAGCCGGCAGTAGTGACCACCATCAATGTCTTACCAGCCACAGCAGGAGTTTTTGCCAGATAAGTAAATACTTCATCCAACCATCTCTTCAATAAAGAAGGAGCCGACATCCAATAGAACGGAAACTGAAATACAAGCGCAGATGCATGCGATATGATAGTGCTCCATATCTCTGCATTAAAAGCATCTTCCACACGCATCTCATATAAATTGTATATGGCCACCTCTCCCATGTCACTAATAGCATCCATCAATGCCTTGTTAGCTCGCGACTCTTTTATATTGGGATGTGTCAGAAGAACCACTACTTGCTTTGAATCTTTATCCATATTGTTTTTCTTTTAGTTTAAAATCATTGATGTGTGTACAAATATACAAAATATAGATATACGAGTAGGAGGAAATAAAAGTTTTCTTCCTACTTTCATTTTCTGACATATATTTTCGAATGTGACGAAAGAGGCGGAAAGCGGGTGAGGGCAAAGGTATAAAAACAAACTTCTGAAGAATTTATTATGCGGACTAACGAAAAATAATGTATCATCCCCATATAGATTTACTAGTGATTCCGTATGAGGAGCTTATACCCATCAAAGCATGTTCTTGTTAAGACAAATTAAAAAAGGAACAACAGTAGTTGTTCCTTTTTTAAGTACACCCTCAGGGATTCGAACCCTGGACCCACTGATTAAGAGTCAGTTGCTCTACCAACTGAGCTAAGAGTGCATTCCTTATTTCTTGTTTGCGGGTGCAAAAGTAGTCCTTTTATTTTATTCGTGCAAACAAAACGGTGTATTTTTTGCGATGAAATGGGATTTTTTATTCAAACTCGTATAAATCAGAAGGAGTAGTACGCTTCAAAGCACACAACTGTACATCCTTTCCTACGATAATTCCTTTTTCCCTTAATTTCCATTCCACTGTTTTATATGCCAATTCAGGATGATTGTTGTCCTTGCTCAAATGGCAAAGCCAAATATACTGTAAATGTTCCGTCATATTTTCCGAAAGAAATTCAGCAGTAGCAATATTACTCATGTGTCCGGTGCGGCTGGTAATCCGTTCTTTCAGGTATTGGGGGTAGGTACCCATGCGTAACATTTCCTCATCGTAGTTGGCTTCCAATATCAGATAATTGGCCTTTCTGATATATTCTGCGGCCGTAGGAGTAATTTCACCAAGGTCTGTAAGAAAAGCAAACACTTTTCCGTCTATCTCAATACAATAGCCCACATTGTCCGTGCCGTCATGAGGTACCTCGAAAGATTCGATATGAAAATCTTCCAACTGCATGGGTTGCTGCTTTTCCAGGTAACGGACAGACGAATATAACTTTTCTGTCATGCAATAGCTCCGGTTAATACCCTCATGAATCCGGGCAGTTGTATAAATAGGAATATTCTGTTTCTCACCCAATCCGCCTACCGCTTTAATATGATCTGCATGGTCGTGCGTAACAAATACCGCACGTATCATTTCCATGCTGATACCTGCTTCCTTCAGTCCTTTTTTTATCGTCCGTACTGCAATGCCGGCGTCGATGAGTATTCCATATTTTTCTGTGCCTATATAATAACAGTTGCCGCTGCTTCCACTGGCAAGGCTTATAAATTTTACTTTCATCCTAATCTCCTTAATTACAAAAAAGCCGTCGCTTTTAAAAAAAGTGACGGCAAATATACAAAAAGTATGCAATATATAAACCTTATGCCTTCTTCTTTTTGTCGATGAATTCGGTAGTTTTGGCAAAAACGAATAATGCTATTGCCGCAACCAATCCTATAGCAGCGAAATAATACCAGATATAATGTGCATTGACACTGGCTGCTTCCCACGCTTCGCGGGTTTCAAACAAGACTGGATCAGGACAATATTTTGTCAGAAGCACCCCCGCAATACCGAATCCGAAAATAGAAGAGAGGAATGAATGAAGATGACTGAAACCGAGGTACATACCTTCTTCGCCCTTTGGGGCCTGCAAAGAGAAGTATTCCAGATAACGCGGTGAGATAAAACATTCTGCCAAAGCTTGCACAACAATACCAAACACCATCATCAAAGTAATATTGCTCATGCCGGAAATAATATCGTTGCCCAGCAAATTACCGCATGCCATCAGCAATGCCGATACCGGAATAAGAAACATGCCTATATTCATAGAAGTAATAGCTGTGCGCTTTGCCATCCACCGGGTGATAAAACTTACGCAGCAAACCACTACAAACGGGTTTACATTGGCTATCCACCCCGGTTTGGCTGTTTCACCCGCCATACGGATGACATATTTGGGCATAGTTGCATAGAGCTGTTGCTGCACCATCCAAAAGCCGGTTACGATGAGGATAAGAATCAACAAACGCCAATTAGTGATAATACGCAGAAAACCTTGCCCAATTTCACGCATGCTTTTCCCTTCACCTGCTGTATGTGCCGATTTATACAATAAGATGACAGCCAATAATGCCAGCACTGTCATGGCAGCCGAGAAGTAATTGATATAAATATAAGCTTGCTCACCGATAACATTCCGTAGAGGGTCGACCACCGTTTTTCCGGTAAAAGCTCCTATATTCACCATCATATAGAAGATGGAATAGCCGCGAGCACGGGTAGCCTCTGTTGTTTCCTTAGCCACCGATCCCGATATGATAGACTTGATGAACGAACCTCCTACCATGATAACAAACAATACGGGGACAATCATCCAGCGGTCATTACTATCCGGCAATCCTGAAAAACGGGTTGTCTCGCCATACTCCACCAGACCGGCTGTTTCCAGTAGGGTGGGAAGCAATCCCAAGCCCAAATACCCGATGGAAAGCAGTGAGAAAGCAATAATCATCGACTTTCGGAAACCTATCTTATCGGCATATGCGCCCGTAAAGATAGGCAACAAATAGAGCCCTCCCGAAAACAGACCGGAAATCATGCTTGACTCAAAATCATTGAAACCTAAAATATTGGAAAGATAAATGGTAAGAACAATAAATACAGCATAATATGCCATGCGTTCGAACAGTTCTACTGTACTGCTTACCCAAAAAGCTCTGCTGAAGCCTTTGGAAGCGGGTTGGGGTGATGTCATCATCCTTTTGTACGATTAAAATTTATGTATTAAATGAAAAAATAAATGCAAAAATAGGAAATTAATATCGTGTTTGCAAGATATTAATTTTCTGCAAACACAATATTAATAAGTTGCAGACAAGATATTAACTTCCCATTTATCACTATTTATCTTTTCATTTATATAGAATACTCCGTATCTTTGGACGCTTTTATAAAACGACCATTCATGAAAGATAAAATCGAATTTATAGCTTTTGACGCTGATGACACACTGTGGGAAAGCGAACTTTATATTCAGGAGTTCGAGCACAAATTCTGTAACCTTTTAAGGCAATATCTGCCTGCTTCATCCATATCACAAAGGTTTTTTGAAACAGAAATGAAGAATCTGCATATGTATGGCTATGGGCTGAAGAGCATAATGCTCAGTATGACTGAAACCATCTGCAAAGTGACAGACGGAAACGGGAATATGCATCTTATAGATGAAGTAATAGGATGGGGACAAGAGCTTCTGCAGAAACCGGTTACACTACTGGAAGGCGTGAAGGAGACCATATCGTCACTTCATGGGAAATATAAATTGGTGTTGGCCACTAAGGGGGACTTGTTCGACCAGAAAAGAAAAATAGAAGCTTCCGGACTGCGAGAATATTTCCATCATATCGAAATTATGAGTGACAAGAAAATCGATGATTACCAGAGGCTGATTGATACATTGGGCTGTCCGCCTGAAAAACTCCTGATGATAGGTAATTCTGTAAAATCAGACATACTTCCGGTATTGGAACTTGGGGGATACGCTGCCCATGTACCATACCACGTGACTTGGGCATACGAGCAACATGAAGGGGAAATACGACATCCCAATTTTATACGATTGGATAGTATCAAAGGAATATTAGATAAGCTATAAGTTATGGGTGAAACTGCATAACTTATAGCTTACTATTGCTTTTTAGAATTGGAAGAAATTCTTAGCGTTATAATAGCTGATATCTTCAATCATCTGGTTTACGCGTTCCATCTCGGAAATAGGAATTTCACCATTTTCTACATCACGGCCTACAAGATTACACAATGTACGGCGGAAATATTCATGGCGCGGATAGGAGAGGAAGGAACGGGAATCGGTCAGCATACCAACAAATCGGCTCAATAAGCCCAGTACAGAAAGGGCATTCATCTGCTTTTCCATACCATCCTTCTGGTCAAGGAACCACCAACCGGAACCGAATTGAATCTTACCGGCAACCGTACCATCCTGGAAGTTACCCAGCATAGTAGCAATGACTTCGTTGGCGCATGGATTCAAATTATAAAGAATAGTCTTGGTCAGCTTACCATTGGAGTTTAAGCGGTCGAGAAATTTAGCCATAGCTTTTGCTGTAGTAAATTCGCCAATGGAATCAAAACCGGTATCAGGACCTAACAGTTTGAACATCTTACTATTGTTGTTGCGAATAGCACCATAATGGAACTGTTGTGTCCAACCTTTCTCCCAATCCATTTCGCCGAACACAACCAGCATGGCCGACTTGAATTTCAGAATTTCCTCCTTCGTCAATCCAGTACCGCCATATACCTTGTTAAAGATAGCCTTAACTTCCGCTCCTGTATAATCCTCGGCATAGAATTCTTCAATTCCGTGGTCAGACAGTTTACATCCTTGTTCCGCGAAAAAATCGTGACGCTTACGCAAGGCAGCAACCATATCGTCAAAGCAGGAAATAGCCACATCGCTCACTTCGGCCAACTTTTCTACATATGCGCGAAAATCGGCAGGAACTTCCACCGCCATTGCCTTATCCGGACGCCAAGTAGGCAACATCTTGATTTCAAAACCGCTCTCGCGTGTCTTGATATGATATTCCAAGGAATCAATAGGATCATCTGTAGTACAAACCACTTCCACGTGATAACGGCGCATCATGCCACGGGCGGAATATTCAGGCTGTTTCAGCTTCTCATTACATTCATCATAAATTTCACAGGCCGTATGAGGATTGAGAATTTTATCGATTCCAAAAGCGGTCTTCAATTCAAGGTGGGTCCAGTGGTACAACGGATTACGGAAAGTATAAGGTACCGTTTCGGCCCACTTTTCAAACTTTTCCCAATCTGTAGTATCCTTACCGGTACAGAAACGTTCGTCCACACCATTGGTACGCATGGCACGCCACTTGTAGTGGTCACCTCCCAACCAAATCTGAGTCAGTGACTTAAACTGATAGTCTTCCGCCACCATTTGAGGAATCAAGTGACAATGATAGTCGATAATCGGCATTTTAGCCGCATGCTCGTGGTACAACTTCTGTGATGTTTCCGTTTGCAACAGAAAGTTTCCGTCCATAAAGTTTTTCATCTTCTTGTGTTTTAAGTATCTAAAAATATTACTTTCTATTTATTACACCTATATAGTATTGATTGTAAAGCTAATAGGTCGTATAATTGTTTTTAGTTTTATTAACCGTTATCGAACACAAAAGTAGAAATTTTACTTGGAGAAACAAAATAATTCGTATCTTTGCGGCGAATATTTATAATATTTAAGCTTCAGACGTCTCACCTTTACCGCCTTAGGCAGCATACCTCAAGATGGAAAACAAGAACTATACCATTAAAGACATAGCACGCATGGCCGGCGTCTCTGCCGGCACTGTAGACCGCGTACTGCACAACCGCGGAGACGTATCCGTTTCCAGTAGGGAAAAAGTCCAGAAAGTACTCGACGAGATAGATTATCATCCCAATATGTTTGCCATCGGGCTGGCGGCTAAAAAGCGCTATCATATTGTCTGCATTATACCTTATTATATAGAACATGATTATTGGCATGCTGTAGCAGCGGGAATTGACCGTGCCGCACAAGAATTACGGCCGTTCAATGTTGGGGTTAGCTATCTGTACTATCGGCATGCGGACAAATCCTCCTATAAAGAAGCATGTGCTGTGCTCCGGGAGGAAAATGCCGACGCCGTACTTGTTGCCCCGAATTTCCGAGAGGAGACCATAAAACTCACTACTTATTTGGAGGAAGCGGATATTCCCTATGCATTCATAGACTTCAATATTGAACAGACGCATGCCTTGTGTTATATCGGACAAGATTCCAAAACCAGCGGATACATTGCTGCCAAGATTCTGATGCGTAGCTATGAAAAAGGGCAGGAGCTTGTGTTATTCCTGAGCAATCAGAAAAACAATCCGGCAGAAATCCAGATGCAACGCCGCCTCGAGGGGTTCATGCAATACCTTTCCGAGGAACATAAGGATTTGACTATCCATGACATTGTGTTGCACAAGGAAGATACTGACGGCAACAGACGGATATTGGATGCTTTTTTTAAAGAACATCCCCAAGCCGTACTGGGAGCTGTTTTTAATTCCCGTGTTTATCAAGTGGCAAGTTATCTGCACGAAAAGGGGTGGAAGCTGGCAGGACTTGTGGGATATGACCTTTTACACAAAAATACAGAGTTCCTGAAAACCGGTGAAGTAACCTTTCTCATCGGTCAACGTCCAAGCCTGCAAGGCTATTGTGGCGTAAAGACTTTATGCAACCACGTGGTATTTAAAAGACCGGTCACTGCAGTGAAATACATGCCCATCGACATATTGATGAAGGAAAACATAGACTTTTACTTTGAGTTTGAATAATTAAAAAATTACATATCAACCATTTAAATCATTTTTTAAATGAAAGCATTAAACAAAGAAACTGCTCCCAAAGCACAACGCCCGGAACGCATTATCCAGTTTGGCGAAGGTAATTTCCTTCGCGCATTTGTGGATTGGATTATTTATAACATGAATCAAAAGACCGATTTCAACAGCAATGTGGTAGTAGTCCAACCCATCGATAAAGGTATGGTTGACATGCTGAATGCCCAGGATGACCTTTATCATGTAAATCTGCAAGGTCTGGATAAAGGAGAAACCATCAACAGTCTGACTATGATAGATGTAATCAGCCGTGCCTTAAACCCCTATACTCAAAACGATGAGTTCATGAAATTGGCCGAACAACCGGAAATGCGTTTTGTCATTTCCAACACGACGGAAGCAGGTATAGCCTTTGACCCTGCTTGTAAGCTGACAGATACACCGGCGTCTTCTTATCCGGGTAAACTGACACAGCTGTTGTATCACCGCTTCAAGACATTCAACGGCGACAAGAGCAAAGGGCTGATTATCTTCCCCTGCGAACTCATCTTCCTGAATGGCCACAAGTTGAAGGAGACAATCTATCAATACATTGAATTATGGCAGTTGGGTGATGAGTTCAGAACTTGGTTTGAGGAAGCCTGCGGTGTATATGCAACACTAGTAGACCGTATCGTTCCAGGATTCCCCCGCAAAGACATTGCCGCTATAAAAGAAAAGATACAGTACGATGACAATTTGGTAGTGCAGGCTGAAATTTTCCATTTATGGGTCATCGAGGCTCCGCAAGAAGTCGCCGAAGAATTCCCTGCCGACAAAGCCGGACTGAATGTATTGTTTGTTCCTTCCGAAAAACCTTACCACGAAAGAAAAGTAACCTTGCTGAATGGACCTCATACCGTACTGTCTCCGGTAGCCTATCTGTCGGGGGTAAATATTGTACGCGATGCCTGCCAGCATCCTATAATCGGACAATACATCCATAAAGTGATGTTTGACGAGCTGATGGAAACGTTGAACCTGCCGAAAAACGAATTGAAAAAGTTTGCAGAAGATGTATTGGAGCGCTTCAACAATCCATTTGTTGACCATGCCATAACCAGCATCATGCTGAACTCTTTCCCTAAATACCAAACCCGTGACCTTCCCGGCCTAAAAACCTACTTGAAACGTAAAGGAGAACTGCCGAAAGGTCTGGCATTGGGACTGGCTGCCATCATCACGTACTACAAAGGAGGTACCCGCGCAGACGGCACAGAAATCATCCCGAATGATGCTCCCGAAATCATGCAGTTATTGAAAGACCTTTGGGCAACGGGGGATACTCACAAAGTGGCAGAAGGCGTATTGGCAGCCAAAGACCTTATTTGGGGGGAACACGGAGACTTGAATACCGTTCCAGGATTGACAGACATGATTACCTGCTTCTTAAAATCCATCCAAGAAAAAGGTATGTCAGAAACAGTAAAAGGCATTCTTTAATTCCTATGACTTTAAACAAGCAGACCGTACAAAAACTTTTTTTGTACGGTCTGCTTTATTTATACCACATTTAATGGGAAATACACAGTTTTCTTTTTTGTCTAAAGGCTCTCTTGTTCTGCCGCTCGCAATATAAAAGTAGTGGCACCAATAGTTACAATGGCTCCATCCTCAATGCGAATGCGGTCTTTGTCACCCAAAATTTCATTATTAAGGAAAGTTCCCGTCAGGCTGGGAGCATCGCGTAAGGTATAAATCAACACTCCCTGCTTATTACGCTTTACATTAATGATACAGTGACGCCGGTCCATACTCATATCCGAAGTCTCAATCGGCACATCGATAACATTCCCCACGCAACGCCGGCCTATGATATTGTCACCTTCTTGCAATGGAAGTACCTGCTTAAAACCAAACACGTTCTCAATGACCGTGATGCTGCCAAAAGCCTCTTTAAACTCCGCTTCATCCGGACGTTCTTCCTTTTGAGGGGCTTTCATCTTTGATTTACCTAAACGGATACTGAACTGCTTCTTACACTGGTCACATACAAAGACCAGTGATTGGCCTTCGGTATACTTGGTTTCATCGAATGTTAAGTAATTCTCACATTTGGGACAACGGATACGCTTCATGATAGTTAAAAATTAAAGAATTAAAAAATAAAGCAAGGGTAGATTACTTTCTACTTCTTTAATACCCAAGCGTTCTTATACGTTTCATTCTGGCGAACTCTGTTCAATGCCTGATATGCTTCTGTTTCTGTGCCACAAGACTCAATGCTGACACGCATTTTACCATCTCCAACAATTGCTTTTGCATGAGGGTAACCTTTTTCAATCAGTTGCTTTGCCATTGCTTCGGCATCCTTCTCAGTACCTACACTGGCAATGATGACGTGGTATTTCTGTGCAGAGACAAGTGACGGGGCGACAGTCCCTGCTGTGGTCTTTTGAATTTCACTCTTTGTTGTTACAGATGTTGAAGAGGACACTTCTGCCGCCTGCTGCTTAGGCTGAGAAACAACCGGAGCATTCTGCGCGTTAGCTTGGCCCACCTTAACCTCTCTTACGGCAACCGGAACCACCTTTTTCTTTGCCTTCTGCCCCGTGTTTTTTTGAGCCGACGCTTTCGGAGTGTCGGCCTTCCGGCTAACAACAATCGGATTAATGGCAAGGGATTCCTTTTCTATCATCTCAAAAAGTTCATTCGGAAGTAATTGCGCATAATTTCCTTCAACCACTTCCGTATTCTCTATCGGTGTAGACAAAAAGAAAAACAAGGCAACCACTGCAATCATGGCAACCGCATTCGACAAATAGGAACGGTTGAATTTAATCTCAAACCTTCGCTTTTTGTCTTCCGGCACAACTGGAACAGAATAACGGATGGTCTTTTCCATGTACGGTTTCTTCAGTTCCGCCAGTTCCTGCATTTCAAAACTATCCAACCCATATAAGTAAGGAGTGGTTATCTTGTGGTCATAGGGAACAAAGTCATAAATACCATGAATGGAGTAACGCAATTCGCCAATGTTGGGCAAATCCACCTTACCTTCTTCATGGAGAGCAGTGAATATATGCGCCACTTCTTTTTCTACAATCCGCGTAGCATCAGAAAAATCAGTATCATAGACAGCCATATAAGATTGTACAAGTAAGCCGTCATTCATCTTCAGTTGAGGATTGAAACCGATAATACGGGTAGGGGGCAGAAAAACATTCTCTTCTGCTACTCTCATTGCCGGAGTATAATGGGCTACAAATCCTCCCAAACCGGGAACAATGACACAATCGTTCTCCAATAACAATACTTCTATGTGCTGTGCTAATTCAATCATGCTACAAAAGTAGCGGAAATATCGGATATACGCTAGTTTCAGAGCTTTTTTCTTATCAACAAATTATGAACATTGCACATTGAAAATGTATTTGAAAAAGGTTTTTCGGCAAGAGAAGGGATTTTTACCGGAAAAATTTCTACTTTTGTACCGTTTAGCTATGCTTGTCAAGAATAGAAGGACAATTGCCCTCGCAAGAGTATACAAACCTAAACACTTAACAAAAGACTATTATGCGTATTATCTTCTGTTTGATGGTTTTCTTGTTCATAGGAAAAAACACGATGCTGGCACAACAACTGTCCTCATTCGTAGAATATGGAACAACCCTGCATACCGGTGACAACACCCCTCTTTGGCAGGTCAGCAACCAGCAAGGACTCACTTCGCTCGACAACAATACTTACATACGTGGAGGAATATCCTACAAACACCAACTTGGAAAATGGAAGTTTGAAGAAGCACTGGATTTGGTTGCAGCAGCCGGATTCAGCACGACCTCCTTCATTGTACAGCAGGCTTACGTAGACATCCGTTACAAGTGGTTTGGATTCTTTGCCGGAAGCCGGGAACAGAATTCTCCATTGCTGAATCAAGAGCTGAGCAGTGGCGGCATGACCTGGTCGGGTAATGCGCGTCCCATCCCACAAGTACAGATAGGCATACCCGAGTATGTACAGTTGCTACCCCGTTTAGGCCTGAAAGGAGAAATCTCGTACGGATGGTTTACAGATAACAAATACCAGCGGGAGCAAGTCGGAGAAAAATACTGGTACACCAAGAGTATCAAATACCATCATAAAGAAGGGTTCCTGCGTATCGGTATACCCAAAGGAAAATGGCAACTGGAACTCGGAATGACCCTCGACACCCAATTCGGAGGATACAAGATTGGAGGTTCCGAATCGGGAGACTTGGGCAACGGATGGAAGGATTACGTACGCGTATTCTTCCCCGGCCACGGGCGTGAGGACGGACCGGTAGGTGAACATCTGGCTTTCCAAGGCAATTTTCTGGGTAGCGAATATATCAAAATGACTTATCGTCCTAAGGAAGATTTCTCCATCAGCGCCTATCTGGACAATCATTTTGATGACTTCTCCGCCATGGCCAAACTCAACGGTTGGGATGGCTTATGGGGTGTGGAATATAAATCCAACCATAGACAAGCCATCAACGGAATCGTTATCGAATATCTCCAGACTACCAATATGAGCGGTCCACTGCACGGTTTGCAAAATTCTGTAGTAGGTAAGACCGGAGGAGCCGACAACTACTACAACAACGGTTACTACCCAGGATGGGCACATTGGGGTATGGCGATAGCCAATCCGTTGATAGCATCGCCTATCTATAATAAGGATGGCGATATGAGTTTCAAGTACAATCGCGTTAAGGCCCTGCATCTGGGATGGAGCGGCGACATCAGCAGTGAGTGGAGATATGTGGCAAAATTGTCCCACAACAGAACTTGGGGAACTCCTCATCGTCCAATACCCGATATATTAGAAAATTTTTCTACTTTTGCATCGTTTTACTATATTCCCCGTAAATGGAAGGGCTGGTGCTTCAACGCGTCCCTTGCATTGGATATGGGAGAGATATATGGAGACAATTTTGGATTCCAACTGAAAGTACATAAAACATTTTAAGAAAATGAACTACATACAAACAGAGATTGACGGCGTATGGCTGATTGAGCCGAAAGTATTCCATGATGCCCGCGGATACTTTATGGAAGCATTTAAGGAAGAAGAGTTCCGTGCACATGTCGGAAACGTTCACTTCATCCAGGACAATGAGTCCAAATCCTCTTTCGGTGTATTACGTGGTCTTCATTACCAGAAGGGTGATTGCAGCCAGGCCAAACTGGTACGTGTCATTAAGGGAAAAGTGCTGGACGTGGCTGTCGACTTAAGAAAATCTTCTCCCACTTTCGGAAAGTATGTCAGTGTGGAGCTAAGTGAGGGGAACAAAAGACAATTCTTCATTCCGCGTGGTTTTGCCCACGGTTTTCTGGTGCTGAGCGATGAAGCTGTCTTTACATACAAGGTAGACAACGTATACGCACCACAATCCGAGGCATCCATCCGTTTTGACGACGAAACCATCGGTATTGAATGGCCCGTTGCTACGGAACAGCTTCTATTATCAGATAAAGACGGACATGCCGTATCGTTCAAGGATGCGGTCTATTATGAATAAAATATGAAAATAGCCATTGTCGGTACAGGATACGTCGGTTTGGTAACCGGAACCTGCTTTGCGGAAATCGGTGTCAACGTTATTTGCGTAGACACGAACAGTGAAAAGATAGAGTCACTGAAAAAGGGTGTTATTCCTATCTATGAAAATGGACTGGAAGAAATGGTTAGCCGGAATGTGAAAGCAGGACGCCTGCAATTCACCACGTCTCTGGAGAGTTGTCTGAATGAGGTGGAAGTGGTATTCAGTGCCGTAGGTACACCACCCGATGAGGATGGAAGTGCCGACTTGAGCTATGTGCTGGAAGTTGCCCGCACCATTGGACGCAATATGCAGAAATATGTGTTGGTGGTAACCAAAAGTACCGTTCCCGTAGGTACTGCCAGAAAAGTGCGGGCTACCATTCAAGAAGAACTTGATAAGAGAGGGATGAACATTGACTTCGATGTCGCTTCGAATCCCGAGTTTCTGAAAGAAGGTAATGCTATCAACGATTTTATGAGTCCCGACCGTGTAGTGGTGGGAGTAGAGTCCGAACGAGCCAAGAAGATAATGAGCAAGCTCTACAAACCATTCCTGCTGAACAACTTCCGTGTCATCTTTATGGACATCCCTTCTGCAGAAATGACAAAGTATGCAGCTAACTCCATGCTTGCCACCCGCATCAGCTTCATGAACGACATTGCCAATTTGTGCGAATTGGTGGGAGCGGATGTAAACATGGTGCGCAGTGGTATCGGTTCGGATACCCGTATCGGACGCAAGTTCCTCTATCCGGGGATAGGTTACGGCGGTTCATGCTTCCCTAAGGATGTAAAGGCACTGATTAAAACGGCTGAACTGAGCGGCTACAAGATGCGTGTACTCCATGCAGTAGAGGAGGTGAACGAGAAACAGAAGAGTATCTTATTCGAAAAGTTGCAGAAGCATTTCAATAATGATTTGGAGGGAAAGACCATTGCCATTTGGGGGCTGGCCTTTAAACCCGAAACAGATGACATGCGTGAAGCCCCGGCTCTGGTATTGATTGACGAGTTGCTGAAGGCCGGTTGTAAAGTACGTGCCTACGACCCGGCTGCCATGAACGAATGCCGACGCCGCATAGGAGAAAGTATTTATTATGCGACAGATATGTATGATGCTGCGCTGGATGCAGATGCACTGATGCTGGTGACCGAATGGAAAGAATTCCGCCTGCCTTCATGGGCAGTCATCAAGAAAACTATGGAGCAGCCGTTGGTATTGGACGGACGTAACATTTATGACAAGAAAGATATGGAAGAACAAGGTTTCACATATCATTGCATCGGAAAATAAAGTTGCAGAAAAAAGAAAAGAAATAAATAGGGACGTTATGACAATAAAAGGAAGTGCGATTCTCATTGTACTTGTTGTCTCATTGGCCTCATGCAGCAACAGACAAACAGGAGAGGTTTCCGTAAAGGAAGACCTCATTGCAAAACAACTGTTACAAGGCATCTGGGTGAACGATGAAACAGAAATGCCGTTGATGCGCATCGAAGGGGATACGGTATATTATGCCAACCCGCAAAGCGCTCCCGTACCTTTCAAGGTTGTTCACGATACAATCTACATATACAGCAATGAACCGGTGGCCTATAAGATAGACCGTCAAACGGAATACAGCTTCTGGTTCCACTCGCTGGCCGACGAAGTAATTAAACTGCATAAATCAGAGAATGCGGAAGATTCTTTGGTTTTCACCAGTCGAGAAGTAGAGGTCATTTCTACTACTCCGGAAGTGATAAAGAAAGACAGTATCGTAACATACAAGAATACAAGATATAGGGGATATGTATATATCAACCCCTCAAAGATGAAGGTTTTCAAGACTTCCTATTCTGAAAATGGAATCAGTGTGGACAATGTGTATTATGATAATGTAATCCACATCTGTGTATACGAAGGGAAGAAGATGCTTTATGGCCAGGACATCACTAAAAAGATGTTTGCGGATATAT
The DNA here is from genome assembly GCF_003602795.1 of Bacteroides sp. AF34-31BH. Lineage (NCBI taxonomy): Bacteria > Pseudomonadati > Bacteroidota > Bacteroidia > Bacteroidales > Bacteroidaceae > Bacteroides > Bacteroides sp. AF34-31BH. Next base: position 323,585 of record NZ_QTLV01000002.1, read on the forward strand.
TCCCTGCCGAAATGCTGGACCAGGCCATTCTTGCCGATATGAATTTCATGGGTGTGGATAGTAAGGGGTACCATTATCAGGCAACCCTCGGCATACCCGAAAGTTCCGTATACAATTTGGTAAATATGATTATTGGTTTTGACAATACAATGAACATAGAAAAAGCGGAATAAATCCGCTTTTTCTATTTCTTTTCTTCACCACAATGTTTATTTCTTCTCGCCGCCATTCTGTGGACGTTTGGCTCTGGGCTTTCCACCTTTACTGTTGTTACGGCCGTTCTTGTTTCCTCCTGGCTTACGTCCGTTTCCACGGCCGCCCCGTCTTCCTCCGTCAAATGCTCTCGGCTTGTATTCGGGGGCTTCGCCCAGCTCCTCGGGAACCGGTATCTTATAGATGTCCCTATCCAGGAATTTTTCGATATTCTTAAAGTTCCCCTGCTCCTTTTCGGAAACGAAAGTGATGGCTACGCCGTCATTATTGGCACGCGCCGTACGTCCGATGCGGTGCACATAATCTTCACTGTCGTGGGGAACGTCATAGTTTATCACCAGACGGATGTCATCGATATCAATACCTCTCGCAACGATATCTGTAGCTACCAGGATATTGATACGTCCTGCCTTGAATTCGTACATCACTTCTTCGCGCTGTGCCTGCTCTAAATCGGAGTGCATTTCACCAACGTTCAGTTTCATCTGCTTCAAGGCTTTGGTCACTTCCTTCACTTTCAGTTTGGAAGAAGCAAAGATGATGACGCGTTCCGGCGTCTCCTCTGCAAAGAGGCTACGGATGATGCCCAGCTTCTGATTCTCGTAGCAGACATAGGCTGCCTGCACAATCTTTTCCGCTGGTTTGGAAACCGCCAACTTCACTTCGGCGGGATTGTTCAGAATGTTGCCAGCCAACTGTTGTATCTTGGCAGGCATGGTAGCAGAGAACATAATGGTCTGCCGCTCTTTAGGGAGAAACTTGACAATCTGCATAATGTCATCATAGAATCCCATATCCAGCATCCGGTCTGCTTCATCCAAAATAAAATAAGAGACACGGGAAAGATCTACATAACCAAGGCTAAGATGGGCTATCAAACGCCCCGGGGTAGCAATAACGACATCAGCACCCAGTGTCAACCCTCTTTTCTGCTGCTCGAACAGTATTCCGTCATTACCGCCATACACAGCCACGCTGGAAACCGGCATGAAATAAGAGAAACCTTCCATCTGTTGGTCTATCTGTTGCGCCAACTCGCGGGTAGGAGCCATGACAATGCAATTGATGGCATCGGCAGGGTGTCCGCCCTCTGAAAGCTTGTTCAATATAGGCAACAAATATGCGGCTGTTTTTCCCGTTCCGGTTTGTGCCACTGCTATTAAATCTCGACCTTCGAGTATGACGGGAATTGATTTTTCTTGTATGGGGGTGCACTCTTCAAAGCGCATGGCATCCAGTGCCTCCAGCACATCGCCATTTAAATGTAGTTCTGAAAACTTCATGTATCTCTTTTAAATTTGCGTACAAAGATAGGAAAAAGACTTATAAAATAGACTCTTACAGTAAAAAAATAAGCCCTTGGGACAATAATTATCTCAAGGGCTTGCAAATTTGTTTCAAGCATCTGCCTTCAACGGGGAATATCAATGTATGAATCCTTAAATCCCAGAAAGTAAAGTACGCCATCTAAGCCGATGGTGTTGATGGATTGCTTGGCATTGGCAACTACTTTGGGCTTTGCATGGAAAGCGATTCCAAGGCCGGCAATTCCCAGCATGGGCAGGTCGTTGGCACCGTCGCCCACAGCAATAGTCTGCGCAATATCCACTTTCTCCACCTGAGCTATCAAACGCAGCAACTCCGCCTTACGCTTACCGTCGACTACATCACCGAGATAGCGGCCGGTCAGTTTGCCATCCTCTATTTCCAGCTCGTTGGCATACACATAGTCTATACCGTACTTCTTCTGGAGGTACTGCCCGAAGTAGGTAAACCCTCCCGAAAGAATAGCTATCTTGTAACCGTATTTCTTCAAAACATACATCAGGCGATCCACACCTTCCGTAATGGGAAGATTCTCTGCAATCTCCTGCATCACGGACTCATCCAATCCTTTCAACAAAGCCACTCGTTCGCGAAAGCTCTCGATGAAATCTATCTCACCACGCATGGCACGTTCGGTAATGGCCTTCACCTGGTCGCCCACACCTGCACGTATGGCCAATTCATCAATCACTTCCGTTTCAATCAGCGTAGAGTCCATATCGAAGCAAATGAGGCGGCGCATCCGGCGGTACATATTGTCCAACTGGAAAGAGAAATCCATTTCCAGTTCGGTTGCCAGTTTCATTAACTGTTCTTGCATGGCAATACGGTCTTTCGGAGTGCCACGAACGGAAAATTCGATGCAGGCGCGTGTACGCGATTCGCATTCGTCCAGCGGGATACGTCCTGTAAGGCGCTTGATGGCATCGATATTCATGCCTTGCTCTGCAAGAATACGGGTAACGGCAGATATTTGACGGGCAGACAACTTACGCCCCAATAAAGTAAGAATATAGCGGTTCTTTCCCTGCATATTCACCCAATCCTCGTACTCTTTGGTAGTAATGGGGTAGAAACGGACAGTCACTCCCAGGGAGGAAGCCTTGAAAAGCAGTTCCTTCATAATGAACCCCGAGTGTTGTTCTTCCGTCTTGCACAAAATGCCCAACGAAAGAGTATTGTGAATATCTGCCTGGCCAATATCCAGAATGGTAGCATCATATTTCGCCAGAATTTCCGTCACGGAAGCTGTCAGTCCCGGACGGTCTTCACCCGTAATACGTATCAGGATGAGTTCAGTGTTCAATGGTTGCATAAGTCATCTTTTTGATAGAATAATAGGCTACAAAAGTAAGGAAAATTCCCGCTATTTATGCTAAATAACATAAAAATATGCCTCTAAAAAGTGAGAAAAATGCTTGTTTATTTGGAAGTTTGTTTAGGAATTACTTACCTTTGCACCCGATTTCAGAATTAAAAGCTTTGATTATCAGTGTCTTTATCACTATTCAAGGCTTTGACAAGACGATGTTCCGGGAAGAAATCACTGTTGAAGGACAGTCCCGGATAGTATTAACCAAAACCGTGCCGCATGAAATATGCAAAATGGATTTTTGTTGTATTACTAATAAGTTCCTTGACTTCTTTTGTAGAAAAAGACAAACCTACCGGAGGTTTGAATGTGGGTGACATGGCCCCGGATTTCAAAATCCAAACCATGTCGGCAGAGCAATCCCAAACCGAACTTTCAGACTTGAGAGGAAAGTATGTATTGCTCAGTTTTTGGGCAAGTTACGACGCGCAGTCCCGGATGCAAAACGCAAGTTTGAGCAATGCGCTTCGCTCTACTGCCCGCAACAATGTGAAGATGGTTTCAGTTTCATTCGATGAGTATCAGTCAATCTTTGAAGAAACCATCCGTAAGGACCAAATAGTTACGCCCACTTGTTTCGTGGAAACTAAAGGCGAATATTCCGGCCTCTTTAAGAAATATCGCTTGGGCCGCGGATTCACTAACTATTTACTGGATGATAATGGTGTAATTATTGCCAAAAACATCTCTGCTGCAGAACTTTCCGCTTACTTGAATTAAGCTTGCTGATGCCCGGTGCATACAACAGCAACTTAAAGAACCTGTAAGACGAAAGTGAGGGTGTTCCCTAGAAACCGACGTCTCTTTCCGGCAAAAAAGGGAACAGAACAAAAGAGGAAAATGAATACAACAAAAAGCCCCTCCCGCACTTGTACAACGCAAGAGTGGGAGGGCTTCTTATTTTAATGGGCTTCCAGAGACAAACATCCTAAACCTCTGCTTTAGTACGCCAAACCTCAACTTGAGCAAGCTGAAGTAGAGGTTTAGAATGCTTATTTCGGCGCTTTCCTATATAGATAGAATGCAATGAAGGCATACATTATATTCGGTATCCACACAGCGATGACCGGAGGCATGTTGCCGTTCACGGCAAATGTGGAAGCAATGGTCTGAAACAGAATATAAGAGAAACTCAATGCCAAGCCTATACCTAAATGCAATCCCATTCCACCTTTCGTTTTCTTGGAAGACAAAGACACTCCAATCAGCGTCAGGATAAAGGAGGCAAACGACATGGCAATGCGTTTGTGGTACTCTATCTCAAATTCCTTAATGTTGGCAAAGCCGCGTTGCCGCTGCCTGTTGATGTACTCGCTCAGCTGAGGGCTGGTCAACATCTCCTGCTGGTTCTTCATAATCAGGAAGTCGGCAGGCTCCATAAAAAGGGTAGTGTCTATGCGGTCACCCTTCGTGATACTCTCTTTCATGCCATCCATCTGGCGAATCATATAATCCTTGATTTTCCACTTATGCACGGCCGTCGTGTCGTAGGTAATGGAACGGGCTGTAAGGTGGGAGACCAGTTGCTTGTCATTGAACTTGTCCAAAGAAAAGCGATAACCGGTCTTGCTGTAGTCTTCAAAACGTTCGATATAGGCAATTACCCCCGAATCCACTTCCAGCTGGATGTTCCGTGCCGTATTCGCCTTACGGGGTTTGTAGTACTTGTCCTCAAAATTGATACGTGTCACACTGCCTTTGGGAATGACATAAGACCCGAGGCAGAACGTCACTACCGCAATGATTGCCGCAGATACCATATAAGGGCGCAACATACGCTTGAAACTCATTCCCGTAGAGAACATGGCAATAATCTCCGAGTTCTCCGCCAGTTTGGAAGTAAAGAAGATTACGGCGATAAATACAAACAGCGGACTGAACAGATTGGCAAAGTAGGGGATGAAGTTCAGATAATAATCAAAGACAATAGCATTCCACGGCGCTTCATGAGACATGAAGCGGTCCATCTTCTCGTTGAAGTCGAACACCACCGCAATGGAGATAATCAATGCGATGGCAAAGACATATGTACCCAGGAACTTCTTAATAATGTACCAGTCCAGCCGCTTCAGGAATTTACCTCTCGGCAGCTTTATATTCTTCCATATCCTCCAGTTCATTTTTCTCATAATCTTGTCGATACGCGTTTCACCATCATCGGTTTCCAGATAGCAAAGTCGCCTGCAATGATATGCTTACGTGCCTCGCCTGCCAGCCACAGATAGAAAGCCAAGTTGTGGATAGATGCTATCTGCATGGCAAGCAGCTCTTGTGCATGGAACAGATGGCGCAAGTATGCCTTGCTGTACATGGTATCTACGTAGGAGGCACCGTCTGCTTCAATGGGAGAGAAATCCGTTTCCCATTTCTTGTTGCGCATATTCATGATACCGTCCTTGGTAAACAGCATGCCGTTACGTCCGTTGCGGGTAGGCATCACGCAGTCGAACATATCGACACCGCGTTCAATGCCTTCCAGGATATTTACCGGAGTCCCGACTCCCATCAGATAGCGAGGCTTGTCTTTGGGAAGAATCCCGTTCACCAACTCAATCATCTCGTACATCTTGTCTACAGGCTCGCCCACAGCCAGACCTCCGATGGCATTACCGTCAGCACCTTTAGAGGCAACAAATTCTGCCGACTGCTCGCGGAGGTCGCGATAGACGCAGCCCTGCACAATGGGGAATAGGGATTGCTGATAACCGTACTTCGGCTCCGTTTCATTAAAACGCTTGATACAACGGTCCAGCCAGCGATGTGTCAGTCCCAGTGATTTCTTGGCATATTCGTAGTCCGAATCCCCCGGAGGACATTCATCAAAGGCCATCATGATGTCTGCACCGATAGTACGTTCTATATCCATCACCTTCTCCGGCGTAAAGATATGCTTGCTGCCGTCGATGTGCGAACGGAATTCCGCACCTTCTTCGCGCAACTTGCGGATACCGGACAACGAGAACACCTGGAAGCCGCCACTGTCTGTCAGCATAGGACGGTCAAAGCCGTTGAACTTATGCAGTCCACCGGCTTTTTCTATCACTTCCAGTCCCGGACGCAGATAAAGATGATAGGTATTACCCAATATAATCTGCGCCTTTATATCCTCTTTCAGCTCAGGCAGATGCACGCCTTTCACTGTTCCCACTGTACCTACCGGCATAAAGATAGGTGTCTCAATCTGCCCGTGGTCAGTAGTAATCAGTCCGGCACGTGCATTGGTCTTGCTGTCTGTATATTGTAACTCGAATGTCATTCCTCTTTCTTTTCGGTCTTTTCTTTCTTTACGGACAAGTCGATGGCATCGGCTACTTTTTCATCAGTCAGCGCAATGGCAAACACTTCCTTAATATCTTTCACATAGTGGAAAGTCAGTCCTTTCAGATATATATCCTGTATCTCTTCTATATTCTTGCGGTTCTCGTCGCTCAAGATAATCTCCTTGATACCGGCACGCTTGGCAGCCAGTATCTTCTCCTTGATGCCTCCTACTGGAAGTACCTTACCGCGAAGTGTTATCTCTCCCGTCATGGCAAGATTGGCCTTCACCTTTTTCTGGGTGAGGGCAGAAGCGAGGGAGGTAGCCATCGTGATACCGGCAGACGGACCGTCTTTCGGAATGGCGCCTTCGGGCACATGGACATGGATGTTCCAGTTATCAAAAATCTCTTCGTCAAGATTCAGCAGGGAGGCATGCGCCTTGATGTATTCCAATGCCAGCATGGCCGACTCTTTCATTACATCACCCAAATTGCCGGTCAATGTCAAACGTCCACCCTTGCCACGGCTCAAGCTGGTTTCCACGAAAAGTATTTCACCACCTACGGCAGTCCACGCCAGACCGGTCACCACCCCTGCATACTCATTACCCTGATACTTGTCCCGGGTATATTCGGGTGCACCCAGGAATTCATACAAGTCTCCCGGTTTTATTTCGGTCTTCGCAAAATAACCGTCCGTAGCATATTGGCGTGCAGATTTACGGAGTATCTTTCCGATTTTCTTTTCCAGTTCGCGCACGCCGCTCTCACGGGTATAATTCTCTATAATGGCTTCCAGTGTGTTCTTCGGAATCTTGATATCATTCTTTTTCATACCGTTTGCCTCCAATTCCTTCGGAACCAGATGGCGGCGGGCAATCTCAATCTTTTCTTCCGTGATATAGCCGCTTACCTCAATCAGCTCCATACGGTCCAGCAACGGTCCGGGGATGGTATTCAGATTATTGGCAGTAGCGATGAACATCACTTTGGACAAATCATAGTCCACATCCAGAAAGTTATCATGGAATGTAGTATTCTGTTCCGGGTCGAGCACTTCGAGGAGGGCAGAGGAGGGGTCTCCCTGGCGGTCGGCACTCACCTTGTCTATTTCATCCAGAATAAATACCGGATTGGAGGAGCCTGCCTTTATCAGATTCTTGATAATCCGTCCCGGCATGGCACCGATATAGGTTTTACGATGACCGCGAATCTCAGCTTCATCATGCACGCCTCCCAGCGACATACGGATATACTTACGCTTCAAAGCGGCAGCAATGGAACGCCCCAAAGAGGTTTTTCCCACACCTGGAGGGCCATACAGACAGATGATGGGGGACTTCATATCGCCCTTCAGCTTTAATACAGCAAGATGTTCCAGAATGCGTTCCTTCACCTTCTCCAAACCATAATGGTCTTTGTTCAGTGTCTTTTCTGCATTGACAAGGCTCAGATTATCCGTCGTATAAATGCCCCACGGTAAACTAAGCATCGTCTGCAGATAGTTCAGCTGCACGCTATAGTCGGGAGACTGGGGATGGGTACGTTCCAACTTATCCACCTCTTTCAGGAACGTAGCCTTCACCTCATCATTCCATTTGATGGTCTCCGCCTTCTTACGCATCTCCTCTATTTCCTGCTCTTGACCGCCGCCACCCAGCTCATCCTGAATGGTTTTAATCTGCTGCTGCAGGAAATACTCACGCTGCTGCTGGTCTATATCCTCACGTGCACGCATCTGGATAGACTCTTTGATTTCGGCAAGCTGCACTTCACGATTCAGAATCTCAAGCAGGCGGTAGGTACGCGCCCGCAAAGAGTCGATACGGAGCAGTTCTATCTTTTCGTCTTTCTTGAGTGGCAGGTTCGTACAGATAAAGTCTACCAAAAACATTGGATTGGTAATGTTCTTGATGGCAAATGCCGAATCCTGCGGAAACATATCGGATGACTTGATGTAGCGTACTGTCAAGTCTTTACACGCCTCTACCAATGCATGGAATTCCTTGTCATTCTTCTCCGGAAGTTCTTCATTCAGCGTAGCTATCCGTCCCTTCAGATAAGGAGTCGTATCCGTAATCTCCTTCAGTTCCATACGTTTGGAGCCTTGCAGAATGACTGTAGTTGTCTGGTCTGGCATTTCAAGCACACGTACTATCTTGGCAACTGTACCGATGGTATGTAAATCCTCAAACAGAGGTGTCTCTGTTTCAGCCACCTTTTGGCATACAACAGCTATATAAGAATTTTTCTTTTCTGCTTCACGCACCAATTTGAGGGAAGATTTTCTTCCTACAGATACCGGCATAAACACCCCAGGGAACAATACCATATTTCGGAGAGGCAATATCGGTAAAACCTCTTCTACCTCAATGTCCATCAATTGTTCTTCATTCCCCTCAAAATCAGCAATTACAGAGAAAGCGTTTCCGCTTCTATCTTCGACATCACTCAGGTAATTTCTTTTCTTCATTTCTTTCTTTTTAGTTTATGTCATATTGGCAGGCCAATAAAGCGCCTGCAAAGTTAAGCTATTTCTTCATAAATAAACGTTCTTCACCCTTTAAAAAGACAAAAACAGTGCCAATTTTATGACAAATATGCAGGCTTTGATTATTTTTGAGCCCAATTAAAGAAGATAAACATGCCAAAATCATCTTTTAAGTTTAAACAATTTACCATATTTCATGATAAATGCGCCATGAAGGTCGGCACAGATGGTGTACTACTTGGGGCATGGGCCCCGGCAGACAAAGCAAAGCGTATACTGGACGTTGGAACCGGTACCGGATTAATAGCCTTACAGTTAGCGCAAAGGAATCCGCATGCCCGGATTACTGCAATCGAGATAGATGCGGCTGCAGCCGGACAAGCCACAGAAAATGTATCTCACTCTCCATGGGCCGATAGAGTAGAGGTCATATGTCATGATTTCCGAGATTATCAGCCGGAAAACAGATTTGACCTCATCGTTTCCAATCCTCCCTATTTTATAGATGCGTTGAAATGTCCTGACGAACAAAGGTGCACAGCACGGCATGCGGGCAATTTGAATTACGATTTACTGTTTCATCGTTCGGCATCTTTGCTTGAAGAGCAAGGAGTCGTAAGCATCATTATTCCAGCGGAAGCTGAAAAAACGGTTGTGGATACAGCTTGGAACCATAAGTTGTTTCCATTGCATCGTGTGCAAGTCTTCACCAAGCCCGGAAAACCGTGCAGACGGGTATTGCTGAACTTTGGTTTTGAAGCAAAAGAGTGTAGAGAAGAGAAACTCTGTATTGAGGTGAATCACAATGAGTTTACCCCTGAATATGTAGCTTTAACGAAAGATTTCTATCTGAAAATGTAATTTTAATTGCATAAAACTTGCCTAAATGTTTGGTTGGTATCAGAATTGTTTTTACCTTTGCACTCGCTTTTCAGAAGTAAAGTATTCGGGGTGTAGCGCAGTCCGGTTAGCGCACCTGCTTTGGGAGCAGGGGGTCGTGGGTTCGAATCCCGCTACCCCGACTGAAAGAAAATGCAATCAACTAATTTATAGTTGGTTGCATTTTTCTTTCTCTGTATTTTTCTCTGTATTCTTAGAATAACACCATACCATACTTCATAATAGGATGTAATAGGAATAGTTCGGATTAGTAATAAATTCCATATTTGCACAAATCAATTTACGCATACTGTCGAAATGAACATATTCTTAATTAATCAACTATAATACAGAAAGTTAAACAATACACTAAAAAATTATAATTACGCACTTATCTTACGCACTTTTTTGCGCACCTAAATTTGCGCAAAGACAATAAAAAGAGTAACCCCGAAAAACGAGATTACTCCCTCAAAAAAGATAATGAATAAAGAAGTATCACCATACTTCTCTAGTACTTAAAGAATCATATACAACTTTGAATAAGTCAATTTTACCCATTGTCATATATCAATAAATATCTCATTCATTTTCATATCACGCATATATCTTTCCGAATAAGACATCGGTGAAGGATTGAGATAATAACCCCTACATACGTGAGGCAAACCATTTTCTTTTAAGCAATCTTCAAAGAAAGCATCAATCAAAGAAATTACGGAAGTACATGAAGATACTTCGCAAATAGACACCTTCTGTTGGTATTTAACCGATATTTCTGATACAAAACTTTTTAAAGTAGTAAAATCGCACTGTTCTTTACGCTTATTAAAATTGACGACAGCAAAGGTAAGCAAATAGCCCTCATTCATGCAGTAACCGAATATTGGAATATAACGGAAATCTTTTTTCATAATATCCGTTTGTAGTTCTTTTATTACTCCTTTCTCTACGCAATCAATATCATTAACTCCTATCAACGCAAATCCATACCGCAAGTATCGCCACAAATTTTCAACAACAATTTCATCAAATGGCATTAATGGATGATTATTATTGATGGAAGCCCCAAGTAATTTTTGCACAAAGTTCATACTTAAATATTTTATAATTTATATACATCCTATTACCAATACTCTAAAAGTGCAATTATGCCCCTATTAATTCATCATTTGCATTGCACTGATAGACTTTTCTTTTCTCCTCTCATATTCACGCACAAGACTTTCATCTCCTGTCGCCCTTGCAATTTCAACAGCCCTCTGATATAGGATAACTATACGTTGTTTTAACGCCACACCACTCAACCCCGTATTCCCACCTCTTTCACGATATAGTTCGGCTAATTCATCAACAGTTTCACGTAACTCGTTTTCTATGTTAAGTAACTTCATTGTTAAATCATTTTGCCTGTTTCTTTCCTCTCTATCCCTATCAGATTCTTTATCTTCATCAGTGTCATAATTGTAATATTGCTCAGTTGTACTGGAGTTAATATTTGTCGGAATATAATCATATTCTGATGATTCATTGGAAAACATTCCCAATTTAAAGAATAAAACAAATACGCCACAAACTATTGACAGTATAAATACTCCTATTTTTGTGCCACTATTAAACGAAGACTGTGTTACTGGTTTCAAATCTTCTTGATTGTTATTTGATTTAAACTCTGACATGGGAAAACCACATTCGGGACATTCATTTGTGTCCTTTTCCACCATTGTAGAACATTCAGGGCATTGTGCTTTTGCCTTTTCTACAACAAGAGGAAAACCGCATTCTAAACATTTACTAACCGTTTTTTCTATCAATGCTCCACATTCGGGGCAAGATATTAATGTCTTTAATGAAATAGATGTAGATACACCACAATGTATGCAATTTTTCGATTTGTCAGAAATTTGTGCACCGCAATTGGAACAATTAATAAGTGCCATACTACTTATAGTTTATATAATTGGTAACTTGGGATTCAGTTCTCTAAAGAAAAAATTAAAAACAGAACATTAAAATGTATCATTCCCATCTTTATCTACAAAGCCTTTTTTATCACCTTTTGTAACAACCGCCAATCCCTCTGAAAAACTTTCAGTAAAATCATACTTACAAAGAATTGCTAATTCTCCTTTTTTGTTAATAAAACCTTCTTTGCCATCTTTATTAACACGAGCTAATCCTTCTGAAAAGCTACTAGCAAGATTGTAGATGCAAGAAATAACCATCTCTCCGTTTTTGTTGATAAAACCTTGTTTATTATCCTTTGCAACAACTGCTAATCCTTCTGAAAAACCCCAAGCCATGTCATAAATGCAGGGAATCACCAACACTCCTTTCTTGTCAATAAAGCCATACAACCCATCACCATTAGTTACCACTGCTAATCCTTCCGAGAAATCGCTACCCCAAAAAGCCTGTTCATAGGATGTTTTATACGTGCAAGGTATTACAACTTCCCCTTTTTTATTTATAAACCCAAACTTTCCATCCTGTAGTACTCTACACAAACCCTCTGAAAAGTTTCCAACCATATCATAGTTACAAGAAATAACCATCTCTCCCTTTGTATTAATAAAACCATTCATATCATTTTGCATAACCTCTGCCATGCCATCAGAAAAGTTCCCAACTCTATCATAAACACAAGGTATTACCTGCTTGCCTTTTTTATCAATAAACCCCTCCAATTCATCCACTCTTACTCTCGCTAATCCCTCAGAGAAGTTTTCTGCCATATTATAAACACAAGGAATCACTAATTCTCCTTTTTTGTTAATAAAGCCATACTTATTATCCTCCACAACTAACGCTAGCCCTTCAGAAAAACCCTCAAGAATATTCCATTTATCTTTTTCAGATATAATCAATGTTCCTTTTTTATTAATAAAACCATGTATCTCATCCGATTGAACTTTTGCCAAACCATCTGAAAAGGCATTAACATAATAACACTTTTCTATAGTTTTTCCAATCCCCCTCATATCAGCTTTATCATCCTGCATTTTCCAAATGACTATACTTATAATAGAAAACGCTAATACTGATAATAATATCAAACAGTTTTTTTTAGTCTTTGAACACCCTTTTGCAAGTGTAACTAAAGAATAACCGCATTTAGGGCAAACAGATGCCTTATCAGACACCATACTCCCACATCCTTCACATTTAATTAAAGCCATACTTACATTTATATATCGTTACTATATTAATTCACATCTCCAATGGTGTCTTTGCCATATTTATCAACAAAACCAATTTGCCCATACAAACTAATAACAGCTAAGCCATCTGAGAAATACGTATTATTAATAGGAGTATATTTGCATGGAATAATCTCCTTCCCTGTTACATCAATAAAACCTAATTTACCATCACGGGAAACAGCAGCCATCCCATCCGAGAAAGGTCCCATTGCTTCATATTCTTCAAATCTAATATTCCCCTTCGTATCAAGGAATTTGCAACAAGAGTTATTTTCTGACCATACACGAACAAAACCATTTGAAAAATCCTCAATTTCATTCCCTTCATTCCAATATGTATAATATTTCAATGGCACAACTTCCCTTCCTGTCTTGTCTATAAATCCCCAAAGAATATCATTAGTTCCCGAATACGTGCCAACAGCAAACATCCCATTGGAACAAGATTTTATTTCATCGCATCGATATGAAAAGATAGGATTTCCCTTTGTATCTATGATAGTCCATTCATCAGAATAAATATCAATTTTAACAGCAGCCAACCCTTCCGAAAAAGGAATCGCATTACTATATTTCAATGGAACAATTTCTCTTCCTGTTTTATCAATATACCCATGTCTGTTTTGATGTACACTATATACAGTAGCAAAACCATCACAAAAAGAGCCACATAAATTGTATTCTTCACACGATATTACCTGATTTCCCAATCTATCAATATAGCCGACAAAACCGTTATCCCCATTTTTTGCAAAAGCCAATCCTTCTGAGAAATCCTCAACCAAACCATATTTACAAGGAATAACCTGTTTACCTTTTTTATCAACAAATCCCCACTTATCATTTTCACATACAGCAACCAATCCTTCATGAAAATTTCTAAGAGGTTCACCGCCTAAACCCTCATCGACATAATTATAAATGCACGGAATACATTCTTTACCTTGCTTATCTATATATCCCCACATTCCATTTTTACATACAGCAGCCATTCCTTCATGAAACTCCCGTATTTCATCGTAACGATGAGTAGCAGCAATAAGCCCTGTAGATATACTGCTATTATCATTATTAAAAAATCTCCAAGTTCCTATAAAACCAACAACTAATACAACTATTAATGCAGCATATAAAAAAAAGTGTCTTCCAATAAAAGAGGTTGTATTAGTTCTCTTATTTTTCAATGGTTCTTCAATTTTTAATTTGTCATTATTTGTATCTGCATTTTTACAATACGATTTATTATTGATAATAGGAGTGCCACACTTGGGACAAGAACTCGCCTTATCAGATACCATATTCCCACATTTTGAACATTTAATTAAAGCCATAACCGCATTTATTAATCTATTAAACCTATAAAAACAAAAAACATAACAAAGAAGAACAATAGCCAAGAAGAAATCCCCACCCACAATCCTATTGAGTACCATTTATGAGCAGTATGTGATGCAAAAATTGCACCGTCAATATCACCTTTTCCCCATAAATCATCCACCCTATTGGCGTATATAAAACTTACAATAGCAAAAGGCAGACACCAAACAGTAAACAAAACGAGTGAAGCCAATCCCAACAAGACAGAATGAATCATATAAGATTGGGGGCGTAAGACATCTGGTATCGGGCTTTTTATATAGTCCCGATAACGCACTCTGTATTGAGGTTTTACAATAGCATTACCACAATGCGGACAAGATACCGCCTTGTCAGATGCTATTTGCCTGCATATATTACATTGAATCAACGCCATGGATTAGTATATTACACTAAAAAAACAATAGTCGTATAATATTTACAGCCAAACCCATCAAAGATGCAACCAAAGCATTTTTCGCCTTTACAGGAAATTCTTTCTTTTTTATAAAATAATAAATAATACCTACTATAGGAATCAAGAAACTAAGTATCCACATTCCTATACCTAATTTGTCCTTTTTCAATAGTACGCCATTGCCATTATATAATTCATAAGAAAAACTTGTTGAATAACTGATTTTACAAATATAGTTTTCGTTTGTATCAAGTGTCAATTTTATAGGTGTATTTACTCCTTGACATTTAATATTAAGTATCATATTTGACAAAACTGGAATATCCATATCAAAACCGACATTAAATGGGTATATTCCAATAGTCTTACCATTAGATTGGATTTCTAAAGTTACACTTGCAAGCGGAATTTTCCCTATTCGCATAATTCTTAGTAATGAGCTTGAATTATTATTTAGCATGATTGGTTGGTTTACGGAATCATTGACAGGAATACCACAATACGGACAAGATTTTGAGCCACAAGGAATCATTTGCCCACATTCTTCACACTTTATCATTGAAGGTTTGAAAGGCGCACCGCAATTCGGGCAACTAATAGATGATGGTGGAACAATTTCACCACATTCCTCACATTTTATCGGTATCACTACGGGAGCACCACATTTAGGACAAGATGCCGCTTTATCCGATACCATATTTCCACATTCAGAACATTTCATTAAAGCCATGAACAATTGTTGAATATTCCCGTAGGCTCTAAAGGGAGGGTTACAAAAAGGAAGTGGAGCCAAAATTCTATTTTATTCCTCTTGATGGGCCTTCGACTGCCTTGTGTGATGAATAAAAAGAAAAAACAGCTCCACTTTGACCGTTATATCGAGTTAGGATAATAACAAGCCAAAGGAGAACGTTCTCTTTACTATTCCAAACACACATTAATGAGTTGTCGAAGTTCATCAAAAGTGGAATAATTACGAAACGCTTCCTAAAATATGTCTGTTGCAACTGCAACGATGCAAAAATAGAAAGAATTTAGTAAAGAACATCCTTTTAGAGCTGTTTATTTTTCACAAAGGTAGTGTTTTAAAGCAAGATAAAACACTACACTATATATCTTTGTATCAATCGTTGAACTTGAACAATCTGAAACTTGCAGCCTTTAGAGGTAACAAAACCTTGTTCATTCAGTCGAATTGTCATTTGCGATAGTGTTAATTCCTCTTTTACCATTGAACGAAGCAATGCAACCGCACGCATATTGTTGACGTTATTTTGCGCTTTGGTTCTGTTGGTCTGATTGCTGTGTGCAATTGCCTCATTATGTTTTTTCATTAGATTTTCACTTTTTCCAAGCTGAACACCTCGTTCCTTTTTTGCCTTCAATGACAATCGTGTACGTTGGCTTATCAAGTTGGCTTCATATTCCGCAATACTACTTATAATGTGTAATATCAAGCGATTTGCTTGGGGAAAATCACAAAATGTAATTTCAACATCACTTTCCAATAACTTTGAGGTAAAAGCTACATTACGACTTAATCGGTCAAGTTTCGCCACAATAAGGATAGAATTTGTTTTTCGGCACAGAGCCAATGCCTCTTGTAATTTAGGGCGGTCTGACTTTTTTCCACTTTCGGTTTCCACAAATTCAGCTATTATTAACCCTTTTTTCACAAAAGAATGAATAATACTTCTTTGCGCCTCAATCCCCAAACCGCTTTTTTCTTGTTTGGTAGTAGATTGTCTCAAATATGCTATATAGTTACCCATAATTCCATTTTTAATTGATTACTTACATTTGCTAAACGACCATTCAATAAATGTAAGTTACTATCAGAAATAGCTGATTTCACACTTTTTTAATCTCCGCAATACAAGTTCCGCCCATAACCCATCGCATAAGAAACGACATCAGAAGACAAACCTTCAAACTCTTTTTTCTTAGGCTTCTCGTTTTTACGAGCGTTGTGCGCTGCCCAACTCGCAGCTATCATAGCATCAAGCTTTGCCGCTTTCGCCTCACGAACTCTAACAGCATCTTTTTCCCAACGCCATGCAGCTTTTAGACATTCACCCCATGTACGTCCCTTGCGTTGAAAATCGTTGCTGTAAATTCTGTGTGCATCCTTCATCACTTGTCTTTTATCGTATCGGTTCATATTATTGTAGTGTTATTGATTTCTTATTGCATTGCAAATGTAGTGCTTTTAATATACATACACAAATAAAATCGTATATTTTTAGAACTACATTAACTTATTTTATGTATATCTATCAATATACATATTAAAAAGAAACGTATATTTGTATTTATAATAAAAATGAATACTTATGGCACTACGAATTAAAGAGATTATCAAAGAAAAAGGTATGACCGTTCAAACATTAGCGGATAAAATGGGGATTAACAGAGTAGGACTATCCAATCATATAAATGGAAATCCATCAGTTGCAGTATTGGAAAAGATTGCTGCTGCATTGGAAGTGTCGATACAAGAATTGTTTGAAAAAGAAAAGAATGAAAATATTAATGGATATATTGAGATTGGGAGTGAAATCTTTAAAGTCACTTCTCTTCAAGATATGGAAGCCCTGCTTACTCGTTACAAACAGTCTGCAAAATGAAAAAAAATCATATAGCCAACTGCTTCATGTCTATGTATAATGGTGTGTGATTTGATTTATATAATTGATATTCAACAATATAATACGTATAGTTGAATTTATATACTTATTACCATACTTGCAAAAAAGATGAATAAAAATGCAATAAATAACACGAAAATATGGGAAAGTTACCAATGAAGCAACTTATATATACTTTCAAGGATATAAGTATTGATGCAATAATTAAGAAACATATAGAGTTGTTGAAGAACCAAAATCAACCTCAACGAACTATTACTAACTTCAATGAGGTCACTTGTGACAGTAGTTTTATCGCTAAAATCGAAACTGTTGAGGGAGCAAACAAGTCATTTCCAAAAAAGCAAATATTATATAAAAAATATGCGTTCTTTATTCATCGGCTTATTCAACGATGCAAATCCAACAAAGAGGGAAACTTTACCCGTTTCAATTCGCAAATATTACAAACTGTATTTGGGCATGTTTATATTGATATGTTAAAGACATTGGAGACATTGGGCATTATAAAAGTATCAAGTAGTTATATACCATCTATTCAGGCTCGTTTAATTGAACTTAATTCTAATTTGCCCACTGTATCGGAAATGAAATATTCATCTTATATTGAAGAATATTCCGACAAGATGCAACAAGAATTGAAGAAATATGAGCAGATACAAATTCAGGAGATAAAATCTGAAATGGGGAATAGCTTATATGATAATTTTACAAAATCGTTGAGAATGCTCAAATTAGCACATAGAGAAGAAGCGGAAGATTATAGGGATAGGCACCATTTTATAAGTTTGAAATCAAAAGAATATTTTACTTATATTCTAAATGAATATAGCAAAGGAAACTTTAATATATTATCTGTTGATAAGAACTTACGTACCTACTCCATACTGACCCAATCACCAAGAATATTTAAGAATTTTCTTAATATAAAATTTTCTATAGATATACATAATAGTCATCCTTTATTATTTAATAAATTAATAATTGAAAGATATAATATAAATAAGAATATCTTACATATATTATATAATAATCTTTCTATTATAGATAATTCTTACTATTCTGTTAGTAAACAACTCTGTAAGCTATTGGTAAACAATGGAATACAAAAAGAAAAAATTGCAAATATCCCCAATGATATTTGGGAATACATTTATAATACTTCAAAGGGGATATTTTGGGATGATTTTACGAGATTGGACGAGTTTAAACGATTATTACGTTCTGACATAAAAGTAGCATTGTTCCATGAAGTCTTTTATTCCAAGACACTGACGACAAAAGGAAAAGACTTTGCCAAAGTGTTTAAAAAGAAATATCCAAGTGTCTATAAATTGGTGAAGGAAAGTAAAAGAGAAGACCGTACTTTCTTGGCTAACCAAATGATGCGCATTGAAAGTAATATATTCAGGAGTATATTAACCAAACTGTACGTCAAACGATTTAAAGTGCTCACAATTCATGATGCAATTGTTGTATTGGATGTAAAAACCAACAACCAATGTACTCCTGAACTTATACGGTTGATTATCGAAAAAGAATACCTGCGGATAGGTTTGTTTCCCAATGTATCAGTTGACTACTATTCAACGGAGCATGTAGCAAGAGAACTGCGACAAGAAGAACAAGATATGAAAGAAATAAATGAATTGATAGATAGCTTTAAAGCAATAGCCAAGGATAAATCCCATTCAAGGTATCAAACTTGCAGAGATATACTAAAAGAATTGGAAGACGGGACATCAGAAATTTATATCAACCATGCAACAAATGAATTTGTGTGGCACAAAATTTTCAATTAGCAGACAAAGTGTTTAGAAACTTGTTTTCATTTTGAAAGGAAGTTATTTTTTTCAGAAAAAATTACAAAAAAAGGAACTATCCGTTGGCAATTTAGCCCCCCCTCCTCCAAGGAGGGGTAGCCAAGAGAGGGGTTACAGCGTTAAAAATTATCATGCCCTACATATTCCATCAAATCTTCTCTTTGAATAATCCACTGCCCACGTGCATCCTTCTTGCCTTTTATCTTACCATTATTTAAGTATTTATTGATAGTATCTTTGCTTTTTATTCCCGTAATTTCCTGAGCCTCCTTACTATTGAATGTTTGCTTTTTCTTTTCAACAGTAATTGGTGCGGATATTTTTCGTGTCAACTCTTTAGATTGTTCATCCACTATCTCCAATAATAATCTTTGGGAAGCAGATAATAAACTGATTGAAAATTCACATACATGTTTACAACGTTCTATTTTTTGCTCCGTAGTAAGTTCAGACAGTTTATCTTCAAGAACGAAATACCCCGAAGTGAATGTCGATGAGCCAAAATCGGAGGGGTTAGACTTTAAAACTAAATCCAACAAATTTTCATACAATGGTTTCAAATCATCTTCAAGTTTGACTGTTTTCCTTTTCATAACTATTTTTCCAATTCTGCATTTATCATTTTTAATTTTTCTCTCTTTTTTATTCCAAATAAATCAATGTAATATTTTAGAGTATCGATTTTTTTATGTCCTGTCATAGACATTAAGTCATAAGTATCAAGTCCATACTCTATCATAATTGATATAAAAGTTTTGCGCCCCGTATGGCATGAGATAAATTCATTTTTAGGCAATTCTATTGTTTTTCGTTCCTTCTGCATATAGTCAACTGTAATTACATTGGCATAGAGATTATAATGTTGCAACATTTCTTTAATAGCACGGTTTAGTGCTTGATTTGTATAGCCTTTAAATGAAAAATTGTACTTTTCTCCAATTCTTTTTGCCTTATCAAATAAGTAAATTCGACAATTGATATTTGTTTTATTGGTAGTTAACACGAGTTCATTGTTTTCTTTGTCGTAATAAGTCTTATCTAATTTAGCAAAATCCCCAAAACGTAATCCCGTATAACATAAAAATAGAAAATAGTTTCTGACTTTAACAAATCGCTCTTCTTTTATATCAAGGTTTTCTAACTCTTTCAATTCCTCTCTATCCAATCGAATTACCTTTTTCTTTTCAATATCTAAATGAGGTTTTTTTATTCCATTAGGAACAGCACCATATTTACCAACCAAAAAAGTAAACAATGAATCTAAGCGTTTTTGTATTGTCTTGTTCACCATTTCTCCCTCAGTTTTGTATTTATGTGTATTAGTACTTTCACGAGGAAGGTAACAGTACTCTATTAATTCTAAAAGGAAATCTTCATCAATATCTTGGGGTTGAATCGGTTTTGAATAGTTGTCATATTCAAAATCAATCAATAGATTCTTAGTTGAAGTATAATCTTTTGAAGAAGGGTGATTTTTCCGTCCTTCTCGTCCTTTTAAAACTTCTTCTTTGTATTTCTTTTCTTTGTATGCCTCTATCCATTCTTCAAAATCTGTAATAAGTCCATTTTGCGAATTAGCTTTCAATTTACTTTTTTCCAAACGAAGAATGCATTCGTCCACTAACTTTTTTGTTAGAGAAAAGTTGGAAGATTTATCCTTCATCAATTCAATTATTGCTGCATTGACGGACTTTGCCAAATTTTCAATTCTTTCAATCTCAAACAAATAATCATACAAATCATCTTGTTGTTTAAGATGTTTGGTCTTAGCATTGAAGCAGTCTTTAGGAACTTTGAAAGCATTATAACGGAATGTTTTTCCGAAATAAGCATAGGAGAATACTATATTACCCTTATAATATGCCAAGTTCAAGACTGAATTTATTTTTGAAGAAGCATTTCCCATTGAATTTTCTTATTTATATTTCTCTGTGTTTTTCTCTGTATTTGCAAAGATATAACAAATATTGTTGATTACCAAACAATCCTATCTTATCCTAATTGTAAAATATACATCTATATACCAATGGTTTACACACAAATAAGTAAGAATATTTATGAGTGATTAATATGATAAAATGATAATTTCTAAATCCGCTACCCCGACAGAAATTAATAAGCTACTGATTTTTCAGTAGCTTATTTTTGTATATACCCTCTTTTCCATTTATCCAAATAGCAACGTAAAGCAACTCCCTTTTCCCGCAGCAGACTGCACCGTAATATTGCCGCCATGCCGATTCATCACTTGTTTACATAAACTGAGCCCGATGCCCGAGCCGGAAGGCTTGGTGGTGAAGAACGGTACAAAAATCTTATCCTGCACTTCCGGTAAGATACCTTCGCCATTGTCGCTGACAGTAATAAGGCATTGCCACGAGAGGGCGGGTAGCATCTTCACTTCTATCAGGGGATGTTCCTTCCTGCTACATGCTTCTTTGGCGTTTTTAATCAGATTAATCAGTACTTGTTCTATCTGTGTCCGGTCTATCTGGAGTATGCGGTCGGCCTCCGGAAGCTCTATCCGGATATACTCTTCCGAAAACAGCTTCTGCAAATCCTGCAACAGCTCGCGGACGGCAACCGGACGACGGACGGGGGCGGGAAGTCTTGTCAGCTTCCGGTAATTCTCCACAAACTCCAACAACCCCTTACTACGGCGGTGGATAGTCTGCATTCCCTGCCGCATGACGGGATAGTTCTTTTCCGACATTTCCCGCTCGCTCAAGGTTTCGGAGAGGGAGATGATGGGAGTGATTGAATTCATTATTTCGTGCGTCAGCACACGTATCAGCTTTTGCCACGCTTCCATCTCATTGCGTTCCAGCACGCGGGTACGGAAATTCCTCATCGCTTCGGAAAGCTCGTCCACCATATCCTCCATAGACCGGTTCTTGTAGGGAGAACGGAATGACAGCATCATGTCGTCATAGCGCAGGCTCTCTGCCAGATGGCGCATCATGCGCACCTGCATCATCTGCAGGCGGTACAGATGAACGGCAATCGCCAGCAATATCAAAAAAGCCATCAGTGCACTGAACCACAGTCCGGCATCCACCAGCAGATAAACGCCGACCGAAAGGAAGGCTATGCCGATGATGTGCAGTGCCACAATCAATGAATATCGTTTCATAAGCCCAGTTTTTCAAGTTTCCGGTACAAGGCGAAGCGAGTAATGCCCAAGTATTCGGCGGCACGGGTCACATTTCCCTCGCTGAGCCGCATGGCACGTTCCACCGCCTGCCGTTCCAATTGTTCCAGGTTGAGGACTTCTTCTTCCTTCTTCTGGCGGGAAGCCGAAGCTTGGAACATGAAGTTTTCCGGACGAAGCAAAGAGCCGCCTCCCAGTATCACGGCACGTTCCATGGTATGCTGCAACTCACGTACATTACCCGGCCAGGCATATTTCAGCAACTTGTTCTTCGCCTCGCGGGTCAGCCCGCGCATCTCTTTCTGATATTTGCGGGCATACCGTTGCAGGAAATACTCTGCCAGCAAGAGGATGTCGTTTCCGCGTTCCCGCAGAGGTGGAATATGCAACTCGATGGTGTTGATGCGATACAGCAGGTCTTGGCGGAAGTCTCCTTCGTCCACCAGCCGACGGATGTCTGCATTGGTGGCGCAGATGAGCCGCACATCAATGGGCGTAGCCTGCGTACTTCCCAAACGACTGATACAACGCTTTTCGATGGCAGTCAGCAATTTGGCCTGCATGGGCAGGGAAAGGTTACCTATCTCATCCAGAAAAAGCGTACCGCCGGTTGCCACTTCCATACGTCCGGCTTTCGCCTTCCGTGCATCGGTGAATGCGCCTTTCTCGTAGCCGAACAACTCGCTTTCGAACAACTGTTCGGGAATACTGCCGAGGTCTATCGTAACAAACGGCTTTCCATAGCGGGGAGAATTGCGGTAAAGCAGGCGGGCAATCACATCCTTTCCGGTTCCATTCTCACCCAATATAAGTATGTTGGCATCCGTATCGCGCAACTTCTCCACAGTAGAGAAGACTTGCTGCATGACAGGAGAATCACCGATAATAATCTCTTCGGAGCCTCCTGCTGTGACATTGCTCAGAACTTCCACCTGCTCTTTCAGCAGATTTATCTCGGTCCGCGAACGACGCAGCTTCATGCCCGAAGAAAGGGTGGCCAGCAACTTCTCCTTCTCCCACGGCTTGGGAATGAAATCCGTAGCCCCCGCTTTGATGGCACGCACCGCCTTGTCCGTATCCGCGTAGGCAGTCATGAAGATGACCACTGCTTGCGGGTCGATACTCAGAATCTGCTTCAAGCTGTCGAAACCTTCCTGACCACTGATGGCATCACGGCTGAAATTCATATCCAGCAGAATAATGTCCGGACGGAAAGTGGTCATAAAATGCTCGATGCGGTCGGGAGTCACTGCCACTTTTATCTTCTCGGCGTAGGGTTCGAGAAGAAGGTTCAGTGCAAAAAGGACATCCTCGTTATCATCTACAATCAATATTTTACCAAACTGCTCCATATCTGTTTTCTTTTCGTGCAGGCAAGGCCTACACAATCCCACATCTCTTGTACGGGCAAAGATAAGTATAATATCCATGTGTTGTGCGTGCATTATCGCACTATTTTTGTGCGCAACTGCACACGTTTGGAAAGCTTCGAACCACAACAAACACTTATAATACAATAACTTATACTTATGGCATAGAATTTGAACTTTATAGAGTAAAGAAAACAACTATGCACCGGAATATATTTTTATTGCTTATTACATTCAGTCTGATGTCGAGTGCCGTTGCCCAAGAGCACACACTGGAGCTGACTTTGGAAGAAACCATCGAGCAGGCCCGCCAGCAGTCGCCCGACGCCCAAAACGCCCGCCATAGCTTCCGTTCCGCTTATTGGAACTACAAATACTACTGTGCCAACTACCTGCCGACGCTCAAGCTTACTTCCAATCCTTATCTGGACCGTGCCATCAACAAAGTGACCCAAAGCGATGGCAACGTCAAGTTCATAGAGCAGAACCTGCTGAGTACCGACCTGACACTGAGTCTGACACAAAACGTGCCGTGGACCGGAGGAACCTTTTTCATTGAAACGGCTGCGCAGCGTCTCGACCTTTTCAGCAGCGACACTTATTCCTGGCAGACTTCACCCGTCAACATCGGATACAGCCAGTCCTTGTTTGGCTACAACAGCCTGAAGTGGGACCGGCGCATCGAACCTATCCGTTATCGCGAAGCCAAGAAAACCTACGTAGAAACCCTTGAGCTTGTTGCCGCCAATGCCACAGAGAAGTTCTTCAACCTGGCCAAAGCACAAAGCAACTACGAAATAGCCAACGCCAACTACGCCAATGCCGACACCTTATATATATATGCGCAAGGACGATACAACATCGGCACCATCAGCGAGAACGAGATGTTACAGCTCGAACTCAACAAACTGACCGAAGAAACCAACTGCATGAATGCCCGCATCGAAGTGGAAAACTGCATGCAGGAACTCCGTTCCTACCTCGGCATCCAAGAAGACCTCCATATAAAGGTGAAGATAGACAACCGGGTGCCCGACCTGCACATCGACCTGGATGCCGCGCTGATGCTTGCCAACGAAAACAGTCCGGAGATACAGAACATGCTACGCCGCAAGGTGGAAAGCGAGAGTGCCGTGTCGCGCGCCAAGGCCAATGCCGGACTGAAAGCAGACATCTACCTGCGCTTCGGCTTGACGCAAACTGCCGACAAGCTGAAAGATGCCTACCGGAATCCACTGGACCAGCAGTACGTCAGCCTGGGCATTACCCTCCCCATCCTGGACTGGGGGCGCGGAAGGGGACAAGTACGCGTGGCCCGTTCCAACCGAGACCTTGTCTACACGCAGGTGGAGCAGGACAAGACAGATTTCGACTTGAACGTACGGAAACTCGTGAAGCAATTCAACCTGCAGGCGCAACGGGTAAACATAGCCGCCCGCACGGACCATACAGCCCAACGACGCGCCGAAGTAGCCCGAAAACTCTATCTGCTCGGCAAGTCCTCGGTACTCGACCTCAATGCATCCATCACGGAAAAAGATACGGCCCGGAGAAGCTATATAACGGCTTTGTACAACTATTGGAGTTTGTACTATACACTGAGAAGCATCACACTATATGACTTTGAAAAAGAGAGGCCACTGGCAGAAGACTTGGAAAGGGTTACTAATGAAGAATCTATACAATAATAGAATCGTGGAATAGTTTTAGTAAAAGCTGGCCGGAGATTTACTAAAACTCCGGTGACGATTTACTAAATCTCCGGTGAAGTTTTAGTAAAACTCGGAACCCTTATTCAGAAGTACTTCTGAAGGGGGTATCTGAAAAGTAAAAAAAGAGTATATAAAATATTGCATTATGGATATAAAACTTGAAAAGAAACCCTGGTACATCCGTTACCGCTACTATCTGGCGGGAGGCGTTGCCTTCCTTGCCTTCTTGGTCTATGTAATCACCCTTTCGCTGGGCCCCAGCAAACTGCGCATCGAGCAAGACAACATACAGATAGCCGAAGTCAAGAACGGCAAATTCATGGAATATGTAGATGTGGAGGGAGTGATTCAGCCCATCCTTACCATCAAGGTCAATGCACGTGAAGCCGGAAGCGTGGAACGCAT
Organism: Bacteroides sp. AF34-31BH; assembly: GCF_003602795.1. Lineage (NCBI taxonomy): Bacteria > Pseudomonadati > Bacteroidota > Bacteroidia > Bacteroidales > Bacteroidaceae > Bacteroides > Bacteroides sp. AF34-31BH. Next base: position 349,212 of record NZ_QTLV01000002.1, read on the forward strand.
CATAGGAGAGGAGGGGAGCCTGCTCCGGCAAGGAGACACCATCCTCGTCATGGAAAACCCCGACCTGCTGCGCAGTATCGAAGACCAGCGCGACGACTGGGAAAAGCAGCTCATCACCTACCGCGAAAAAGAGATTGAGATGGAGCAGAAAAGCCTGAACCTGCAACAACAAGCCCTGCAGACCGATTATGACCTCAACCGCCTGCGCAAGAGTTTTGCCCTTGACAAGGAGGAGTACCGCATGGGCATCAAGAGTAAGGCGCAGCTCGAAGTTTCCGAGGACGAATACAACTATAAAGTGAAAAATGCCCATCTTCAAAGGGAAAGCCTCCGTCATGACTCTGCCGTCACCGTCATCCGCAAAGACCTCATCAGGAACGACCGCGAACGGGAACGGAAGAAGTATGAACGCGCCTGCGAACGGCTCGGCAACCTGGTGGTAAAAGCTCCCGTCGCCGGCCAGCTCAGCTTTGTCAAGGTGACTCCGGGACAGCAGGTCGCTTCCGGCGAAAGCATTGCGGAAATCAAGGTGCTGGACCAATATAAAGTGCATACTTCCCTAAGCGAATACTACATCGACCGCATTATCACCGGATTGCCTGCCACCATCAATTATCAGGGAAGAAAATACCCGTTGCGCATCACGAAAGTGGTTCCCGAAGTCAAAGACCGCACGTTCGACGTAGACCTCGTCTTCACCGGTGACATGCCCGACAACGTACGTGTAGGCAAAAGCTTCCGGGTACAGATAGAACTCGGCCAGCCGGAGGAGGCGCTCGTCATTCCGCGCGGCAACTTCTACCAGAGTACCGGCGGACAATGGATTTACAAACTGAACGCCGCAAAGACAAAAGCCGTGCGCGTGCCGCTTGGCATCGGTCGCCAAAATCCGCAACAATACGAGATTACGGAAGGTTTGCAACCCGGAGATTGGGTAATTACAACGGGATATGATACCTTTGGCGAGGCGGAAGAATTGATAATGAAATAAAACGACGCACTATGAGACAAATAATCTTAGCCATCAATGCATTGCTGAAATTCAAAGCATACACCCTTATCAATGTATTGGGATTGGCGTGCAGTTTGGCTTGTGTACTTACCGTTGCCCGATATATCCACCAGGAAAACACGGTAAACCGGTGCTTCCCTGAATATAAACGTATTTGCCTGATAAAAACCTCTACCAGCAGTGGTGAAAACTTCTTGGGAGGCTACCGGTCGGGATTGGAAAAGGATCCTGCCGTAGAACAATTTACGGTGATTTATCAAATATCGGATATGCCCGTTCTGTTCGGGGAACAAGAAATTGCAGCGAACGCTTTTTCTGTAGACAGCACCTTCTTCAAAATCTTTCCATATAGGGTGATTGCCGGAAGCGGAAGAATAGTCCGCCCGAGGGATGTTGTCATCACCCGTTCTTTTTGGATGAAGAAGCTGGGAGGAAAGAATGCCATAGGCGCTACTTTCAAAAACACAAAAGGGAATAAATTCACTATTGTAGGAGTGGTGGATGACCCCGATACCAAGACATCGTGGACGCCAGATATATTTATGTCGAATGAATTGGATGAATTCCTTTTTTTCGACCCTATATACGCCATGCTGATGGCATCGGATGCAGACATCGCACTGCTGAATAAAAAGTATTCAAAAGAACACCCCCGCAGCAAATGGAGCACTTATGAGACGGTACGCTATCAGTATCTGCCTTTGAAAGATTTATATTACGATAAAGACCACGGAAAAGAAAACAAGAACTATCAATATGGCAACCAAAGCTATGTCCGGGTATTGATGGTAGTAGCCTTCCTGGTAGGCATCATAGGGCTGCTGAACTTCATCAACATCTACACTGTCATCATGTCCAAGCGGTCAAGAGAGTTTGGGGTAAAAAAGGTGTTCGGTGCAGGCAGGACAGACATTTTCCTGCAAATATATGCCGAGAACATCTTATTGACGGGACTGGCATTACTCCTCTGCTGGGCTTTAATAGAAATAACCAAGTTTTTCTTTTTCCATGAACTTTATATACCTACCACAACAGACCCTGGCTTTGACCGGAAGGTCTCTGCCATCGTACTTTTAGGATTACCATTACTGACTACTATTTATCCGTTCTTGAAATACACATGCAGCAAGCCCGTCAACTCCATACGCGAGCTGGCATCTTCACGCTTTTCCACACGGTCACGTATGATATTACTGTGTTTTCAATATGTCGTAACTATCTTTATAATAACCGTTTCTCTGTTTTTTGTGCGACAGTTGGAATATATGCTTGGCGCTGACCTCGGTTTCCGCTCGCACGATGTGATAACTTGCCGGATGTATGTTGGTAATTTGGGACTTTATAAAACAAGTAAAGAGGAGGGATTGGATGAAGGAAAAAGACAATATATAAGTAATGCTTTGGTCAATAAACGAATGAGTGAAAGCACTCTGTTTGAACATTGGAGCAGAGGAAACAACTTGCTGTTCACTGACTTCCGTTTTGACAGCTTTGCGCTCAACAGAGCCGAAAACGGTTTCCATCCGGCATTGCGCGCACATTTAACGAGCCATTCCATGGCAATATACGATTTTCAGCTTGTAGAGGGGCGCCTATGGAACGACTCCATAGATGAAGCGTTCACCAAAAACAGTTTCAAGGTAATTATCAACGAAACCGCTAAAAGAGTCTATGGAATAAAAGACATCACCAAAGACAAGCTGCAACCTGAAGAACCACACTACGCCTCAAGCAGCTTACCGGATTTCTACAATCCACCTTGCGAGATAGTAGGGGTCATAAAGGATTTCAATGTTCGGCACCTTTCACAATCCACCCAACCGGTTGTCATCTATTATCACGATGCAAGCATAGGCGGAATTTATACTGTTACAGCCTCGTATAAGCACGAGAATAAAGCCAAAGTCATTGATTTCCTGCGCCGCTTATACGAAGAATCTACGGGAAGAACCGACTTTGAATATACGCTGATAGAAGATGAACTCCAAAAGATGTATCGTGAAGACCGTCAAGTGGTGAACATTTATACGCTCTTTGCCGGAATAGCCATTTTCATCTCTTCATTGGGATTATTGTCAATATCCTTGTTTGATATTCGGCAACGTTACCGTGAGATAGGTTTACGCAAAGTGAACGGTGCGCAAGCAAAGGATATTTATCCCTTACTCATTAAAAAGTATCTCTCGGTCATGGGAGTCGCCACTTTGCTATCCATACCCTTGTCATGGATTGCCATTACCCTCTATTTGCAGGATTTTGCCCACAAAGCCCCTTTGACATTCGACTTGTTTGCCATAGCAGTAGCCATAACAACTGCCATCTCCTTGTTGACTATTATTGGGCAAATCCGCAAGGCTGCCAACATCAATCCGGCAAGCATTATGAAAAACGAATAAAAGACATAAAAATTATAAATTTGACATATAATGAAAACACTAAAATACGCTTGGCGTTTCTTGATGCGCTCAAAATCATACACGGTTATAAATTTAGTAGGTCTGGCTTTCAGTCTGGCATGCTGCATCATGCTGATGCGATATATCCATAGAGAACTGACGGTAGACACACATTGTGTGGATCGCAATCATGTATATGGTGTCATTCAGGACATGGATGGCAATAGAGGAATGGCAACAATAGAAAACACGAATAAAGACAGTATATACATTGACCACCGTTACATAGAGAAACGCACTTCTTTAATTCTGATGGAACAGGATTTTGTGAGCGACGAAACATCCCGTTACACAGTGCGGACACTCGTAGCAGATAGTTGTTATTTTCAGCTTTTTCCTTACCGCATAGTGCAAGGAACTCCTATGAAATCTCCTGAATCTGCACTACTGACGGAAGTATGTGCACGTCGTATTTTTGGCCATGACAATCCTATAGGTAAAGTGTTACATTATTCAAATGGGAAAGACATTACCGTAAGTGGCATTATAGCCGAACCGACTTGCAAGACAATGATACAATTTGACATTGTGGTATCAAATACGCTTTCCTCATTTTGGGAACGTATGCCTATTGAATTCGTCCGTTTCACGCCGGGTACAAGCATCAAGAAAATGAACGAGCTTGGGAAACAAGCACGCTGGGTAAATCCGAATTGGAAAAATATAGATGCACGACAATATACATTTTCGTTCATGCCTATAGCAGATATTTATTGGGAACCAGCTTATGTGCAAGATGCCGGTTGCCCTGCCATGCTCACTTATGGAAAACGTTCTCATATTTACATTTTATCTTGTGTATGCTTATTGTTATTGCTTACCGGCATTATAAACTTCATCAATCTTTATTTGATAGGCACACAACGGAGGGGAAAAGAGTACGGGCTTAAAAAAATGTTCGGTATAAAAGGAACGACACTTTTCCTGCAGATATTAACAGAAAACGGACTTTTAGTTGGTTGTGCTTTATTACTGGCTTGGTTACTGATAGAGATAACAATAATCCCTGTCAGCCGTTTGTTAGAATATTATTTCACTTATACATCTTTCGACTTTTGGCTTTCTGCCGGAATTTGGGTAATATTACCCATATTGACCTCTATCTATCCGTTTGTAAAATACAATTATGCATCACCCGTCAGTTCAATTCGTGATGCCACCCAAAGCAAACGTACTGTACACACACGCATTCTTTTTCTTTTTATACAATACATCTTCACATTCCTGCTCATCAGTCTTTCCCTTTATTTCAACAAGCAGCTTTCGCTCTTATTACACACGCAACCTGGATTCCGCATAGAAAATGTACTGATAGCCAAGTTAGGGTATGAATCGGAATCAGCGATGCCACGCGAAAAATGGCAGGAAGCCAGAGAAGCTATGTGGCAACGCAGACATGAACTATGGGAGGCACTTGCACAGTGTCCTTTTATAGAACATTTTGAAATGGAAAAACGACATATACTTTCCGAAGGTTTTAAAGTAACCTACTATAACAATAGAGAGGAAAAAGTAGAGATGAAGTTTTGGTATGCTACCCCTAACTTTTTTAAGTTGTACGGTATCAAAATAATAGAAGGTAGTATTCCCAGTTTTGAAGGAGAAGGAAACAGAGGAGAGGTTTTGGTAGCCAACCGAGCAGCTATGAAAGCTTTGCACTACGACAATCTGTCTGAAGCTTTGGTACAGGAAGAGAACGAGCGTCGGTTAAATCCCAATGCTCCTCTGCATCCCATTGTTGCCGTTGCTGAGGATTACTATGACCGCCACTTGAGTGCAGGACATCGCCCCATTATCTACAATGTATGCAAACAGCGCAGTGACGATATGTGCCAGATAGCCTATACCCCCGGACGACTTAAAGATGTACTTGACTATTTGCGCGACACAGAGCTGCGTATCTATGGTTGTACAGACTTCGAATATACTTTATTGGAAGATGAATGGCATAAACTGTATCAAAAAGACCGGCAGATAGCGGTTATCTATTCTTGTTTCGCACTGATAGCTGTCTTGATATCCTGTTTAGGGCTATTTGGCATTTCACTTTTTGACATTCGTCAGCGTTATCGGGAAATAGGTATTCGCAAAATCAATGGAGCCGGGATGTGTGATCTCTACCAATTATTGTTCCGCAAATATATTCTTGTATTAGCCGTTGCATTTATTATAGCCGCTCCTCTGACTTACTATATCATATACCTATATACACAAGATTTCGCAGTGAAGGCATCCGTAGGTATAGGAATATATGTTATATCGTTACTGATAGTGGCTTTCATCTCACTGGGAACATTATTTTGGCAAATACACAAGGCTGCGAAGATAAATCCGGCAGAAGTAATCAAAGCGGAATAAAATAAGATTAAGATATGAAGTTGGTGCAGTTATCTATAAGGACATTATATCGTTTCAAGATATATACAGCCATCAATATATTAGGATTGGCTTTAAGTCTGGCATGTGTCATCATAATCTCCCGCTACGTGAAGCAGGAAAATGATGTAGATTGTTATAGTCCCGACAAAGACCGGATAGGCATCATGGTGCAGGAATACAAAGATGACAACAATAAAACGGCAGTTATCGGAGGGCCCCTCGAAGATGCAGACATAGAAGCGATGTCCACTTTCGTATGGTTCAATAAAGACTATATCATAAAGGAAGAAAAACATATTGATGTAGAAACGATTGTAGCAGACAGCTTGTTTCTAATAGTGACTGATTTTCCCATGAAATATGGAAAAGCCGAATCATGGGCGGCGTCTCCACAAACCGCCTTTATCACAGAAGAGCTGAGTGAGAAACTCTTCGGGAACATAAATCCTATCGGCAAAACCATTGAATACTCTACCGGCGACCCTCTTACGGTGACCGGAGTTATCGGCAAAGACGGAGGGAAACGCTCGCTTCATTTCGACTTGCTTGTTCCTGAAACGTTGCAGGAGGATTGGGAGTTCCGTTTCCCGATGAAAATGGCATTAATTCATAAAGGGGCTTCCTTTACGAAGATAAATGCACGGCATGCAGCGTTCCGGCAATCTCCACGTGCTGCGGATGTTGAATTCAGGTATCAACTGCTTCCCATGCGTGAAGTGTATTTTCATCCAGCCATTAATGTTTGGCAGGACATGCTGCAAAGGGGGAATTTACCACAGCTACATCTATTGGCACTTGTTGCTGTACTAATTTTAATTGTAGGCATCTTCAATTTTATGAGTCTTTATACGGTTGTATTATTGAAACGAAGCAAAGAATTCGGACTAAAGAAAGTTTTTGGAAACAATTCAGCACAGCTATTCTCCCAACTATATATCGAGAATTTCTGTCTGACACTTGTATCATTGTTTATAGCCTGGTTCCTTGTCGAAATTTCCGCCTTTCCCTTAAATAAATATTTTGATGTCATTCAACAGCCTAATGGTATATTTGACATCGGAATAACCATAGCTATCCTGATTTTGCTGCCATTGACAGCTTCAATCTATCCGTTTTTTAAATTCAAATACAACACGCCTATCCATTCATTACGGAAAATAGGCAGTGGTGAAAAATCGTCTGTTGTAAGAAACCTCTATCTGAGTATTCAGTATATCGTGGCATTCATTCTAATAGTTGTTTCCATGTTCTTCGCCAAACAACTGTATGAAATGACTCACATAGATTTAGGCTATGACACAGACTCTATCGTTAAAGTCTATTTTGAACGCTATGAACGCAAACAGCCTACCACTGAAGCAGAATATCTGAAACAGACCTCCTTGCGCAAAGCCTCCAAAGAAAATATATCCACCGCAATGAATGCCTCTCCTTTATTCACGGCATGGAATTACTCTTTATCCCCCTATGAATATTTCACCGAATCTCCGGTACTTTTCCGTAAGCTCGGAGAAACCAATTTCAAACAATTGTATTGCATTCCCATTACAGAAGAAGAAATAAGATTTCATGGCTTCCGTTTATCCCAGGGACGTTTATGGGATGCCGGCATCGACCATGAAGGTGAAGCCAAACTGATTCTCAATCAAAAAGCCATGCAACTCTTCGGACTCGGAAGCACAATCAATGCCCGACTGGAACCTCAACAACCTTTATGGCCGCGTAGGGATTTGAGCCCTTATCAGATTATAGGTATCGTCGAAGATTTTTATTGTGGACATTTATCCCAACCGGTTCTTCCTATAGCTTTTATATACGGTGAAACATATCTTTCACAAATTCCTTTGCAAGCTAAAATTGCTCCAGGACATCAAAAAGATGCCGTTGCCTTCTTGGAAAGCCTACACAACGACAATGCTGATGGAGCCTTCAATTATACTTTTGCAAAACAGGAAGTTGAGAATCTCTATAGGTCAGACAAGCAAATAACCATTACCTATTCCTTTTTCTCCTTTATGGCCATTCTAATATCCTCAATAGCTTTGTTTGGATTGTCCTTATTTGACATACAACAAAGATACCGGGAAATAGCTATACGAAAAGTACATGGCGCTACACATAAGGAAATTTTATTGTTATTACTCAAAAAATACATTATCATATTAGCAATGTCATTTTTGATTGCCATTCCTATATCTTATTGGGGAATAGCCATTTATCTGAAAGATTTTGCCTACAAAGCCAACATCAGCAGTTGGTTGTTCATTGTTGCAGCAATCATCATATCATTAATTTCCATATTAACATTGGTTTATCAAGTAAAAAAGGCTGCACGGCAGAATCCGGCAGAAGTAATAAAGAGTGAATAAAAGCGTGTATTTTCGCACAACACATGTGCTATATCGCACAGATACAGTATGGCATTACAAGATTTAATAATCTAATTATAAAACACTTAACTATTTGGCATAATATTTGAATTAAGATTATAACGAGAGACTATTGAAGACAAATAAAAAGAGAAAACATGATTATACATTATCTGAAAGTAGCAATTAGAAACCTGCTGAAATACAAGACTCAAAGTATCGTTTCCATTGTTGGACTGGCAATAGGCTTTGCTTGCTTCGCACTTGCCAATCTATGGATACATTACGAAATGACCTATGACTGTCAGTTTGATGGAGCCGACCGCTTTTACCTGCTTTACAAAAAAGATTTGCTCAATGATACAGGTTATTCAACCAGAATGCCCTATCCAACATCGAATATCTTGAAGAAAAACTTTCCCGAAGTGGAAGATGCTTGTGCGTATATGATATGGGATGATACTGAACTAAAACTTGAAGGTAGTCCCACTATTAACACATCAATGCTATTGGCAGATTCATGTTTTATGAAAATGTTCGGAATTACTCTTTTAGCCGGAAATATGGACTTTCTGCATAATGATTCACAGATAGCTTTAACAAAGGACATGGCAATGAAGCTTTTTGGAAGTGTTGACGTGTTGGGTAAGGAGCTGACTGTTGCTGACAACACTGTAACCATTGAAGCTATATTGGAAGGATTGCAACATAGCAATCTCGCTTTCGGCTGTTGGGGACGAGGTGCCTATTTCCACCAATGGCAAGATTATTGGGGCTATGCAAGCTTTCAAATTTGCGCAAAACTCAAAAAAGGTATCTCAGCCGAAAATTTTCAAAGAAAGCTTAATGCCAGCGAATATAAGGGAGATTCACGAGACCCTGATAAACTATTTGAAGGTGTCGGACTAATGCCCCTTACTCAATACCATTATTCCGAAATAAATGAAAAGAAATCTATCAAATTCCTATATCTGATATTTTTTTCTATCATAGGTGGGCTGGTCATTTCATGTTCACTCTTCAACTATCTGTCTTTGTTTATAACCCGACTCAACATCCGTAATAAAGAATTGGAATTAAGACGGATGTGTGGGTCTTCCATCAGAGGCATTCTTGCACTTTTCATGATTGAATACGGCACTATGATTTTACTTGCAGGAATAATAGGCATGGCATTGGTAGAGATTACTTTACCAATATTCAGAGAAATGTCCGGCATTACGGGAAACATCTATTATGAATCGCTGCTCTATTTCATCGGACTTTTATTATTGTCACTCATTCTGTTACTTCCCTTTGCACTGCGTCGTACAGTAAAACAAAGAAAAGATAAACGCTTCTTTATTTATCGATGTAGTATCCTATTCCAGATATTTATCAGCATACTCTTCCTTTTTTGTATGAGTATTCTGCTGAAACAGATATATCACCTCACCCATACTGATTTGGGATGGGAACGCCATAATATTGCAGCTTTTCCCCTTATTTATCCTCATGACAATTATGACGAAATTGCAGAAAAAATAGCTCAAATACCTTGTACCTCCGAAGTATTGAAAGGACACCACGGACTCTTCCCACGCACCGTCGGTTTAAGTTTGCAAATCAAAGATTGGGACGGTAGAATTGAAGGAGCAGAAGGATTTGAGATACAAAGTATAATCGAAGGAAAAGAAATTATAGATTTTTACAATCTTGACCTTATAGAAGGAGAAGCAATGAAAGAAGAAGAAACGGATAAGGTAATATTAAATGAAACAGCTGTGAAGTTTTTAGGTATGACCGATCCCATCGGAAAAAAACTTTATTTGAATGAAGGAAATGTCAAAACGATTATTGGCATCGTAAGGGATTTTCATATAACGGCTCCTACCATACCCGTAAATCCAATAATGCTGATTGGGAATCATGGCTTCTCTCATAAATTTTGGGGTGGAAGAGGGGATATATTAGTAAAGTTCCATGAAGGCAAATGGAAAGAATTAAAGAATGAGATAGAGAATTTGTTCAGTCAATCCTATCCCACTACAAGATATAAATTCGTGAATGTAGAAGAAGGCTACGAAGAATATCTAAAATCAGAAAAAGTATTGATGAAATTAATATCTTTCGTATCAATGGTATGTATTCTGATTACCATATTCGGCATCTTTTCATTGATTACGCTAAGTTGTGAACAACGACGTAAAGAGATTGCCGTGCGCAAAGTAAATGGAGCTACAACTAAAAATATCATGACAATGTTTATCAAAGAATACATGTTATTATTAATATTTGCTTCTACTATAGCATTCCCAATAGGTTATGTATTGATGAACCATTGGTTAGAGAGCTATGTAAGGCGTACAAGCATTAATCTATGGATTTATACTACCATCTTTGTAGGCATAGCTATTATTATCTTACTTTGTATCGGGTGGAGAGTATGGCAGGCAGCACAACAGAATCCGGCGGAAGTAATCAAAAGCGAATAATACAATAATGATACTATTATGATAAGACATTATATTAAAACAGCATTCAGAAACCTATTAAAGTACAAGGCACAGAATATCATCTCTATCATCGGACTGTCGGTAGGCATACTTTGTTTTAGTATCTGCCTATATTGCAGCCGCTATATAAATTCTACCGACAAGTGCTTTACCCACTGGGAACGCATTGCAGACATAAACATGCACACTTCAAAAGGAGACCTATGGTCCGGAACATCTGCTTCACTGATTGAAAGTCTGCGCCAATTGCAATTCCAAGAAGTAGAAGCATTTACTTTTGTTGCCTATCCCCGCCCACGTAGCTACAATGTGGAAACTATCGACAAGGAAGAACTGCCTTACGAAGATTTATATGCTATGGAAGTAGATACAGCCTACCATAGCGTGTTCACCCCGGAAGTATTACAAGGTTCATGGGCTGTAGCATCGCAAACTCCCAATGCCGTGATACTGACACGCTCTCTGGCACACAAAATATTTGGTCTCGGAGAGAATCCGATAGGAAAGCGAATGACCTTAGCACAACGGCTTTTCTCTTCACCTGATACCACACCACGAACAGGAGGTACCATCTATACCATACAAGCGATAATAGAAGATATTCCATTGAATACCAGCCTTAGCTTTCTCCAAAAGATTGATATGTTAATCTTGAACGATAGCGAAGGACTTATACAATTCGATGGACGAGACAGTATGACCGGTGGACTTACTTTTGCTCTTCTTCGTCCGGGCAAAACATCCACACAACTCGAAGCAAGTTTCCGTGCAATGGACTTGAAGCACACAATATTCAATGAGAAAAATACCGTATCAGCCTCGAATTTCGGAAAACTTTTTCGGGAGAAATCCGTTGCCCCTTACTTTGCCGGAATCACATTCATTGTCGGCCTTTTGATTCTACTGACTGGTCTACTCAACTTTTTTCATTTTTTGACGGGGAGTTACCTGAACCGTTCGCACGAGTTCGGCATTCGTAAAGTGAATGGAAGTAATGGCAACAAACTATTCTGGTTACTTTTTACCCAAGCCATTATCATTTCGTTCATAACCTTCTTATTGACTTTCTGTCTGATAGAAATATTTAACCCCTACCTTTCATTCTCTTTATTTGATTTCACATTAGTCATTGAACGGGACCTATTATTGATACAGACAACAGAATATATGGCAGGCATTATTTTGCTATGCTTATTACTCTGCTTGTTTACCGTATGGAGGATGAAGCATGCCTCCATCCAGTCAAGTATTTACAAGAACAAATCCAAACGCCACAAACAGAAGATACGAAATTGTCTTTTGGGTATCCAATTTTTCATCTGTTGGTTATTCATAGTCTTTACAGTCGCTTTATATTTGCAGGCTAACAAGACCGGTTCCACACTGTTCAACACACTGACAGAAAAAGAAAAGTCCGAAATTATCAGTATTCCTATGGATTACCGTTTTCTAAAAAATGACGAAAAGCTTGCTCTCATAGAGCGCATCAGTCAGCATCCGGATATAAAAGATAAAATGCTGACAGATATTAATTATCTGAAAGGTATTTCGGGAACAAGCATGCAGACAGAAAAAGATAACCGGGAAAGTAGCCTTGAAGTCAATATAATGAATGTTCCTAATAACTTCTTCGAGTTTATGAATATCCCTATCCTTTCCGGGCATGCCCTGAAGACAAATAGTGACATGGTAGCAGACCGTAAATTGGCAGAACGTATGAAGAAGGATTTACTGGGAACCACCTTGTACAATTATCAAGACAGCTACACGGTATGCGGCATTTGCTCCGATTTTGTAGCCGACACTTACAATCAGAGCCAGGGATTCGTCTTTCTGCCTTGTGATTTCAAATATTATGTAGGTCATTGCTATTTGAAGTGTGTACCCGGAAAAGCAGAAGAAGCAAAGACTTTCGTTAAGAAAATACTGGAAGAGAATCTTCCACCGAGTATACAATTACACATTTCGACCTTGCTGGAAGACATTCACCAAGCACAAGCCATCGAGAACAACATGAAAGGAATAATCTTATTCTTCTCATTTGTCAGCCTTATAATCACTTTATTAGGCGTCTATTCGGCAATCACACTGGATACGGAACGCAGACAAAAGGAAGTGGCAATCCGTAAAGTAAATGGTGCGGGATTGAAACAGATTATCATATTGTTTGCCCGTACGTATATTTATCAGCTTGTACTTTCGGCAGCGATAGCATTTCCTTTATGTTATGCCATACTGCAGTTATGGAAAAACATGTATATCGTATTCTTTAATGACGGCCCGCTATTTTGGATTTCAATCTTCATAATCGTAGCTGTCATTACTACTCTGACTATTATTTTCCGTATTCTGAAAATAGCAAGGACAAATCCGGCAGAAGTCATTAAAAACGAATAAAAGAATATATTATATTTATCTCCCAATTATGACCATACTTGCAATCCTAAAAATAATTACCCGCGGTTGGTGGAGAAACAAAGTTTTCTTCTTCATTTCTATAGTCAGTCTGGCTATAGGGTTAGCATGTACAAACTTGCTGTTCACCTATTTTGTACATGATTATAATATAGAGAGTGGCAATCGGGACAAGAAGCGTATTTTCTGTCTGCGTCAGGATAATCCGATGCAGGACGGAAGCAAGGTGGCCTATGCTGATGCCAATATTCCCCCTATGCTGAAAGAAAAATATGCAGAAGTGGAAGACTACCTGCGTATCAATTCTCTGGTTCCACAATATTGTAAATATGGAGGGGAGATTTACCACGATATAACCTTTATATCTGCCGATACTACTTTGCAACATTTCTTCCACTATCATCCCATTACCGGTAGTTTAAAGCAAGTATTGGAACAACCGGGCAAAGTAGCGCTCAGTGAAGCTTTTGCACATAAACTGTTTGGAGATAAAAATCCATTAGGAGAATTGCTGGAAATAAAAACCATGACTGATACCCAAAGTTATGAAGTGGCAGCCATATTAAAGTCACGGTCACAATCATTGCTCCAATTCGACATGATTACCGGGAATAACAAAGACTTTTGGGGTGGAATGACATTTCTGAAACTAATTCCAAATACCGATGCCCAACAGTTTACCGAAAAAATCAACCACGACAAAGTTCCCACTTTGATTCCGGAAAAGACACAATATTACGTCGACCCTCTGTCCGACATCTACTTTACTACACCGGACTACGATACACAACAACCTCTGCCGTATATCAATCAAAGTAATGTGCAATTATTGTATATCAGCCTTGCTGCCGCCTTGTTGGTACTTATCATAGCCTGCTGCAACTATACCAACATGAGCCTGAGCCGTGTATTGCAACAGCTCAAAATGATACATGTGGAGAAACTGATGGGAAGCAGCCTGAAGGATATCCGCATCCAACTGTTTGGTGATGCATTCCTCACTGTGCTGCTGGCATTCGGATTATCTTTACTCATCATCAACGACTGTCTGTCTTTTTTCAATGGATTATTTGCATCCCATTTAAACGTACATTTCTTTTTCAGCCTACAGATGCTACCCTTGTTAGTGCTCTTTGTACTAGTTATGTCCATTGTCCCTGCCTGGTATATCAGCCATAGACTTTCACAACTCTCATTCAGCGAATACAAGACACTTTACGGAGGTAAAAAGAAACAACGTTTCATAGCTTTGCTGGTCATTCTTCAGTTTTCCATTTCTATAGGGCTGATATTCGCTACTCTCGTTGCCAATGAACAAATCAATCTCATCAAGGAACGGGCCTACTGTTACGAAAATCGGATTGAAATAGGAGATTTCAATGCCGCACCGGCTACAATACTTAAAGAAGAACTGGAGAAACATGTACAAGGAATAGAGTCCATCGCCCTGTCACAAGGCTCCATATTGAATTCATGGATACGTGAGCTATCCATCAAACAAGCCGACGGTACGGAAAAAAGTTCCTACCTATTAATGCTGTATAGTGATGCCAATCTGGTAAAAACGATGGGGTTCAAACTCTTGTCCGGCAACGCTCCCGAACAACTGCAAAAACAATATGCCTATCCTGCACTGGTCAACGAAAGCTATGTCAGAATGCTGATTCCAGCAGGAATAAATGCCATTGGAAAACCTTTGAAAGAATTTGACCAGTCTGCCGATTCTTTATACATCATCGGCGGTGTATTAGAGGACTTCCCGTTCAGTTCATTGGAAAATGAAATTACCCCGGTCATACTTTACCTTCCACCTACAGAGAGAATGTCGGGTGCCAACTATCTGCAGATTAAGCTGATTGAAAGCAATAAACAAGAAACACTACATCAAATAGCCCAAATATGGGAAAAGATGAATGAAGGGGAGATATTTCAATACACAGACATGCACCAAGACTTTATGAAACGCAATGGTAAAGTCTTGTCTCTCTCCAAACTCCTTATCGCCTATTCTCTGATTGGCTTGATATTGACCTGCTTCGGCTTATTCGGCATTTCATGGTATGCCACTCGCCAGCGTATCCGCGAAATCAGCATTCGCAAGATTCATGGAGCAACATCCCGACAAATCGTGCTGTTGCTGAATAAACCATTCTGCCTGCAAATTCTGCTTGCATATATTCTAGCTGTCCCCATTGTCTATTGGCTCATGCACCATTGGCATGAACAGTTTGCCTATAAAGCCCCCTTCACCGTTATGGACTTTCTATTGCCACTATGTATTGTCTGGATAATATCTGCCGTCACAGTGTGTCTGCAAAGTTATTTGCTGAACAAAACAAATCCGATTGACTGCATCAAATCCGAGTAAGAAATAATATATTTATAACCCATAAAAACAAAGCATTATGATTAAGACAGTAAACTTACAGAAGATTTTCAAGACCGAGGAAGTACAGACTCTGGCTTTGAACGACGTAAACATTGAAGTGAAAGAAGGGGAGTTTGTTGCTATCATGGGACCTTCAGGCTGCGGAAAATCCACTTTACTGAATATCCTCGGTCTGTTGGACAATCCTACATCCGGAGAATATTACTTGAATAGGACGGAAGTATCCAAATATACAGAAGCCCAACGTACCAACTTGCGTAAAGGAGTCATCGGCTTTGTATTCCAAAGTTTCAACCTGATTGATGAGCTGAATGTATACGAGAACATCGAACTGCCGCTACTCTACATGGGCATTCCTGCCACCGAACGCAAGCGCCGGGTGGAAACCGCTATGGAGCGTATGGCAATCATGCACCGCAGCAAGCACTTCCCGCAACAACTGTCCGGCGGACAACAGCAACGCGTGGCAATCGCCCGTGCAGTCGTATCAAACCCTAAACTGATACTTGCCGATGAGCCTACCGGTAACCTCGATTCAAAGAACGGAAAAGAGGTAATGGAACTACTGAATGAACTGAATAAGGAAGGCACTACGATTGTCATGGTGACACACTCACAACATGATGCCGGATTTGCCGGACGTATCATCAATCTGTTTGACGGGCAGGTAGTGACGGAAGCTAACTTATAATTCCCGCTTCTCCCGATTTATATGCAGGTTGCAATGTTTTTTCCATTGTAATCTGCATGTTTTTTTGGAAATAGCTTTCCTTTTTTTTGTTTCTGTCGTCCGAAATGCCTAATATTGCTACCAATAAACTTTTTACTTCCACATTTTAAATAACAGAAAATGAAAACATACACACCGTCCCCTTTGAACACAGAAAATATCACTTTACCGGATAATTTGACGGAACTCACAGAAGCCATGGCACGCAATGTGCATGAAGTATGGGCTTTGGGAAGAGTGAAAGAAGGATGGAAATACGGAGAGACACGCAATGATGAATTAAAGACACATCCCGGACTTGTACCATACGAAGAGTTACCGGACTCAGAACAAGAATACGACCGGCAAACAGCCATACAGACACTGAAACTGATTATGAAACTGGGATTCGACATACAGAAGAAATAATAATCCAATATCTATTATAGTACTATGAGGACGAGTGAGAACAAGTATTATCCTATCCGGCACTGGTGGAAATTCGTGATTCCTGCCTTTATCATTCTCTTTCTGGTTGCAGCATTGATTGTGACATGCACTACATTCCAAAACCTTATTCAATTCTTTCCATCGCGTGGAATGACCTACCTGATGACACTCCATGCCATCATTTCCCTTAGCGTATGCATCTGTTTTTTTCTATGTATCAAGAGATTAATAGATGTATTCTCATTGAATCTGGAACAAGAAAGAAACATTCTTGCATCCTTGTATCAGGAAAAAGAAAAACGGGAGATTATCAATAACGATGAGAAAGAAATCAATAAACTGAAAGAGAATATCAGAAAAGAATTGAAACAAGAAACTGAAAAAAAGGAAACTGCCTAATGACAAAACAAATATGAATCTGCTAACAAGACTTTTTGCCCTTCATTTTGACCGCTCTTTTTCCGGAAAAGGATGGAGGCAGCTTGCTTGGCTTTTCGGAGTCATAGTAACTGTTTTCTTATTGATATATCTGGTAAGTTTTGCATTTATCTTTCCTGAGCCGTCTCTTGAAGAATGGACCGGTATTGATAAAGACGTACCTATGGGGCGTTTGCTTCAGTTGATTTGTCTGTTCATTGATCCGGGGAATATTGTGGAAGTACCACCTTATCTGCGTTGGTTCTCTCTATTGGTCGTAGTGCTGGGATTAATTTTGTTCTGCGGATTATTGATATCCGTAATCTCCAATATGCTGGAACGCAGAGTTGAGCGATATCGTGAAGGCGATATCGTTTACCCTTTGCAAAACCACATCGTCATTATCGGTTTTGACAACATGGTCCCCACTCTTATCCAGCAAATTTGCGATGACACACATTATGGGAATTACCATATTCTGATTCAGAGTACCCAACCGGCACAAGAAATCCGTAGCAAAATCCATACGGAACTGGATGCCAAAAATGAAAAAAGAATTGTGGTGCTGCGTGCCCGGCGCGACTCTATCGAGGAGTTGGAAAAACTCTATACTACCAAAGCGCGCGAAGTATTCCTTATCGGAGAGAGGAACGAACATGACCATGACTCACTGAACATAGACTGCCTGAAAAAGATAGTTGACATTCATAAACGATGCAATAAATGTTCCCTCATACCATTCACCGTTCTTTTCGAATATCAGACTACTTTTGCCGCTTTCCAACTGACCGATTTGTCTGCCGAATGGAGAAAATATATAGAATTCCATCCCTTTAACTTCTACGAGGGCTGGGCCAAAAAGATATTGGTAAGCCGGCAATACGGAAAAGGGGAGAACTGCATTGAATATCCTCCTCTCGACCGTGAGGCAATAACCTACGAAAGCGAAAAACATGTTCATCTTGTTATCATCGGTATGAGCCGTATGGGAGTGGCAATAGGAGTGGAAGCTGCCCATCTGTTGCATTTCCCAAACTTCTGCCGGGACAAGAACATAAAAAGTGTCATTACCTTCATTGATGAAAATGCCGACCGGGAAATGAATTTCTTTTGTGGACGATACCGCCATTATTTCGAGATATCGTCTACCCATTATTACGACATGAGCAAGAACGAAAGGCACGAGAGATTTGTCCTTCCCACCCGTTTTAAAGGAAAAGATGCAGACTTTCTGGATGTGGAATTCGAATTTATCAAAGGCCGTGCGGAAACTCCTGCCATCCAGAACCTAATTAAAGAATGGGTACATGACTCAGACCAGGTATTGACGATTGCCGTCTGTCTCAATTATCCTCCTCAAAGCATGGCAATGGGATTATATCTGCCGGACGATGTATATGATGAAAATATCCCAGTTTTTGTCCGTCAGGAAACCTCCAGTGCACTGCTCAATATGCTTAACAGTAGAAAGAAAGATGAAGCGATTCATAAATATTCCCATGTTTTTCCTTTTGGAATGCTGGACAACTGTTACGACTTGGACAAAAAAAGCCGGAGGGAGGGACAAATCATCAATTATATATACGATTTCAAGAATAAATATGGAAATGTGCCTCAATCATGCCCACCTGACAATGAGCTGAAAGACTCATGGAACAAACTGTCCGTATCCCTTCAGTGGTCCAACTTGTACAGTGCATATTCCATTGGTCCCAAGCTACGCTCCATAGGCATTACGGATGGTTACGTGAAACTGGACAACGACCAGATAACATTGCTTGCCGAAGTCGAACATAACCGTTGGAACATGGAGAAGCTGCTGCTTGGCTTCCGTAAACCCACCGCCGAAGAAGAAGAGTTAATCTATGGCAGCAAGGAAATGGGAGACATCTTCAAAAAGAAACGCTTTGTGCATCCCGATATACGTCCGTATGATGAATTGAAGGAAAGCTCAAAAGCGTATGACAGATGTATCACAGCCGGCATTCCGCTAGTCGTAAACAACAACACATAGAAAGTAACCAACACTATATTATGAAAACATACCATGTATTTATAGCCTCTTCGCTGAGTTTTCAGAAAGAAAGGGATTTAATGGAAAAAGTCCTGACGGAAAGAAACAACAGCGAACTCAATATTGTAGTGCACCGGCACGAAAAAAATGGAGACAACGATTTAGCTAAAGGCGATACGCAGGAAATCATAAATTCAGAGATAAGGCAATGTGACGTCATCATCTTCTTCGCCGGAAACTGGATACGCTCCAAGACCATCGGAGAGTTTAATGTTGCCATCGAAAATGCATCCAACAAACATATCTATTTCTATCAGAATCCGACATTGGAATACACCCAAGAAGACTGGACAAACACTACTTTATGGAAAGACTTCTATGCGGAATACATGCAAAAGCACCTGGACGACGATACCGTTATCGAGCGGTATGAGAAGCAGTGCAATACGCTGGAGCAGCTAAGGGACGCGTTGGTCAAGGATCGTGAAAGTTTTCTCAATAATCCCTTTTGCGCAATCTCTTGCCATAAGATGGAGTATGATAAAATTATTCCCAACAGCCAAGCCAACCGTCGCAGAGGCAACCTGGACTACTATTTTATCCGTCCGGAAGTAGACAACAAACTTAAAGAGGAGTTTGACAGCACAAACAAGACAATCATCGTCACCGGTCAATCCACTTCGGGAAAGACTATTGCCGTTTGCCGAATGCTGAAAAAGCTCCCTCAGGAATATTATGTGGTCATTTTGAATGCCGATACGACCAAAGAACAGTTAGAACGGCTTTCTGTATCCCAATTCCAGCATGGCAAAAAGATTCTTCTACTGGACGATTTGCAGCTGTTGTTTTGGAAAGAAGAGAATGAAAAGCCGATACCCATTGACAGAGAATTACTTCGCAAGTTATCGGAAATCCTTCACATCGGCAATCCGGACTTCAAGGTTATTGCCACTACAAGCTATAGCTTCAAGGAAGTGAAATCCATGCTTACTTTCAATGAAATGGTTCCTCCGGCCATAGTCGAAGTGGGCATCAAACCTTTATCCTTCAAAAAAATAAATGAATATGCCCGCGAGCTTAGGACATACGGCTATCTTAAACTCCGACCCGAAGCCGGCATGACTATCGGTTCCTTGTTTTTCGACATAGACAGAATCAAGACCAGATATAACAACCAGTTCCAGAACAGCAATTTAAGCAACCTGCAGAAATCCATGCTTCGACAACTCTGCCACGCCATAAAATGTTTGTGGATGTGGAAAAAGAGAAGCCGCAATAAAATAGACCTATTGCTCGATTTCCTCAAATTCACCTATGAGAACAGTTACGAAAAGGCCGACAGAAGCACCATCTGTGAATTGGCAGGCAAAGTAGATGATTTGATTTATTATCAGGACATTGAAAAGGACACATTTGAAGTTGAAGACATCATAGTAACCCAGGTTTTCCAGTACTATAGCAGTGAACCGTCCGATGACCTACTGGCAACTGAAAAGAAAGCCATAAAGGGCATATTCCGCTATATCTACTACAAAGACAGACCGAACTTTTTCAAAAATACAACCAAGATCCTGCATCGGGTGAAAAACTGTTCGGTAAATGCCCCCGAACTCCAACAGTATATCATCAATGATGTTGTAAGCCGCATTTATAAAAACGAACAAACGCTATATACAAGTAAGGAACTGGGAACAAACCCGGAAGGCGTTTCCATTGATTGGGTGGACGCCTATATTGGCAATATAGCCAATTTTGCTCCTACCAATGCAGAGGCCATCCATATTTGGAAATTAACAAAAAAATATAATAGGAGAGAGCTGAATGTGCTGCGGTGGCTTTTGCCCAGACTGCAGACACAACAAGATAAGGACATTGTACACAAGGATTTGCTCAATGAACAAGGGCAAATGCAAGACAAGTATATAGAAAACTCGTATATTGAATTTCAGACAGAATTGGTACGGTTCCTCGACATGGACGAAGCCAAAGAAATATACCTCAACGCTTCCTTTATATACGAAGCTTCCCCAAGTGCCGATGATGACGACATAGATGATTTCTTCTCCGATTCTGCAGAGAGCGCCCATGGGCAGGAAAGCAACAATGAGACTTATCTGACAGAACTGAAAGAGAAAAGAATACGTAATTTCGCCAGGCAGCTTATGCATAAAGCACAGACTCTGGCTGACATACACGACATCAAGAACTTCTTGCAGAAGAATGATAAAGGGGTAGTTCCCCACGACGATGCAGTCTTTTTCTTCAACTTTATTGCTCCCTACACCTGGCTGGAAGTTTTCAAAAGATTCAGCCAGCCGGAAGAGCTGGTTGCATTCTTCAACGAACTGACAGAACTGTCTGTCGACAAAAAAGAGGATACCAGTATGTTCCTGAACAAGACCGAAGTGTTGAATGGAGCACTCGAAAACATACCGTCCTCTTATGCCTATGATTTATGGAACCGTATGGGGAATAACTGTGATGGCTACTCATTGAACTTTATGCTCCAAAAGGCTAAAAATTTTGAGCAAGCCAAAGGAATCTTCAACACTTTTATGGAAAGGTTGGAGCAGCAAGAAGAAGAAAACAAGACCAAACTGAAAGTGGGTGAAATCTACCTGAACGACTTATTGGATACGACCTCCACTTATAGCGGGATTAAGGAATGCGAGGAACTGTTCCATAAATACCATTTACTGGAAGCAGACCAGTCTTTACTGGATTACCCGAGCCAGCACACACAAGGTATCCTATACCAACGCATGACCCTAAAGGAAATCAAGGCACATATGAAGAGACATCGTCCCCAAAACGGCGATGAATCTCGAAATATAAGAACAATCGTACAATTCATTCTGAAAATATCAAATTATGAAGAGGCGTATCAGGCACTGTTCGGAGAAACTCCCGATTGTATTACTCCGGAAGAACAACAGATTTTGAATCATTCGCCCTACGTTGTCTCCGAAATGTTCAATAAGGTAAAGACTCCGGAAGAAGGAGGAGTCGCAAGGGATTTCTTCGAGAACCGGCTGGACAAGTCACTGCTCAATCATCCTGATGCCAATATCTTGAATATCATTATCAATAACCGGTTCATATATCCCTATTATGAACAAAAAATGGACATGATAAAGCGGATGTCCGAAAAATACACCGTACAACAGAACAGTTATACACATAAACATTTACTCTATCACCTGACCAACCACACCCAAGGTTCACTTCCTCCGGAAGAAATACAACTGATTATAAATGAGGAAATAATGAAAAGCCTGGATGCGCCAAAGGATATATTGAAGCAAATGCTTATCCAGCGATACTATGCCGGAAGAGCACAAGACAACGTTCCGCAGCCTTTTCCCATTTATACATCGGAAGGGTGGAAAATTAAAGAAAGCACTATTCTGGAATATGTGTATTGTCTGCTGGACGTGGGCGTATATGATGGAGGAATTATCTTCTGTTGCATGAAGGCATTGCTCCGTCAGAATGATAAGGAAAACGCCCAACGGCTGCAAGAGCAAGCAATCAGTAAAAAGGTTTTTATCAATTACGATTCATATTGTATGTTGAAAAAGGTAGGAGCCGTCATTCCTAAACCCTACCTATTTGTCGAACATTATCCAATTATGAAGGACATATGCTATCAAATGCGGGAACGCGGCATGACCTTCGAAGAAGCCGAAAGCCGTATAAAAGAGATGGAAGATGATTTACATATTTCCATTGCACGCACACAAATCTACTGGAACAATGTCATCAGCCGCATGGCCAACAACAGAACAAACAAAAAACTGGTGCTTCAGAATACTCTGAAATTCATCGATGAACACCATGTGCCGATGAGTCCGGAAATATATTACTCCCTTTTACACACAATCACTTCCATTGAAGACTATACAAAAGTCAAAGGTTTATATAAAGGCGAATTGAATATAGGACATATCTTCGTACTTCTAAAGAAGATTCCAGAATTTGCCAAATATAGAATTGCCGAATGGGCATTTGTCGCCTGCTTGCGTCAGGAGTTTGATGAATGGTATGACATTCTATGTTCCATCAGTGAGAAAGAACAGGAGAAAAGAATTAAAATCATGTTACAGTCCGAGCGCTACAAGCAACTGCAAGTCATCACCCCCAAAGGGTATCTTAACCAGACTTTCTTGTTCTGGTGGACTATCCGCTACGCCGTCTCAGAGACTGAAGAGCAACGGAAGGCAGAATTGGATACCCTTGTCACAATGATACCCAAACCCTTTGTACCTCAGTATCCGAAAATGATAGAGAAGTTCTTTATACCTTATCCGCAAGACTTGCTTGAAATCATTCGAGAATATATAGGCCGGATTATTTCATCCGAGCCGCAATAGCCAGCAATACCCCGAGCACCACACCCAATATCGCTGCAAACAGCACCCGCATTTCTCCCGGCAGGAGGAATGTGATGGTGTGTGCCGGATACCAGAAGAAAGGAATTGTTTTCTTGAAGACAAAATTCCATTGTGCATCCCAATTCAGATGCGTAATGATGCGGGTCATCGGGATAGGAGTGAGGAGGCTGCGAGGCGAACCGCCACAATCCAGGATATGCGTATCCGTAATCTTATGGAATGTCATGAATACCGGAGCGAAAATGGTATTCATAGCAACTGAAATGGTGAGGGCTATCCATAATTTGTCCAGGCAGAATTCTCCGTTTATAATGGCGGCGGCATTTGCCATTCCCATATATTCCATGAATTGCGGCACACCTTTGGAGAAGATTATCATGGCCGCATTGATACCCATTCCCAGCAGTCCCCACACTACGGCACGCGGCAGTACGCCAAATCCTTTTCGGTTATAGACTCCGGCACTGATACGAAGTCCCAGCATCTCACCCAGTGTAGCAAGAATTCCGAATTTAACGAAACTCATTACCATGCCATGTGCAGCGTTGAAAGACTTATACCAATTGTAGATGGATTCACTCACAAAGAATGGCAGGAATATTATCACCAGAACAAAAATAAAAAGGAAGTCTTGCTTTTTCATACAAAAGTCATGTTTTTCATAAATAATGTGGCAAACATACTAAAATTATTCTAATTTAAAAGCAAATAAGTAAATAAAAGAAGTTTTACCAAACAGAATAAAGTGTTTCCCTTAACCGAACAGTGTGTTTCATTAAAGAGAACACTTCGTTTCCCTTAAAAGAACAGTTTGTTTCAAATAGAAAAACACTTTGTTTTCTATAGCTAAAACAAAGTGTTCAGCACTGTGAACTAACGAATTATCCCATTAGCTCCCTCAGAAGCCCATATCATAGTCTCGGCACAAAAAAAGTGGGATTCAGAGAAACCTCTGATCCCACTTCATCATAGTAAGCAACGGATAGTTATTTCTTATCCTTCATATATTCATCCGCTTTCTCCTTGGCACGTGCCACGCGCTTGGCTGTATCCGGATGAGAAGAGAACATCTTCTGGAACTTGGATTCCTTCGGTGCTTCCGCTGAAAGTTCAAGCAATTTGTTCAAAGCATTGTACATGGCATACGGATCGAGATTATTCTTGATGCAGAATTCAAAGCCGTAATCATCCGCTTCCGTCTCCTGCTTCTGGGAGTATTGAGCACCTGCCAATGCCTCGGCCATGGCACCCAGTTCAGAATCACTCAATTTGGATACCGTAGAACTTGCCGCACCGGCAGCATTCTTCACAGCCGAACGAAGGTAAGCATTCTTCATCGCATCTTTGGAATCCGTATGGATGACGTGACCTATCTCGTGGCCGACAACTGCCATCACTTCATCATCCGTCATGATGTCCATCAGTCCGGCACAGATGCGTACACTACCATCACCGCACGCAAAGGCATTCACATCTATTACTTCATAAACACCGAAGTTCACCTTCAAGCCGTCCACTTCCTTGATATTTCCGGTCAGCTTCTCCAGACGCTTGCCGTAATCCGTATCGGGCTTTGTCAGCGGATTGTGCGTATCCATCCATTCCATATATTCCTTGCTCATCGCTGCAATGTCAGCATCGGACAATGAAATGGCCTTGACGGCATCTGTACCGGCTTGGACAACTTTGGTCACATTGATTTTCTTTCCACCGATTTTGAACTGCGCATAGGCAGTGGTGGTACAACTCATTCCGCATACTACAGCAGTAATGATGAAGAAGTTCTTTTTCATGTACTTTACGATTTAATTTTAATCCTACTTCGCTTTGTCTATAAAAAAAACCGCCTAATCATTATTAAACGGTTTTCCGAATATCTGTTTAAATCAAGTTTACTTGATGATACCCAATTCCTTGAAACATTTAGTCAATTTTTCTACAGCATAATCCACTTGTTCGACCGTATGGGTAGCCATCAACGCTACACGCACCAGTGTATCTTGTGGAGCACATGCAGGTGGAATAACGGGGTTGATGAAGATACCTTCGTCAAAAGCCAGCTTCGTTACTATAAATGTCTTCTCTGTATCACGCACATAGAGAGGAATGATAGGAGATTCTGTCTCACCGATTTCGAAGCCTGCATCGCGGAACTTCTTCAAGGCATAGTTAGTGATGTCCCACAGACGTTGGATGCGTTCAGGTTCGGACTTGATGATGTGAAGCGCCTCGCGGGCTGCAGCCGTAGCAGCAGGTGTGCTACTTGCCTGGAATATATAGGAACGGGCATTGTGGCGCAGCCAATTGATTACCGCCTTGTCTCCAGCAACAAAACCACCGATAGAAGCCAATGACTTGCTGAATGTACCCATAATCAGGTCTACATCTTCGGTAACACCGAAATGGTCGCACACACCACGGCCTTGTTTTCCGAATACACCCAAGCCGTGAGCTTCGTCCACGTAAATGCTGGCATTGTATTTCTTCTTCAGGCGGACAATTTCGGGCAGATTGGCCAAGTCACCTTCCATGGAAAATACTCCATCCACAACAATCAGCTTTACAGCATCCGGTTCGCATTTCTGGAGTTCTTTTTCCAAAGCCTCCATATCGTTATGCTTGTACTTCAACTGAGTGGCAAATGCAAGACGGCGGCCGTCTACAATGGAAGCGTGGTCACGGTCATCACAAATGATATAATCCCCACGGCCCACAACAGCAGGAATAATACCTTCGTTTACAGTAAATCCGGTAGAAAAACAGAGTGCTTCATCTTTTCCTACGAATTCAGCCAATTCCTTCTCCAGTTCAACATGTATATCGAGTGTTCCGTTCAGAAAGCGGGAACCTGCACAGCCGGTGCCATATTTTTCTGTGGCAGCTATCGAGGCATCAATGATACGCTTGTCATATGTCAGTCCCATATATGCATTAGAGCCGAACATCAGAACCTTTTTACCATCCATCATTACCTCTGTATCCTGATGGCTGTTAATTGTGCGGAAATAAGGATATACGCCTTTTGCCATAAACTGTTGCGGCAGGTCGTATTTCGCAAATTTGTCTTGTAGTAAACCCATGAAATATCTTTTATATAATGAATATTTAATTCTATTAAATACAAGTCTTAAAAAACAGGGGGCAAAGATAGCAAAATATGTCGGTATATGTTCTATTTACATTAAAAAAACTACTTATACTTATTTTAAAAAGAATTATGTGGTTAATTTTTCAGATATTTATATTACTTTTGCCAGTTGGAAAACCTGCATAGCAACAACCCTTGCATGAACGAAAACAAGAAGAAAATAGCATTTATCATAAACCCCATATCCGGCACTCAGAGTAAGGAGCAGATACTGAAGTGGCTCGATGAAAAACTGGATAAGGAAAGGTATGCACAAGAAGTGATTTATACCGAACGGGCAGGCCATGCCGTAGAGATAGCGGCACAGAAGGCACAAGAAGATGCACATGCCGTCATCGCCATAGGAGGAGACGGCACCATCAATGAGATAGCCCGCTCACTGGTACATACAAAAACCGCTTTGGGCATCATTCCCTGCGGTTCCGGCAACGGACTTGCCCGCCATCTGCAGATTCCGATGGAGCCGAAAAAGGCCATCGACATCATCAATGACGGACTGATAGACATCATTGACTACGGAAAAATCAACGATGTGCCTTTCTTCTGCACCTGCGGCGTGGGATTCGACGCATTTGTAAGCCTGCAATTCTCCAAGGCGGGAAGGAGAGGACCACTCACTTATCTGGAAAAGACTCTGCTCGAAAGCCTGAAGTACCGTCCGGAAACCTATGAACTGGAAATGGACGGCAGCACCCTGCGATACAAGGCGTTCCTGATAGCCTGCGGAAACGCATCGCAATATGGAAACAATGCGTATATTGCCCCACAAGCCACCTTGAACGACGGACTGCTGGACGTCACCATACTCGAGCCGTTCACTGTGCTCGATGTACCGTCGCTCTCTTTCCAGCTCTTCAACAAGACCATTGACCAGAACAGCCGGATTAAGACGTTCCGTTGCCAGACACTCCGTATTCACCGTTCTAAACCAGGGGTAGTCCACTTTGACGGCGACCCGATGATGATGGGAGAGAATGTAGATGTAAAGATTATGAAGAAAGGACTGCAGGTCATTGTTCCCCGGGATGCGGAAAAAGACACTTCGAATGTCTTGCAGCGGGCACAAGACTATATCAACGGACTGAAACAAATTAATGATGCTTTTGTGGAGGACATCGCCCATAAAAACAAGATGATACTGGATAAAGGCAAAAGGCAATTCAAGAAACTGACAAAAATGTAATGTTGTAAAAAAGGTACTAAAGGAGTTTCTGAAAATAACTTTCCCCTTTTGATGCGCCATATAATATGTTTTATGTATTTTTGCATGTTCAAAATAGTAAATAAGTAAATCGTCAAACAGTAAATAAAAAGATGTATAGATCACACACCTGCGGAGAACTCCGTATCTCCGATGTTAACAAGCAAGTAACGCTGGCTGGTTGGGTACAGCGCAGCCGTAAGATGGGAGGCATGACATTCATTGATCTCCGCGACCGTTACGGAATTACCCAATTAGTGTTCAACGAAGAGGTGAATGCCGAACTTTGCGAGCGTGCCAACCGCTTGGGCCGTGAATTCGTAATCCAGGTTAAGGGTACCGTAAACGAACGTTTCAGTAAAAACCAGCATATCCCGACGGGAGACATTGAAATCATCGTATCGGAACTGGATGTTCTGAACTCATCGCTGACCCCTCCCTTCACCATCGAGGAAAATACGGACGGTGGCGACGATATCCGCATGAAGTACCGTTATCTAGACCTGCGCCGTGCCAATGTACGCAGCAATCTAGAGCTTCGCCATAAAATGACAATTGAAGTACGCAAATACCTGGACAGCCAGGGATTCATCGAAGTGGAAACTCCGATTCTGGTAGGCTCCACGCCCGAAGGTGCACGCGATTTCGTCGTTCCATCACGCATGAACCCGGGACAATTCTATGCCTTGCCTCAAAGCCCGCAGACACTGAAACAGTTGTTGATGGTTTCCGGTTTCGACCGTTACTTCCAGATAGCCAAATGCTTCCGTGACGAAGACCTGCGTGCCGACCGCCAGCCGGAATTCACACAGATTGACTGCGAAATGTCTTTTGTGGAGCAGGATGACGTCATCAACCTCTTCGAAGGCATGGCCAAATATCTGTTCAAGGAAATCCGTGGCGTAGAGATGAACGAGCCGTTCATGCGCATGCCATGGGCAGACGCCATGAAATATTACGGCAGCGACAAGCCCGACCTCCGTTTCGGCATGAAGTTCGTGGAACTGATGGACATCATGAAGGGACACGGATTCCCGGTATTCGACAATGCCGCCTACATCGGCGGTATCTGCGCAGAAGGCGCCGCACACTATACACGCAAACAGCTGGATGCACTGACCGAATTCGTGAAAAGACCGCAAATCGGTGCCAAAGGTATGGTATACGCGCGCGTAGAGGCAGACGGCAACGTAAAATCAAGTGTCGACAAGTTCTATGCGCAGGAAGTATTGCAGGAAATGAAGGCTGCTTTCAACGCCAAGCCGGGTGACCTGATTCTGATTCTGAGCGGTGACGACGCCATGAAGACCCGCAAGCAACTGAACGAGTTGCGCCTTGAAATGGGTAACCAACTGGGATTGCGCGACAAGAACAAGTTCGTCTGCCTTTGGGTGGTTGACTTCCCGATGTTTGAGTGGAGCGATGAAGAAGGCCGCCTGATGGCTATGCACCACCCGTTCACCCATCCGAAAGACGAAGATATTCCTTTGCTGGATACAGACCCGGCAGCTGTCCGTGCAGATGCATACGACATGGTGTGCAACGGTATTGAAGTGGGTGGAGGTTCCATCCGTATCCACGATGCACAGTTGCAGGCCAAAATGTTCGAGATTCTCGGATTCACTCCCGAGAAGGCTCAGGAGCAGTTCGGCTTCCTGATGAATGCCTTCAAATACGGTGCACCTCCTCACGGTGGTCTGGCATACGGTCTGGACCGTTGGGTCAGCATCTTCGCAGGTCTCGACAGTATCCGCGACTGCATTGCATTCCCCAAGAACAACAGTGGACGCGATGTAATGCTGGATGCACCTTCGGCTATTGACCAGAAGCAGCTGGATGAACTGAATCTGATTGTTGAAGTGAAAGAGTAAAAGCAGGTACGGAGTAGGAGAGTGAAAGAGTCTGCACGCATTTTTCGTTTTGCGGTAATCGGCACGCTGAATGCCTTGATTATGGCTGTTACCGTTTGGGTAATGATGGACGAACTGGACATCAACTATATGCTCTCCAATGTAACCGCATATATACTTGCACAGATACACAACTTCATCTGGTGCAAGTATTGGATATTCCCTACAGAAAAAAAGAGCAACACTTGGCGACAAGTGCTGCTCTTTTCTATAGCTTTCGGAATGGCTTACGGAGCGCAATTCCTTTTCCTCATAGGGCTGGTGGAGGGACTGGACTGCAACGAATACCTTGCCCAGTTCCTGGGATTATTCATCTACGGAAGTGTCAATTTCCTGATGAACAAACGGGTGACATTCCGTTAGTTCTCCCCCAGAGATCCCCGTCGTTATCAGTCAAGAAATCGTTTTGTCAATCCGGCATAGGCATCAATTCTGCGGTCGCGCAGGAAAGGCCACCAACGGCGTACATTTTCCGAACGTTCCAAGTCCACCTCTACAACGATATTTTCCGGCCGTTCGTTTCCTGCTTGGGCCAGGAACTCGCCTTGCGGTCCGGCCACAAAACTATTTCCCCAAAACAAGATACCATTGGTCTGCATGGAAGGATCCGGCTCATGTCCCACACGGTTCACTGAAACAACCGGCAAGCCGTTGGCCACAGCATGTCCACGCTGGGAGATAATCCAAGCATTGAGCTGACGCGCCTTTTCATCATCCGTATCACTGCTTTCCCAACCGATAGCCGTAGGATATATCAGTATTTCAGCTCCCTTCAGCGCCATCAGACGTGCTGCTTCCGGATACCATTGGTCCCAGCACACCAAAACTCCCAATTTGCCCAAAGATGTCTGAATAGGTTCGAAGCCTATATCACCGGGAGTAAAATAGAATTTCTCATAATAGGCGGGGTCATCAGGAATATGCATCTTCCGGTATTTCCCGGCAATGCTGCCGTCACGTTCAAAAACAACCGCTGTGTTATGATACAATCCGGGAGCGCGTTTCTCGAACAGAGAAGTGACCAGCACAATATCGTTGGCAGCAGCCAACTCTGAATAGAATCCCGTAGAAGGACCGGGAATCGGTTCTGCCAAGTCGAACAACTGCGTGTTTTCCGTCTGACAGAAATACAGAGAGTTATGCAGCTCCTGCAAAACAACCAATTGAGCCCCATGCGCCGCACATGCCTCTATACTTTTGGCCAAATTCATTAAATTAGTCCTGAGGTCCTTGGTATTGGCCTGCTGGATAATACCTACTTTTATTTTTCTTGTCATCTTATTCTATGGTTTATTGTTTTACTATGTATAATCGACATTACTTCAACACCCCTACGGGATATTGCATGGTAACACAATGCAAAGAGCCGTGTTGCTTAATCAAAGCACGGCAATCTATCCCGATAATTTCATAACCGGGAAAAGCCTCCCGCAACACTTCCCCCGCGCGGGCATCATTCTCCGGCTGGCGATAGGTGGGGTAAAGCACTGCATCATTCAGAATCAAGAAATTAGCGTAAGTGGCAGGAAGCCGTTCCCCTTCCTCTTCTATCTTATCGGCCATGGGCAAAGCCAGCAAACGGTAAGGTTCCCCCTTCAACGTACGGAAAGTCTTCAGTTGCTCCTCCATGCGATGCAGTTCTTCGTAATGCTCATCATCCGCATCCTTGCATTGTACATAGGCTATCGTGTCGGCAGGGCAGAAACGGGCCAGCGTGTCTATATGACTGTCCGTATCGTCACCTGCCAAATAACCGTGGTCCAGCCAAAGAACACGTTGCAGGTGAAAAACGGAACGAAGATATTCCTCAATTTCCACCCGGTTCATCTGTCCGTTCCGGTTAGGCGAAAGCAGGCATTCGGAGGTGGTGAGCAACGTACCCATGCCGTCACTTTCGATGGAACCGCCTTCAAGGACAAACCCCAAGCGATTTACATACTTTCCTTTCATCACTTCCGACTCCACCGCACGACGCGTAATCAAATTATCCTTATCGGATGCAAACTTCAATCCCCACCCGTTGAACTTAAAGTCGAGCAGAGATACACCGTCAGCATCCAGTAGGGTGATGGCTCCATGGTCGCGTGCCCAAGTATCATTCGTCTCACACTTCAGGAAACGGACATTTTCCATATTCACCCTACCGAGAATCTGTTTCTTCACCTCATCCGGTTCTGGGGTTACAATCAGCAATGTCTCCCGGGCGGCTATTTCGTGGGCAATGGCTACAAAACATTCCTGCACTTCGTCCAACATATAGGTCCAGTCTGTACCCGCATGAGGCCATGTAAGCTGTATGCCGCTTTGCAAAGCCCATTCGGCAGGCAAGTGGGGAGCACGTGTCTCTACCTGAAAAGTCATATTCTTGCCAAAACGCACCTGACAGTCCTTCTCTGCGGCACCACCCAGCGGCAGTCCTACAAAATATCCCATATTATTTATCTTTTCTAATTCGTTACTTTTTAAGTTAGCAGAGAGAGGGAGAATAAACCTTAGGTTTAGAATTGCCAAACCTCTACTTCAGACTTCTAAACCTCTACTCTATGATTGTAAACCTCTACTCGTCAATTATCACTTATCTTCCTTCGGTTTCCGGTCGAAGAATGGATTCTTGGAGGATGCACTCACCGGAATGGCAAAGACAGTCTTGCATCCTTTCAGCCAATCCAAACGCTGAGCGGCAAGTCCGGCAGAAAACATGACACGGGTATCCACCCTCAAATCGGCAGCCATGGCACAAGCCGAACCTACAGCTATCCCTACATCCACCGTATTCAAAGCACAAGGTACTCCCTCCGGACGACCGGCACAAGTGGGAAAACCGCAGTGTCCGCAATTCAAACTTTGCGTCTGCTCGCGCGTACCTATTATAATTACACATTCAGCCTGCAAAATGTTGTCCGCATCACGGAGAAAGAACTTCATACCGTGCTCTTCAACCATAGCGACCATCTTTTCAGACAGCTTCTTAATGTCTTCACCCGTAACCAGCGCAGCTTCAATCACATCAATACCTTTTCCTTTCGGTGCCGTGCGCGCAGCAGTCAGCATTTGCCTTGCCACGTCAAGCACATGTTCGTGGCGGCAATCCCGTTCATTCTGTATCATAGTCTTTCTTTCCTGAATTAATTAGTGCGTCAAAGATAGCACAAATATTTTTTTGCACTATCTTTGCGATACAGAAAGATTAAAGGAACACCATGCTGCAAATAGAAAATGCCAGTATCGCCTACGGCAACGATATACTTTTCTCGGGTTTCAACCTGCAATTGGAAAGGGGAGAGATAGCCAGTATCTCCGGCCCTTCGGGATGCGGAAAGTCGTCACTGCTGAATGCCATACTTGGATTTACTCCGTTAAAAGAAGGACGCATCGTCTTGAACGGCATTCTGCTGGATAAAGGAAACGTCGACGTTGTCCGTAAGCAGACTGCATGGATTCCACAAGAACTGGCATTGCCGCTGGAATGGGTAAAGGACATGGTACAATTGCCCTTCGGTTTAAAGGCAAACCGGGGTACACCCTTTTCTGAAACCCGCTTATTTGCATGTTTCGAGGATTTGGGTCTGGAACAAGAGTTATATTACAAACGGGTGAACGAAATATCCGGAGGCCAACGCCAACGGATGATGATAGCCGTAGCCTCAATGATTGGCAAACCACTGACCATTGTCGATGAACCGACTTCCGCTCTCGACTCCGGTTCCGCGGAAAAAGTACTCTCTTTCTTCCGCAGGCAGACAGAAAATGGAAGTGCCATACTGACCGTATCCCATGACAAAAGATTCGCCAACGGATGTGACCGACATATAATCATGAAATAACATACACACTATTGGGAACCATAGATATATCATACCTCAGCCTGGGCATCGGATTATTGCTATTATTAATACCGCTGTTTTACATCTGGAAGTTCAAGACCGGACTGTTGCGCGCTACTGTGATAGGTACGGCACGCATGATTGTCCAGTTGTTCTTCATCGGCATATACTTGAACTACCTCTTTTTATGGGATAACCCGTGGATAAACTTTCTATGGGTAATTGTCATGATATTTGTAGCATCGCAGACGGCATTGGCACGAACACAATTGAAGAGGAAGATTCTGCTCCTGCCCATATCCGCAGGTTTCTTATGCAGTGTAGTATGTGTAGGCTTGTACTTTATCGGAATAGTACTGAGAGTGGAAAACGTATTCAGCGCCCGGTATTTCATCCCTATTTTCGGCATACTGATGGGCAACATGCTATCCAGTAACGTCATAGCCCTCAACACCTATTATAGTGGACTGAAACGGGAACAACAGCTTTACCGGTATCTTCTCGGCAATGGTGCTACAAAAGCGGAAGCACAGGCACCTTTCATCCGCCAAGCCATCATCAAATCCTTCAGTCCGCTGATTGCCAATATATCCGTGATGGGGCTGGTTGCTTTTCCGGGAACCATGATTGGCCAGATATTGGGTGGCAGCAGCCCGAATGTGGCCATCAAATATCAGATGATGATTATGGTCATCACCTTTACCGCCTCCATGCTGTCACTGATGATTACAATCTCTCTGGCTTCCCGCAAGTCGTTCGATGCCTACGGCAAGCTACTGCCGGTGATGGTAGAGAAGAAGGGAAAAAAGGAGCATAAATAACTTCAACGGCGGTGGGCATCCAGTTTTCCGGGGAGATAGCGTAGCTGCACATATTGTACGCCCGGTTTCACAAAGCCGCTGTCCAACATCACTTTCTTTACACGGAATTCTTCAAGCCTATACTGCAGGTAACTTTTGATGCGTTGACTTTGCGGCTTGGTATATGCCAGCAGATTAACTTTTCCCAGCGAATCAATCTCTACCCTTGCCTTGACGGTGCGTAGAGAAAGAGGACCGTCTTTTTTCTTAGCCTGATAATCTTTATCCTTGTCTACCCAAAAGATAGCCGTAGCCTTGGGAGTAGTATCTACCGGCTCCTCCATATCCTCAGATACATCTTTACCGGAACGGTTCGTATCCTGACAAGACAATAACGATAAAAGGAAAAGAAACAAAACAAGTAATGTTTTCATAATAAAGGAGATTAATGTGTCCAACTAATCAAACGTACCCGATGAAGCATATATTATCGGATATATAAAATGTTCTTCACCTTCCGTTTGCGGTTGTTCAAACAATTGTTTGTAGATAGGTTCCGGCTCTGTTTCAGAGAAAAAATCTGCATCAGCAGGATAAATACCATAATACCACCAGGGAGTTCCTTCCATATTATAAGGCTCAATACCCTCGATTACAAACTTATATAATCCAACTGTATCACCATCTTTTATAATGCTTGTATAGGTTCCATAATTGGTCCCCATATTATATCTCAATCCTTTTAAAGGAGCATATTCTTCTTCAGTAAACTCGCCTGCTACATATTTTTTTCTTTTGCATGCAAAAGGAATCTCATATTTTCCTCCATCAGGAGAAAGAATAAAAGGATTGGGTCCATCAACCTCTATTGTATATTCATATTCTACTCCGACTTTTGATAACACCTCGACCAGTTCGTATGCAATATTACTGGCATCGGCGGGAGGGTTGAGCAAAGTTGTTTTTTTCACCAATAAGGTGTATTCATACCCCTTGCTATAATCAAACCCGGCAATTCCTAAAAAGTCCAACGCTTCATATTCATTTTTACCTTCCTCCTTTACCAACATACAATCAATGAAATGATCACTTCCCCAAGGCTGGTAAGTGCCAATCTCGGAAGAGACCTTCATTTTAATGTTTTCTACATTGTCTTGTGGAGTATCACTGTTACAAGAGGTCACACCAATTATAATCAAGAGCGATAAAATTCCGAATAGTTTTTTAGTTTTCATAGATTTAGTTTTATAATAATCGCTCGCAAAGATAGTCTTTTTCGTGATAAAACATTTTTCGATAAGAGTTTTTGTTGGAAGAAAACCGTCTATTACTCAAATTTGTTACTGATATTTTATAAAAAGAATAAAAAACATTCTCAATCCATTGCTTTTTACTATATTTGCAACCAAATTTTCTGTTCACAATGAAAATTAAGGAATTAGTAAGCGCCCTTGAACGGTTCGCGCCTCTGCCATTGCAAGACGGATTTGATAATGCCGGCCTGCAAATCGGATTGACAGATGCGGAAGCAACAGGGGCTTTGTTGTGTCTTGACGTTACTGAAGCTGTACTGGATGAAGCCATTGCATTGGGATATAATGTGGTTATATCACATCACCCTCTCATTTTCAAAGGGTATAAATCCATCACGGGCAGGGATTATGTGGAACGTTGTATCTTGAAAGCCATCAAGAATGACATCGTTGTTTATGCTGCGCACACTAACCTGGATAATGCGCCGGGAGGAGTGAACTTCAAGATTGCCGAGAAAATCGGTTTGAAGAATGTCCGTATCCTGGAAGCCAAGGAAAATGCGCTGGTAAAGTTTACTACATTCGTACCGACCGCCCAAGCGGAAGACGTGAGGCAAGCCTTGTTCGACGCCGGATGCGGCAATATCGGCAACTATGATTCGTGCAGTTATAACCTGGAAGGCGAGGGGACATTCCGAGCCCGGGAAGGCGCCCATCCATACTGTGGAGCGATAGGGGAGCTGCATACCGAACGTGAAGTACGTATTGAGACAATCATACCCGCCTACAAAAAAGCGGAAGCTGTCAAGGCACTGCTTGCGGCACATCCATATGAAGAACCGGTCTATGATATTTATCCCTTGCAAAACTCATGGCCACAAGCCGGAGCCGGTGTCATTGGCGAATTGGAAGTACCGGAGACAGAACTTGAATTCCTGAAACGGATAAAGAAAACCTTCGAAGTGGGGTGTCTCAGACATAACAAACTCCTCGGGCGGGAAATACAGACTGTTGCATTGTGTGGCGGCGCCGGCGCTTTCCTGATGCCGCTTGCCATCCGCAACCGTGCAGATGTCTTTATCACCGGCGAGATAAAATACCACGACTATTTCGGACATGATACCGATATATTATTGGCTGAAATAGGGCATTATGAAAGTGAGCAATATACGAAAGAAATATTTTATACAATAATCCGGGATTTGTTTCCTCATTTTGAGGTCCAGATGACCAAAGTGAATACAAACCCCATAAAATACATGTAAGTAAAATGGCTAAAGAAGCAAAAAAAGATCCTCAGGAATTGACCGTAGAACAGAAGTTGAAAGCTTTGTTCCAATTGCAGACAATGCTGTCCAAAATCGATGAAATCAAGACGTTGAGAGGTGAACTTCCACTGGAAGTACAGGACTTGGAAGACGAAATAGCCGGTCTGAGTACCCGTATAGACAGAATCAAGGCAGAAGTTGCCGAGTTGAAATCCTCCATTGCAGGAAAGAAAGTTGAAATTGAAACCGCAAAGGCTTCTGTAGCTAAATATAAAGACCAGCAGGACAACGTACGCAACAACCGTGAATACGACTTCTTGAGCAAGGAAATCGAATTCCAGACATTGGAAATTGAACTCTGCGAGAAGCGCATCAAGGAATTTGCAGCACAAGAGGAAGAAAAGTCTCAGGAAGTGGCAGAAAGCACTGCTGCGCTGGAAGAAAGACAAAAAGACCTCGACGTCAAGAAGAGCGAACTGGACGAAATCATCTCCGAAACCAAGCAAGAGGAAGAGAAGCTGAGAGACAAGGCCAAAGAACTGGAAACAAAGATTGAACCCCGTCTGCTTCAGTCCTTCAAACGTATCCGTAAGAATTCACGCAATGGACTGGGTATTGTATACGTACAGCGTGATGCTTGCGGTGGTTGCTTCAACAAGATTCCGCCCCAGAGACAATTGGACATCCGCTCACGCAAGAAAATTATCGTTTGCGAATATTGTGGCCGTATCATGATTGACCCGGAATTGGCAGGTATAACTCCCGAACAGAAAGTGGAAGTTGTAAAGGAAAAGCCAGTAAGAGCAAAAAGAAAAATCGTACATATCGGCTCAGATAATTAAAAATAGAACATTTTCTATATATAAAACGGCAATAGTAAAGCACCTATTGCCGTTTTTTTGTTAAATAAGCTCATAAAAACCTGCTATTAGAGAAAAAAGAAGTAGTTTTGTTGCTTGAAAAATTAATAGAATTAAATTAAAAAGCATGAGACTAAACAAATTATTCATACTCTATTCACTTTTCGGAATATTGATGGCATCGTGCATAAAAGATGAAGCACCCAATGCTGAAGCTGATATAACAGGCATCTCTTTTGAAGAAGATGTACTGGCAAGCGCTCGTTTCAATTTAAATCCGTCTTACAATGATAATCTGCAGGCCTACCCCATATTAGTAAAAGTAAAAGAGGGCACTCCTTTAAACAAACTATCCCCCCTGTTTGAGTTGACGCCGGGCGCTACCATTAGTCCGAAAAGTGGTAGTGAACACGATTTCTCTGACGGAAAAAGGGTAAAGTATACCGTAACTTCCGAGAACAAGGCTTGGCAGCGAGTATATTCCATCGGTGTACGCGAACAATCGGTATCAGACATCCCAAATGAATTCCATTTTGAAGACATACGACTTATCAATGGAATTAACCCCAAATACAAATATCAGGAGTTCTATGAAGAACAAGACGGATTGGAACTGACATGGGCCAGTGGAAATGAAGGATTCAACTGGGCAGCCAGTTCATCAGCTACTGAAAATTACCCTACGTCACAATATGACAATGGTAAAAACGGAAAGTGTGCCAAATTAGAAACTCGGCTTACCGGCTCTCTGGGAGCAATGGTAGGTATGCCGATAGCTGCCGGAAATTTGTTTATCGGTGAGTTTGATATGACGAATGCTCTCACCAGCCCATTGAAAGCCACACATTTCGGCACTCCTTTCTGTTATAAGCCCTCACGTCTAAAAGGTTGGTACAAGTACAAAGCCGGTGAACGTTTTTATGAAAACGGTGGATACACCGACCGTAAAGATGTGATGAACATCTATGCAATCTTTTATGAAGGCGAAAGTTACAACGAAGCAGGAGAAGTTACGGAAGTAATATTGGATGGAAATCTGCCAAACCAGAACTATGAACATCCCAGTATGGTAGCTTTAGCTCTAATATCCAATCCCCACGAAACCGATGATTGGGAAGCTTTCGACATTCCTTTTGACTATCAGAGATATGGAAAAGAAATAGATGAAACCAAACTGGCAAAAGGAAAATATAAACTAAGTATCATTTTTGCATCCAGCAAGAACGGTGCAACTTTCGAGGGTGCGCCCGGAAGTACCCTTTTAGTGGATGATGTGGAACTGATTTTCGAATAAGAACCCTGTAGAATTGGAATACAACATGATAAAGAAAATAGTAGCATTTATCGCATTGGCAGTTTACATGCAAACCGCCCTATACGCTCAAGAGAATCAGAATCGTACGCTTATAAACGCTGCCCTGCACGGATGGGAATATGAGATAAGGGCCGGTGTCAGCATCGGTGGTACTTCCCCGCTTCCATTGCCCGTAGAAATACGGAGTATCGATGCCTACAATCCTACTTTAGCTCTTATGCTGGAAGGAAATGCCATCAAGTGGTTAGGAAAAACTAAAAAATGGGGAGTAATAACCGGGGTAAGACTGGAAACCAAAAATATGATTACCAAAGCGACAGTAAAGAACTATGGCATGGAAATCATAGGAAATGACGGTAACCGCTTGAAAGGTAACTGGACGGGAGGAGTAAAAACCAAAGTACGCAATGCCTACATTACTGTCCCCGTACTTGGAGCATATAAAATCAACTCACGATTGCGAGCCAAAGCAGGTGCATATGTATCCTACCTGATGGATGAGGAATTCTCCGGATATGTATATGAAGGTTATCTGCGTGAAGGTAATCCTACCGGAAAGAAAGTCAACTTCTCCGACGGTGCCATTGCCACTTACGACTTTTCGGATGATTTGCGCAAGTTTGCCTGGGGCGTGCAAGCTGGTGTAGACTGGCGTGCCTTCAAACATCTGAGTGTATTTGCCGACCTTACATGGGGATTGAATGATATTTTCAAGAAAGATTTCAATACAATTACCTTTGCCATGTATCCCATCTACTTGAATGTGGGTTTCGGGTATGCCTTCTAAGATACTCGGGTATACCGAGTAAATACTCATAAACAAATAAAGGTTTAGGTTGTTATCAATCCCATAAAAAGATAACCACCTAAACCTTTATTTATGAATATAAAAGTTTGGAGCACTGCGTTGCTCATATTATGCCTATGTCCTGCGGCTATGGCACAGAAAGCCAACCGCTATCTTGAGAAACCACTCCCACAAGGCTGGGGAAAGGACGCCTCCCATGCCATTCCCGGAGATGACAATCTGTTCAGCGGACAGATACCACCCATTGACGACAAGTGGTGGAAAGCCTTCGATGACCCGATGCTGGATTCATTGATTACGGTAGCCTCCACTCAAAACTATTCCGTACTTTCTGCCATGGACCGTATGGATATGGCTAAATCCAATCTGCGGATAGAACGCGGCAGCTTTTTCCCTTCCATCTCATTGGACGGAGGATGGGCACGGCAGCAAAGCAGCGGCAATGTCAACGCACTTCCGCAATCCATTACCGGTGCATACAGCGCCTCGCTCAACGCCAGTTGGGAGCTGGACGTATTCGGAAGTATCCGCCAACGGGTAAAGGCACAGCGGGAAACCTTCATGGCAAGCAAGGAGGAATATACCTCTGTCATGGTATCCCTCTGTGCCCAGATAGCTTCTGCCTACATCGGACTCCGCGAACTGCAGCAAGAGCTAAGTGTAGTGACCCACAATTGCCATACCCAGGCAGCCGTACTTAACATTACCGAAGTACGCTACAAAACCGGACTGGTGTCCAAACTGGACGTTTCACAAGCCAAATCCGTATATTACAGTACCAAAGCCTCCATCCCACAACTGGAGGCAGGCATCAACCAATACATCACGACGCTCGCAATCTTACTCGGTACTTACCCCCAGCATATCCGCCCCATATTGGAGAAGCCCGGCAAACTGCCCGACTATATGGAACTCATAGGCATCGGTATTCCTGCCGACCTGCTGCTCCGCCGCCCCGATATACGGCAAGCCGAACGCCAAGTCAACGCGCAGGCGGCAACACTCGGCGCATCTCAAAGTGACTGGCTGCCGCAAGTGTTCCTAAAAGGTTCCATCGGCTATTCCTCCCATGACTTGAAGGACTTGACTAAACGGAACAGTATGACGTTTGAAATTGCTCCAAGCATCAGCTGGACCTTATTCAGCGGTACCAAACAGGTGAATGCCACCCGTCTGGCACGTGCCCAGCTCGATGAATCCATTCACCAGTTCAACCAGACAGTGCTTACCGCCGTGCAGGAAACGGATAATGCCATGAACTCCTATCGCAACTCCATCCAACAGATTGTTGCCATGCGCGAAGTATGCAACCAGGGAGAAGAAACTCTGAAACTCTCCCTCGATTTGTACAAACAAGGACTTACTCCCTTCCAGAACGTACTGGACGCACTACGCTCACTCCTGACATACGAAAATCAGCTGGTGCAGGCACAAGGCAGCTCCTTGCTGCATCTGATAGCCTTATACCAGGCATTGGGAGGTGGATATGAAATGAATCAGAAATAAGAATATAAACTAAACCGAACCGTATATGAAAAATCAAATGTACATCACCCTGCTCATCCTGCCATTGCTGGCAACGGGATGCGGGGGAAGGAAAGAAACGGCACAAACGATGCCCGTTCCCGAGATAAGCGTGGCCCGTCCGACAGTGCAGAACATTACGCTGACGAAAGAATATCCGGGCTACCTGACTTCTGAAAAGACCGTAGACCTGGTAGGCAGAGTCAGCGGAACCTTACAGACCATCGCTTACGCTCCCGGCAGCCGGGTACGCCAGGGACAAGTACTTTTTGTCATCGAACCGACAGTCTATCAAGACAATGTGCGGCAGGCAGAAGCAGAACTCAACACTGCCCGCGCCAACCTGGAATACGCCCAAAACAACTACACACGTATGCAGGAAGCCGTGAAAAGCGATGCTGTAAGCCGTATACAAGTGCTGCAAGCACAATCCAACGTGGCAACCTCGCAGGCTGCAGTGAGCAATGCGGAAGCAGCCCTGAACACGGCGCGCACCA
Organism: Bacteroides sp. AF34-31BH; assembly: GCF_003602795.1. Taxonomy (NCBI): domain Bacteria; kingdom Pseudomonadati; phylum Bacteroidota; class Bacteroidia; order Bacteroidales; family Bacteroidaceae; genus Bacteroides; species Bacteroides sp. AF34-31BH. The sequence goes on from NZ_QTLV01000002.1 coordinate 391,119, forward strand.
ATCTGGGCTACTGCACCGTCCGTGCCCCCTTCGACGGTACCGTAAGCCGTAACCTGGTGGATGCCGGAGGCTATGTAGGCGGCAGCGTGCAGCCCGTCACACTGGCAACCATCTACAAAGACGACCATCTGTACACCTACTTCAACGTGGCAGACAACCAATGGCTCTCCATGCTGATGCAGCAGGGAGACAGTATCCCCCGGCAAGTGAGTGTCAGCCTAGGCAAAGACGGACTCCTCACTTATCCCGCACAACTGGATTATCTTTCGCCCAACGTAGACTTGAACACCGGAACTCTGAACATCCGCGCCCGTCTCGACAACCCTAAAGGACTGTTGAAAAGCGGCCTCTACGTCAGCATCACCTTGCCCTACGGAGAGCAACAGCAGGCCATCCTGCTGCCGGACGCCTCCATCGGTACCGACCAGTTGGGGAAATACATATACGTAGTCAACGATTCGAATATAGTGCGCTACCGCCATATAGAAACCGGACAACTGATAGGGGACAGCCTGCGCCAGATAAGGGCAGGCATCACTCCCCAGGAACGTTACGTCACCAAAGCGCTGATGAAGGTAAGGGATGGAATGAAAGTACATCCCATCGACAACTAATATGAATTGATTAATACCAAAGCCTATGTTTTCAAAATTCTTCATAGACCGTCCTATCTTTGCTACCGTATTGGCGCTGCTCATCGTCGTAGCAGGACTGGTCACACTGGGCATCCTGCCCATCGCACAATATCCGGACATCACGCCGCCCACCGTACAGGTCAGTGCCGTATATCCCGGAGCCAATGCGCAGACGGTGGCACAAACCGTCGGCATCCCCATCGAGCAGCAAGTCAACGGAGTGGACGGGATGCTTTACATGTCCTCCAACTCCAGCTCATCGGGCGCTTACTCGCTGACCATCACTTTTGCCGTAGGCACGGACATTGATATGGCTACCGTACAAGTCCAGAACCGGGTAAGCGTGGCCCAGTCGTCACTGCCTACTCCCGTTGTGGTACAAGGTGTCACGGTGCAGAAGCAGTCATCGAATATCGTGATGTTCCTCACCATGACATCGGACAGCAAGGACTACGACGGACTTTACCTCAGCAACTATGCCAAGCTGAATCTCGTGGACCAGCTGACACGCGTGCCCGGTGTAGGCGCCGTCAATGTGATGGGAGCAGGGGACTACTCCATGCGTATCTGGCTCGACCCTGCCGCCATGCGCATCCGCTATCTTTCGCCGGCCGATGTATACCAAGCCATCCAATCACAGAATGTGGAAGTCAGCGCAGGTAACGTAGGGCAACCCATCGGCACGGACAATAAAAATGCCTATCAATACAGCCTGACCGTAAAGGGCCGACTTACCTCGCCCGAAGAGTTCGGCAACATTATCCTGCGTACCGAAACCGGAGGGAAGATACTCCGTCTGCGCGACGTGGCGCACATCGACCTGGGCTCGGCCTCTTACAGCGTAGTATCCCAACTGGACGGGAAACCCACCGCCGCCATTGCTATCTATCAGCAACCGGGCAGCAACTCGCTGGACGTTTCCAAAGGAGTAAAGGCAAAAATGCAGGAACTCTCGCAGAATTTCCCTACAGGCATACAATACAATGTAACCCTGGACACTACGGATGTCATTCATGCCTCCATAGACGAAGTGATGGTGACGTTCCTTGAAACAACCCTGCTGGTAGTTCTCGTCATCTTCCTGTTCCTACAGAACTGGCGGGCGGTCGTCATCCCCTGCATCACTATTCCGGTATCACTCATCGGCACACTGGCCGTCATGTCCTTGTTCGGCTTCTCCATCAATACGCTGACGCTGTTCGGACTGATACTTGCCGTGGCCATCGTGGTGGATGATGCCATCGTGGTGGTGGAGAACTCCACGCGTCTGCTGGACACGGGGCGCTACACCTCCCGCCAGGCTGTGACCGAAGCGATGGGAGAGATTACCGGACCCATTGTCGGAGTAGTGCTGGTGCTACTTGCCGTATTTATCCCGACAACACTCGTCAGCGGCATATCAGGACAACTGTACAAACAGTTTGCCTTGACCATTGCAGCCAGCACCGTACTTAGCGGATTCAACTCACTGACCCTTACTCCGGCGCTCTGTGCCTTGATGCTGCAACCTACCCGGCCTTCCAAGAATCCCTTGTATCGGGGGTTCAATCGTCTGTACGACAAGACACAAGGAGTTTACGACCGGATAGTGGAGTACCTGCTCCAACGCCCTGTTGCTTCCATCGTGTCATATACAGTTTTCACATTGATTGCTGTCCTGCTGTTTGTCAAATGGCCCTCCACGTTTGTTCCGGAAGAAGATGACGGCTATTTCCTCGCAGTCGTACAGCTTCCCCCTGCATCGAGCCTGGAGCGTACCCAAGCCGTAGGGAAGCAGATAAATGAGATTCTTGATTCTTACCCCGAAATAAAGGACTACATCGGCATATCCGGCTTCTCCGTGATGGGAGGAGGAGAGCAAAGCAATGCGGCCACTTACTTCATCGTACTGAAAAACTGGAATGAACGCAAGGGAAAGGAACATACGGCTGAAGCCGTAGTACAGCGCTTCAATATGGAAGTATATGGCATCCAGGAAGCAGAGATATTTGCCATGGTCCCGCCTGCCATCCCCGGACTGGGAGCTACCGGAGGCCTGCAACTCCAATTGGAAGACCGCCACAACCTCGGCGCCACCGAGATGCAGCGTGCTGTAGAGACCTTGATGGAGCATTACCGCAATTATCCGGCACTGGCATCGGTCAGCAGCCAGTACCAAGCCAATGTACCGCAATATTTTTTGAATATAGACCGCGACAAGGTACAGTTGATGGGTATCCCGCTGAACAGTGTATTCACCGCCTTGGGTTACTATATGGGGGAGGCCTACGTCAACGACTATGTACAGTTCGGACACATCTACCAAGTGAAATTGGGGGCGGGCGACCGTGCCCAGCGTGTCATCGACGATGTTCTGAAATTGAGCGTTCCCAATGCATCGGGAGAAATGGTACCTTTCTCTTCCTTCACCCGGGTGGAAGAGCAGTTAGGCATGGACCAGATAAACAGATATAACATGTACTCCACAGCAGCCGTGACCTGCAATGTGGCTCCGGGCAGTAGTTCGGGAGAGGGTATCCGGCAAATGGAAAGTCTAATCAAAGAGCATCTCGGAGACGAGTTCGGCTATGAATGGACTTCGGTAGCCTATCAGGAGACGCAGGCGGGAACCACGACGACTGTCGTATTCGTCATGGCACTGCTGGTTGCCTTCCTTGTACTCGCCGCACAATACGAAAGCTGGACCAGTCCGGTAGCTGCCGTAATGGGACTTCCGGTTGCACTGCTCGGTGCCATGCTGGGATGCTATGTCATGGGGACTCCGGTCAGCATCTACACACAAATTGGAATCATTCTGCTTGTCGCCTTGTCTGCCAAAAACGGTATTCTGATTGTGGAGTTTGCACGTGACTTTCGTGCACAAGGTAATTCAATCCGCGATGCGGCATTCCAGGCCGGACATATCCGCCTGCGACCTATTCTGATGACATCGCTTGCATTCGTATTCGGGGTTATGCCGCTGCTTTTTGCAACCGGAGCAGGGGCGGGAAGCCGTATTGCACTGGGAGCCGCCGTAGTGTTCGGTATGGCACTGAATACCTTGCTTGCCACGGTCTATATTCCTAATTTCTACGAATTGATGCAGAAGTTGCAGGAGAAGTTCAGTAAGAAACAATAGGGAGGATGAGCTACAAGTTATGGATTATGGGTTATAGGCTATCACACTTATAGCTCATAATCCATAACTCATTTTAGCAACTTGCTGCTAAAAGTTGTATCTTTGCGTGCGAATTGCCTCTTAAAGAAATTGAAGTTATGAAAGCATATTTCATCGCCATACTTACCTTATTCACTTGTATAGCTACCGTCGTCCGGGCGCAGCAAATGTCTGAACTTGAAAACCGGATTGACAGTCTGCTCAATGGCAAGAAAGCCACCGTTGGTATAGCCGTATGGACAGACAAAGGAGACATGCTCCGGTATAACGACCATGTACACTTCCCCTTGCTCAGTGTATTCAAATTCCATGTGGCACTGGCCGTACTGGACAAGATGGATAAGCAAAGCATCAGTCTGGACAGCATTGTTTCCATAAAGGCATCCCAAATGCTGCCCAATACCTACAGCCCCCTGCGGAAGAAGTTTCCCGACCAGGATTTCACGATTACGCTTAGGGAGCTGATGCAATACAGCATTTCCCAAAGCGACAACAATGCCTGCGACATCTTGATAGAATATGCAGGAGGTATCAAACATATCAATGACTATATCCGCCGGTTGGGTATCGACTCCTTCAACCTCTCGGAAACAGAAGACGACATGCACTCCAGCTTCGAGGCTGTATACCGCAACTGGAGTACTCCTTCCGCTATGGCCCGACTACTGAGAACGGCCGATGAAAAAGAGTTGTTCTCCAACAAGGAACTGAAAGACTTCTTGTGGCAGACCATGATAGATACTGAAACCGGTGCCAACAAACTGAAAGGTATGTTGCCAGCCAAAACCGTGGTAGGACACAAGACCGGCTCTTCCGACCGCAATGCCGACGGCATGAAAACTGCAGATAATGATGCCGGCCTCGTTATCCTTCCCGACGGCCGGAAATACTACATTGCCGCCTTCGTCATGGACTCATACGAGACGGATGAGGACAATGCAGACATCATCGCCCGCATATCACGCATGGTATATGATGCGATGAGAAGGCAAGGTGGCTATTGGTAGCTCCTCCTATAAGTTTTGATACTCGGGTATATCTTGCAGAAAAGTATAGCTGTTGTGCTCGTAATCTATGCGGCAACAATAATGCTGAAGCCCGTTGCTGACAATCAGATAATCCACTTTCAGCACCATGTTGTAACGGGTAATCTGGTCGAAAACCTTTTGGGTGATTTCTATTTCGGGCGCCTTGTATTCCACAATCATCCGGGCGGTAAGGTCGCGCCGATAGAGCACTGTATCACAGCGTTTCTTTGTACCGTTCAGCTGTACCTGCACCTCATTTGCCATAAGCGCCTGCGGATACCCCTTGTGAGCAAGAAGAAAGTGGACGAAGTGCTGCCGCACCCATTCTTCAGGGGTCAAGGCGACATAACGACGACGGATTATATCGAAAATAACATTTTTTCCGTTCCTTGCGGCAATTTTAGCATCGAATGCTGGTAGGTTTAACGATAACATTTACTACATTTGTAAGTTAAATAATGGTTCCCGTCTTTTGGGAACACAAATTTAATGAAATCTTATGAAAACAAAAGAAGAAATCGTAGCCAATTGGCTGCCCCGTTACACAAAGCGTAACCTGGAGGATTTTGGAGAGTACATTCTGTTGACCAACTTCAACAAGTACGTAGAGATTTTCGCAGAAAAGTTCAATGTTCCCATTCTCGGTAAAGATGCCAACATGATATCTGCCAGTGCAGAAGGAATGACCATCATCAACTTTGGCATGGGAAGTCCTAATGCCGCCATTATCATGGACTTGCTGAGCGCCATCAAGCCCAAAGCATGTCTGTTTCTGGGTAAGTGCGGCGGCATAGACAAAAAAAATAGAATAGGGGACCTCATCCTCCCCATAGCCGCCATCCGTGGCGAAGGTACTTCCAACGACTACTTCCCGCCCGAAGTCCCGTCACTCCCGGCATTTATGCTGCAACGTGCCGTTTCTTCCGCCATCCGCGACTATGCCCGTGACTACTGGACCGGTACCGTATACACCACCAATCGCCGCATTTGGGAACATGACGAGGGGTTCAAGGAATATCTGAAGAAAACCCGTGCTATGGCTGTCGATATGGAAACGGCAACCCTATTCAGCTGCGGTTTTGCCAATCATATTCCCACGGGAGCCCTTCTGCTGGTTTCAGACCAACCGATGATTCCGGAAGGTGTAAAAACCGATAAAAGCGACAACCTGGTGACCCAAAATTATGTAAAGGAACATGTTGAAATCGGTATCGCATCCTTGCGCATGATTATTGATGAAAAGAAAACCGTAAAACACTTGAAGTTCGACTGGTAATCCTCTTTACGGGACATCCCCTCGTAACACTTACTTTATTATATGGCAAAACAAGAAACGACCTGTGATGATATTCTAAAAGAGTTGAGAGCCAAACAATACCGCCCCGTCTACTATCTCATGGGCGAGGAATCGTATTACATAGACCTCATCTCCGACTATATTGTAGACAATGTTCTCACTGACACCGAAAAGGAATTTAACCTGACCGTAGTCTACGGTGCAGATGTGGATATAGCCACTGTCATCAATGCGGCTAAGCGTTATCCGATGATGTCCGAACGCCAGGTCGTAGTCGTAAAGGAAGCGCAGGCCATCCGCAACATGGAGGAGCTTTCATACTACCTGCAAAAACCATTGAACTCCACTATTCTTGTTCTATGCCACAAACATGGGGTGCTGGACAGAAGAAAGAAGCTGGCAGCCGAAATAGAGAAGGTGGGAGTTCTATTCGAATCCAAGAAGGTGAAGGATGCCCAGTTACCGGCATTCATCACCTCATACATGAAGCGCAAAGGTGTAGACTTGGATCCTAAAGCCACCTCCATGCTTGCCGATTTCGTAGGTACGGACCTCAGCCGCCTTACAGGAGAACTGGAAAAACTGATTATAACTCTTCCAAAAGGTCAGACACGCGTCACCCCCGAACAAATAGAACGTAACATTGGAATCAGTAAGGATTATAATAACTTTGAACTTCGCAGTGCCATTGTAGAAAAAGACATACTAAAGGCCAATAAAATAATAAAATATTTTGAAGAAAATCCGAAAACAAACCCTATCCAGATGACTTTATCTTTACTTTTCGGCTTCTTCTCCAACTTGATGTTGGCTTATTATGCACCCGAAAAGACGGAGCAGGGTATTGCCAGTTTCATAGGATTAAAGACTCCCTGGCAGTCGCGCGAATACCTAAGTGCCATGCGTCGTTACAGCGGAGTAAAAACCATGCAGATAATCGGAGAAATTCGATATGCAGATGCCAAATCCAAAGGAGTAGGAAATTCCTCCCTAAGCGATGGAGATATCCTCCGGGAATTGGTCTTTAAGATTCTACACTAACTTCCATACAGCATACTTTTCCATAAAAGGGAAAAAGCATAAAACAGACTGATTTGATATCATTATGTCATTTTTAGGGGGATTTATCCCCCTTTTTCTATTTCGGTCCTTAGCATAGACAGTAAAATAGGAGATAATAATCATATTTACAGCAAATTACGTTCATTTATAAGCTCTGAGAATCGTGTTTTTATAACGAATCGACCAATTATACAGAAATAAAGCAAGGATTTAAGTCTTGAAGACTAGAAAATAAATAAAGCATCTTATTTTCTTATTTATGTCACATCTTTTCTCCTTTAGTAAAAAGAAGAGATGGAGCAATTCAGCTTTAAATCGTCATATATGAAATCTGTTACACTTTTCAAGAGTACAATAGTTGTAATACACAACTAGGATAATTGACTATTGTGAATTTAATACATTACATAAATATCTATATGACGGGTGTATTATAACATATGTAATATTATACTTGAAAACACAAATGTAATAAGTAATATTTAATATCGCAAACTGATGGTTTACAAAAATAATAGAGTAGGGGTTAACCCATATAATTATAAGCAATAAATATGTATATATCAATTACATACGACGATTAATCAAATTATTAAATTATATATTATATAAAATGAGCGACAAACAAATGTAATACAGCATTTACCATCAAAAAATAACTATATAATATGCTAATAACTAGACAAATATATTATTTTATTAAACTTACGATAAACACCTATTTTACTCGTAATTTGTATTATAGCATTTGTAATGATGAATATTGTAATAACAGCATTTCATTTGTGAACTTTAAAATATTACATTTTTAATTTGCTTTTGTGATATCATTTTTTTACTTTTGTAATTCAATAAATAACATGTACAATTGTAATAACACATAAACCATGAGTATAAAAGACAGGTTCAAAATGGTTATGGACCGGGAGAAACTGACAGCAGGAGCTTTTGCCGAGAGTATCGGCGTGGCCCAAGCCACCATTTCTCACATCTTGGGTCCGCGTAACAAATATCCAAGTACGGAAGTCATTCTCCGATTGCATCAACGATACAACGACATAAACTTGGAGTGGCTGCTTACCGGAAAAGGTAATATGAGTAATAATCCGGATTCACCCGAAAACGATGGATTCGACTATCCTTTATTCGCCGAGAATCCGGAAAATCTGTCCAACGGGCCGGAAGAATCTAAAAATCGCAAGGAAATTGCATTAGAGACAGCCCTAAAATCGCCTAAAGAGATTGTAAAACAAGAGATTATCTACAAAGAAAGACCTCCCAGAAAAATCACAGAAATAAGAATTTTCTTTGATGACAATACCTACGAGACTTTCAAACCGGAAAATTAAGGAATGAGAATGGAAATAGACTAACGCCCCGGCATAAAAAAGAAACGGGTTCATTTTATTCTGCACTCGGTTTACACTATCTTTGCACCCGAAAGAAAAACATCCCTCTTTATAGATATGAAAAAGTATATTTTAGATCTGACAGTGACAGAGAACCTCCGCTTGCATGCAAACTACGTGTTGTTGAAGCTGACTTCTCCATCCCCACTTCCGGAAATGCTTCCGGGACAATTTGCAGAGATTCGCGTGGACGGCTCACCTACCACTTTTTTGCGCCGCCCCATCTCCATCAATTATGTAGATAGACAACGGAACGAGGTCTGGTTCTTAATCCAACTTGTAGGCGACGGAACCAAGCGATTAGGAGAAGCAAAAGCAGGCGATATAATCAATGTAGTGCTTCCGTTGGGAAACTGCTTCACAATGCCTGAAAAGCCCTCAGACAAGCTCTTATTGGTAGGTGGAGGTGTAGGTACAGCTCCTATGTTATATTTAGGCGAACAGCTCGCCAAGAAAGGTTGCAAGCCAACATTCCTGCTGGGTGCCAGAAGTGACAAAGATTTGCTTCAATTGGAACAATTTGCCGCCTATGGCGAGGTGTATACCACCACCGAAGATGGCAGCCACGGAGAGAAGGGATACGTAACACAACACTCCATATTAAATAAGGTGTGCTTTGAGCAGATATATACTTGCGGCCCCAAACCGATGATGATGGCAGTAGCAAAGTATGCCAAAAGTAAAGGCATCAGTTGCGAAGTATCTTTGGAAAATATGATGGCGTGTGGCATAGGCGCTTGTCTATGCTGTGTAGAAAATACCACGGAAGGTCATTTGTGCGTATGTAAAGAAGGTCCGGTTTTTAATATAAACAAACTATTATGGCAGATTTAAGTGTAAATATTGGTGAATTACAAATGAATAATCCGGTGATGACTGCATCCGGAACATTCGGATATGGTGAAGAATTCGCCGATTTCATCGAACTATCGCGAATAGGTGGTATAATTGTAAAGGGAACTACTCTTCACAAACGTGAAGGCAATCCATATCCGCGTATGGCAGAGACTCCTTCGGGTATGTTAAACGCTGTGGGACTGCAAAATAAGGGTGTACATTACTTTGTTGAACACATCTATCCCCGCATCAAGGACATTCAGACCAACATGATTGTGAATGTTTCGGGGTCTGCCATCGAAGACTATGCCGAAACAGCCGCAATCATTAATGAACTTGACAAAATTCCTGCCATAGAGTTGAACATCTCTTGCCCCAATGTGAAGCAAGGAGGAATGGCATTCGGTGTTACCGCCAAAGGAGCAGAAGAAGTGGTGAAAGCCGTGCGCTCAGTTTACAAAAAGACACTTATCGTAAAGCTCTCACCGAACGTTACCGACATCACCGAAATAGCCCGCGCAGCCGAAAATGGCGGTGCAGACAGTGTTTCCCTCATCAATACCCTGCTGGGAATGGCTATAGACGCGGAACGCAGGCGTCCGATACTCTCCACTGTAACCGGTGGCATGTCCGGTGCGGCCGTGAAACCCATTGCCTTACGTATGGTATGGCAAGTAGCCCAAGCGGTAAAAATCCCCGTCATAGGCTTGGGAGGTATCATGAACTGGAAAGATGCTGTGGAATTCATGCTTGCAGGTGCCTCTGCCATCCAGATTGGTACGGCAAACTTCATTGATCCGGCGGTTACAGTGAAAGTGGTAGAAGGAATAAATGACTATCTTAACAGACACGGTTATCAGTCTGTAAAGGATATTATCGGTGCACTCGAGGTATAAAGAATAACAAGAGATCGCCATTCGCAATATATATTCATAAAAAAGGACATTCATTGACGAATGTCCTTTTTCTTTTTATTTACATCAGTAAACTTACTCTCCCAACAAATCCGGACGCAATCTACGGGTCCTTTCCAACGACTGTTGCAGCTCCCATTCCTTAATCTTGGCCTCATGTCCGGAAAGTAAAATATCCGGAACCTTCCATCCATTGTAATCAGCGGGACGTGTATAGACCGGTGCGGCCAGCAGATTGTCCTGAAAAGAATCTGAAAGTGCAGACTGCTCATCGGAAATCACTCCCGGAATGATACGGACGATGGCATCTGCCATGACAGCCGCCGCCAGTTCTCCACCAGTCAACACATAGTCGCCGATACTGATTTCCTTGGTGATGAGATGCTCGCGAATCCGGTAATCTATCCCTTTGAAATGCCCGCAGAGAATGATGAGATTCTGGGCAAGGGAAAGAGTATTTGCCATCGGCTGATTGAACTGCTCACCATCGGGGGTCGTAAAGATAACCTCGTCATAATCCCGCTCGGCCTTCAAGGCGTTGATACACCGCTCTATCGGCTCTATCTTCATGACCATTCCGGCAAAGCCGCCAAACGGATAATCGTCTACACGACGGTACTTATCTTCCGTATAATCACGAAGATTATGGATATGTATCTCTGCAAGCCCTTTATTTTGAGCACGTTTCATAATGGAACAGTTGAAGAATCCCTCAATCATCTCCGGCAAAACTGTGATAATGTCAATGCGCATATAACTTTATTTTAGCTATTTCAAGCTGCAAAAGTACAAATATTCGGGGAGAAACCCGTATTTTTGCGTTCAAACAATCCGAAAACCCTATGACTGTAAAAGAAAAAATAGACCAGCTCCGTGCGGAATTACACCAGCACAACTACAATTATTATGTGCTGAATGCTCCTGAAATATCCGACAAGGAGTTTGACGACCTGATGCGCGAGCTACAAGACTTAGAGAAAGAACATCCTGAATACCAAGATGATAATTCGCCCACGATGCGTGTAGGGAGTGATTTGAATAAGAACTTTACACAAGTGGCACACAAATATCCCATGCTTTCATTGGGAAACACCTATTCCGAAAACGAAGTGACCGACTTTTACGAACGGGTAAAGAAAGCGTTGAATGAGGATTTTGAAATCTGCTGCGAGCTGAAGTATGACGGTACTTCCATCTCGCTGACTTACGAGGATGGCAAACTGGTGCGTGCCGTCACCCGTGGCGACGGCGAAAAGGGCGATGACGTGACGGACAATGTAAAGACAATCCGAACGATTCCACTGGTCCTCCATGGGGATTATCCTAAATCATTCGAAATCAGAGGGGAAATCCTGATGCCCTGGGTGGTTTTCGAAGAACTGAACCGGGAAAAGGAAGCACGTGAGGAACCGCTTTTCGCCAATCCGCGCAACGCTGCTTCCGGTACCTTGAAGTTGCAGAATTCCGCCATCGTAGCATCCAGAAAGCTGGATGCTTATCTCTACTATCTATTGGGAGAGGAATTGCCCTGCGACGGCCATTACGAGAATCTGCAAGCCGCCGCCAGCTGGGGATTTAAAACATCAGAGCACACCAGAAAAGCCCACAGCCTGGAGGAAGTCTTCGAATACATCAATTATTGGGACACGGAGCGTAAGAACCTTCCGGTAGCTACTGATGGTATTGTACTAAAAGTCAACAGCTTGAGACAACAAAAGAATTTGGGATTCACAGCCAAGTCCCCCCGGTGGGCCATCGCATACAAATTCCAGGCAGAACGTGCACTGACACGCTTGAATAGGGTTACCTACCAAGTAGGACGTACCGGCGCAGTCACTCCGGTTGCCAATCTGGACCCCGTACAACTGTCCGGCACCATTGTGAAACGTGCCTCCCTGCACAATGCAGATATTATCGAGGGGCTGGACCTGCATATAGGCGACATGGTGTATGTGGAAAAAGGCGGTGAAATCATCCCCAAAATAACCGGTGTCGATAAGGATGCTCGCAGTATGCTTATCGGTGAAAAAGTGAAGTTCATCACCCATTGTCCCGAATGCGGCAGCAAACTGATACGTTTTGAAGGAGAAGCAGCCCACTATTGCCCCAATGAAACCGCTTGTCCTCCGCAGATTAAAGGGAAAATAGAGCATTTCATCAGCCGCAAAGCCATGAATATAGACGGACTGGGACCTGAAACAGTAGATATGTTCTACCGATTGGGACTGATAAAGGATACTGCAGATTTATACCAGCTCAAAACCGATGACATCAAGAACCTGGAACGGATGGGCGAAAAATCGGCAGAAAACATAGTCAACGGTATTGCGGCAAGTAAAGAAGTGCCATTCGAAAGAGTACTCTTTGCACTGGGCATACGCTTCGTGGGAGAAACGGTTGCCAAGAAGATAGCCAAGTCCTTTACGGACATCGAAGAACTGGAAAACGCAGACCTCGAAAAGCTGAAAAACATCGATGAAATCGGTGAAAAAATAGCGCAGAGCATTATAACCTACTTCTCCAATCCTGCCAACAGAGAGCTAGTGGAACGGCTGAAATCGAACGGTCTGCAACTCCACCGGACGGAAGAAGACCTCAGCGGATACACCGACAAACTGGCGGGCCAGTCCATTGTCATCAGCGGCGTATTCACCCACCACTCACGGGACGAATACAAAGAGATGATTGAAAAGAACGGTGGGAAAAACGTCGGCAGTATCTCCTCCAAAACCAGCTTTATCCTGGCCGGAGAAAATATGGGACCTGCCAAACTGGAGAAAGCGCAGAAACTGGGAGTAAAGATTATGAGCGAAGATGAGTTTTTGGCATTGCTATCCTAACAAATTTCCACAAAAAGCTTTTTTATGGCTTATATTTGTAGGGTAAATCGAAAAAATTCGTACTTTTGCGAGTCATTTAATTAGAGATTACTTTATAATACTCATGATACAGACAAGATTGAAAGGAATGGGGGTAGCGCTGATTACTCCATTTAAAGAGGATGAAAGCGTTGACTACGATGCGTTGATGCGTTTGGTAGACTATCAACTTCAAAACAATACCGACTTTTTATGCGTGCTCGGCACCACGGCAGAAACTCCGACTCTGACTGAAGAAGAGAAAAAGAAAATCAAGAAAATGGTCATAGAACGGGTGAACGGAAGAATTCCTATCCTGCTGGGCGTAGGCGGAAACAACACCCGGGCCATAGTGGAAACACTGAAAAATGACGATTTCACCGGAGTAGATGCCATTCTATCCGTCGTTCCATATTACAACAAGCCATCGCAAGAAGGTATATATCAGCATTATAAGGCCATTTCTGAAGCAACGGATTTGCCGATTGTGCTTTATAATGTCCCCGGTCGTACCGGCGTGAACATGAAGGCAGAAACAACCCTGCGCATTGCACGTGATTTCAAGAATGTGATAGCCGTCAAAGAAGCTTCGGGCGACATTACGCAGATGGACGACATCATCAAAAACAAACCGGCCAATTTCGACGTTATTTCGGGCGATGACGGCATCACCTTCCCTCTGATTACTCTGGGGGCCGTCGGCATCATCTCGGTCATTGGAAACGCGTTTCCGCGTGAGTTCAGCCGTATGGTACGTCTGGCACTGCAAGGGGACTATGCCAATGCATTGACCATTCACCACAAATTTGCCGAATTATTCAAGCTTCTGTTTGTAGACGGCAACCCTGCCGGAGTAAAAGCCATGCTGAATGTAATGGGAATGATTGAGAACAAGCTCCGCCTGCCATTGGTGCCGACCAGAATCACTACTTTCGAAGCCATGCGCAAGATTCTGGATGAATTGAACATCAAATGCTAAGGCCTTATACCGCCCCTATAGGATATTAATTTCCAGTATACAACATATTAATATCAGATATGCAAGGAGTTAATTTTGTGGAAACACGGAATTAACTCCTTCTTTTTTTCCTATGTGACTATATTTATCAGTACAATAATCCCAAAACAGTCTACTGATTACGTTATAAAGCAAAAAGACATCTGGTTAAATCGAGAAAAAGACGTCTCTAGCTCAATCAAGACAAGACTATTATTTCAGCTAATCTATTAGTTCACAACACTGAACACTTTGTTTCAGCAGAGAAAAACACTTTGTTTTTATATGATGGAACAAAGTGTTCTGTCAAGGGAAACAAAGTGTTCTCCATAATGAAACAAAGTGTTTAGTTAAGGGAAACAGTTTGTTTTACTTAGCAAAACACGCGCCAGTGCCATACAAGGGGAGAACATCAACTATATGCCATTGCTGTAAAAACAAAGAACCTCCGCAAGTTTTCTTGCGGAGGTTCTTTGTGATCGCGACAGGATTCAAACCTGTAACCGGCTGATCCGTAGTCAGCTACTCTATTCAGTTGAGCTACGCGACCCTTAAAAAAATTATGAAAACTTGTGACCGCGACAGGATTCAAACCTGTAACCGGCTGATCCGTAGTCAGCTACTCTATTCAGTTGAGCTACGCGGCCTCTTTGTTTAACGGGTGCAAAGATACGTACTTTTTCCGAATTAGCAAACGATATACAAACTTTTTTTGAAGAAATTTATTCGACAAAGCGATAATTAAACAACTGCCAGCCGATGGTCATCCCCACATTCCACTCCCTTCTCGGTGAGCTATAATGATTTACATAAGCAGAGATGGCTCCGAAGGGCAAATGACAAATAACAGAAACTTCTCCCATATACTCAAAGCGGGAGAATGCTTTTCCATAATATGCTTTATTCAATGCATTCTTTTTTATCGGAAAAATCGGTGTAAAGCCATAAAATTCTGTCCGGAACTGGAACATGTCGTTCAAAACATATATGGGTTTGATACCGGCAGCCACATACTGGTTGGCACGAAAAGCTTCATTGTACATCAGTTTACTATGCGGAGTCGGTGCAAATTCTCCTGCCTGCATCATGGTTGCCGTATAATTCTCAGAGAAATTCTTCGATGAATATAGTGCTTCTGCCATCCATCCCAGGGTGAATTTCGGCCCCATAGTGTGATATGCCTCTTTCATATAAGAGATTTGTAACCATGATTGCCGCTCTTGCGGAGAAGGACTGTACCCTTCTTGCGGATTCCCCGGTTCAAATCTTTCCCTCCCGGTAAATACCTGGGCTATCAGTTTCTCCAGATAGCCTTTTGTCGCGTATTGCCGCGTATTCAGGGTACTCCCATAGAAACCGATGGAACCTCCCAAAAGTTTGTAGGTACTTCTGTCCGAACGGTCCTTATCGAAATCTATTACACTGGATTGAAAGTAGTTATCTTCCAGTTGGCCATATCCCAGACTGAACTCCGCACGCTTATTGGCCAAAAACGGCAAGGCAACCATCAACTTCACAAAACGTTCGTCCTTTGAATTGAATGAAGGTTTGTCATTCCTGGAAAACAGCTTGTCCTTCTTGTAGTAATCGAAGGTACTGATTGAAGCAATAAAACGAAAGGACGTAGGTATGTTGGTAGGCAAATCAATCTTACCCATCAACTGGGCATTATTATAAATCTTACCCAACTGACCGTCAAAAGTGATTTCCTTGGAATAATAATTCAAGTTCTGATATCCTATTCCCAAATAGATTTGATTTGAGCTCGTGGTAGAGACACTGCCCCCCAGACGCACGGAAAAATTATCCTCCATCTTCACCTTCAAATGCAGCTCATACAAATCGGATTCCGAATCATACACAGCATGAGGAACTATTTCCGAAATCATATTATCTGCCAGCAAACGAAAATACCCGCGCTTCAAGTCTTCATAAGTAAAGACTTCATGCTCTTCATCATGGAACTCTTTTTTGATGTAGGCTTGCTGTTGGGCATTCGCCCCTTCAATAATAATATCCCGAAAACGGAATTGAGGCAGGTTACTCCGGAAGACAAGGCGCCTCAAACGCACATTATCAGCATTCACCCTACGGTGAACACGGCTTTTGATGGAATCCATCATATTAAGAGTACGGTTGTAGCCTATATCGTGCAATTCCTGCAGACGGTCAAAATCCAGCAGGTTGACATCATCGTACTTGAAGGTCATGACTATGCCCAACGAGTCCGGAATGGAGTAATCGGTCTTCTGCATAATCATATTCTCCAATTGGCTCATCAGGTCATTCTCCTTCGGCTTACCGGGATTGGCCGCTACCACACTGCCAATAATGACATCCGGATGAAAATCCTCCCGCATCACATCCGTAGGGAAATTATTGTAAATGCCGCCATCATAAGCAAGCGTACTGTCTATTTCTATCGGTTTGAAGACAAATGGAAAGCTCATGGAAGCACGTACCGCATCTCCCAAATCCCCTTTACTCAATACCAATGGCTTTTTATTGTACACATCGGATGCTATACAGCGAAAAGGAACAAACAGTTTGTTGAAATTACCGCCACATGCAGCCGTAGCACGTGCAAACAATTCCACAAATACCAGGTTCATCTGTATGGGGTTGACCATGCTTGTGGGAAGTATCTGGGGCTTTATATGCAGCGAGTCCCTAAAAGCAAAACGGATATTAAAAAATTCCGGTGAAGGACGATTCTTCTTAAAATAATACTCGTATTTAGGCTCCACTTTGCCCGAATACCAACGCTTAAAGTCGGGAGAGCGCAACAGCGCCTCCATATCGTCCGGGGAATACCCCATAGCATACAGAGAACCGATGATAGCTCCCATAGAGGTTCCGGTTATATAATCAATGGGGATATTATTCTCTTCCAAAGCCCGGATAATGCCTATATGAGTCATGCCTTTTGCTCCACCGCCACTCAGTACAAGCCCCACTTTCTGAGCTTGTAAAATAAAGCCACATAGAAGAAACGAAAAAAACAATAAAACTCTTTTCATAACTATGCTATTCCGAGTAAGATAAATGTTCATTGCCCCAAATATAAACAATAGTTTCTAAAAATGCCGTATTCAACGAAGAAAATCACACCCTAATTGGTGAAAATGAATAAAAAAAGGGTATTGCGACTCCGAAGAATCACAATACCCTTGCATATATTAAATGCAAATTTAAAGGGGCTTATTTTATCAGGTCAATGCTTCTCTTGACAAAGTTGTTCAAAGCTTCACCTTTCAACATACCATTCTGCAGCAGTGCCAAATCTATCAGTTGACGGACAACCTTATTCTTGGCAGCATAATCGGCGAAGATGCCTTCTTTCTGTGTTTTCAGTTCGTCCCACTTCTTATCCAGCTCATTCACTTTATCCTTTTCGGCAGTCGGTATATCCTCATCTTTCTTGCCTTCCTGCTTCTTTTTCAGGTCAGTACGCTGCTTGTTCACTTCATCCATCTCTGCCTGAACCGGAGCAACGGCAGCAGCACATTCCTTATCTTCATCTGCCAGAACTTCTTTTACCAGCTTATGGTCTGAATTCAATACCAGGTTAAACATATCCGGCATTTCGCCATAGAAGCTCATTCCAGCCTGGATATTCGCCATTTCCTTCATACGGCGCATGTACTCGCTCTGAGTTATCATGATAGGAGTGGCATTTTCGCCCAAAGCCTGCGCCGTGATGTTGAACTCCGTCTTATCCATCTTGGGCAACTGGCTCTTGAAGATGGAAGAAAGAACTTCCTGCTTGCCGGCTTCCAACGCTTCGTTCTTCTTGTCTTCCTTGACAATCAGATTATCAATAATATCGCTGTCTACACGAGTGAAGCGAACCTTTTCGAACTTCTGTTCCAACATGCTCACCACCGCAATGTCCAGCTGTCCATCCATCAACAGCACATTGTATCCTTTATTCGTAGCGGCCTCTATGTAGCTGTATTGTTCATCTTTATTGTTGGCATACAGATAAATCAGATTTCCATCCTTATCCGTCTGGTTATCTTTAATCAACGTCTTATACTCTTCGAAAGTATAATATTTGCTGTCTGTATCGGTGAAAAGGGCAAAATCCTTGGCTCTATCATAGAAATCTTCCTGCGTAAGCATTCCGTAGTTGATGAAGATTTTCAAGTCATTCCACTTTTCCTCAAACTGTTTACGGTCATTCTTGAAGATAGACTGCAAACGGTCTGACACCTTCTTCGTGATATATGTAGAAATCTTCTTCACGTTGGCATCGCTCTGCAAATAAGAACGGGAAACGTTCAATGGAATGTCCGGTGAATCGAGCACACCATGCAGCAGGGTCAAGAAGTCGGGAACAATACCTTCCACCGAATCCGTCACATATACCTGGTTGCAATAGAGCTGAATCTTATTCTTGTTCAACTCGATGTTGCTCTTCACTTTGGGGAAGTACAGAATACCGGTAAGGTGGAACGGATAATCCACATTCAGATGAATCCAGAATAAAGGTTCGTCGGACATAGGATAAAGGTCACGGTAGAACTTCTTGTAATCTTCATCTTTCAATTCGCTGGGTTTCAGCGTCCACAACGGGTTGGAATCATTGATGATATTATCCTCGGCAGTTTCAACCTGCTTGCCGTCTTTCCATTCTTTCTTCTTGCCGAATGCAACCGGGATAGGGAGGAAGCTGCAATACTTCTTCAACAAAGAGGAAATGCGCGCTTCTTCAAGGAATTCCTTGCAGTCATCGTCTATGTAAAGAACGATATCCGTACCACGTTCTGCCTTATCAGTGTCTTCAATCGTAAACTCCGGACTGCCATCGCATGTCCACTTTACAGCCTGGGCGCCTTCCCGATAGGATTTAGTGATGATTTCGACTTTCTTGGCAACCATAAAAGCCGAATAGAAACCCAATCCAAAATGGCCGATGATGGCGTTGGCATCGTTTTTATATTTCTCAAGGAAGTCATTGGCGCCAGAGAAAGCTATCTGGTTAATATACTTGTCTATTTCTTCAGCCGTAAGACCTATACCATGGTCGGACACCGTAATGGTATCTTTTCCCAGCGAGACATGTACGGTTAAATCGCCAACTTCACCCTTGAACTCACCGATAGAGGAGAGTGTTTTCAGCTTCTGTGTAGCATCAACCGCGTTAGAAACCAACTCACGGAGAAAAATTTCATGATCACTATACAAGAACTTTTTAATGACGGGGAAGATATTCTCAGTAGTTACCCCAATATTACCTTTTTGCATACTACATTTATATTTTTTAGATTTATATTTTTAATTATTCCGGCAGATATAGCACAAAAAAAATGCCAGCCCATAAGGACTGACATTTTGACGGTTTTTATAAAGAACAGCTTATGCCTTCCTGATGCTCAGCTCGTCTTTTTCTTTGTCTACTGATACGTTTACCGTATCACCCGGCTGTAACTCCTCCGCCACTATCAGCTCGGAAAGTCCATCCTCCAAGTGGTTCTGAATGGCGCGCTTCAATGGGCGCGCACCAAACTGTACATCGTACCCTTTCGAAGCAAGGAATGTCTTTGCATCATCCTCCACAACCAGCTTGTAACCAATTGCTTCAACCCGTTCGTACAAACCTTTCAGCTCAATGTCCACAATCTTTGTGATGGCCTCCAAAGAGAGCTGGTCGAAAGTAATGATTTCATCCAAACGATTCAAGAATTCGGGAGCAAAGGTCTTGTTCAGAGCCTTTTGTATCACGCTGCGCGAATGTTCATTGTCATCCGTGCGGTTTTGCGCCGCAAAACCTACGCCACGGCCAAATTCCTTCAACTGCCGCGTACCGATATTGGAGGTCATAATGATAACCGTATTCTTGAAATCGATGGTTCTGCCATAATTGTCAGTCAAACGGCCTTCATCCAGTACCTGGAGCAAGATGTTGAACACGTCCGGATGGGCTTTCTCAATCTCATCCAGCAAGACAATGGAATACGGCTTGCGACGCACCTTTTCAGTCAACTGGCCGCCTTCCTCATAGCCCACATATCCCGGAGCGGCACCAATCATACGAGATACGGTGTATTTCTCCATATACTCGCTCATATCGATACGTATCAAGGCATCGGCAGAGCCAAACATATATTTTGCCAATTGCTTTGCCAAATGCGTCTTACCCACACCAGTAGGGCCAAGGAACATAAAGGTTCCGATGGGATGGTTCGGGTCTTTCAACCCTACACGGCTACGCAAGATTGCTTTGGTAAGTTTCTCTATCGCAGCATCTTGAGCTATCACCTTCGCCTGTAGTTCTTCCTTCATTCCGGCCAGTTTAAGTCCTTCTGCCTGCGCCATGCGCTGTACGGGTACACCGGACATCATTGAAATAACATTGGCTATTTCCTCTTCACCTACCGTTTGGCGGTCATCCTTCAAACGGGCTTCCCACTCAACCTTCATCTCCTCCAAGCGGACAGAAAGTTCCTTCTCACGGTCGCGGTAGCTGGCAGCCAGCTCAAAATTCTGTGACTTTACAGCTTCAGCCTTCAGGCTACGTGCCTCTTCAATCAGCTTTTCCTGTTCCTCAATTTCTTTCGGAACATTAATATTCGTCAAATGCACACGCGAACCCGCCTCGTCCAAAGCATCAATAGCTTTATCCGGGAAGTTGCGGTCGGTTATATAGCGTGCTGACAACTTGACACATGCTTCCAGGGCTTCATCCGTGTAGCTCACGTTATGATGGTCTTCATACTTCTCCTTGATATTCTTCAATATCTGAAGCGTTTCTTCAGCTGTGGTAGGCTCTACAATCACCTTTTGGAAACGACGTTCCAAAGCACCGTCTTTCTCGATATTCTTTCTGTATTCATCAAGAGTGGTAGCTCCAATACACTGGATTTCACCACGCGCTAAAGCTGGTTTCAGCATATTGGCAGCATCCATGGAACCGGCAGCAGCACCGGCACCTACAATCGTATGGATTTCATCGATGAAAAGGATGACATTCGGATTTTTCTGCAACTCGTTGATGATAGAGCGGATACGTTCCTCAAACTGACCACGGTATTTTGTTCCCGCCACCACAGAGGCCATATCAAGCATCACCACGCGCTTTTCAAACAAAATGCGCGAAACTTTCTTTTGCACAATACGCAATGCCAAACCCTCTACGATGGCAGATTTTCCGACTCCTGGTTCACCGATAAGCACCGGATTGTTCTTCTTGCGGCGGCTCAAGATTTGCGCCAGACGTTCAATCTCGCGTTCGCGACCCACAACCGGGTCCAGCTTGCCTTCTTCGGCAGCCCGCGTCATGTCTACGCCGAAATTGTCCAGCACAGGAGTATCATTGGACGGCTTTCTGGATGCAGCCTGTGCAGCCGAAGCCGAACCAGCTCCCCCAGTACGGGAGGAGCGGGACATATTCATATCTTCTTCATCCTCTTCATCATCCTCGGTGAATCCCATTCCCGCATTCGGATTGGTCGATTTCATCGAAAGCTGTTCAAATACAGCCTGATAATCCACCCGGTGTTCTTCCAAAACAGTTGCAGCAAGATTGTCGCCATCTTTCAAGATAGCCAGCAATACATGTTCCGTATCGGCAGTTGCACTTTTCAGCAAACGCGCTTCAAGCATACACATCTTCAATATCTTAGCCGTCATCGGGGACAAGGGCACTTCAGCGTCCGGCAAGAGAGTATCGTCCTCGGCATCCTTTAGGAAACCCTCCAGACGACTTTTTACTCGTTTTAAATCTATATCAAGTTTCAACAATATTTCAATAGCTTTTCCTCCGCCATCACGCAGCATGCCGAGCAGAAGGTGTTCCGGACCAATATAGCGATTTCTCAATCGATTGGCTTCTTCCTTGCTATAAGTAATTATGTCTGAAACTCTTTGTGAAAATTGATTGTTCATATTTTATAATTCTCCTCAATTAAAAAGGTTATCCACGACAAAGATACGCATTTATTAATTCAGCGTATCATATTTAACTGATTTAATAGTATACAAATCCCGTGCCATAAATTTCAAATCTGTTTTTCCACTTTATACCTTATATATTAATAGCAATTTGGTGAGGAATGGAGGGAGTACTTCCATATTTATGTTGCAGGCAACAAAGTTTATGGAGGAAAACTTTTGTATATCGTAAAAAAGCAGTACTTTAGCGTGGTTTTTCACGAACCCGAAAATGTATAATTAATAATCTTTTTAAATGCTTGAACAAGACAGAATTATAAAGATTAACATCGAGGAGGAAATGAAGTCATCGTACATTGACTACTCTATGTCGGTCATTGTTTCACGTGCCCTTCCGGATGTTAGAGATGGTTTTAAACCCGTTCACCGAAGAATTCTTTTCGGAATGATGGGATTAGGAAATACCTCCGACAAACCTTATAAAAAATCAGCCAGAGTTGTAGGTGAAGTATTAGGTAAATATCACCCTCATGGCGACTCGTCCGTTTACGGAGCTCTTGTACGTATGGCTCAGCCTTGGGCAATGCGTTACATGTTGGTAGATGGACAAGGTAACTACGGTTCAGTAGACGGTGACAGTGCTGCTGCCATGCGTTATACAGAGTGTCGTTTGCGAAAAATTGGTGAAGACATGATGACAGACCTTGAGAAAGAGACTGTTGACATGCAGAACAATTTCGATGACTCTTTGCAAGAGCCTACCGTCATGCCGGCCCGTATTCCGAATCTTTTGGTAAATGGTGCATCTGGTATTGCCGTAGGTATGGCTACCAATATGCCGACCCATAATCTATCTGAGGTTATTGACGCTTGTATTGCATACATCGAAAACAATGACATCGATATAGAAGAGCTGATGACGTATGTCAAAGCTCCTGATTTCCCGACCGGAGGCTATATATACGGTATGAGCGGTGTTCGCGAAGCCTATCTCACGGGACGCGGACGTGTCATAATGCGTGCTAGAGCCGAAATTGAGACTGGTTCGACGCACGATAAAATCGTTGTGACAGAAATTCCCTATGGTGTCAACAAAGCTGAATTGATTAAGAATATAGCCGATTTGGCCAACGAAAAGAAAATTGAAGGTATTGCCAATGCTAATGACGAATCCGACCGTGAAGGTATGCGTATCGTTATTGATGTAAAACGTGATGCAAATGCCAGCATTGTACTCAACAAGCTCTACAAGATGACAATGCTGCAGACATCTTTTGGTGTGAACAATGTTGCATTGGTACATGGCCGTCCACGTCTGTTGAATCTGAAAGATTTGATAAAACACTTCGTTGAGCACAGACACGACGTAGTCATCCGCCGTACTCAGTATGATTTGCGCAAGGCCAAAGAACGTGCACATATTCTGGAAGGATTAATCATTGCATCTGATAATATCGACGAAGTAATCAAGATTATCCGTGCTGCTAAAACCCCGAATGATGCTATATCAGGTTTGATGGAGCGATTCCAACTCAGTGAAATTCAGTCACGTGCCATTGTTGAAATGCGTTTGCGTCAGCTCACAGGATTGATGCAAGACCAGCTGCACGCCGAATATGAGGAAATTCAGAAGCAGATTGCTTATTTGGAAGAAATCCTTGTCAATGACGAACTCTGCCGCAAAGTCATTAAAGATGAACTGATTGAAGTAAAAGAGAAGTATGGTGACGAACGTCGCTCGGAAATTGTCTATTCATCAGAAGAATTCAATCCGGAAGACTTCTATGCAGATGATGAAATGATTATCACCATCTCGCACATGGGATACATCAAACGCACACCGCTGAGCGAATTCCGTGCGCAAAACCGTGGTGGGGTAGGCTCCAAAGGTACCGAAACCCGCGATGCAGACTTTGTAGAGCATATTTATCCTGCAACCATGCATAATACCATGATGTTCTTTACACAGAAAGGTAAGTGTTACTGGCTGAAGGTATACGAAATCCCCGAAGGTACTAAGAATTCGAAAGGTCGTGCCATCCAGAATTTGTTGAATATCGACTCTGACGATGCTGTAAACGCCTATTTGCGCGTGAAGAACTTGAACGACCAAGAATTTATCAACAGCCATTATGTATTGTTCTGTACTAAGAATGGTGTCATTAAGAAAACATTGCTTGAGCAGTATTCACGTCCTCGCCAAAATGGTGTAAATGCTATCACTATCCGTGAAGACGACCGTGTAATCGAAGTGCGTATGACAAACGGTGACAATGAAATCATCATTGCCAACCGTAACGGACGTGCCATTCGTTTCCATGAAAGTGCTGTGCGCGTTATGGGACGTACTGCCACCGGTGTACGTGGTATGACATTGGATGAAGACGGTCAAGACGAAGTAGTAGGTATGATATGCATCAAAGATCCTGAAGCGGAAACAATTATGGTTGTATCGGAACAAGGATATGGCAAACGTTCGGATATTGAAGATTATCGCAAGACCAATCGTGGAGGTAAAGGTGTGAAAACAATGAATATCACCGATAAAACGGGTAAATTAGTAACTATCAAGTCTGTTACAGATGAAAATGACTTGATGATTATTAATAAATCCGGTATTACCATCCGTCTGAAAGTCGCCGATGTTCGTATCATGGGACGTGCTACACAAGGTGTGCGTCTAATCAACCTTGAGAAACGTAATGACGAAATCGGCTCTGTATGTAAAGTCACTTCAGAAAATGAAGAGGAACTTATAGAGGAGGGGGAAGAAAATACCCTTGAAAGCCCTCAGAACGAGGTAAACAATGAAAATGAAGAATAGACATAATATTAATTTAAATTTTCTACAATCATGAAAAGAGTATTATTTTCAATGGTTTTACTACTTGTCGCAAGCTTTACTTTCGCCCAAGAAAAGAACGTAAAAGAGGCTAAAAGTATTGCTAACGGAGTAAATCCTGACTTTGCCAAAGCAGAGGAACTGATAAATCAGGCTTTAACCAATCCCGAAACAAAGGACAATGCCGAAACGTGGGATGTAGCAGGTCTTATCCAAAGAAAAAGAAGTGAGAAAGAAATGGAAAATGCCTATCTGAGAAAACCTTATGACACTCTTCAGGTATATAATAGCGCATTGAACATGTGTAAATTCTACTTCAAATGTGACGAATTGGCACAAATTCCCAATGAAAAGGGCAAAATCAAGAATAAATATAGAAAATCTAATTCTGCTACAATTTTAGCAGAACGCGGTAATCTGATCAATGGCGGTATCCAATTCTTTAATTTGGCCTCACAGAAAGAAGGCGATGCAGCCAATGAAGACAATAAAAAAGCATTAGATTTCTTTGCAACATACATTGATATTGCTATCAACCCGATGTTTGAAAAGGAAAATCTATTACAAACAGATACTGTATTACCCCAAATAGCATATTATGCAAGTTTAGCAGCTGCTAAGATGGAAGATTATCCTAGTATTTTGAAGTATGCTCCTTATGCGCAAGATGATAAAGAAGTTGGGAAATACGCAATGGAATTTATCTCTACTGCATTGAAAGCTGAAGGTGATACTGTTAAATGGATTGCTTCTTTAAAAGAAGGTATCCAGAAATATCCTGAACATTCATTCTTCTTCGGTCACTTGATTGATTATTATAGCAATAACAACAAATATGACGAAGCTATGCAGTTTGCTGATGATATGTTGGCTAAAGATCCTAACAATACATTCTATTTGTATGTAAAAGGCTACCTTTATCACAATATGAAGGACTATGATAAAGCTATTGAATTCTATAAAAAAACTATAGAAGTAGATCCTAATTATGCAGAAGCATACTCTAATTTAGGCTTGATTTACTGCTTACAAGCACAAGATTTCTCAGAAAAAGCAACTACAGATATTAATGATCCGAAGTATAAAGAAGACCAGGCTACTCTGAAGACTTTCTATGAAAAGGCAAAACCTTATTATGAAAAGGCAAGAGAACTGAAACCTGATCAAAAAGATTTGTGGTTAAATGGTCTGTATAGAGTGTATTATAATTTGCAAATGGGCCCTGAATTCGAAGAAATTGAAAAGTTGATGTAATACTTTCATAATAATAAAAGCCTAATTAAATTATTAATTAGGCTTTTATTATTGTTATATCATTAAGTAAAGAATGTTATTTCTTAAGTGAGGGAGAGAAGAAATTAAAATTAGATTAAATTATTCCAGCGCTATATTAAACATAATGCTGATATTGAATAAAAACCATATATACCTATATTCAACACCTAATTCGGTCTTCCGTAAATTACCAACAATGGTGTATCAGAATGGAAAATCATCTTTCTGGCAATGCCAGGGTTAAATAAGCGCGAAAATATATTTCTTTTATAAGAAGTTAATGTTATAATATCAATATGATTACTTTTGATATAACTGTCTAAACTACTAAGCAGATTATCGTTCTTTACCACATCATAGTATATTTCCAATTGTGGATATTGTTTTTGAAAATATTCCTTAATACCAGCCAGTTTTATTTCATTCCATGTATTCTGAACATCTGAAAGATGTATCAGAGACACTGAAAACTTAAATGATTTCAGATTATTTATTAGCGAATCAAAAGCTATTAAATCACGCTGGTCAAAATTAGTAATGAATGCAATACGCTTAGCCTCAGAAAATTGCTAGAATGGAGTATTTTCAGGAATGGCCAATACCGGTACACGGCTACGTTCAATCACTTCAGCCGTTACACTACCGATCAAATCAATATCCTTCTGACTTTTACCACGAGTTCCCATTATGATAATGCGTGGTCGATATTCCTTGGTATAGCGGAGTACCTCTTCTTCAGGAATACCTTCACGCAAGACACAAGTATATTTAATATCTGGAAACTCGCCGGAAGCTACCTTCTCTTTTACTTTATTAGATAATGCATTCAAATCAGCATGAACTTTTTGTAAGATACTCCTTACATTCTCCTCATCACTTAGCTGATAGTTAAATACGTCTCCGTATGGCAAAGAAGTTGCATATATAGGAGTAAAATAAACATGTAGCAAAACAACTTCTGCACCTATATTCTGAGCGAAATTGAAACCGAACTCGCAAGCCTTCAAAGAATAATTGGAAAAATCCACTGGAATCAGCACTTTATTACTAACCTTCTCCAGTTTAGGTGACTTCCCCCCCACTACCTCTTCAGATAACCACGCAGAGCTTTCAGTAATTTTCAGAGCATGAGGTAAGTCACTCTCCTTAATACGTACACGTACGCCAGAAGAAACAACCGGTTGTATCTGGTTTACATTGTGAATATAAGTCTCAATACCTTCATTTTCAAGAACATTTTTCAATATTTGAGCTTTCGCGTACGTTAAGATTGCCAAAGTAACTAATTTATCTTCCATATATCATTGATTTTGAGATTAAAACAAACAAGAAATCCCAATTGTTGTCAGCAATTGGGATTCTATCTAACTTTCTCTTCTTAAGCTCGAACAGCTTCTTCAGTCTTACCTGCCATTTCATCTAAAATTTTTAAAGCTCGCTCTAAAACAGTAGTATCATCAATCATAACCAATCCACCATCTGGTCCAGGTTCCAAGTGAATCCCAACACTTTTCCCCTCCTTAAAATTGTGTCCACCGAAAAAATTTCTTACAGTGTCAACATTCAGTCCAAGTTCATCGGCTATTCTATGCATACTACCACTAGGCAATGAGTCTTTAATCTTACGTAATTCATTAAATGTTATTGTTCTCATATTCATAAATTTAATGGTTAATACTCTGTACTTTTTATTATCACGCTATAAACTTAAGGAAAAAAAAGGATAAAACAAACTATTTCTTTATCTTTTTTCAAAAAGAATATTGCCTCTCCAAAAAATAATCATTTTCAAGTATGCAGAATTATAAGTACAGAGAAAAAGCTCCTAAAAATAGACAGAAACAGCTCGTATAAAGCAGAATTATCGGGTTTATACGAGCTGTTTTTAGAATACAGGGAAAATTTAAATACCTTCTATGGCAGAAGCTGGAACCCACCCTACTTTACCATCTTCCAAACGAATTTCTTTCCATTCACGCATAGAGTTGTCTTTTATCTCAACTTTACGTCCCTCATGAAGAATGAACAGACTTGTACCACTTTCACTGGGAGTACTACGCACTGTGACACTAGGTGCCAACACTATAGCTTCGTTACGTTCCATCAGTTCGCCTTTTTGCTGAGCAGCAAACACATTACTCAATATAACAAGAACCAGGAATACTATTCCTGCAATAAATCCCACTTTCTTTCCCGTAATCTGTTTTGAAAAGAAAAAGAGATAGAACGAAACGAGTAATAGTACAAAGAACACAATCCCCAACTTAGCCCATGCGTCTACGCTAAGACAATTAATCAACGATTTAGTCCAAGATACAAAGAAAACCTCAGGAACTGGGATTACCTTATCGATTGTCTTAGAACGTGCTATCTCCAAATTTGCACGAATATCAGCATTACCAGGTTCCAACAACAAGGCACGCTCATAATTCAATATAGCTCTTGCTATATCATCTGCCTTATAATAACTGTTGCCAAGATTATAATAGACCTCTGCAGCCTCTCCCTTCTTTAACAGATTCTCATATATTTGAATGGCAGAAGCATAATCATTCCGTATATAAGCGCTGTCACCTTCAGCCTTTGTCACATTGCTTTCTTGCCTTGCAGCAGAGAATTCCGCATGTGAACCGACGGATGTAGAGTCACTAGCAGTCTGTAATGTATCTACAGATGCAGAATTCTGCCCATAGGCAGTAATTGCCATCACTAGACTAAGAGTAAAAAACAATATTTTATTCATTACCATTTCCTCCTGATTAATGTTTTATCGAGTTTTCCATTTTACTGATAACTTCCAAAGAAGCTGAATATACCTTATCCATAGCCTGGTTATCATCACCCGGAGCAAAGCGGGCAAACTCACAGTTATTCAATGCATCGAGGAATTCCTTTATCAACGCATCATTCACACCATAATTACGAAGTTCCTCTTCGATATTATCCTTAGACAAACGGGATACCGGAATGTTCAGTTTATCACTGATATACCCCCAAAGAGCTTTCAAAACCTCATCATAAAACGCATCTTTCTTATTCTCAGCCAATAATTTACCAGCTTGCTTCATACGTTTCACCGCCACTTTATTGGCTTTCTTGGTACGCATCTTTGCTACATTTGCATTGGCTGCTATTTGCTTACGATAGATGATAAAGAATGTAATGAATGCAATACCCGGTATCAAATAAAGCAACCAATACGTCAACGAACCGAAGAAGAAATCACCCTTGGGAGACAGAGTAACATTATTCTGCTTGATAAAACGAATATCCTCGTTCAATACTTTCAACTCTTCCTTGCTTGTAAAGTTTGCAATAGTCTGAGCAGCATTACCTGCTCCCTTTTCCACATGCAATTCATACTCTTCCGTAGTCAACGTCTTATACGAACGGGAATTAATATCAAAATAACTGAACTTTACGGCAGGAATCTTATAAGTTCCAGCATTACGAGGAATTGCCAGATACTCAATGACCTTACTACCGGAGAGGCCCGAATTTGTCAGACGGAATTTATTGTCCACCTTCGGATCATATACTTCAAAATCCTCGGGGAATTTAACTTCCGGATTAGAGAGCAATTTCAGATTACCGGTACCAGAAATGACAAGTTTGACAGTAACAGCATCATTGGTCTTGACATTTGTACTATTGATAGAAGAAGTTATATTGAACTCTCCCACTCCTCCCGAAAAATCGGCTGGCTTACCTGCCGGCAAGGGCTTTACGTCAATTGTCAGTTGCGGAGTCAAAATTGTCTTTTTAACTTCTACGTAATTGCTTCCTCCATTGAAAAATGCCTCGAACGGATCAGCAACTTGTGTAGCCTTTGCAATGGAAGCATCAAAGCGTGCAGCATCAATTGTCAGCTTACCGGCTTGTTGCGGGAACAACACAAACTGACGATAGATTGTAGACTGATAATTTCTACCTTTATAATGCTCCAATCCCCATCTTCTGTCATTAGGCAATTCTACTTCCTGAGAATGGAATCCTTTGAAGTCGGGCAATTTCACATTATCAAACATACGTAAGTCCACCAAGGTATATATCTTGTATGTCAGCAGAAAAGCCTCTTGTTCATACACCGTCATCTTACTGGCAGTAGCTGTAATAAACAAATCACTATTCGATACAGATGTCCCGGAAGAAGCGCGGCTGGCAGTGCCCTCACTCTGTTTGCCACCATTTCCAGAAGCTCCATTAGCAGCCTGATCTGCCGGAAGAACCCTTACTTGTACAGAATTCGAAACCATTTGGTTACCATCAGCAGTGATAGTGGCTCCTGGAATGGTAAAATCACCTTCTGCAGTCGCCATTAAAATATAAGTGAATGTAATACTGCTGGTTGAAGTCGTCTGCCCATTAATCATCTGCACGCTACTCTGTTGCGAGCGGCTGGGCCCCATCAACACATCAAATCCCTTCATAGAAGGAGCACGAAAATCCCTTACCTTTTGTGTAGTCACCGTATACGACAGTCTGAACTGGTCTCCTACCGCCACAGCGTCAGGAGCGGACGCAGTAAACGAGACCTTGCCATCGGCAAAGGCATTCATACTGACTGCAATCAGTGCTATCCATAAGAAAACTATTTTTCTCATATATTATTCCTATTATGTTTGTTACCAATCTTTTTCCAGACGACCTCCTTGAAGTACCTGCTGCTTTTTCACTTTATCCTGCACATCCTTCTCGTCTTGCATGACAGAGTTTAACAGCTGCTCGGCATTTTCCTTAGACATCTCATTATCTTTCTTTTCCGGCTGAGAAGGTTGTTGTTGCTGGTCTTGATTCTGTTGCTGGTCTTTCTGCTGATCCTGCTGTTTATCCTGCTCCTTCTGTTGGTCCTGTTTATCCTGATCTTGATTCTGATCCTGGTTCTGCTGCTGGTCTTGCAATTGTTTCTGTGCCAAAGCAAGGTTATAGCGCGTTTCATCATCTTTCGGATTATTGCGTAACGACTCCTTATAGGCTTCTACCGCCTTTGCATAATCCTTCTGAGAATGAAAGATGACTCCCATATTATGATAAATCTGTGCTAAGTTCGATTTGTCCTTTTCTATCTTGGTAGCTCCCACATATTGCTCCATCGCTTCCTGCAGCTTGTTCTGCTGGATCAATGTATTTCCCAGGTTGAACATGGAAACCGTTGACTTCGGGTTTACCTCCAAAGCCTTCCGATAGTTCACTTCTGCATCCACATATACGCTATCCTTAAAAAAACGGTTTCCCTTACGGATATAATCGCGTTCCGCCTTCTGTGCAGAAGCTGAAACTGCCACTAACAGCAGCAAAACTATTCCAATATACTTTTTCTGTAACATACGCATCATTTCTTATTAGAGAATAAATGAATGTTGCGGAACAGAGGATTCTTGCGCTCCAATATCAACATCTCAGTCAGTAACAACAGCAGAATAATCCATGCCACTGCCTGAAACTGTTCATTGAATTCCGTGTACACCTGTGTTTCCACATCTGCCTTTGCCATCTTGTTGATTTCCTGACTAATCGCTTTCTGTGCACCGTTGGTATTGTCTACGCGCACATAAATACCATTTCCTGCCTGAGCAATTTCCTGACACATCTGCTCATTCAAGCGAGTAACGATTACATTACCTTCACGGTCACGACGATAATCATTAGTACCCTCTATTGGAATGGGGGCACCCTCAGGCATACCTACCCCTAATACATTGACCTGAATACCTTTCTCTGCAGCAGCCTTAGCAGCTTCTACGGCACCACCTTCATGGTTTTCACCGTCGGTGATGACAATAACAGTACGTCCCACTCCTTCTTGAGGTGTAAAACTCCGGGCAGCCAGATTTATTGCAGCTCCAATTGCCGTACCTTGCTTGGAAATCAGCGAAGGATCGATGGACTCCAAAAACATCTTGGCAGAAATATAATCACTCGTAATAGGCAACTGGGTAAATGCGTCACCTGCAAAAACAATCATACCGACCTTGTCATTCTGCATCTTATCTACCAACTGCGCCACCAGCCGTTTTGCCTTCTGCAAGCGGCTTGGCTGTACGTCTTGTGCCAGCATGGAATTGGATATATCCAACGCAATCATCACTTCCACTCCCTGGCGTTTTACCGTCTCCAGTTTGGAACCAAACTGCGGACGTGCCAGCAGTACCGTGAACAACCCAATAGCCGCAAAAACCAACCAAAACTTCACATCCGGACGGTATTTGGAAACATCCGGCATTAGCTGTGCCATCAGTATAGGGTCACCAAATTTACGAATGGCTTTCCTCCTCCGATAATTGGAGTACAAGTAGAAGGCCGCCAATAAAGGCAGCAGCAGCAACAAGTACAAATATGCAGGTTCTTCAAATCGAAACATCTTTTTATTTACAATTTAGCAATTTACAATTTACAATTTGGCTACGCAATGACTGATACACTAAAAGACATTCTCCGTTTTTACGGTATCTTCTTCAATATAGAGTTGCGTAACAGTACCTCCAGTAATACGCACAAGAAAGCAGCCAACGCAAACCAGCGGTACTCTTCCTGGCGCTTGCTGTATTCTTTTACATTCAATTTTGTTTTCTCCAGCTTGTCTATCTCTTCGTACACTTCCTTCAACTTCGAGTTGCTGGTGGCACGGAAATAGTTACCTTCCGTTGTTCCGGCAATCTGTGTCAAAGTCTTTTCATCAATTTCGACGGGCATATTGACATATTGCACTGTTCCACCTACCGGATAAGGATAAGGAGCCATACCATTGGTTCCTACCCCAATAGTATAAACGCGAATGCCAAAACTCTTGGCTATTTCAGCAGCCGTCAAAGGAGAAATATCACCTTTATTATTGACACCGTCCGTCAGCAGAATAATGACTTTCGACTTTGCCTTGCTATCCTTCAAACGGGTAACGGCATTGGCAATACCCATACCGATTGCCGTTCCGTCTTCAATCAGCCCGCACTTCATATCTTTAAGCAAGTTCAACAATACGGCATGGTCTACTGTCAACGGACATTGCGTAAAGCTTTCTCCAGCAAACAAAGTTATACCTATATTGTCATTCGGACGTCCGTTAATAAACTCTGCCGCCACATCCTTCGCCGCTTCCAACCGGTTAGGTTTCAGGTCTTCGGCCAGCATACTGGTAGAAACGTCCATAGCAAGCATGATATCAATACCCTCAATCTCACTGTTCTGCCAGCTATCGGTGGTTTGCGGACGTGCCAAAACAAGAATAATCAGTATCAAGGCAATTATCCGCAATACAAACGGTACATGCAACAAATAGTTCTTATAGCTTTTAGGGGTATGGGCATACACACGGGCATCCGAAATCTGAAGCGTAGCTTCACTATTCTTCCGCTTCATAATATACCATACTATATAAGGTATAAGCAACAGCAGCAAAAATAAATATTCAATATTGGCAAAAACCATATTTATGTACGATTTAACGATTTACAATTCAGCTTCGCTCCAAACATCCCTCACTTTTCACTCATGTATATCCGATTGAAGTCACTTTTCCTGTATTAAGCAAAATAATTATACAACTCCAATCCGATATATATCAATGAACTGACAAGGGCTACAGCCAACACTACAATACCCGTTCCCAGCAAAATCTTGGTACGCAAAGAACGTTTCTCGATAATGGTAATCTCCGTAGGCTGCGGCTTGGCATTCTCCTCTTCTTTCTCCTTGGTTTCATTAATAAAGTCAATGGCATTAATCAGGTTAGCGTCATTTTCGTTCATCAATGGATTATGCTTGGCAAATTTCACCAAATCAGCAGTCTGGAACAATTCACGCAAATCCGATATTGCTTCCTTATCTTTCATTTCCAGCAACTTATCTATGATTTCCGTAGAAGTCATTTCCAAAGCATTGAAACCAAAACGGTCTTTTATATATGTACGAAGAGTATCGGTCAATTCCGTATAATATTCCTTCGGTTCCCCTTTCTGCCATACCTTCTCATTCTTGATACGTTCTATCTCCTGCATAGCCAACTGATGGGGAGGCAGCTTAGGTTCTACCTTCACCTTACGGATAATAGGCTTATTGTCGAAGAAGCGCATTATCAGATAGACAAGTAATATCCCTATCGGGATAATCAGCGCACCACAAGCCATAAGACCATACCAGTCTTCCCAGGCAAAAGGCGCTTGCATCACTGTTTTGGGACCGAAGAACTGTTCCGGATTCTCCGGGTCTAACGGGACATTCACCGAATATACTTTCAAGGCCAACGCTTTGGAGCGATACTTCTCATTATCCACTGTCACTTCCATAGGCGGCAGATAATAAAGAGCCGAGTCGAAAGAGGTAACTGTATACTCTTGAGTTATCAATGCACGCCGGCCATCATTCAGCAGTTGCGTATCCGGCTTGGCCACATCAATAATTTCAACCCCATTCACCAGCGTATCGGTATATACCGGGAATATGGCACGCTTATCGGCATCCAGAGATACTTGAAGCTTTATCTTTGCCTGCTCTCCAATAAGAATCTGCAAAGAGTCAATCGTAGCATCTACCGTTACCGACTGGGCTACTACCCTTCCCGACCATGCTATCAATAACGCTATCAGAAATAAATATCTTTTCATTTTCCGATTAATTTCGTTTCGCAAACAAATTCATCAATGCCTTGACATAATCCTGGTCGGTACGTACCGACACATTGTCGACATTACTCTTGGTAAACGTTTCATTCAATTCCGCCTGCTTGTTCACCCACCAATCATGATGGGCACGGCGCACGGCACGCGAGGAGGTGTCAATCCACTGCTCATGTCCCGTCTCGGCATCCCTAATCTTCATCAGTCCCACGGGTGGCAATTCTTCCACACGACGGTCGTACACCTGAACGGCAACCAGGTCATGCTTACGATTGGCAATGGTCATGGCGTTCTTGAAACTTTCCTGGTCGATGAAGTCGGACAAGACAAATGCCGTGCAACGGCGTTTCATCACATTCGTCAGATATTCCAATCCCAAACGGATGTTCGTCCTCCGGCTTTCCGCATGAAAATCTATCAGTTCGCGGATGATGTAAAGTATATGCTTACGTCCCTTCTTGGGCGGAATAAACTTCTCAATCCGGTCCGAAAAGAAGATGACACCAATCTTGTCATTATTCTGAATGGCAGAGAATGCCAGTGTAGCGGCAATTTCCGTCACCATATCCTTCTTCATCTGCTTTACCGTACCGAATTCCAAACTACCGGAAACATCTACCAACAACATCACTGTCAATTCGCGCTCCTCCTCAAACACCTTGACGTAAGGCTTGTTGAAGCGGGCGGTCACATTCCAGTCAATGTCGCGTATGTCGTCGCCAAACTGATACTCGCGCACCTCGGAGAATGCCATACCTCTACCCTTGAAGGCAGAGTGATACTGCCCGGCAAAGATATTGTTGGACAATCCGCGCGTCTTTATCTCAATCTGACGGACTTTCTTCAAAAGTTCTGTTGTTTCCATTGATTTATTTTAATAATCTCATTTAAGCACACAAGCGCAATTTAGTTTATAACAGAAACTTCCCTATGAAAAGGGGTGAGGTTTTCGGTACTCAACCCTAAGGTTTACGACGCTAAGCCTCAGGTATAGGATTGTAAACCTCAAGTTTACGAAAACCTCTATTATGCGTTAGGGCACTTCAACCTTGTTCAGTATCTTGCTGACGATTTCATCAGATGTCATATTGCTGGCTTCCGCCTCGTAAGTCAAGCCGATACGGTGGCGAAGTACGTCGTGTGCCACAGCGCGCACATCCTCCGGAATGACATAACCGCGACGCTTGATGAACGCGTAGCTACGGGCAGCCAAGGCCAAGTTGATGGAAGCACGGGGCGAACCGCCGAAACCAATCATGTCTTTCAGTTCTTTTAAATCATATTTTTCCGGATAACGGGTAGCAAATACAATATCAACAATATATTTTTCTATTTTCTCATCCAGATACACCTGGCGAACCACTTTACGAGCTTCAATAATTTCGTCTGCCTTCAAAATGGGCTTCACTTCAAATTTATCACCATTGATATTCTGACGGATAATCAGTTTCTCCTCTTCCAGCTTCGGATAGTCTATTACGACTTTCAGCATGAAACGGTCCACTTGCGCTTCGGGCAGCGGATAAGTACCTTCCTGCTCGATAGGATTCTGTGTGGCAAGCACCAGGAATGGTTTGGGCAACCCGAAAGTTTCATTGCCGATAGTAACTTGACGTTCCTGCATGGCTTCCAGCAAAGCACTCTGTACTTTGGCCGGAGCACGGTTGATTTCATCAGCCAAAACAAAGTTTGCGAAGACCGGACCTTTTTTTACTTGGAACGTTTCATCCTTCTGGCTGTAAACCATTGTACCTATTACGTCGGCAGGCAACAAGTCAGGCGTAAACTGAATGCGGCTGTATTGCGCATCAATCAACGAAGCAAGCGTCTTGATAGCTAAAGTCTTTGCCAAACCGGGCACACCTTCCAACAACACATGTCCATCGGACAACAAACCAATTAACAACGACTCTACCAGATGCTTTTGTCCTACAATGACCTGGTCCATACCTGTGGTAAGATTGGTAACGAAAGCACTTTGTCTTTCAATCCGCTCATTCAGTTCGCGGATGTCAATTGTTTCAGCCATAAATCAATCTATTTTTTAATGTTTAATTTCTTCATTTATCCGGTTTTGAACCGGCAATTATTTTTTTCGCTCCCAAAAGTACGGGAATAAATTAACCATACCAACTAATTTTTATTAAAAAACTATGCGAAACCTTTTAGATTAAACTACTTTCATAGAGTTTAGTATTTAACAAAAAAGAAGCAGTAATTTTTTA
Organism: Bacteroides sp. AF34-31BH; assembly: GCF_003602795.1. Taxonomy (NCBI): domain Bacteria; kingdom Pseudomonadati; phylum Bacteroidota; class Bacteroidia; order Bacteroidales; family Bacteroidaceae; genus Bacteroides; species Bacteroides sp. AF34-31BH. The sequence goes on from NZ_QTLV01000002.1 coordinate 428,163, forward strand.
CTGCTTCTTGGCTAATTTCGGTATCTTGATAGTGGTACCATAAGGTACATTATCCGGATTCTTGATTACGCCGGGATTATGCTTCACGATATAAGGCCAAAGCGCTTTTGTCCCATAAAAACGAAGCGCTACCCTAGTCAGCGTTTCCCCTTCCTTGATGGTATAAGTGGTTTCTGTTCCCACAATCGTATACCCCACAGAATCCGGTTCAAACGGTGCAACTGTCTTTTTCTGCTCTTTTTTAGGAGCGGGAGACTGTGCCTGTACATTTTCCTTTGGAGTTGTTGTAAGCGCAGGAGTTGTTGTAGCAACAGTTTCTGCCACAGTATCTGTCCGGGCAGGAACTACAACATCTTTTGAAACAATGCTGTCTGTCAAGGCAATATTGTCTTGACCGGCAGGGACATCCACCTTTTCAGTAACAGATTCCTTCACATCCGAGTCTGCAACCTCTTCTACAAGAGGCTTTGCAGTAAGTTTGTCAAGCAAGTCCGGATAATACATGAAAGCTACGGCACCACCACACAACAACACTACAAATACAACGATGCCTATAAAATATTTCATAGTCGAAGAATCTGCCGTATCTTTTATCACTGGCTCAGACGGTTCCGGTTCAACAGCAACTATATTTTCAGGCATTGCTTCAGGTTCAGTTTTTTCCGGTTTCTCCTCTTCAACTTCCGGTTCGGGCTCAACTAACGGCTCTTCGACTACAGTTTCCACCAAAGGTTCTTCTATCGTGGCTTCTTCCACTAAGGCAACCTTCTCCTCCACCTCTTGTTCCGGAGTTTTGATTTCAGTATCTTCATCATCTTCACTGTCATTTTCCTGCAGGGTGTCCTCAAGCACCGTAGCGTCATTCAAAACTACAGTTTCAAAATGCGAAAATGGTCTATTGATAATATCTTTCAAAGCCGGTTCCGGTGTAAACGACACTTTTGTATGCCCTTGTATCTCAAACCTTTCCCCCGTATTCACATTAACGCTTTCACGACTCCCGACATCTATCAGCTTGAAAGTCCCCAAACCTCGTATCTTCACATACTTGTCCTTCTCCAAAGACTCCTCAATCAGCTGGAAGAATTCTTTCACAAAACTATCCGCATTCTTCTTGCTCATGCCATGCCTTTCAGCCAGCGTGTCAATCAGGTCTTGTATGTTCAGTTTCTCGTTCATAATACGGGAGATTTTTTAAAAGCCGGTTACTTAAACTTATCCTTTAACAATGTACTCGGCTTATAGGTCAATACCAATTTGGGAGGCACCAGCATACGTTGCTTTGTAGTCGGATTCACAGATATACGCTCTGCCTTCTTTTTCACTTCGAATGTACCGAACCCTTGTATAGAGATAATATTCCCCTCCTCCAACTGCCGTGTCATATCCGACAGCAATGAAGCAACCAGCTCAGAAGTATCTTTCAATGTGTACCCTAACCTCCGCGACAATTCAGAAGTAAACTCTTTGTTATTCAAAATGTAAGCCTTTAAATTGAACTACGGTGCTATATTAGCAAATCTTCTTCACATATGCAAGAAAATAAGGAAAAATCTTTAAATTATTCGTCCAAAAAGGTCGAAATCATCGGAATTTACTATCTCTACGTGGTAAAAGTTACCTATATGCAACGCTCTGTCTCCACGCTCAATCAAAACCTCAGGATCCACTTCGGGAGAATCAAATTCTGTACGTCCAATATAATATTCGCCTTCCAGCCGGTCAATGATCACTTTCATCTGCCTGCCTACTTTCTCCGCACTCAACTCCCCTGAAATGCCTTGCTGAATAGACATTAACTCATCCAAGCGCGCTTGTTTCACTTCCTGGGGAATAGAATCCTCATATTCAGCAGCGGCATACGTCCCTTCTTCTTCCGAATACGCAAAAGCCCCCATTCTATCGAAACGCACTTTACGGACAAACTCTTTCAGCTCCTCAAAATCGGCTTCAGTTTCTCCTGGATGCCCCACCATCAGTGTAGTACGGAGATGGATACCGGGAACCTCCTCACGGAATTGTTCTATCAGCTTATACGTCTCATCCTTCGTCACATGGCGGCGCATCTTTTGCAGCATATTGTCGCTGATATGTTGCAGGGCAATATCCATATATTTGCATACATTGTCACGCTCGCGCATCACACGGAATAAATCAGCCGGAAAATGTGCCGGATAGGCATAATGCAAGCGTATCCACTCCACTCCGGGAATATCCGAAATCCGCTCAACAAGCTCGGGCAACATTTGCTTCTTATATAAATCTACTCCGTAATAGGTCAACTCCTGGGCTATAACCTGGAATTCCTTTACACCCCGTGCAACCAGATACTTCACCTCGTCAAGTATCTCCTCCATCGGGCGCGACACATGCCGTCCCGTAATGATGGGAATAGCGCAATAAGAACATTTACGGTCACACCCTTCGGATATCTTCAAATAGGCATAATGCTTGGGAGTGGTCAATGTGCGCTCTATGTGCAGCTCGTCATGATAGGCCTTTCCCAAATCCTGCAGCAACTCTCTCCAATTGAATTTACCATAGAATTTATCCACCTGGGGAATTTCAACGGCCAATTCCTTCAGATAACGTTCCGAAAGGCAACCCATTACATAAAGCTTCTCCAAGTTTCCTTCCTCCTTGGCCTGCGCAAATTCCAGAATCATATTAATGGATTCCTCCTTGGCGTCACCGATGAAACCGCAAGTATTGATTACGGCAATCTGTCCCTTCGGTCTTTCCGCATCATGTGTCACATGGAATCCCACTTCCTCCAACTGACGCATCAAATGTTCCGAATCCACCAGGTTTTTAGAACATCCTAAAGTGATGATATCTATAGTCTTCCGTTTCATGCATTCTCCCCGAACAGTGAATCAACAAATTCCTTTTTACGGAACACCTGCAAATCTTCCATTCCTTCACCCAATCCAATATATTTAACCGGAATTTTAAACTGGTCTGAAATGCCGATGACTACGCCACCCTTGGCTGTTCCGTCCAACTTTGTAACAGCCATTGCCGTAACCTCCGTTGCCAGAGTGAACTGCTTGGCTTGTTCGAATGCATTCTGTCCGGTTGAGCCATCCAACACAAGCAACACCTCATTCGGAGCATCAGGAACAACCTTCTTCATCACATTCTTGATTTTCGTCAGTTCATTCATCAAACCGACTTTATTATGAAGGCGTCCTGCCGTATCTATAATTACCACATCGGCATTATTGGCAGTTGCGGAACTCAGTGTGTCAAAAGCGACAGAAGCCGGGTCAGCACCCATTTTCTGCTTTACAACAGGCACACCTACCCGTTCACCCCATATCACCAACTGCTCCACAGCAGCAGCACGGAAAGTATCGGCAGCACCCAGATAAACAGACTTTCCGGCTTTCTTGAACTGATAAGCCAGTTTACCAATCGTAGTAGTCTTCCCTACACCATTGACACCCACTACCATAATGACGTATGGTTTCTTCGCAATCGGCGCTTCAAAGTCATCCACATCCTCCGAATTATTCTCTGTAAGCAACGCTGCGATTTCATCACGCAAAATATGATTCAGCTCAGTGGCATTCATATATTTGTCGGCTGCTGCACGCTTTTCGATACGTTCAATAATTTTCAGTGTCGTTTCCACGCCCACATCCGAAGTTATCAACACCTCTTCCAGATTATCCAATACTTCATCATCAACTTTTGACTTTCCTGCCACGGCACGCGCAATCTTGCCAAACACACTTTCTTTGGTCTTAGATAATCCTTTATCTAATGTTTCCTTTTTTTCCTTGGAGAAAAAACTAAAAAATCCCATACACTAATTATTTTTATGCAACCTGTTTTCGCATTCCCTGCAAAGATAGTGCAAACCGGATGCAGAATAAAATGAACCCGTTCATTTTTTATGCCGAGGTGCAGCCTATCTTCGCATTTTCAGCAAAGATATAACAAAACTGACGAATATTAAAAACTTCGTCCTCTTTTTAAAAAGAAATCCCCTTACCGGAAATACCGACAAGGGGATCTTTATAAGTCATCAGCGCTTTACAGCCACTGTATTTATCTTATTTCTTAAAGAAGTTCTGAACATCTTCATTACGGACCATCTGTTCATCAAAGATGTAAGCACCAGTCTTAGGAGACTTCACCATTTTGATAACCTTTGTATAAGAACGTCCTTCTTTGCTTCCTTCGTGCAAGGTTGCTACCGCTTTCTTTGCCATAAGTTATAGATTTATTATTTAATTTCTTTATGTACTGTCACTCTCTTCAGAATCGGGTTGTATTTCTTCAACTCCAATCTCTCTGTGGTATTCTTTCTGTTCTTCGTCGTAATATAACGAGAAGTACCCGGCATACCGCTATCCTTGTGTTCTGTGCATTCCAGAATCACCTGTACTCTGTTACCTTTTGCTTTCTTTGCCATAATCAGTATTCTCCTCTACTTTAGCCAATAACTTTAATGCTTTTCCAATCACAATAACCTTTAGCTACCGCATCTTTCAAAGCAGCGTCCAGTCCTTTCTTATTAATAATGCGCAAACCATTAGCGCAAATGCTAAGGCTGATCCAGCAATCCTGCTCTACATAGTAGAACTTCTTGTTAAACAAGTTCAAATCAAAGGTTCTCTTTGTTCTTCTCTTTGAGTGTGAAACATTGTTGCCAATCATGGCCTTCTTTCCGGTAATTTGACAAATCTTTGACATTTCTATCTTAATTTTATAGTTTTCTTTTTTGCCTATTTCAAACAGAGCGCAAAGTAAGCACTTTTATCGTTACCAAACAAGTTTTTCTTAAAATAATTCACTGTATGATAGCATTTTTTCCTCATTTCAGCTTCTCACAAAGCAACAAAAGGGCATTTTGAATTGCTTTTTCCACATTTCCCTTTCTTCCCTCGTCCCCCTCCTGCTTCATGGTAACGATTTCATTTTTATAGGCAGCGGCTATCCACACCGTACCCACCGGTTTTTCCGGAGTCCCACCTCCAGGACCTGCAATACCGGAAGTAGCCACTGCACAATCTGTTTTCAGCGTTTTCATCGCACCTTTCACCATTTCTGTAACAGTTTCGCGGCTTACTGCTCCATGTTTTTCCAAAGTTTCGGCAGATACATGCAGCAAAGACATCTTTATTTCATTGGAATACGCCACTATACTACCACTAAAGTATTCCGAACTGCCGGGAACGGAAGTAATCAGAGCGGCAATCCCTCCACCCGTACAACTTTCTGCGGTGGAAAGGGACAATTTCTTTGCTTTCAGCAGCTCTCCTACCTTTTCTTCCAACTTCATACCTTATTATATATTATCCTAAAGTTACGCGTGAATAAGCAGGTGCTTCCATCGGACAAAAATCCTTATCCATATACTTGAAGTATCCGGTAATGGCAATCATGGCAGCGTTATCCGTCGTGTAGCTGAACTTCGGAATAAATATTTTCCAACCATACTTCCCGGCATGCTCACGGAAAGCATTACGCAATCCATTATTGGCAGAAACGCCTCCTGCAACAGCCACTTCCTTTATTTTATATTGTTTGGCAGCTTTGCGCAACTTATCCATCAAGATATCTACAACGGTAGCTTCCAGTGATGCCGCCAAATCCGTCTTGTGATGTTCGATGAAATCGGGGTCGTCCTTCATCCAGTCGCGCAGAGAGTAAAGAAACGAGGTCTTAAGTCCGCTGAAACTATAATCCAACCCTGGAATATTCGGTTTGCTAAACGAGAAGGCTTTAGGATTACCTTGCCGAGCCAGCTTGTCAATAATCGGACCACCCGGATATCCCAATCCCATTACCTTCGAGCATTTGTCAATGGCTTCACCGGCGGCATCATCAATGGTCTGCCCCAAAATTTCCATATCGTTATAGGCTTTCACCAAGATAATCTGTGAGTTTCCACCGGAAACCAGCAAGCAGAGGAAAGGAAATTCCGGCTGCACATTATCTTCACCTTCTGCTTTAATGAAATGAGCTAAAACATGGCCAGTCAAATGATTAACATCAATCATGGGAATGCCTAATGAACGGGCGAATCCTTTGGCGAAAGATACCCCCACCAACAACGACCCCATCAATCCCGGTCCACGCGTAAAGGCCACAGCACTCAATTCCTCTTTAGTTACTCCGGCGCGTTTCAATGCCTCATGCACTACCGGAACTATATTTTGTTGGTGCGCGCGGGAAGCCAGTTCAGGCACTACCCCACCGTACGCTTCATGCACAGCTTGGCTGGCCACCACATTCGAAAGCAGATAACCATCTTTGATGACAGCTGCAGAAGTGTCATCACAAGAAGATTCTATTCCCAAGATTATTGTACTCATAATGTTTATTTACGTTTAAACGCTGCAAAAGTAGTGATAAAAGTACGATTCATAACGTATTATTTCATATTTTTGTTGGCTGATTATAAAAATTAACCGCCTATCAGAAAGCTAAAAAAAACAGTACGCTGGGTACTCGGTATTGTATTGGGATTGTATATCGGTACCATATTGTTGCTGAACATTCCATCCGTTCAGCGACAAATGTCTGTATTTGTTGCCAATGAACTGGCTTCCATACTGGACAGCAAGATTTCCATTGGGCGAATAAACATAGGATTGCTGAACCGCATCATCATCGACGACCTGCTCCTGGACGACCAGTCTGGCAAGGAAATGCTGAAGGTGACCCGTCTTTCTGCCAAATTCGATATTCTCCCCCTATTCAGCGGCAAAATATCCATCAGTAACATACAATTGTTCGGCTTTAACATCAATCTGAACAAGCAGACTCCCAAGGATAAACCTAATTTTCAGTTTGTACTCGACGCATTCGCATCCAAAGATACGGTTCAAAAGAAAAACAACCTGGATCTCCGTATCAATTCCTTACTGATACGCCGCGGAAAGGTTTCATATGATGTGCTGTCCGAGAAAGAGACTCCGGGAAAGTTCAATCCACAGCATCTCCGCTTGCGTAACATTATTGCAAACATCTCCCTAAAAGCATTGCAAAATGATTCTATCAATGCTGCCATCAAGCGTCTGAGCATCGAAGAAGAACATTCCGGATTTGAATTGAAGAAACTAAGCCTAAAGGTTATCGGTAATGACCAACGGATGAAAATCGAAAATTTCGCCATCGACCTCCCCAACACCTCTTTGGCAATGGATACTATACACATGGATTATGACAGCCTGGGGGCGTTTGACAATCTTGCCCAAGATGTCCGTTTCTCATTCCATTTGCTGCCCTCTCAAATCGCCTTGCAGGATTTATCGGCTTTTGTTCCGGCTTTTGGTTCTTTTAAGGAAAAATTGCAAGTAGAGGTACAGACGGACGGCACTGTCAATCAACTGAATTGCCCGCACCTTTCCGTCTCTGTCGGAAATCATTTTTATCTGAGGGGAGACGTATCACTACAAGACCTTTCCCATCCGGAAAATGCTTATATATTCGGTAATTTGTCCAATTTGTACGCAGACCCGGAAGGAATTGCCTTCTTTGTCCGGAATTTCAGCAAGAACTATAATGGAGTACCTCCCGTCCTGCAACACTTAGGAACGGTTTCCTTCCGTGGAGAAGTATCGGGCTACTTCACAGACCTCGTAACTTACGGACAAGTACGCACCGACATCGGAACCATCCAAACTGACGTAAAACTAAGTTCTAACAAAGATAAAGGTTATTTTGCCTATTCCGGTGCAGTGAAAACCAAAGAGTTTGAGCTAGGCAAGATGCTGGGCAACAAGAAACTGGGTAAAGTAACTTTCAATCTGGATGTCAACAGCAGCCATTATGAAAAGCAATATCCGTCCGTACTGCTGAAAGGGTTGGTTGCCTCCATTGATTACAGCGACTACAATTACGAAAATATCACTCTGGATGGAGAATACAAGCAGGGAGGCTTCACGGGAAAAGTCGCCTTGGATGACACCAATGGTTCTGTTATTTTGAACGGTACCATCAATACCGCCAGTCGGGTACCGACTTTCAACTTTCAGGCAAGCATCGACAAATTTCGTCCTCATGCCCTACATCTGACACCCAACTATGAAGATACGGAAATATCAGTCAAAGTCAAGGCTGACTTCACCGGCGGTTCCATTGACGAGATGAACGGTGAAATCAACGTTGACAGCTTACTGTTCGCAGCTCCGGAAACACAATACTTCCTGGACAATCTGAAGATATCCGCCATCAGAGAAAGCGAAGACCAGAAACGGCTGACCATCCAATCCAACTTTCTCCAAGGTCGCATAGAAGGCGATTATTCTTATCGTACCCTGCCTGCCAGTGTACTGAATATCATGCGTCGTTATATCCCCGCCTTGATTCTGCCAGACAAGAAACCCATAGAGACGGAGAACAATTTCCATTTCGACATGCACATTTACAATACGGAACTGCTCTCCACCGTCTTTCAGATTCCGGTAAAAGTATATACCCATTCCACCATTAAAGGATACTTCAATGACAAGGCACAGCGACTCCGTGTAGAAGGCTATTTTCCCCGTCTCCGCTATGAAAACAAATTCATCGAATCCGGAATGTTCCTTTGCGAGAATCCCGGTGACCAGTTCCATACACGCCTACGCTTCAGCAACCGCAAATCAAGCGGCGCTGTCAATATAGCTTTAGAAGCGCAAGCCCAGAACAACAGCATACAGACCACGCTGAACTGGGGTAACAGCAGCACTGTAACCTACAGCGGGAAACTCGCCGCCGTCGCCCACTTCATCCGTGAACAGAAAGAAGCGAATGAAAACAAGAGGAAACTTCCCCCCTTAAAAACCGTCATTGATGTCCAGCCCACCAACGTGATACTGAACGATACGCTATGGGATATACATCCCTCCCAAGTGGTACTCGACTCCGGCAAAGTGTATGTCAATGATTTCTACTTCAGCCATAAAGACCGGCACTTGCGTATCAATGGTATCGTTTCACCACAACCCGAAGATACAGTACGTCTGGATTTGAAGGAAATCAACATCGGTTATGTGTTCGACATTGCAGACCTCGGAGTCAATTTCAAAGGAGAAGCCACCGGTCCGGCTTTCGCCAGCGGAGTACTGGAAAACCCCGTCATGAGCACCGACTTGTTTATCCGCAACCTCGGATTGAACGAAGGCTTGCTGGGTGATGCCAACATACACGGAGAATGGCACCACGACGTGAAGGGCATCTATCTGGATGCCCATATCAGGGAGAAAGATATCGCCAAAAGCCATGTGTATGGCTATGTCTATCCCTTGAAGCCCACCAGTTCATTGGATCTCCAAATTGAAGCGGGCGGTACCAACTTGAAGTTCATACATCATTATATGAGCAGCATCACGCCCGAATTCAACGGACGTGCCACCGGCCATGTACATTTCTATGGCAAATTCAAGGCTCTCACCATGGAAGGGCGTGTATTCGGCGATGCTTCCATGAAGGTAGACGTGCTCAACACCACTTTCTCCGTCAAAGACAGCATCTACATCGAGCCCGGCGGGTTGACCTTCCGCAACAACCGCATTTTCGACACGCAAGGGCATCAAGGCAGCATGAGCGGCTATCTGCACTATCAGCATTTCAAGAACCTGGAGTACCGTTTCAATTTCAATGTCAACGACATGCTGGTGATGAATACCAAAGAATCACCGGACTATCCCTTCTACGGCACCGTCTACGGTACGGGGAATGCCACTATTGCCGGTAATGCCCAAGATGGCGTTAACATTGACGTTGCAATGACTACCAATCGTAACACCACCTTTACCTATATAAAGGATAACGTATCTACAGCGGTCAGCAACCAGTTCATCAAGTTTGTGGACAAGACGCCACGCCGTGCCGTACAAGACTCTGTCCGCCTTTCCGACTACGAGATTGCCCAAAAGGAAATCGAGGAAGAGAAAGAGAGCGACACTGACATCCGGCTGAATCTCTTGGTAGACGCCACCCCCGACGCTACCATGAAGATTATCATGGACCCTATCGCCGGCGACTATATCAGTGGACGGGGAACCGGAAATATCCGTACTGAGTTCTTCAATAAAGGAGATGTAAAGATGTTCGGCAGTTACCGAATAAGCCAGGGAGTCTATAAATTCAGTCTGCAAGAGGTTATCCGAAAGGACTTTATTATCAGGGATGGAAGTACCATTACATTCAACGGTTCGCCGCTGGATGCCACTCTGGACATAAAAGCAGGCTATACGGTCAACTCAGCATCCTTAAATGACCTGATGCCCAACGAGGCAACCTCCGGCTACATCAGCCAGACAAATGTAAAAGTGAACTGTATGATGGACCTTACCGGACAATTGACTTCACCCGATGTAAAATTCGACATCGAGCTGCCCAACGAACGCGATGAAGTGCAGGCCATTGTCCGTAACTATATTCCTACTGACGAGCAAATGAACATGCAGATACTCTATCTGTTGGCTATCGGCAAGTTCTATACCCCGGAAAACTTGGGAGCCACCCAGAATTCGAATATGATGTCCAGTGTTGTTTCATCCACCCTTTCCGGACAGTTGAATAACGCTTTATCAAACATTCTCGATGTCAATAACTGGAACTTCGGCACCAATTTCAGTACCGGTGAAAGAGGCTGGACAGACATGGAGTTCGAGACCATGCTTTCGGGGCAATTATTGAATAACCGACTACTTATCAATGGTAATTTTGGTTATCGTGACAATCCGATGGCAAATACCAATTTTGTGGGAGACTTTGAAGCAGAATGGCTCGTCAACCGTTCCGGAGACATCCGCCTGAAAGCGTACAACGAAACGAACGACCGCTACTACACCCGGACAAATCTGACAACACAAGGTATTGGCATTATCTTCAAAAAGGATTTCAACAAATGGAGTGAGCTCCTTTTCTGGAACAGATGGAAACTCAACCGGCTGAGAAAGGAACAAGAAATAAAACAAGATACTCTATCCTCTGATAAAATAAACACAGAACAGCAGAGGCCCGAGGCACAATCAAAACGGAAAAGGGAGCAAAAATAAGATTGACGTCCTCACTGTCCACATTGAAGGTTTTAGAATAAGTAAATAGGCTCAAATACAGTATTTTAACATGGCTACACCCTTTATACCTAAAGGTGTAGCCATCACTCTACGATGGTATAGGCATTCAAGGCAAAGGGTGTAGCCATAAAAATACATCAGAAAGGCAATGGCCCGTCCGACCCCACACCTCCAAACGGGTTGTCCGTCTGTGGTGGAAAATCAGCAGCCGATGGAGGTGGCGGTGTTGCCGTACTTCCGATAGGCGCATTCATACGTGAACCGAATGTAGCTCCTCCACCCTCCGTCGGAGGTGGGATAACCATATCATCCTCCGGATTCTGGAAACGGGTGTACTGTCCGATAAATCTCAGACGCACATCCCCCACAGCACCGTTACGGTGCTTTGCTATGATGATTTCCGCCATACCGCGCAAGTCACTGCCATCGGCAGAAGTATAAATCTTGTAATATTCGGGACGGTGAATGAAGCACACCATATCGGCATCCTGCTCGATGGCACCGGATTCACGAAGGTCGCTCAACTGGGGACGCTTGCCTTCCTCGCCTTCACGGTTCTCCACACCACGGTTCAACTGCGACAGAGCGATGATAGGAATGTTCAGCTCTTTGGCCAAACCTTTCAATGAGCGCGAAATGGTACTGACTTCTTCCTGACGGCTACCGAAAGACATTCCGCTTGCATTCATCAGCTGAAGGTAGTCGATGATGATAATCTTCACTCCGTGCTCACGTACCAGACGCCGTGCCTTCGTACGGAGTTCGAATACCGACAAAGAAGGCGTATCATCCACATAAAGCGGAGCATCCAGCAAGTCACGCAGTTTGTAATCCAACTGCTGCCATTCATAGTCCGCCAACTGGCCACTCTTGATTTTCTCACTCGGAATCTCGCACACGTTGGATATCAGACGGTTCACCAGCTGCACGTTACTCATTTCAAGCGAGAACAGCGCTACGGGATTGCGGAAATTCACGGCAATGTTTTTCGCCATGGAAAGTACGAACGCCGTTTTACCCATGGCAGGACGGGCTGCAATAATGATGAGGTCGGACTTCTGCCATCCGGAAGTCATCTTGTCCAGCTTGGTATACCCACTTTCCAAGCCACTCAAACCATCGGTACGGGCAGCAGCTTTCTGAATCAAATCATAGGCTTCGGCAATGACAGGATTAATTTGTGTATAATCCTTCTTCATGTTCTGCTGGGAAATCTCGAACAGTTTTCCTTCGGCCTCCTGCATCAGGTCGTCCACGTCCAGCGTCTCGTCGAAAGCCTTGCTCTGGATATTACTGGTAAAAGTAATCAATTCACGTGCCAAAGCTTTCTGCGCAATGATACGTGCATGGTATTCGATGTGTGCAGAAGATGCCACCTTACTGCTGAGTTGGGTAATATAGAACGGGCCGCCCACTTCCTCCAATTCTCCCCGCTTGGAAAGTTGCTCCTTCACGGTGAGGATATCGACCGGCTTCTGATTCACGGCCAAATCGGTAATAGCGGAATATATCAACTGATGTCTATGCTCATAGAATGACTCCGGACGAAGAATTTCACTTACCAGCGAATAAGCGTCCTTCTCAATCATCAAGGCTCCCAAGACTGCTTCTTCCAGCTCCGGCGCTTGCGGCTGGATACGTCCGTAGTCTGTTACAGGCTGTGGTGCCTTTCCTTTCGGAGTACGGGATGTTCTTCTTTGTTCTGCCACTTTCAGAATTAAAAATTGAAAATTAAAAATTAAATGAATTTCCCTTTTAGAAAGGGAAAGCAAAGATAGTGCAAACCGAATACATAACTTTCATGCTTGTATGAAAAAGTTATGTTGAGGTGCAGCCTATCTTCGCTCGTATGGCAAAGATAAGCGAATTTATTTATAAGCAGTAAATAAATCATTGTTAAGTTTTCAATCTACTATGAACAGAAATCACTAACTTTGTCTTCGGAAGCTGCACTCCAATAGCTTCTCCTTTTAATTTTAAATTATTAATTCTTAATTTTCAACGCCATGCTGACTTTTCCAAATGCCAAAATAAACCTGGGACTGAATATCACAGAAAAGCGTCCGGACGGATACCATAATCTGGAAACCATTTTCTATCCGGTTCCCATAGAAGATGCTTTGGAAATAAATATCTTGAACGAAGGAAAAGGAAAGTTCCGTCTGCATCAAGCAGGCCTGGAGATTGAGGGAGAAGCAGAGAGTAACCTGGTAGTGAAAGCCTACAAGTTACTGGATGACCGGTTCAACCTTCCTCCGGTAGATATTCATCTCTTCAAGCATATTCCCTCGGGAGCCGGACTGGGTGGCGGTTCGGCCGATGCAGCCTTCATGCTGAAGCTTCTGAATAATAAGTTTGAACTCGGACTGCCGGATGACACTCTGGAAGAGTATGCCGCCAAGCTGGGTGCCGATTGTGCCTTCTTCATCAAAAACCGTCCGACTTACGCAGAAGGTATCGGAAACATATTTTCTCCCCTTCCCCTCTCACTGAAAGGATATCGGATATGGTTGGTGAAGCCGGACATTTTCGTCTCTACACGGGATGCCTTTGCAAAAATAAAACCGCATCATCCGGAAATGTCCCTGAAAGAAATTGCCCAACTTCCCGTAGAAGAATGGAACGGACGAATGGTCAATGACTTTGAAGAAAGCGTATTCCCCCAATTCCCGGCTATTGGAGAAATCAAGGAAGAGATGTACCGGCAAGGAGCTGTATATGCCTCCATGAGTGGTTCGGGGTCATCTGTTTACGGATTATTCAAGGAAGATGCCGTATTACCGGAAGTGGATTTCGGAGAAAAAGCTTTTGTATACAAAGGCCAGTTCACTGATATTTAAAAATGCATCAACCAATATACTGATTTCCGGAAACAAAAATACAACAAGGTTGTTCTTACAGAAAACTCAAAACAACCTTGATTATGAAAAAGTTCAAATTCTGTATTCTGGCAGGACTACTTGCCTTGCTGTCGGTGTCCGCTTTTGCGGAAGGACGTCTTCCTGCAAATATACAAACAGCTTTTCAAACGCTCTATCCTCAAGCAACGGATGTGGAATGGGAGCAAATGGCCGGTTGCTACGTGGCAGAATTTATTGCAGATGGTCAGGAAATTGATGTCTGGTTCAATAAACAAGCGGAGTGGGTTATGACTGAAACGGATGTAGAGTCACTGGAAAAAGTGCCGGCTCCCGTGGCAGAAGCATTCATGAGCAGTACAATGACCGGCATGAGATTAAGGGATATAAGAATCATCACCTTTCCCAAACATCCCACAGTGATAATAATTGAGGTGGAACAATACAATTCCGATGAAGAATTCCAACTGTTCTATGCTCCGGATGGAAAACTATTACAAAGCCTCGATGTAACAGAACTTGGAGGAGAGATTTATCCCGGACTCTTTTTCAATGATTAATACTGACGATTGGTGATTTGTTAATGATATCCATTCATCAACAAATCACCAATCATACATCACTAATCATTAATATACCTCTACCCTATCAGCAATACGCTTCGCTTTGTCGCGCAGCGTGTCAAGATCACTGTCAAGAGGTGCATAACACAGCACTACACCCATACGGCGGTTTACGCGGGTAGTAGGCTTACCAAAAATACGCAGATAAGTATCCTCTTCTTTCGTAACCTCTTCCATGCCACGATAATTGGGACGTTCCTGACTGGCTATCGGAGAAAGGATGACAGCACTGGCTCCTATACGCTCCTGCTTGATGCCAGGGATAGGCAGACCAAGCACCGCACGACAGTGCAATTCAAACTCATTCAGATTCTGGGTTCCGGCCAGGGTTACCATACCCGTATCGTGCGGACGTGGAGAGAGTTCGGAGAAATAGACACCGTTCTCATGGCTGAGAAAGAATTCCACTCCCCACAATCCGGCACCGGTCAAGGCACGGGTCACTTTCTCTGCCATATCCTGCGCCTCCCTTAGATGGGCAGGGTCAATATGGGCAGGCTGGAAGCTTTCACGATAGTCCCCACCCTTCTGTACATGGCCGATAGGCGGGCAGAACAAGGTCGGACCATTCTTCTGTGTTACGGTGAGCAGTGTTATCTCACTGTCGAACTTGATGAACTCTTCAATGATAAGTTCTTTGATGTCTCCACGGCTACCATTACAGCCATACTCCCAGGCATGCTCCAGTTCGTCGGCACTCTTTACGAGAGACTGGCCTTTACCGGAAGAGGACATCAGCGGTTTCACCACACACGGGAAACCTATCTTTTCAGCAGCAGCTTTCAGTTCATCCAAAGATTTGGCATAAAAATATTTAGCAGTCTTCAATCCCAGCTCTTTAGCTGCAAGGTCACGTATGGCTTTACGGTTCATGGTAAAGTTCACGGCGCGTGCACTGGGCACTACCTGAATGCCTTCTTTCTCGAAATCATACAGACGTTCCGTACGGATAGCCTCAATTTCCGGAACAATAATATCCGGCTGGTGTTTGCGTACTACACGTTCCAAAGCATCTCCATCGAGCATGCTGAATACCTCACATTCATCTGCCACTTGCATGGCAGGCGCTCCGGCATACGAGTCGCAAGCAATGATATACTGGCCCTTACGTTGGGCGGAAATAACAAACTCCTTGCCCAACTCACCGGAACCTAACAATAAAATCTTTTTCATCAATTCTTTTATTTACAATTTTATATATTTACGATTTGACGACGTACGATGTACGATTAGAGTTACTTTAGACAATAAACCGCCACAAGCCAAAGCAATCCCAATCGTACATCGTAAATCGTCTAATAGTAAATCCTCTTATTGGTGCTGGTCTCTCAACAAGTCATTCACCGTCTTTACCGGATTGAATGTAGTCAGAGGCACTTCTACAAATACTGTGTTCCAATCACTCATGGCTCCGTTCCACAAACCGGGAAGTTCAAGCGCTTTCAGGTCCTTGCCGTTCTTGGACTTATAGGAGATGAACCCCGTCGCTTTATCCACATACTTCACAAGATTGAACTTATGTCCTTTATAGTCACGTACGGCGCAAACCAAATCCACCGGATTGAAATGGGTACCTTTTTCAAACATTTCCTTCTTTTCCGGGTCGTCCATATCAATCTGCGAACTTTCCAGAATCTGCAGAGAGATAGTACCGTCACTGTTGTATGCCAAGAACGGACCTCCGCCCGGTTCGCCTACGTTCTTCACCATACCGCAAACACGCATCGGACGGTTCAGCTTCTCTTTCAGATATATAACCAACTCGGCATCTTCCAGATTCTTTGTCTCCGGATTCTTGCAATAGAGTTGTTTCTGCAGGAATTGCAGAACTTCAAGAATTTGCTCGTGTGTATACTTCCCGCTGTCAAGCAACTGCAGATAAGCAAACGCTCTCTGCTGTAACGCTACCAGCACACCGGCAATCAGTTTCTTATATAATACGGTGTCACCTTTCAGCTTGTCGGGTACCACATTGTCTATATTCTTTATGAAGATAATATCCGCATCAAGGTCATTCAAGTTTTCAATCAAGGCGCCATGACCGCCGGGACGGAACAACAATTTGCCATTGTCGCGGAAGGGTTTGTTTTCCATATCGGCGGCAATGGTATCGGTGCTCGGCTTCTGTTCCGAAAAAGAGATGTTATAATCCACCCCATACTTCTTTGCATAAGCGGCAGCCTTTTCGTCTACCAAAGCCTTGAACAAGGCACGATGTTCGGGCGAAACCGTGAAATGCACATTCACCTTACCGTTCTTATTGGCAGCATACAATGCTCCTTCTACCAAGTGCTCTTCCAGCGGCGTGCGGCTACCGTCTTCATACTTATGGAACTTAAGCAATCCTTTGGGCAGAGCACCATAGTTCAGTCCGGCCCCTTCGAGTAAGGCAGCAACAACCGCCTTGTAGTTTCCAGCGGCAACCAAAGTCGGTATATCCTTTCCGGCAGTCCTCTGGCAAGCGGTATTCAAGTCATCATAGAAGGCAAACTTCTCTATTTTCTCAAAGAAAGTCTTTTCAAAGTTTGTCTGGGGAGTGTCATAGTCTGCCCCGAGAAATTCAAACAAGTTCTTGAACATACGGCTGGCAGCACCCGAAGCAGGCACAAACTTCACCACCACTTTATCGGTTTGTGTATATGCCTCCCAGGCATCCAGGTATTTCTTCTGTTCATCCGTATTCGGAGCCAGTATACCCTTTTCTACAGAAGCGGCGGCAGACAGCTTCAAGTATGGAAAACCTTTTTCGAAACAAGCCAACTGTTCGGTTATTTGTTCTTCGGAGATGCCTTTATTTTCGAGCAACTCTTTGTCTTGCGGTGTTATCATAATATCTTGTTTTATTAATTCATGCCCAAAAATACAAAAAAAGCAGAACTGCCGTCAAGAAAATGAAGAAAAAACTTACCTTTGAAGCATAAAATACGGACGATTATGGAAACTGATGAATTTTTCACTATCAAAGAGAAAGATTTACTCTTCTCGCTCTACCGCAAACTGTTGCAACTTTCCGGAGAAACCCTCCAGAAGGGGGACTGCAAAAAGCTGAAAACACATCTTGTCAATACTATACAGAACAACCGTATCCAGCGTGATATATTCGGTTTGAATCCCGTCATCAAAGATATGCAGACGGCTGTCATTGTAGCGGAAGAAATCGGAATGAAGCGTGCTTCTATCCTGGGGCTCATGCTGCACGACTCCGTGCGCTGCGGCACTTGCACCGCTTTGGAAGTGGAGCAAATCTATGGCGAGGATGTGGCAGGCATCATCCGGGGATTGATACGTGTAAACGAACTTTATTCCAAAAGCCCTACCATCGAGTCCGAGAATTTCCGCAACTTGTTGCTGACTTTCGCCGAAGACATGCGTGTCATTCTCATCATGATTGCCGACCGCGTAAACATCATGCGGCAGATAAAGGATTGCAAGAACGATGAAGCCCGTCGGCAGGTAGCCAACGAAGCGGCTTATCTCTATGCGCCCCTTGCCCATAAGCTGGGTCTGTACAAATTGAAGTCGGAACTGGAAGACCTCTCATTGAAATACACAGAAAAGGACGTTTACTACCATATCAAGGAAAAACTGAATGAGACCAAGGCATCGCGTGACAAGTACATTGCCGCCTTCATTGCACCGGTACAGAAGAAGCTCGAAGAAGCCGGACTGAAGTTCCATATCAAAGGACGCACCAAGTCCATCCACTCCATCTACCAGAAAATGAAGAAGCAGAAATGCCCCTTCGAAGGCGTGTATGACCTGTTCGCCATCCGCGTCATCCTGGACTCTTGCCTGGAAAAGGAGAAACTGGAATGTTGGCAGGCCTACTCCATCGTAACAGATATGTACCAGCCTAACCCGAAAAGGCTACGCGACTGGCTGTCCGTACCTAAAAGCAACGGATATGAATCACTGCACATCACCGTGATGGGCCCCGAAGGCAAATGGGTGGAAGTACAAATACGTACCGAACGCATGGATGATATTGCCGAACGAGGCCTGGCCGCCCATTGGCGATACAAAGGAGTGAAAGGTGAATCTGGTCTTGACGAATGGCTGACTTCCGTACGCGAAGCCTTAGAGAGCTCGGACAGCAACGGACTGGAAACGATGGACCAGTTCAAACTGGATTTGTACGAAGACGAGGTATTTGTATTTACTCCCAAAGGTGATTTGTTCAAACTTGCCAAAGGCTCCACCGTGCTCGATTTTGCGTTCCACATCCATAGCAAACTGGGCTGCAAATGTATCGGTGCAAAAGTGAACGGCAAGAATGTACAGCTGAAGCAAATGCTGCATAGCGGTGACCAGGTGGAGATAATGACATCGAATACGCAGACGCCCAAGCAGGACTGGCTGAACATCGTAACCACCTCCAAGGCACGCACCAAAATACGCCAGGCATTGAAGGAAATGGCTGCACGCCAGCACGCCTTCGCTAAGGAAACCCTGGAACGCAAGTTCAAGAACCGGAAGATAGAGTATGATGAAGGAACCATGATGCGCCTCATCAAGCGCCTCGGTTTCAAGATAGTGACCGACTTCTATCAAGCCATAGCCGATGAAGAACTGGATGTCAACGAGATTATAGACAAATACCAGGAACAGCAAAGACGGGAAAATGATACGCGCGACGATATTGTCTACCGCAGTGCTGAAGGCTATAACCTTCAACAAGGCATACCGGAAGAGATAGGTACCAAAGAAGATGTACTGGTCATTGATCAAAATCTGAAAGGATTGGATTTCAAGTTGGCACGCTGCTGCAATCCCATCTATGGAGATGATGTATTCGGCTTTGTCAGTGTGACGGGAGGTATCAAGATACACCGTTGCGATTGTCCCAATGCCAGTGATTTGCACTCACGTTTCGGCTACCGTATCGTGAAGGCACGCTGGGCCGGAAAGTCACAAGGTACACAGTACCCCATCACCCTGCGCGTAGTTGGACACGATGACATCGGCATCGTGACCAACATCACTTCCATCATTTCCAAAGAAACGGGCATTACTTTGAGAAGCATCGGCATTGACTCGCATGACGGGCTGTTCTCCGGAACACTGACCATCATGGTGAGCGATACGGGACATCTGGAAGCGCTCGTCAAGAAACTGAGAACAGTAAAGGGAGTGAAACAGGTTTCAAGGAATTAAGCAACAACTATAATCCATGAAGTACGACTTTAAAAAGCAGTTGCGCAGTTTCGGATATGCTTGGAAAGGTATCCGGTGTTGCATAGGAAAAGAACAGAACCTGAGCTTCCATCTGATAGTTACGGCTGTGGTAGTCATTGCAGGATTCGTTTTAGGCATTACCCGCATGGAGTGGATGATAATCATTCTCTGCATCGGAGTGGTGATAGCAGCCGAACTGTTCAATACCGCCATTGAGAAGCTGGTCGACCTGGTGTCTCCCCAACAGCATCCCGTGGCAGGGCAAGTAAAAGACATAGCCGCCGGAGCAGTACTGGTATGTGCTGCAACGGCGGCCATTATAGGATTGATTGTATTTATCCCTTACCTCACCCGCTTCTTCTTATAATAAGGATAGGTCAGAAGTACAAAGAAAAATACGGCAAGCATAGCAGCAACAGACGCCACATGGTATATCTGCGCTTTGTCCATCAGGTGGCAAGCCACAGCCATGCCCACCAGCAGCCCTGCCTCCATGAACAAATGGCAAGTGGTGTTTGCCGTTCCACGCTGGCAATGGTGCGACAGCTTGACGAACATCTTCATGAACGGGACTGTAATGAACACCAATACAGCCAATGCCGCCAATGACCAGTAATCGCCCACAAACATCAGTGGCAGCAACGCTCCCGGTACAAAAGCAATCAACTGCATATTGATGGCAGGTACCCATGCACGCGGCAATAAGAAGCGGTCCATATTGCACAACGACACGCCTATCGGAGCACGGAAAGCCACATATACCCTCGATGCGAAAAATATGCTAGCCAGTCCGGCCGCTACGGACAGATAGGTCACCATACGGAAACCATACATCTTATACATTCCAATGCCCAACACAACACCCACCAGCATGCCCAAGCGTGCAGCCCATGCATATACCATGTTTCCTGCGCTGCGGCGCGCGGAAGTCGTTATGTCGATGGCCACCGTAATGCCCGCTGTGGTTGCCAGCCCGAAACATGCTCCCTGCACAGCGGCAAGCAGCAGAAATTTCGTATAACCATCCACAAAGGCATATCCCAGAACAGCCGCCAGCATAATGAGTGCGGAGTAAAGGAGCACGTGTTTCCTTTTATATTCATCGACCAGATAGGCATGGAAAGGACCGACAGCAAACATGGCCACCGCAAAGACCAGAAACATGCTGCCCGCCTGCCCGACGGAAACACCCAACTGCTCTCCCATCACAAAAGGAAGCAAAGGGAAAAGCATATAGACGGATATGAACAGCAACAGATTTGCCGTACACATCCGCCAAAAATTGAGTGTCATGAGTTTGTTAGTACTGTTCTTTCTCATTCGGGAAATCTAAATTCTTCACATCGGAAACATAACGGCTGATGGCATCCGTCATCACTGTATGCAGGTCGGCATAGCGACGCAGGAAACGGGGACGAAAACCGTTATTCATACCCAGCATATCCTGAACCACCAACACCTGGCCGTCCACATCGCCACCGGCACCGATGCCTATAACGGGTATAGTCAGCTCGCTTGCCACGCGGGCAGCCAATGCGGCAGGAATCTTCTCCAATACCAGTCCGAAGCATCCGGCTTCTTCCAGCAAATGCGCATCGCGTACCAGTTTCTCGGCTTCGGCATCATCCTTGGCACGGACCGTATATGTTCCATACTTGTTGATGGATTGGGGCATCAGTCCGAGATGTCCCATGATGGGAATACCGGCGCTGAGGATACGCTTCACCGTACCGATGATTTCCTCGCCTCCCTCCAGTTTGAGGGCGTCGGCATGGCTTTCTTTCATAATACGGATAGCGGAAGCCAATCCCTCCAGTTCGTTGCCCTGATAAGAGCCGAAAGGCATGTCGACAATGACCATGGCACGCTTCACACCTCGAACCACGGATTTGCCATGATAAATCATCTGGTCGAGCGTGATGGGAAGCGTGGTGACATTGCCTGCCATTACATTGGAAGCGGAATCTCCCACCAGAATCACGTCTACCCCGGCACCGTCCACAATCTGCGCCATAGTATAGTCGTATGATGTCAACATTGATATTTTTTCGCCTCTCTGTTTCATTTCGATAAGGCGATGTGTAGTCACTTTACGAGTGTCGTCTGAAATATAACCCATGATAGTATTTACAATTTGGCAATTTACAATTTACAATTACTCAATTTAATTTTCGGCGCAAAGGTAATCCTTTTTCTGATTACTTGTACAATTGAGTTAATTTATCGTAAGTGAATCCCTGAAAGTCATCCAATACATAATGACACAACGGAGCTATGTCTTCACGGGAATTGGTGGTTGCCAACCCTATAACGGTAGCTCCTGAAGCCATGCCGGCTTTCAGCCCGTTGAAAGAATCCTCGAATACATATGTGGTGTCGGGAGTTGTGCCGAAAACCTCCATACCCAACAGAAAACAATCCGGTGCAGGCTTGGAAGCCGTAAACATCTCGGCCGTAAGGATACGGTCGAAAAGAGTCTTTATTTCGGGATGAACCCGATAGACAGCTGCCATCTTCGCTTCGTTGGAGCTGGTCACTACGGCAGTCTTCACCCCATTCCGGTGTAGGTCGGCAATGAAGTCAAGCACTCCGGGAATAAAGTCGAATGACATTTCCTGTTCAAAGCGGTTCAGCCGTTCGGTAATTTCGGCCTGTTCCTTCGCCATGCCCGGAAAAAAGGTATCATAAATATAGACCAGCGTCTGGCCCTTCACCCTGCCTTCAATATCATCCATACCCAAATACTGCTTTCCCATTTCATGCCAGAAGTGACTGTACTGTGTTTCCGTGTCTACCACCACGCCGTCAAAATCAAAAAGTACGGCGGTTGCTTTTGTTGTGTCCATAAACTTTCTTTTACCTAAATCTGTTAATACCAAAACATTATAGCGTACAAAGGTGGGAATAATCTGCGAATCAAACAAATATTTTATACCTTTGTGCTCCTTAATTGACTCATATCAAATGAACAACGCGCATATATTAGGAACCGAACGTATTGGCAAACTGCTTGTGCAGTACTCCATTCCGGCCATTATAGGCATGACGATTACTTCGTTGTACAACATCATCGACAGCATTTTCATCGGTCATGGCGTAGGTCCTATGGGCATTGCCGGACTCGCCATTACTTTCCCTCTGATGAATCTGGTCGTGGCTTTCTGTACGATGGTATCGGCAGGTGGCTCCACCATTTCGTCCATCCGGTTGGGACAGAAAGACCTGGACGGAGCAACGGAAGTATTGGGAAACACACTGATGTTCTGCCTGGTCAACGCATTCATATTCGGCAGTGTTTCATTCATCTTTCTGGATGACATCCTCCGGTTCTTCGGCGCAAGCAACGAAACACTTCCCTATGCGCGAGACTTTATGCAAGTGATACTGCTGGGTACCCCCATTACCTATACCATGATAGGACTGAACAACATCATGCGTGCCACGGGATACCCCAAGAAAGCGATGCTCACCTCTATGGTGACGGTGGTCTGCAATATCATCCTCGCTCCCATCTTTATTTTCCAGTTCGACTGGGGAATCCGGGGAGCAGCCACGGCAACAGTCATATCGCAGTTCATCGGCATGGTGTGGGTTGTAAGCCATTTTTTGCAAAAGACGAGTACAGTACACTTGCAACGGGGATTCTGGAAAATGAAAAAGCGCATCATCGGCAGCATCCTTTCCATTGGTATGTCACCGTTCCTGATGAACGTGACGGCATGTGTCATCGTAATTATCGTGAACAACAGCCTGCAACAGTATGGTGGCGACATGGCTATCGGAGCTTACGGCATCATCAACCGGCTGCTGGTGCTCTACGTAATGATTGTATTGGGGCTGACGATGGGAATGCAGCCGATTGTAGGTTATAACTTCGGCGCACAAAAAAACGACCGCGTGAAAGCGACGCTACGGTTGACCATCCTTGCCGGAGTATGTATCACCAGCACGGGATTCCTCATCTGCGAACTGTTCCCTCATACCATATCCGCCATCTTCACCAGTGATGAAGAACTGATAGATATTGCTTCCAGAGGTGTACGCATTGCCGTAGCCATATTCCCGCTGGTAGGCGCACAGATTGTCATTGGTAATTTCTTCCAAAGCATCGGGAAGGCGAAAATCAGTATCTTCCTGTCACTGACACGCCAATTGCTGTATCTGCTGCCGGGACTACTGATATTCCCGCATTTCTTTGGTCTGGACGGCATCTGGATATGTATGCCGGTATCGGATTTCTTTGCTTTTGTAACGGCAGCCATTGCATTATGGATTTATTGGGCGCGCCAAAAGCGACCTCAAGGATGAAAGATTAGTAATAAACCTGCCATTCCTTTCAAAAGCTGCCACCTTTTGAGGGAATTTCTGAATACGCTTAAAGTCCCTTTTGAATTGGCTCGTTGGATGCAGTTTCTTTTTCACTTCATCAATTCCTCCATCAAGCTTTCTACACTATCAAACGTTTCTTTATTCTTTGTCTCACGTGCCTCTTTAATAGCCGCAACCGTTTCCTCATTGGGTTCTGAATACATTGCGTCCATCAGAGTGCTCTCAACGAAATTATTCAGGCTTCTGTTCGCTTTCTTGGCATGTTCCTGCAAGACCTGCAGCAAATCTTCACGCAGTCGGAACGAGGTTTGTTTTCTTACTACTGCTTCCATATTATTACTGTATTACAGTACATTGCAAAAGTAGCACAACATAATCACAAAAGCAATATCACTCAGTCTTTATTTTAAACCTTTTCTATTTATTAAAATCAGCAGGGCAGCAGGCGATGTATTTTCTTTTATCCACTCCACACCACGGCAATATCTGTTCCCTTGTATCTGTGAGTACATGCTCATTAATTACTTGTCAAGAGCAGATTTACGAAAGATTAACGGTAAATCCCGGTAAACACATCATCCATACGCTCCAAACGCATGATGCGTTTACCCTGAACACACCATCCGTAACGCTGCACTCTATCATCCAAAACCTCAGGGTTACTTGGCCGAATGCCCATGTCAGCACTGCCAACCCCGGGCATTTCAGTTGCTAAGGTGTGGCATTTCGGGCGGTAGGGTATGGCATTCGGGAAGCTGAAGTGTGGCATTTCAAACGGAGTACCGGCAGGGGGAAAAAGAAAAGGAGAAGCCATGCCTCTCCTTTTACGCTAATTTAAAAATGAAGTATCTATAAAATCACTTTACAAAGATACAACATTCAGAAGCCGATGTCAAGTGTTTCGGAAGATATTTTATTCACTCTTTATGCTCTTTACCGGATTCTCGTTGGCAATGCGCCAAGTACGCCACACGATACATACAGCTATAATTATCAATAGCAGTATAATGACCACTCCAAATGCTCCGAAACCAACATCTACCTGCTCTGCAAAGCTATCCAGCCAACGCCGACCGAAAATATAGGCGCAGATACCTCCCAAGCAAACTCCCGGAATGGCAATCCAGGTGATTTCCTTTGTCAGCAGATGAATGATGCTCCCCGCTTCGGCACCATTTACTTTACGAATGGCAATCTCCTTACTGCGACGGCGTACCTCATCATTGACATACCCCAACAGTCCCATCAAAGTAATGAAGAAGATGGAACAACTTGCCAGCAACACCACATTGCGGAAACGACGTACGTCTACATATTGCTCTTCCAACTCCTTTTCCAAAGAAGTGAATACGACATCATCCGTAGGAAACATTTCCTGCATAGAGCGATTAAGCGCTGTGAGGTTTTCACCAAACGGCTCTTTCAAACGCAAATAATGCATACTTCCCCAATTCTCCTTCACAACCAAAACAATGGGCGATTGCTCTTCAAAAGCACTGTTGATTGGGTAATCTTCCATGACTCCCACTACTTTGAAATTAGTACCGGCCCAATTTACAACACGACCTACCGCACTGTCGGTCCATCCCGCCTGACTGATAAAGGTTTGATTGACAATCAACTCATCGTTGTCCGCCCACATAGTTTCACCGTTTTTTGCAGAAGAAAAATTGCTTCCCTCTATCAGTTTGATTTTCATCATAGGTAAAAAACTACGGGTTACCCAATCAAGCCGAGTATTCACTTTATGCCCATCCCCCGTATCGAATGTATCTCCACTATATCCTTCGGTGATGAGCTGACTTGAACAAGTATAGTCTTCTACCATAGGCAGACTGCTAAAAAGAGTAACCTTGTTTTCATAATCACCTCCTACATCCGCCCAACAAGTCACCACCCGCGCAGGATCGTACTTCAAGGGACGATTTATTACCAAATGATACTGGCACAAAACCACCAACAAGAAACAAAAGATAAACGAAACCCCAACGAACTGAACAAACAGTAACGGACGTTTCCAGGAAGTGTTACGTTCGGTGTAACGGCGGAACACTTGCGTAACAGGTATGGACGAGAATACCCATGCCGGCAATATACCTGCCAATAACAGAACAGACAGAACCACCATCCCCGGTACCCACAAGTTTTGTACCGTAAACAGCGACAAAAGCTTGGCTACCGCTATCTCCTCGACAAAGTCACGGAAAAGATACATCAGTCCTCCGGTCAGAACTACCGAGAGTAGTATCAACAAGACAGTCTCATTCAGGAACAGCCCGAATATGGTACTGTTTGCCGCACCGTTGCATTTATGCACCCCTACTTCCTTGGCACGACGCGCCAAAGAGGACAAAGAAATCAGCACATAGTTGAATGCAGCTATCAGTAGGATAGCTATCGCCAGGATAGTCATTACTACCACCATTGTAGAGACAGTAGAGTTCTGCGTATGTAAGTCCGTCAAAGGCCGGAAGTCAATAGTCCAACTATTATTGGCATCCTCTTTAAAACCAGGCAGATACTTCTTAATCATTTCCGGCACTCTTGCTTCTACCGCTGGTATGTCTTTCTCAGGATTTTTGAAACGGATTAGAGATGCATAACTAATATCAAATCCCCATCCGGCACGTTTGTTATTCCAAAAGTATGCCATAGAAGCCACTACTTGGAAAGGCACATCCGTATTCTCAGGCAAATCCTCGAAAATACCACGAACTGTCACCGGGACTTTTCGGTCAAGATACAACTGTTTGCCAATGACTGTGGTCAGTTCAGCATCCTCACGTATTTTATCTGCCAACGAACGCGAAATAAATATATTCCCGTCTGTTTTCAAATCTTCAGCATTGCCAGCCAACAACTTAATCCCCATAGTGGAAAAGAGATGGCTGTCTGCATAAATGGTACGTTGCGACAAGCGCACACTGCCATGATAGAAGATTCTTTCCCAAGACTCCCGCCAGACAGTTGCATCTTCCACTTGTTCGGGAAAGTTTTCACGCATGGCTTCGGAAAAAGTACCATAAATATACGGAGCGCTTTTATCCGGCACACCGTTCAGCAGATTGGTCATATAAGCCAGATAAAGTTGTTCCGGCTTATCAAAAAAACGATTATAGCTTAACTGGAAGGCTACGCAGGCAAACAGCAGAATACCGATAAACAGCCCCAGTGTCAACGAAATAGTTTTGGTCAGGTTATTGCTACGCCCACGCAACAACATTAAGATGCTATAGTAAAGTTGTTTCATAAATCAATTATGGTTAACTAAATAAACACTCATTCACTCTTGATACTCTTCACCGGATTCTCATTCGCTATGCGCCATGCCTTGATTACCACTACCAGTACAATCAGTGCCAACAGGCAAATACCCAGCAAAACAAACCACAAAGGTGAAAGTAATTCACTGTCCGGAAACTGTTCCATCCAGATGCCGGAAATATACCAGGAGGAAATAATGCCCAATACCACTGCACCGACCGCTACCTTCAATATGTCTGCCGACAACAGATGAAGAATGTCAGCCGCCACCGCCCCGTTTACCTTGCGAATGGCAATCTCTTTAGAACGACGGCCGGTTTCATTGTTTACATAGCCAAGCAAACCCATCAGTACAATAAAGAGCACACATACGGAAGTTACAAATACCGTATTCTGGAAGCGATAGACACTCCTTCCACGTATCTCACGTATCTCTTTGAAAGAAGCAAACTGGTTCTTGTCCGTAGGCCGCAACTCCGAATAGAAAGCTTTCAGTTTTTTCAGGTTTTCCTCATAAGGCTCCTTGAGACGCACATTCACATCGTTCATCCAAAGCACATCACCATGACAGATAAAGGCCGTACTTTTCATTTTGCTTGCAAAGCCCATATTGCGTACATCCTTCACCACACCTACAATAATGCCGGGATTCTCGCCCTCATCCAATCCGGGACAACGCTGCCCCACAACCGGTTGCGCTATCTTCAGCTCTTTCACGGTAGTTTCGCCAACCAATATATCGCCTTCTTTTTCCGGCCAATCTCCTTCTATCAGTTGCATGCCCATCAGTTGCGGATATTCCTTTTCCATCCTCATATAATGAGTTCCAAGACCGGTAGTATTGTAGTGCGAAAGAATACGATTGGAAGCGCATGACACTCCCTCCACATAAGGTTGGTGACGCAAGGCTTCACACACGTTCTGTCGCTCGTTCAGGTTTTTCACTGATAGCCTGAGGTTGGCCAATCCTTCACTGCGAAATCCTAAGTCGGTATTTATAATAGTGTGATACTGCCCTACCACCGTAAGCAACATGCCGAGAATAAACGCTACACCCACAAACTGAACGAACAGCAGTCCACACTTCCATCCGCGCTTTCCGTCCGTATAGTGACGGAACACCTGCGTAACCGGAATATGGGCAAAAATCCTTCCCGGCAATATACCCGCTACCAGAAAAAGCAACAAGACAGTAAGCGCTGCTACCCAAAGGTTATCCGGACAGAAGATTTCCGACAATTTCACCTGCATCATCTCCTCTATGTTCCTGCCAAACAGATACAACAGCAAAGCAGATACCACTATAGCCCCCAATACGACAATTCCGGTTTCCCATAAAAACATTCCCATTACTTGTCCATTACCGGCACCGCAACATTTATTCACTCCCACCACTTTGGCTCTATTGCCAAGAGAAGCGATAGCTGCCAACACATAATTCATGATAGAAATAAAGAATACGGAAAATCCTAAGACAGCCAGAATGATGAGCCTGCGGCGATTATCAGAGTTACTGAGGTGCACTTTACTCAAGGGAGTCAGCACATACTCCGGACAAAAATCCCGGTTCCGGTCATAGTCGTTGAAAAGCCTGATTGTCCGTTCAAGGCTTCCATTCATCGCTTCAATATCCTCGACATGCCTCATGCGGAAAAAGATATGGTATATATCATTGTTATTCCACGTTCCCTTACTCCACTCTACAGTAGGCAGTGAGACTACAATATTATGATAATACTCCGTATTAGGTTGTAAATCCCGGTACACTCCGCGCACAGTCATTTCCTGACTTTCATTAGCTGTCAATATCTTCCCTATAGGATTCTCGTCCGGAAAAAGTTTCCGGGCCATGCTTTCCGAAAGGAATATAACATTGCGTGTGGCAAGATCGTGTACATCGCCCTGCAGCACCTCTATCCCCACGGTGCTGAAGAACAGTGTATCTGCCCCTATCATGTCCGTACCCTCAACCTCATATCCATTCAGCGAAAAAGAATACTGCATCATCTTCATCGCCACACAGCCACTCTCCACCCATTGCGGCAATGCTCCACTTAAATCAGAGGCAGCCGGTCTATGCGCCGTATCATCCAAATCCTTGTCCGGTATGCCGCCTTTCACCCAACGGATTTGTAATATCGCCACCCTATCCGCATCTTTGTAGAAGTTCTCGTAACTCAACTCGAAAGCAATTTGCGAAAAAAGCAACACACCTATCAACAATCCCAAAGACAATGATAGCAATTTCACTATATTGCTGCCACGACCACGGAGTAATATCCGAAAACTATAATAAATCTGCCTCATAATTATTCTATTAAAAGAGTAGGGAAAGTCTGTTTCTTACATAATCAAATCCTAAAGCCTATGAAAGAAAAAAGACTTCCCGGTACTCACAGTCATTTAAAAAGTTCTTATTCGCTCTTGATGCTCTTCACCGGATTCTCATTCGCTATGCGCCATGCCTTGATTACCACTACCAGTACAATCAGTGCCAACAGGCAAATACCCAGCAAAACAAACCACAAAGGTGAAAGTAATTCACTGTCCGGAAACTGTTCCATCCAGATGCCGGAAATATACCAAGCGAATCCTATTCCGATAATCACTGCACCGACAGCCACTTTCAGAATGCCTGCCGACAACAAGCGGAGAATATCCGATGACTCTGCTCCATTCACCTTGCGGACGGCAATCTCTTTGGAACGCCGTTGTGTTTCATCACTGACATAACCTATCAAGCCTAATAAAACGATAAATAAGATACAAGTACTTGTAGCACACACTATATTACGAAAACGAAGTACATTCCCGTTCTTCAACTTACGTATCTGCCCATATGTCTCGAACTCCAGCGAACAGGCAGGAAATGCTTCCTTGACCAATGCATTCAGCCGTTTCACATTTTCTTCCGCAGGTTCCTTTAAACGGACATTGAAAACACGCACACCCTTTTCATTATAGATGAAGGCCGTATTCGTCAACTCCTCGAAAAAACCCATATTCCGAACATCATCCACTACTCCCACCACCGTAACGGGAGCAGTCATTTTCAACCAAGACAAATCTATGGAAAGCTTCTTACCGACTGCCTCACTGCCCCATCTCATTGTCTCTACCGTCTTTTTGCTGACAACTGTCTCACCTTCGCGCTGTGGCCATGAACCTTCCAACAGTTCCAAACCTATCACCTCCGGAAAATACTTTCCTATAAACTGATAATGCAATAAACCAATGGAATTCCCCTGCACATCACGCAACATGGCAGTATTGTATCCTTCCAGCATGCTGAATGTTGTAGCTGCGACAGATTCCACATAAGGCTCCCTACGGATGGCATCAGCTACACTGCCCCCCTGACTCATATCTCCCGACAAGTCGGCCATAGCAAGTCCGGATGTACGGAACCCCACACTACGCCTCATCAAATCGTGATACTGCCAAACGGTAGTGAGCAGCATACTGAGAATGAAAGCAATGCCTACAAACTGCACAAAAAGCAGACCACGCTTCCACGAGCGCTTGCTTTCCGTATAACGGCGAAAAACCTGCGTCACAGGAATGCGGGCGTACATACAACCCGGAAGTACGCCTGCCACTACAAAAAGCATCAATACCGTAAGTGCCGGAACATACATATTCTGCACCGTAAACACATCCGCCAACCGAGAACCGGTCATATCCTGAATAATGTCACAGAACAGTTGCATCAGCAACAAGCAACAGCCTACGGAAACCAATACCATCAGTCCCGTTTCCCATAAGAACATGCCTAATATATGTCCGCTGCTCGCACCACTGCATTTATGTATCCCCACAGACTTGGCACGCCGATTCATGGAAGCGATGGCAGCCAACACATAGTTCATTATAGAGACAAAAAAAATGGAAAAGCCCAGTACACCCAGTATTACTAACCGCCGTATATTGTCCGGATAACTGAGATAAATATCCGGCAAAGCAATCACACTGAATTCCAGATATTCCGTCTCTCCGAGACGGGTATCCATAAACTGTTCTACCGCTTTCTGTATTCCTTGATTCATGACATCCACATCCCTGGCATGCTTCAAGCGGAAGAGCGTGTAGTATATATTGTTCTGCTTCCACGTTCCCCTGCCATAACGCCATTCAAAAGCTTCCAACGAGAGCAATACATTATGCCGGAAAACAGTATTGCCCGGTACCTCCTGATAAATGCCACGTACAGTAACGTTAAACTCTTTCTCTACCGAAATTTCTTTTCCTATCGGATTTTCATCACCAAACAACTCACGGGCTTTGTCCTGTGAAAGAAAAGCATTGTTGCCGTTCGCCAAATCATGCGCGTCTCCTTTCAACACCTGCAAGCCAATCGTCTGCAGATAAAGTGTATCCACAAACAAGACCTGTACATCCTCCAGACGTTTATTGTTTACATATAGTGTAGGCTGCCAATAATCTGCAGAACGACTGGCACACTCCACCAGTTCTGGATATGTTTCCCATAGGTCAGTGGCAGCCGGACGAAAGGTACCATTGTTATACTCCTCCGACGGGATGCCATCTTCCACACTCTGCAAGCGCAACAAAGCCACCCGTTCCGGGTCTTTGTAAAAATTCTCATAGTTCAGTTCATAAACTATCTGCGAAAAGAGCAGGATGCCTACCAGCAAACCCAAAGTCAGAGAAGTCAGCTTGACAATATTGCTTCCACGACCACGCAACAATATTTGTATTGTGTAATAGATTTGTCTCATAACAACAGTTCCATTTCATCAAAGTCCCTGGGCTGCAATGCTTGCCACCACACTACCGTCGAAAAGATGTATCGTGCGGTGTGCAAACGAGGCGTCGTGCTGGCTGTGGGTCACCATAATAATCGTAGTACCCTCTTTATTCAGTTCTGTCAACAGATTCATCACCTCAGCTCCGTTCTTGGAGTCCAAGTTACCGGTAGGCTCATCGGCGAGTATCAGCTTGGGATTGGTTACGACCGCACGGGCTATCGCCACACGCTGCTGCTGACCGCCGGAAAGCTGTTGCGGGAAGTGTTTGGCACGGTGGCTGATGTTCATCCGCTTCAGAATATCCTCTACCATGCGTTTGCGCTCACTTGCCTTCACGCCGAGGTACGTAAGGGGAAGTTCCACATTCTCGTAGACGTTCAGTTCGTCTATCAGGTTGAAGCTCTGGAACACGAATCCCAGCTTGCCCTTGCGCACACGGGTACGTTCCTTTTCCTTCAAGTCCGCTACTTCCTGACCGAGCAGCTTGTAACTGCCCTCCGTAGGATTGTCCAGCAGCCCGAGGATGTTCAGCAAGGTGGACTTGCCGCAACCTGACGGTCCCATAATGGCTACAAACTCCCCCTCCTTTACATCGAGGCTGACGTGGTTCAATGCTACTGTCTCTACTTCCGAAGTACGGAATACTTTGCTGATGTTGTTAATTTCAATCATGATATTCTATGTATTAATATTATTATCATTCGCTCTTAATGCTGTTTACCGGGTTCTCGTTCGCTATCTGCCAGGACTTCCAAAGTACGCAGGCTACGATAATCACCAAATTGGCCATCACTACCAGTACGTATACTGCCCAACTGATGGGAATACGCTCCGCAAACTGTTCCATCCACATTCCGTTGACATACCATGCCAATACCGTACCGATGACAACTGCCGGAGCTGCCACAACGAGTATATCCCTTGACAACATTTCCAAGATGCCAGAAGCCTCTGCGCCGTTCACTTTGCGGATGGCAATCTCCTTGCTGCGGCGGCGCACCTCATCGGTGGTATACCCAATCAGCCCCATCAGCATGATGAAGAACATGGTCACTGCCGCCATCAAAGTGGCATTGCGGAATACACGGACAGAATTATAACTATTCTCTATTCTTTTCTCATAGCCGGTAAAGTCAATAGTCTGGTCATGGAAAGCCTCGGCTACATCGTGGTTCAGCTTCTGCAGATTTTCGGTAAAGGGTTCTTTCAAACGGACATGTACCGTTCCATAAAAATTCTTGTTTCCCCGGGCTATGAAAGGCATCTTCTCGGTTCTGAAACTCTCTATCTGGAAATCCTTCAACTGCCCTACGACCTTGAATGTATTCCCTTCGGTATATACCGTACGGCCTACGACGTCGTCTCCCCAACGCATCATCTCGGCAAAGGTCTCGTTCACCACGACTTCCTCTTTATCGCGCGCCATACGTCCCGTCTTCATAGTCATGCCCATCAAGGCAGGAAAGTCCTCGCGCATGAAATAAGAAGAGCGGCAAGAGAACAGTGCCTGCCCGCTCTCACTATGAATCATCGAACCGCTATATCCGCTAATGGGTGTGCTGTTGGCACTGGACACCGCTTCCACGTAGGGCAATCCTTTGAAAAACTGATAAGCCGCGTCACGCGTCGCTTCATTATCCCAGTAGGCATTGCCTATGGCTATCTGCTTGGGATTATACCCCATATCCTTTTTCAGTACATACTGATATTGCGACATCACCACACACATCAATCCACTGATGAATGCCACGCCTGCAAACTGGACAAACAGCAACGGACGCTTCCAGCCCTTCTTCCCCTCGGTATAGCGGCGGAACACCTGCGATACGGGAATACGCGCAAAGAGCCGACCCGGCAACACGCCTCCCACTATAAACAGCAGAAGCACTACCGACAACGGTACCCAGATACGCTCCGGAGCCAACAAGGTGGAGAGCTTTACAACGACCGTGTCTTCCACAAAATCGCGGAAGTTGAGCATTATCAACGCCATCAGCAGCAATGCCGCCACAATGATGATACCCGTTTCCAGCAAAAACATGCTGAAAACCGTGCCACCGCTCGCACCGCTGCATTTATGTACGCCTACCGACTTGGCGCGGTAGCTCAAAGAGGAAATGGAAATCAGCACATAGTTCAACGCCGCAATGAAAAGAATGGCAAAACCAAGAATGCTCATGATGACACGCATCCGCTGCACATCATCATAATTGCGGTATGTATCACGGATGGGCTGCACAAAAGCCGTGTAACCGTACTCTTTCTTATCTTCTGCCGGGCGATATTTGTCTATCATGGCATCAATACGCGCATTGACAACAGATTTGTCGGCACCGGGACGGAAACGGATAAACTCTACCCAACTGTCTCCCCCGCTCCACGAGTAGTTATTCCAGTTGCGGCTCCACAAGGTAGGCATCGAGATAACCGCTTCCGGATTGATTGTGGCGTTCTCAGGCAAATTGGCATAGATTCCCTTCACCGTCAGGTCAAACTGATGGTCATAATTAAGCGTTTTCCCTATAGGATTCTCCTCACCGAACACTTTCCTTGCAAAGCGTTCACTCAAGAAAATAATATCCTTCTGCACCAAGTCCTTTTCGGGATTCCCGTTCAGGACGTCGATACCCATGGTACGGAAGAACAGCGAATCGGCTGCAATCTTCCTGTCGTCAAGACGCACGCTTCCATTGTAAAGGGGAGCAGATACCATAGACGTGCTCAAACTTACCGCCGACTCCACCTCTTTGGGGAAGTTCTCCAAAATAGCCCCTGCCACGGGACCGCAATTCCACTCCTGAGGCTCAAACTTCTCTCCTTTCACCGAGAATATCGACCATACTTGATACAAGTTATCATAATCCTTGAAGCAAGTGTCAAAACTCTGTTCATATGCCACGCGGGAGAAAAGCAGAATACTCATCGTCAATCCCAATCCCAAAGAAATGACCTTGATGATATTCGAACCGCGTCCCCGCAGTAAAGTCTGAATTACATAATAGATTTGTTTCATTCCGTTTATCGTTTATTAGATTTATTTTCTTGCTTTTCATATTGCAGAAAGCGTGCCAAAGAATGCACAAACCTGATTATCAGCGCATATCGTATTTCAGAAGAAGACAAAGGTGTCTAATTTTTAGACACTCCCGTCTAAAAATTAGACAGAGGCCGAATCTCTGTTCAGCCTCATAGAACAAAAAAAAGGGAAATTAGAAAAGAATCCATAAGAATGAAAACTTTACCTTTGCCCACAGTTTTCTAAAGATAGAGTATAAACGTAAAATGAAGCACCTGCACATGAAATTCCCCAAACTCTTATATCCTTCATTCCTATGCCTGCTTATAGCCGGCTGCGACATGATAGATTATCACCCTTACGATGTACACATCAGCGGTGAAACCGATGTCAATGCCCACAACATTGCCCAAATAGAGCAGAACTGCCAGAACAAGACAACAATCCGGTTCGTAACAATGGGTGATTCCCAGCGCTGGTATGACGAGACCGACGACTTTGTAAGCCACCTCAACAAGCGGGACGACATAGATTTCGTCATTCATGGCGGAGACGTCAGTGACTTCGGTGTAACAGACGAGTTCCTTTGGCAACGGGACATTATGAACAAGCTAAAGATACCCTATGTGGTACTTCTCGGCAACCACGACTGCCTGGGCACGGGCGAAGAGACTTATCGTGCAATATTCGGAGACCCCAATTTCTCCTTCATTGCAGGACGGGTAAAGTTTGTCTGCCTGAATACCAACGCCATCGAATTCGACTACTCCCGCCCCATTCCCGACTTCGAGTTTCTTGCCGCACAGATACGCGACCGTGAAGAGGAATTCGATAAAACCGTTGTGTCCATGCATATACGCCCGTTCTGCAACGAGTTCAACAATAATGTGGCACACGTATTCCAGCGCTACATCAAGGAATTTCCCGGACTGCAGTTCTGTACATCCGCACACGAACACCATCGTTTCGAGAAAGACCTCTTTGAAGATGGGATAATGTATTACATGAGCGACTGCATGAAGAACCGCAATTACTATATATTCACCATAACCCCCGACGGATATGAACGCGAAGTGGCATATTATTAATCACCTGGCATGCGCCGTCGTCTTCTTGTCGGTATGCTCTTTTTCTGCTTTTTCACAAGAGAGAGATACCATCTTCATCATAGAACACGATACTGTATGGATGGACCCGCAACCGGATGCCGTCATTGAAAGCCGAACCAGGGAGAACCGTTATGACCGCCGCGTACACCGCTACCGCAGGCATTGGGAGGCCTTGATTCCGACGCACACCAAAATTCAGTTTGCCGGCAATATGGGGTTGCTGTCATTCGGTACCGGATGGGATTACGGCAGAAGAAACCAATGGGAAACAGACGTATTCTTCGGAGTATTGCCCAAATATGACTCCAAACGTACCAAGCTGACATTCACTGTCAAGCAGAACTACCTTCCCTGGAGCCTGCAAATAAAACAGAGCCGTTTTTCTGTAGAACCGCTGGCTTGCGGCATGTATCTGAACACGGTATTCGGCGATGAGTTCTGGGTCAATGAGCCGGAACGCTACCCTAAAGGATATTATGGTTTCTCCTCCAAGGTACGCATCCATGTATTCTTAGGACAGCGCATCACTTACGACATCGACCCACAACGACGGTTCACGGCCAAAGAAATCACTTTCTTCTATGAAATAAGTACATGTGACCTATATGTAGTCAGCGCCTTCACCAACAAGTATCTGAAACCCAAGGATTATCTGAGCTTGTCATTTGGCATCAAACTGCAACTGCTATAAATTTTTTCAGTACCGCCATGAGCTCTTACTGAAGTTGCTACAAACTAATTTCTGTTTTACTTAAATCTATTCGTCCCACAATCGTTATATTATCGTCCGACAGCTGTTGAATTATCGTCCGACAGTTATCGGACGATAATTCAACAGCTGTCGGACGATTAATTCTTAGTAAGCAAAAATATAGAATAAAGCATATAATACAGATAAATCATTAACTTTGCCTGCAGAAAACAGAAATAGTTTATGGCAAAAAAAAACGGAAACATCCTGATTGTCGATGATAACCGAGGCGTACTTACCGCCTTGCAGCTTTTGTTGAAGCCATATTTTGAAGGGATAATCACACTTCCCTCTCCCGTAACCCTGCCCAGCGTATTGCGGGAAAGGTCATGGCAAGTGGTTCTTCTTGACATGAACTTCACCTCGGGCATCAATACCGGCAACGAGGGACTATACTGGCTCCATGAAATAAAGAAGCAATGTCCCACCCTGCCCGTAGTGCTGTTCACCGCTTATGCCGACATTGACCTTGCCGTACGGGGAATCAAGGAAGGAGCCACAGACTTCGTCGTGAAACCCTGGAACAACCAGAAACTGGTGGAAACCTTGCTGAATGCCGTATCAGCTTCTGAAACAAAATCTCCGGCCAACGGCCCAAATGCCGGACGTACGGCAGAAAGTAGCCACCTGTTTGCAGATACCCGCAACATGTATTGGGGAAACAGCCCCGCCATGCAGCAGCTCCGCCTTTTGGTGGAAAAAGTGGCCTCTACCGATGCCAATATCCTTATTACGGGCGAGAACGGTACCGGTAAAGAGATGCTGGCACGCGAAATTCACTCCCTTTCACCGCGCAACCGGCAGGAGATGGTAAGTGTGGATATGGGTGCAGTCACCGAAAGCCTTTTCGAGAGCGAACTGTTCGGCCACATGAAAGGCTCTTTCACCGATGCCCATGCCGACCGTGCCGGCAAGTTCGAAGCAGCCAGCCGCAGCACCCTCTTTCTCGATGAAATAGGCAATCTCCCCTACCATCTGCAAGCCAAACTGCTGACCGCCATCCAACGCCGCAGCATTGTCCGTGTAGGCAGCAACACTCCCATTCCCGTAGACATACGGCTGATTTGCGCTACAAACCGCAATCTGCCCGAGATGGTGGCAAAAGGCGAATTCCGCGAGGACTTGCTGTACCGCATCAACACGATACATCTCGAGATACCCTCGTTGCGCGAGCGGCCCGAAGACATCATCCCCCTTGCAGAACTTTTCATCGCCCGCTTCTGCAAGCAATATGACAAGCCCCCTGTCAAGCTGACGGACGGCGCCTGCGAGAAACTTACGCTCCACCCCTGGTACGGCAATATCCGCGAACTGGAACATGCCATCGAAAAAGCCATTATCATCTGTGACAACGAAACCCTTCCCGCAGAACTGTTCCAGCTGGCACGGCGAACCGGCACTCCCGAAGCAGCCGCATCCACGCTCGAAGAAATGGAAATGCAGATGATACGGAAGACGCTCGACAAATGTAGCGGAAATCTCTCTGCCGTCGCCGCACAGCTGGGTATCACCCGCCAGACGTTGTACAACAAAATGAAGAAGTATGGCCTTTAATTATTCATTCCGTGTTGCCGTCAGTCTGGCAGTAGCGCTCCTTGCAGGGGTGATGTGGACTGTGGACGTATTTTGGGGCGCGCTCTGTACCGCGCTGCTTCCCATAGCCTTGTACTGGCAGCAGAAGTTATACCGCCATCATGTGCGGAAAGTGCTTTTCATGCTCGACGCCATCGAAAACAACGACAATGCCATCCACTTCTCCGAAACGGAAAACACTGCCGACGCACGCCTCGTAAACCGTGCATTGAACCGGGTTGCCCATATACTTTATAATGTGAAAAGTGAAACAGCCCAGCAAGAAAAATACTACGAACTCATCCTGGACTGCGTGAATACCGGTATCCTTGTCCTGAACGACAATGGTGCCGTATATCAGAAAAACAGCGAAGCCCTCCGTTTGCTGGGCCTCAATGTCTTTACCCACGTCAGCCAGCTGAACCGCGTGGATCCGCGTCTTTCGTCCCTTCTTGCCAATTGCCGCCCGGGAGACAAATTGCAAATGCCTTTCAACAACGAGCGAGGCACTGTCAACATGTCTGTCCGCGTCAGCGACATCACAGTCCGTAAAGAACATCTGCGCATCCTCGCCTTGAACGACATCAACAACGAGCTGGATGAAAAGGAAATAGATTCCTGGATTAGGCTTACCCGCGTACTGACGCACGAAATAATGAACGCCGTCACTCCCATAACCTCCCTAAGCGATACACTGCTGGGACTGACCGAAGCGCAAGTTTCCAAAGAAGAAATCAGAAACGGCCTGCAGACTATCAGCAGCACGGGCAAGGGCCTGCTCTCTTTTGTGGAATCATACCGGAAATTCACCCGTATTCCCACCCCCGAACCATCCTTGTTCTATGTAAAAAGTTTTATCGAGCGGATGGTCGAACTCGCCCGTCACCAGCACCCCGATGTCCGGGTCACCTTTCATACGGACAT
This sequence comes from Bacteroides sp. AF34-31BH, assembly GCF_003602795.1. NCBI lineage: Bacteria > Pseudomonadati > Bacteroidota > Bacteroidia > Bacteroidales > Bacteroidaceae > Bacteroides > Bacteroides sp. AF34-31BH. Next base: position 467,580 of record NZ_QTLV01000002.1, read on the forward strand.
CGCGCCAAGCGACCTTATTCTATATGCCGATGAGAACCTGGTATCACAAGTAGTCATCAACTTACTGAAAAATGCCATACAAGCCATCGAATCGGATAAAGATACAGATAAAGAAGGACATATCAACATACGTGCCTACTGCAACGAAGCGGAAGCCATACTGATAGAAATTTCCAACAACGGACCTGCCATTCCCAATGACATTGCCGAACACATATTTATCCCCTTCTTTACGACCAAAGAGGGCGGAAGCGGTATTGGATTGAGTATTTCCCGGCAAATAATGAGGCTTTCCGGCGGAAATTTATCCTTATTGCCTGGTAAAGAAACCACCTTTATTTTAAAATTCAATTGAACTATTTTAGATTTGTATTTGTTAAACACATTGCATATCTTTGTACTATTAGACATAAGAAACATCACATTTCAAACTATATAGCATAGAATTTATGATATTTACAGCAGGAAACATACTACTTATAGGTTCCATATTACTTTTCGTCAGCATCATTGTCGGCAAGACCGGCTACCGTTTCGGAGTGCCTGCATTATTGCTTTTTCTTGTCGTCGGCATGCTGTTCGGCAGTGACGGATTGGGATTGCAGTTCCACAACGCCAAGGAAGCACAGTTCATCGGCATGGTTGCACTCAGCATCATTCTGTTCTCCGGTGGCATGGACACCAAGTTTACGGAGATAAAGCCCATATTGACTCCCGGCATTGTTTTGTCAACCGCAGGAGTGCTGCTCACGGCCCTTTTTACCGGATTATTTATCTGGTGGCTGTCCGGCATGAGCTGGACCAACATCCACCTGCCGTTAATAACCTCCCTTTTGCTTGCATCCACCATGTCATCTACCGACTCAGCCTCTGTATTCGCCATTCTGCGTTCACAAAAAATGAACCTGAAGCATAATCTGCGCCCCATGCTGGAACTGGAAAGCGGTAGTAACGACCCGATGGCATATATGCTGACAATCGTGCTGATTCAATTCATCCAGTCCTCCGGAATGGGAGTTCCCCAGATATTGGGCTCTTTTGCCATACAGTTCATTGTCGGTGCCGCAACCGGTTATTTCCTCGGAAAGCTGGCTATCCTTATGCTGAACCGGCTGAATATAGACAACCAGGCACTCTATCCTATCCTGTTGCTGTCTTTTGTATTCTTCACCTTCTCCATCACCGACCTGCTGAAAGGCAACGGTTACCTGGCCGTGTATATCGCCGGAATGATGGTAGGCAATAACAAAATCATGCACCGGAAAGAGATTTATACTTTTATGGACGGACTGACCTGGCTTTTCCAAATCATCATGTTCCTCTGCCTCGGTCTGCTTGTCAACCCCCATGAGATGCTGGAAGTTGCAGTCGTGGCATTGCTCATCGGCGTATTCATGATTGTCGTGGGACGTCCTCTCAGTGTTTTTCTCTGCCTGCTGCCTTTTGGCAAGAGAATCACCCTCAAGTCACGGCTATTCGTATCGTGGGTAGGATTACGTGGCGCAGTACCCATTATTTTTGCCACTTATCCCGTGGTGGCTAATGTGCCCGGCGCCCATGTCATTTTCAACATAGTATTCTTTATAACCATCGTCTCACTGGTCATCCAGGGTACCACAGTCTCCTGGGTAGCCCGGCTGCTTGGCCTCTCCACCCCGCTGGAAAAGACCGGAAATGATTTCGGAGTTGAACTGCCCGAAGAGATTGACTCCAACCTGCACGACATGACCATTACACAAGAAATGCTGGAGCAGGCAGACACCCTGAAAGACATGAACCTGCCCAAAGGCACACTGGTGATGATTGTAAAACGTGGCGATGAGTACCTCATTCCGAACGGAACATTAAAACTTCATGCCGGTGACAAGCTGCTTCTTATTTCGGAAAATAGCAAGGAATAAGAATTACAGATAAGTTTCTATCCGTTTCAGGGCAAGAAAAAAGCGGAAACTATTTGCTTTGCATCACTATAAGACCTATCTTTGCGCAGTTTTAACTAAAGTGTGCAACAGACGAATGGAACAAGAACAAGGGTTCATCGATTATATAGAACAAAGCATTATTAAAAACTGGGATCGCAACGCCCTGACAGACTACAAAGGAATTACACTGCAATACAAAGATGTAGCACGGAAAATAGCCAAATTCCATATCGTATTGGAAAGCGCCGGCATCAGGCCCGGTGACAAGATTGCCGTTTGCGGACGTAACAGTGCACATTGGGCAGTCGCTTTTCTGGCTACAGTTACCTATGGAGCTGTCATCGTTCCCATTCTGCATGAGTTCAAGGCCGACAATATCCACAACATCGTCAATCATTCCGAAGCCAAGCTGCTGTTTGTCGGCGACCGGGCATGGGAAAACCTCAATGAAGAGGCAATGCCCCTGCTGATGGGTATCGTACTGCTGACGGACTTCACTCCGGTAGTTTGCCGCAACGAGCAGCTGATGGAGGCTTTCGAACATCGCAACGTCCTCTATGGCACACGTTTCCCCAAGAATTTCCGCCCCGAGCATATCAGCTACCGCAAGGAGGAATCACCCGAAGAACTGGCTGTCATCAACTATACTTCGGGCACCACGGGATATTCCAAAGGGGTCATGCTCCCCTATCGCAGCCTTTGGTCCAATGTTGCATATTGCCATGAGATGCTTCCTGTACGTCCGGGCGACCATATTGTATCCATGCTGCCTCTGGGACATGTCTTTGGTATGGTGTACGATTTTCTATACGGTTTTTCCGCAGGCGCCCATCTGTATTTCCTTACCCGTATGCCGTCTCCCAAGATTATTGCACAGTCATTCTCCGAAATAAGGCCACGGGTCATTTCGTGTGTACCGCTTATCGTAGAAAAGATTATCAAGAAGGATATCCTGCCCCGGATAGACAATAAAATAGGCAAGCTGCTATTGCGGATGCCCATTGTCAACGATAAAATCAAGGCTGACATGCGCAAAAAGGCAATGGAAGTATTCGGCAGTAATTTCGATGAAATAATCATCGGAGGAGCACCGTTCAATGCCGAAGTGGAACGCTTCCTGAAGCAGATAGGTTTCCCCTATACCATTGCATACGGAATGACGGAATGCGGCCCCATCATTTGTTCCAGCCGCTGGGAAACATTGAAACTGGCCTCTTGTGGCAAGGCAACCACCCGCATGGAAGTAAAGATAGACTCTCCCGACCCTCAGAACGTGGCAGGAGAAATAATCTGTAAAGGTGCCAATCTGATGCTGGGCTATTACAAAAATGCCGAAGCGACTTCCCAAATCATCGATGTAAACGGTTGGCTGCACACCGGAGACCTTGCAACGATGGATACCGAAGGATATGTCACTGTCCGTGGACGCAGCAAGAACATGTTGCTCACAGCCAGTGGCCAGAACATCTATCCCGAAGAGATTGAAAGCAAACTGAACAACATGCCCTATGTGTCCGAATCACTGATCGTATTGCAGAACGACAAGCTCGTGGCTCTTATCTATCCGGATTTTGACGATGCATTCGCCCACGGTATGGAACAATCGGACATCGAAAAGGTTATGGAGGACAATCGGAATGAATTGAATCTGCAATTACCGGCCTACTGCCAGATAACAAAAGTCAAGATACACTTCGAGGAGTTCGAGAAAACGGCAAAGAAGAGCATTAAAAGATTTATGTATCAGGAAGTAAAAGGGTAAGGGGAATATGTCAAAACCTTCTTTAACGCTTTATTTTAGGTGCGGATAACGCAGATTTTACGGATTCAGTTTATTGAATCCGCGTTATTCCGCGTAATCCGCGCCTAATATTATAACATTATAAAAGTCTTCATGTGCTTTTGATACATTCGCATCCTTTTTGTTAACAAAAATAGAAGCAAAGGAATAAACGGCTAATAAGTGTTATAAAACATACTTTTTTAGTTGGATAATTTGCAGATTTATCAGAAGTCCGTATCTTTGCAATGTGTTTTTCATAGTATTAGATTTAAGGTTAACAAAGGTTGGAGTACAGCGGTACTCCTTTTTTTATGCCCGTAAATCAGATATTCCCGGAAAGCCTCTTCAGTCCCTTCAATACAGATTTATCTTTCACCTCCATGATGCTGATGGCATAGCCGCCACCGGAGGCAGCTTTCAGTTTCAAGACCGTTTTGGGAGAAACGATACCTTTACGGATAACATAAGCTTGCGGATTTGTTTTATAATCGGCATCTTTTGCATCGGCATAGACGGTTGCAATATACTGCTTGTCTGCATCCAGGAAGTCCAGTTTCAGAGTTGAAGCATGTCCGTGCTCACTGCTGGTGCAACCGATAAACCAGTCATTCGTACCTTTTGCCTTACGGGCAACAGTGATGTAACGTCCCGGCTCAGCTTCCAGATAGCGGCTGTCGTCCCAATCCACAGCCACATCCTTGATGAACTGGAAAGCGTCCATGAAACGCTCATAATTCTCAGGAAGGTCGGCAGCCATTTGTAGAGGGCTGTACATAGTGACATAAAGTGCCAGCTGACGCGTCAAGGTAGTATTGGCATGCGTATGGCTGTTCGGATTCAACTTATTGATGTCCATTTCAAAGATACCGGGCGTATAGTCCATCGGACCACCCTGCAAACGGGTAAACGGAAGTACCGTTGTGTGGAAGGGCTTGTTACCAGCAAAAGCCTCGTACTCCGTGCCTCGGGCAGATTCATTGCCTATCAGATTGGGATAGGTACGGCATAAACCAGTCGGACGTACCGCTTCATGGGCATTGACCATTATCTTGTGTTTGGCAGCTTCGGTCACGGCGTATAGGTAATGGTTGTTCATCCATTGTCCATAGTGATGCTCGCCACGGGGAATCATATTGCCTACGTAGCCACTCTTTACCGAATTATATCCATATTTATTCATCAGACGGTAGGCAGCTTCCATGTGCCGCTCATAGTTACGGACGGAAGCCGATGTTTCATGGTGCATCATCAGACGGACACCCTTGGAATGAGCATATTCATTCAGATACTTGATGTCAAAATCGGGATAAGGAGTCACGAAATCGAAAACATAATCCTTGGAATTACCGAACCAGTCTTCCCAACCCGTATTCCAACCCTCCACCAATACCTGGTCAAAACCGTGTTCGGCAGCAAAGTCTATGTACTTCTTCACATTAGCCGTGTTGGCCGGATGAATGCCGTTCGGTTTCACCTTGGAATAGTCCGTATCATCCAGTTTCACAGAAGGGAGGTCAAAAGTATATGCCCAGGGCTTTCCCCCTGCAATCATTTCCCACCATACGCCGACATATTTCACCGGCTTAATCCAGGAGGTATCATCATACTTACAAGGCTCATTCAGATTGAGAATCAAATTGGAGGCCAGTATCTCGCGGGCATCATCACTGACTATGATCGTACGCCAGGGAGTATGGCAGGGAGACTGCATATACCCTTTATTTCCTTGGGCATCCGGAGTCAGCCAGGATTCAAAAACGAGGTTCTTGTCATCCAGGTTGAGATGCATGCAAGAGTAGTCTACCAAGGCTGCCTCGTGCAGGTTAAGGTACACTCCATCAGCTGTTTTAAGCTGTATGGAAGTCTGGACACCCGTCGGCGAAAAGACAGTTTGTGATGCATTGTCACTCACAGCTCCCTGCAGCAGTCCACGGATTTCAGAGAGTTTGGACTCCGTGTAATCATATTCCTGGGTATCATAATCTCCCGGAATCCACCAGGCAGTATGGTCGCCGGTCATGGCAAACCGGGAATGCTCTTCCTTTATCACAAAATAAACCAGATTCTTCTGTTGCGGAAACTCATAACGGAATCCCACGCCGTCATCATATACCCGAAAACGGATATTCATAAAACGAGTGGTAGACGGTTGTTCAAGTTCTACCAGCAATTCGTTGTAGTGGTTGCGGATATCTTTTGTCTCCCCCCACACCGGTTGCCAGGTTTCATCGAAAGTGGAAGTAGAAGTCCTTACTACTTTGAAACCATCCATCAGGCTGGTAGCTCCTTTCAGTTCCAATCCCAACGTACTGGGATTGATGACAGGAGCCCCTTTATAATCCACCTGATAGGCTGGTCTCCCGTCTTTTGTCAGTTCAAAATCCAGCTTCACCATGCCCGAAGGGGATGAAATGCCTTCAGCATTCCCCGCCAGGGCAGAAAAAAACAAAGCCGCGCTAAGTACAAATTTCTTCATAATAATGATATGTTTTTTGTGTTAATAGATAAACTCAATGATATGTTCCTTTCCATCATCCGGCAACCTCAGCAGGCAGGTCCCCAGCTTCTTGTCAGGACACCAGGCAGTTATCGTAAACTCTGTCTCCCGATTTTCTTCCAGCTTTCCGACATTCGTTTTCTTGATTTTCTGACCGTCCAGCAAAGCTGTTTTCGGCATCTGTTCCGTATAGATGCAGAACATCAGGTTTCGTTGGCCGGATAAGCTATATTTCTCACCGGTTCGTGTACCTACTTTCAGCGTATAGCCTTTGTCGGTAGTCTGGCAAGTAATAGGAGTGCGCATGAACTCTCCACGCAAATACCCTAAATCAGTTCCTGCATCTTCATAAAGCGAGAAGGTAGTTTCACTGCCCGCTGCAGCAGGAAATATCTCAAACGTAACCGGATAGACCGGTTTCTCATCCGTATAGTTCATGACCGGCATTTGAGGTATGATACTTCCCTGCTTTACAAACATAGGAATAGTATTGAGGGGAGCATCCACCGTCATCCATTGCTCACCGCTATATGCTGTGTGTTTGTTGTTGTAGTCAATCCAAGTTCCTTCAGGAAGATACACATTCTTGTTTCGCGCTCCTTTCTTTACCACCGGAGCAACCAGCAGTTCGCTGCCAAACATGAACTGGGCATCCGTAGAGAACGTTTCCATATCTGCCGGATATTCCAGAAACATCGGTCGCATGAGAGGCAACCCCGTTTCGTGTGCTTCGCGGGCATACGTATAGATATAAGGCAAAAGACGATACTTCAATTCGATGGCCGCCTTGGCATTCTTCTCGGCCTCTTCGCCGAACAGCCACGGCTCCACAGCCACGTTGCCCTCATGATGAATGCGGCTCAGGGGATTGAAAGCGCCCATCTGTATCCACCGCGTATAAAGTTCAGCCATCGCAGGATAATCCTCTATATCTCCGCAATAACCGGTAATGTCACAAGTAGTAAAAGGAATAATTCCCAAACCGGCAGACAACAGTACCGGAATCTGATTGGCCATCTGTCCCCAGCCTTGCGTCACGTCATCACCGTTTCCACAGTCACCGGTCCAGCCGAAGGTATAGCGTTGCAAGCCCGCAAAAGCGGCACGTGTCATCTGAAATACGCGACGGTTAGGATTCCGTTTTTCAAACTGCTCCTTCACCACCTTATCCCACGTAAGACCATAAACATTGTGAATCTCATCATGCATGCCCAAATGGTGTTTCATCACCAGGCGTTCCGTCTGCTCCTCATTGCTCCAGGCAGGTTCACCCATATCAGTCCAGAAACCGGCAATGCCATCATCAATGGGCTTCTGCTGATAAGCTCCCCACCAGTCTGCCACAGCAGGAAGGGTGAAGTCCACTACTCCACAATTACCACCCCAGGGCCAGGGCATGTCATAACTCCTGCCGTTGGTGGAGTCCTTTACCAGATACCCTAACCTATCGGCTTCCTCCCATTGCCGCTTATTGGCTTGTGAAATGACCGGATCTTGCGAAACCACCACCTTGAAGCCCATATCCTTGAGGTCTGCAAGCATCTTTTTCGGATTCTCGTAGTTCCCTTTCCGCCACTCAAAATCCTGCAAATACTGTGTCCAGCCTATGTCCTGGTAAATAACATCACAAGGAATTCCACGCTTACGATAGCCTTCAGCTATTTCATAAGACAATTTCTCGCTCGTCAGCAGTCCCCGGCATTGTGCAAAGCCCAATGCCCATTTAGGAGGCATTATGGGTTTTCCCGTCAGGTCGACATATTGTTTCATGATTTCCTTATAATCCTTCCCGAAGATGAAATAATAAATCATCTCTCCCCCAGGAGCCTCGAAACTGTAGTAATCGCGGCTTTCCGTACCAAACTTAAATTCGGTTTTATACGTATTGTCCAGGAAAATACCATAACGATAACTGCTCATAAAGAACGGAATACTCTTGTAGAGCGGGTCCTCAACGGCACTATAACAAGGCTTGTCACTGTTCCACATCTTGTAGGCTTCGCCGCGACGGTCCAGCTTGCCGGTCTTTTCTCCCAAGCCGAAGAAGTGTTCGTCACGACGGAGGGTCTTGTATTCCAATTTGCGCTGCCCGTTACTGATATGCCCCTTATCGGCATAATCACTGAACAGCAGTTTCTGATACTTGTCGAATATCTGTAAGTTAAACGGAGACTTGTTTACCCGGATACGGAGTTTAGGGGTAAAAATCTCGTAGCAGGCATTCTGTTCGTCCACATGGACGGTACCGACATCCTCCAGGTCCTCATTGACGACGGCAAAGGAAGGATTATTCCGCTGGAAACTACCGTCGGGAGAAAACCATATACGTACCGTAGACTGACTACACAGACGTAATTGTATGGCAGAACTGTCATTTAAATAGAAGGTCACACTGCGGTCGTCACTGGTATAAGAAGTGCAGTCTCCGGTGCGGTTCTGTGCATTCGCATATACTGAAAATGCACAGACGGCAAAAAATAAAAATATATATTTCTTCATTACCATAATCTGTTTGTTCCTTTATTGGATATTCTTATTCCATCACAAGCATGCTCCAGTACTTCAGCAAGGGCAAGGTAAAGGTAACCGTGCCGTCCTTCTGTTCGAATGCCAGTTCCTGCGAAGCACCGGCATGGAAATCGGGCGATGCAACCCATATCTTGTTCACTTTACCGGAAACATTCATCTTCAACGGCACGTCGGACACCAGACGCGGTTCGGGCATTGTTCCGTTCAAATCCCTCCAGCTTAAGTTATCCGCATTGAAGAAGTTGAGCAGATGAATGACTTGCCTGCCATTTACATTCTTGGCATATACAGTGATGGCAGACTTCTGCGGCGGCCATGCATTCAGAGAAAGATTCCGCGCAGCATCCGTACAGTTCAGAGAAACGGAAATCTCCGCCTCCGTATCTTTATCACGAAGCAGGTTCTGATAAGCCGTCATAAAGTCATAATAACGAATCATGGCTGTTTTCAGTACATCGTTCATCTGCAAAGCCGTGCTTGGAAAGTACTCGCGGCATAGCATGTGGTCACCCAATTCCAAATGAGAGCCTCCCAAAGCAAATATCACAGCATCCGTCAGCAGCACACCCGGTGTATTGAACTCACCGGTACTGCTACCTGCCTTGTCATAGTTCATATATGCGGCAAACACCGTTTTCAAGGCATGGTTGCCATACTGGTCGTTCGCTTTGATAATGGTGTGCAGATCCTTGAAGCCTGCCTCATCGCCCCATACTTCATTATAAAGGAAATCCACTTTACCCGTACCAGCTATCTGGGAAGCTCCATAGCTGGAGACGGCATTCATCACCAAACGCTTGTCCGGATGCTTCTGTTTCATGGCTTCGATGAACGAGGCATATCCCTTAGGCAGATTTACCTTATTGCCATCATAGTCATAGCGGTCACCCCGGTTTCCCAGTTGGTCTATCTGATAACCGTCAAAGTCCAGATTGGCATAAACATCATCGTTTTTCTGGGCAATATATGCCTGCCATTCCGTATTGGCGGGATTGAGCAGGAAGATATTACTTTTCCAACTGGAGGGCAAGTCATGCGAATCCTTATCCATGCGTCCCGTGTTCTTGAATATGTACCATTCTTCCTTTACCCCGTCGGAAACGGCATCGTCCAAAGCTCCGAAACATAGATTGTAGAACATGGACTTCATGCCCAGGCTGTGTTGTGTAGAGATATACTTCTTCACTACCTCGGTATAGACCTCCCGGTTGGCAATGTCCTTATAGACCTCGTCCAGATGCTCACGCGTACCGCCCAACGGCCAATGATGCTTGTTGTGCCAATCCTGAAACTGTACCCCGTTAATGTGGCAACGGTTCAGGAAAGCCATCTCCTTCTCTATCACTCCATCCATCTTTTTCGAAGCATCAAAAGTGGCAACGAAACCATAACGTGGAAAACGTGTCCAGTCACTGGATACATCTACGGCAATAGTACCAAGAATAACCTCTGTTCCATTCTCTTTTGTACGGTATACATCCACCAGATAACCGGTATAATCGGTTGCCGGAGCAGTCCAAGTCCAAGTAGTACCGACAGCAGCCTGCTCCGATACAACCTTGTCCATTGTCCGGTAGCGGATTTTAGCTCCGGCAGGAAGGGCGTCAGCTGTAAAAGAAACACTCTCGCCCGGCCGGTAACATGCCTTGTCGGTAGTGAGGTTGACCGTCAAGTCCGAGGTGACTGGGGTTACTTCCGTAACCCCTCCACTCTCTCCGCCTCCACCGGTACCGCTACCGGTATCATCACTCTCCTTGCTGCATGCAACCAGCAGCAAGGCTACCATTGTTGTATAAACTATCTTCTTCATCTATTGTAGATACCTATTGTTTCACGATTGAAATTGTCTCTTCCAGCTGATTCAAAGTAATCAGATAGGAACCTGCTGTCGTAATCTTCCACTTCTGGTCGATGCCGCCTACCATCACGTCCAGATATTGCGCTTTGAACGCTTCGTCTGATTTATCAAGGAAAAGCATCGGTTCTGTTTCTCCTGCAGGCTGTTTGTCTGCTACAGCCGGCATGAACCAGGCTCCATTCCAATCTTCCTGCTTATCACAAGTAAATTTCAACTCACCGGCATTCAGCGTACCTTTCCAAGTAAACACATACGGATTATCCGTTGTCTGCATCGGCGTAGCATCACCAATCGTCCAACCGGCCGGAGTAGCATCACCTACCATATAAATCATCTCATACGGAGTAAATTCGCTCATCATCATGCGTTCCTTACCACTACGGATATCCATGCAAATCTTGTAGGCCTTGCCGCATTCCCCGTCTTTCAGCACCCATTTATTGTCCGGGTCGAACCCTTTCACAAACACCACTTCTGTATCGGTATAAGCAGCATCGGCATTCTTGGCCTTATACATGTTCTCCCAACTTCCATCGGAGGTTCCGAACTTGAATTCCCCTCCTTTGCCCACTTCAAAGAACTTGCCGAAGCGGAACAAGTATGGGTCGAGCACATCTTGTTTCATCTTCACGAATCCCCAATCCGTAGCGTTACCCACAAAATAAAGCTGGTCGTAGGCAGGTGCCAACGTCTCTGTCTGGGTCAATGTAAGAACACCGGTAAACAGATTGGCCTCGACGATGTAATTATGGTCTTCTTCGACAACAAAAGGTTCATCCGGCTGGTCATCACTGCTACGAAGAACCAGCAATCCATCTGTTCCTTTGTTGTAAGAGGGCAGGAATGAGCCTAAGGTCGTGATGAACTTAAATTCACCGGCCACAAGCCGGCCCGTCCATGTAAAGATACCATTGTCCTTGCGGGTCATCTCTGTCGCATCATCGGCACTCCAGCCGCCCGGAGTGGCACTACCTATCAGATAAAGGGTGGATGTGAGCGGTTTATAGGCTGTAACACTGAAAGCAGTGGTAGACACCTGTTTTTCGTCCCGTTCCGTTACAGTAGCTGTCAAGCGCGCTTCCAACGAAATGTTCTCCCCGGCAGTTGCCCCAAAATGGTTGCGCAGGATGTCATTCAATTCCTCCACGCTCTTTTTCCATGAGTATTCTTGTACGGCATTCTCCACAGCTACATAAGAATCTGCAAAATCACTGCCGGTCTTGGCCAATTCCAGCGTATAAGAAATTTTATTACCCGTCCCATAATTGGTTCCCGTAGTCCAGGAAAGCTCCAGGGCATCATCGGCATGTGCCTGCTCATTCAAAACAACTTCCGTCTTGCTGGCCGTCAGTACAAGTTCATTCTGTCCTTTATCCAATTCCATGTAATCATCATCTACACAAGCAGATAAGGCTGCACAGCCCAGTAAGGCAAATACAAGGTGTGAAATATATTTCTTCATATTCTTCTGATTAAATTAATTAATAACCCGGGTTCTGCACCATTAAGGTATTAGCATCCATCTCCGTCTGCGGAATAGGGAACAGCAAGCGGTTCTTGTTCACGTTGCTCTTTCCAATGGAATGCAGGAATTTAATGGCATACTCTCCATTGTTGACACGAATCATGTCGAACCAGCGATGCCCTTCGAAAGCTAGTTCCATGCGGCGCTCATGGATAATCTTTTCACGCATGGTTTCCTGTGACAAGCCCGAAACCTCCGGCAGTCCGGCACGCTTACGTACAATATTCAAAGGCACGGCAGCCTGGTCAGGGCGTCCCATTTCATTCAAAGCTTCGGCCTTCTTCAGCAGGACGTCCGCATAACGATAAATCACGAAGTTGGCAGGATTGGTATTGTATTCCGGAGAAACCGTTTTCGACACCAGAAACTTGCGTACATTGTATCCCGTATTGGAATAAGAGCTTTTGTAAGCCTTACCGTCAAAATCCGGACATCCGGCATAAAGCACGGTCAAATCCTTACGTTTGTCACCGCTCTCATATTGACCCACAAATTCTTCTGTAGGCTGGTTCCAGCCATAACTGCCGGCAACAAAGTCCGAATTACGGGGACCCATGAAAGTAGAAAGCCAGGAAGACTGCGGATTGTTTCCCCAAAAATCATATTCCGTATTGCCCGAATACTGGACCTCGAACAAAGATTCCGGCCCGTTATTGACCAATGCATCGAAATTGTCCTCATACTTGCAGGAAGAAAGGTCATACCCCAAATTTGTTATCTCATCACACAAATCAGACACCTCCTGATAATATTCCGTATGATTAGGAGCCAGCGTCAGATAAATATCTGCCAACATGGCCAAAGCTGCATCTTTGCAGGCACGTCCCACGTTCTCGTCGTCGTAAGAAGACTTGGCAGGAAGCAGGTCAACCGCATTCTTACAATCGGAAATTATCTGGGCATAAGTCTCTTCGACTGTAGCGCGTGCAATGTCTGTCGGTTCTCCCGGATTATAAGGAGCCAAACGCAGTGGAACACCACCGTACAGACGTACCAATACATAGTAATAATGTGCACGGAGAAAATAAGCCTCTCCCAGACAGCGGTTCTTGATTTTCTCTGACACGGCTTCAGCCTCCAGAAGACTATTCAACACAATGTTGCATTGTCCTATCCCCACCCAGGGAGAACGCCACATGTACAATGCCATGCCATTGTCGCTCTGCGTTATGAAGTTAGAAGCTTGTATCGTTTCAAGGCCGTCGGTACCGCCACCGGCACCCACCAGACTGTTACCCGCCACAATATCCAGTGTCCAGATACGCTGGTTGTACATATTGGAAGACTGAAGGGTGCGATAGCAGGCATTGGTCAGAGCAATGGCCACATCATCGGTCACCGTCGTTTCCGGGTCAACCGTATTTTTAGGAGACTTGTCCAGAAAGTCGCTGCAGGAAGCCAGCAGCAATACTGCCAGCATATATAGTAAATTTGTTATCTTTTTCATATCCGAGTCAATCATTAAAAGTTAAAGTTTAATCCTAAGCTGAACGTACGGGAAATGGGGTAACGGTTCTGGTCTATTCCGTTAATACCCACTTCGGGGTCGAAACCGGAATATCCGGTGATGGTAGCCACATTCTCACAAGATAGGGAAAGGCGTGCATTCTCAATCTGGGCTTTCTGTAACCACTGCTTCGGGAAAGTGTATGAGAGTGTGATATTCTTCAAACGCAGATAAGAACCATTCTCCACAAAGCGGTCTGACACGCGTGTATTCTGATTGGGGTCGCCGAACACGGCACGCGGCATCGAATTGCTGGTCCCCTCTCCTTGCCAACGCTTCAGTACGTCGGTAGTCTGGTTATAGGCAGCTGCCATACCGGTATTGTCGATATTGTTGGCATTGTATATCTTATTTCCGGCTATACCTTGTAAGAAAACAGAAAGTTCGAAACCCTTATAGGAAAGGCTATTGTTCATAGAGAACAGCCAACTTGGGTTCGGGTTACCGATGACGGTACGGTCACTATCATTGATGACACCATCGTTGTTCAAATCCCTGAAACGGATATCACCCGGCTCAGCTCCCGGCTGCACGGCATGTGTATTCACTTCAGACTGGTTCTGGAAGATTCCGTCCGTAACATAGCCGTAGAAGACATTAATGGGATAGTCCTTTGCCAGCATCGTTACATAGGAGTTATTGATTTGGTTAATGTAATAAGGAACGTCGCTGTTCAAATCCTTAATTTTATTCTTGTTGTAAGTGGCGGTCAGGTTCGTTTCCCATCCCAGTTCACCGGTAAGATTGATGGTATGCAGACTCATTTCAATACCTTGATTACGTACTTTTCCGGCATTGGTATACGTGGTTGTAGTATCTTCAAATCCCGATGTGATGGGGATAGACGCCTTTACCAGCATGTCTCTCGTCTCCTTCAGATAAGCATCGAACGAGAACATAACGCGTGAATTGAACAGTGAGGCATCAAAACCGATGTTGGTTTGTGCCACCTCTTCCCAATGGATATACGGGTTGGCGAGAGTAGAAGAAACCAGCGCTGTCTGATTGCCGCTCGAAATGCCGAAAGGATATACACTGGTATTGTAGGATGCCAGATAGCTGTAGTTTCCAACACTTGCCTGGCTACCGGTCACACCGTATCCCGCACGCACTTTCAAGTCATTGATATAGTCGTTTTTTGGAAACCACTTTTCCTGAGAGGCACGCCATGCCACAGATACGGAAGGGAAAGTACCCCAGCGATGTTTCTTACCGAAACGGCTGGAACCGTCACGACGAATGGTTGCAGTCAGCAAATAGCGGTCTTCGTAAGAGTAGTTGACACGTGCCATGTAAGAGAGCAATGCCCACTCTGTCTCGTTTCCACCGATGGCATACATTTCCTCGCCATTATCCATTTCGTGCACATTGTCGAACATAAACACATTCTTCTGCGCATTCAGGTAGTCGTTGGTGTTCCATTGGGCAGACATACCGGCCATCAATCCCACACGATGTTTTTCTGCAAAAGTATGGTCGAATAGGAAATAGTTGTCCCACAAATAAGTGAACGACTTGTTATCGCTCTTATAACGTGAAGTCTCCTCTGTGGGAGTGGGTTTCCAGTTATACTTGGGGGTAAAGTTGTCTATGAACCAGAATTTGGCATCATAGCCGAAAGTACTTTTAAACTTAAGCCATTTGGTAAAAGTAAGTTCTGCCGTCAAGTTGGCCAGGAAGTTATATCCATCAGTCTGACTCTTGTTCAGTTCCGTCGGTCCAATGGGGTTGCGCGTGCTGCCATACCATTCCGAGTTACCATCAGGGCCACTCCAACTGCCATCTTCATTCTTCACCGGATAAATGGGGAGCGCTTTCAGCGCATCACCTATATTATAGCTGCCCGACTTCTTCGTATCGGCACTGAACGTAATGTTATTGGAGAACTTCAACCATTTCAAGACTTGCGCATCACTGTTGGACTGGAATGTGAAGCGACGGTAATTCACACTCTTCACGATACCGGACTGATCCAGAAAACCACCGGACACATAATAATGGGATTTCTCGTTACCGCCGGAATAACTTACCGTATAGTTCTGCATCACACCCGTACGGAGCAATTCATCCATCCAGTCGGTACCTGCACCCAATTCAGAAGGATTGGCCCATTCCGGATTAGGATTGCGTCCACTGTTCACCATCATGTCATTACTCAACTCGGCATACTGCGCCGCGTTCAATAAAGAAGGTACGTTCGTAGCATTCTGGAAAGAGTAATTGGCAGATACAGCAAGTTTTCCTTTTCCTTCCGTACCGCGTTTGGTGGTAATCATCACAACTCCATTAGCTCCCCGGGAACCGTAGATGGCTGTGGCCGAAGCATCCTTCAATACATCCAAACGTTCCACATCGGCCATATTTAAGGAAGACAAGCCCAAGTCGGTAGGCACTCCGTCAATCACGACCAGCGGGTCGCAGTTGTTGATAGAACCCAAACCACGAATCTTGATGGATACATTGTCTCCCGGTTTACCGGCATCTACAATCTGCACACCTGAGATTTTTCCCTGGATGGCTTGTCCCAAATTGGATACGGGGGAATCCTTGATATCCTTGTTACCGATGGAGGACACTGCTCCTGTAAGGTCGCTTTTCTTCATGGTGCCATACCCTATCACCACCACTTCATCCAGCATTTCGGCATCTTCAGACAAAACTACCTGAAGCTGTTTCTGTCCCTTCACCTGCACCTCTTGAGTCTTATAGCCTACAAATGAAACGACAAGAGTACCGTTCGAAGACATGTTCAAAGAGAAATCACCGTCAATACCGGTTATTGTCCCATTTGTGGTTCCTTTTTCCATTACACTGGCGCCAATAACCGTTTCACCGGTCTGGTCTTTCACTACACCTTGTACTGTAATTTGCTGTGCGAACATGCACATCGGAAGTAACATTCCTATCAGACAAACCATCATCCGTAGCCTGCTGATTGGCATTTTGTACTTTTGCATAATATAAGAATTTAAAGTTAATAATAAAAACATAAATCACATGTGTCACTCTTTCCGAAGAGGAACAATGCAAATGTATCAGATAAGAGAAGCCAATAGTGAAGGAAAGAGTAAAAAAGTAGTGGTTTACATCATTCAAAAAGGCTTAAACCACTATATATCAATAATATATAAAATTATTACCCAACTAAAAAAGTAGTGAAAATATAAGGGTAAAAGAGACACTTCCAAGCTTCAAAACCCCTATTCTCAGTTCTTCGACTTGCCAATTGTCATCACTTCCTGTTCCAACAAGTCGCGGTCACCGGCAGCCTTGTTGCGAACCTTCGTACGATAGTTATAAATGGTGGTAACAGAATACCGAAGGAACTGGGCTATCTTCACGCTGTCAGTAATGCCCAAACGTATCAATGCAAAGATGCGCAACTCTGTATTCATCCGTTCGCCGGCTTTCAAGGATATTTGCTCATCATCGGCAAGCAGGGCATTGAAGTCTTCTACAAAAGTAGGAAACAGCTGCAGGAAGGTATTATCAAAGTTGGTATAGAATTCCTTTAATTCCCCCTCTATGAATTTAGAAGACTTGATGTTCTTGTAGAGTTCCTCCACATTTCCGGTAGCGGCAATCTTTCCCAGCGACCGGCGGTAATTGTCCATCTTTTCCAAATAGACCGAGCACTGGTCCATATAACGGCCGATATACTCCTCCTTCAGATAGGAGTTTTCGGCAATGCTGTGGTTGGCCTCCTTGAGTTGTGCATTGGAAAGGTGAAGCTCATCATTCAGCTCCTTCAACCGTTTGTTGGCGTCAATCACTTCCCTGCGGGCGGCAGCCACTTTCTTCATCTGCTTGTATACATAAAATATGGCAAGTAACAGAAAAAGTGAAAGCAGGCTGATAGATACCAGTGCCCATTTCATCTGCTCCTGCTGCTTCTCCGTCTTTTGCTGGTAAGCATCATTAATGATGGGAAAGATTTCCAGAATCTCCAGCTTGCGCAACCGGGCATTGCAGGCGGCTGCATCTTCCATACATATCTTTACATAAGAATAGGCACGCTCGATGTCTCCTTCCTGGTAAAGCAGTACGGCGAGCTTGCGTAAAGAGATATATTCACGGACAGCGGTTTTCATATCCGCCATAGCAGAAACAATCAGGTATTCCTTTTCCTTCTCTTTGTCCCCTTTCAGCCGGTAAGACTCTGATAAAGTATAGGCACAAATCGCAACGTCGTGTTCATAGTCCTTCTGCAGCGCCAGATAATCCGTCAGCAAACGGATGGCCTTGTCATATTCATTGCGTACATTATACTGGTCGGACTGAATCAAGGTATGTATCAGAAGATTATCTTTATTGACCAACAGCAACGAATCACGATATTTGTCCGTAAGCTCCGTATAAAGCTTCTTTTCATATGCCGTCACGGCATAATCGGCCATAAGGCCATAGACCGTACGGTAGATATGGTAATAATATGGATGGATATCCACCGGCAACCGGTCTATATGGATATTCCGCATCAAATCCATAACTTCCTTATACATACCGGTCATTCCCAAAACATCTGCTTTATTCATGCGGGCATTGTCTATGTATTCCCGGTTTCCAAGACGTATGGCTATCTGTTCCCTTTCCTCGGCCATGTGTAATGCAGAATCCGTATTGAACGAACGGTACTCATCCAGCAATGTGCCAAGAATGGCAAAACGTTCTTCATCCGGTATCTGTCGATGCAACTGTCTTTTCAGTTCCACCAGTTTCAGCTCTTTCTGCTCCATATATATGGGACGCTCCTTTATCGCCTGGTCCAGTTTCAGCAGCAAAGAATCCGCCCGGCTGCTGTCTGCAGCATGAAGGCGGCACATACAGATGGTGCAAAGACACAAGAATATGATTATATTTTTCATCCGGCTTTCCGATTAGTTAAAGGCAATACTTTTTGAGAATCCTCATGCAAAAGTAATTAAAATACCATAAAAACCTATTCTACTATCATTAAAAGCTCGAAAGCAGAGTGATAAAAAGGCATACTGCAAGCAAAAGAATCAAAATATTGAATTACCTTTACGGAAAATCCAAAGAAAGACCATATCATAATATCATCCGAGCATCATGAATATACACACATTTATTGCCAATTATCAGGAAGCTTTCGGCCAACACGCCGAACTCCCCATCGCCTTTTGGTATTCAGACCGAATGGGGGCATCTACAGAGAAAGTAACCGGTTGTCTCTTCAAATGCATGAAACAAGTCAGAGACGGCAAAACCGTCAGTCTCAGCAACGAAACAATCACCTGCGGAGGAGGCAAGTTCTATACCGGATTTACAGAAATGCCCGAGCGCGTCCCGGGTTTTGTCTCCTTGAAAGAGAAATACAAGAAGACTCCCGAAATGGTGGTAGATTTTGTCAATGAGCTACAGATTTCCAGAACTGACAAAACCTATCTGCATTTTGCCCGCATAGACAAGATACCTTCCTTTGATGAAGTGGAAGGACTGCTGTTCCTGCCAACTCCCGACATTCTATCCGGACTGGCGACATGGACCTTCTTCGACAACAATGCATCGGATGCCGTGGCAGCCCCATTCGGCTCCGGCTGTTGCTCCGTCATTACCCAAACCATCATTGAAAACCGGAAACAAGGGAAACGCACTTTCCTGGGATTCTTCGACCCCTCCGTCCGCCCATACTTCGAAGCGGACTTATTGAGCTTCACTATCCCCATGTCCCGGTTCAAGGAGATGTATCACACCATGCATGAAAGCTGTCTGTTCGATACACATGCCTGGGGAAAAATCAGGGAAAGGATACAGCTTTCCCAATCAAGGGACGTGCATATCCTCTCCTCTCCCATTTCCTTCCCCATCCTTCCGGACATTTATCTGCAGGAAATCAGAATAGAAGATGCCGCAGCCATCTACCATGCCATCGACACACACCGGGATTACTTAAGAACATGGCTGCCATTTGTGGATAATATGCGCACAACAGCTGATGAAGAAGCTTTTTTACGTCAGGTACTATCTGCTCCTGCCGAACGAAATGAACCTATATTCGGTATTTGGAACCAGCAGCATGAAATCTGCGGACTGATAGGTTTCCATTTCTCCGATTTCGACAACCACCGTACAGAACTCGGCTATTGGCTACTGCCGGAATACCAGCACCGGGGCATCATTACTGAAAGTGTCCGCAAGCTGTGTCTGTGGGCCGTACAAGAAAAAGAGATAAAGCGGATACAAATTCGCTGTGCCGTGGGCAATGCAGCCAGTAACGCGGTACCGGTTCGCCTCGGTTTCATCCATGAGGGAACAGAACGTTGCGGAGAACTGCTGGCTTCTGGAGAATATACAGACATACATATATACAGCATCTTGAAAGAAGAAGTGCTGGCCAACCTCAAACGATAAAATATCAAATTATATATCAACTATTGAAATTATACATGGAACAACAACCTCATCTCAATGACCACAACAAGCAGGAGTACCCTCCTATGCATACAACGGAGCACATCATCAACCAAACCATGATAAGGTTATTCGGTTGCGGCCGCTCCATATCAGCACACATAGAACGGAAGAAAAGCAAGCTGGACTACCGTCTTGCCGCCTGCCCCACGGAAGAAGAAATAAAGAAGCTGGAAGAGGTCGTAAACGAGGTTATCGCCCGACAGCTGCCCGTCACAACAGAATTCATTACGCAAGAGGAAGCGCAAGGACGTTTCGACTTGGAACGCCTGCCCGATGGTGCTTCGGAAACGGTACGTGTCGTAAAAGTAGGCGATTACGACGAATGCCTCTGCATCGGAGTACATGTGGAGAATACATCAGAAATCGGAACCTTCAAAATCATCAGCCACGATTGGAACGAAGAAGCCAAGCGTTGGAGAATGCGTTTTAAATTAGTCTGAAAATCTATCAATTTTAAATAAATAAGATAGCAAAATGGCATTAAACAAGCAAATAAGTCAGATTTTTAATGACAAATAGTCAATAGAGTCAACAAAAACCGGTTGGCATAAGGTTTGCAATATAGTTAGCGAACGACGGTTCAAGAAACGGACGGTGAAAAGCCCAAAAGGCAGACACCCGAAGACAAAGAACCGGAGTTCAAAACTAAATAGCATGTTTAACTTAAACAATAGGAGACTATAACTATGATGCCTGTAAGAAGAAACCAAAATTGGTTACCGAGTATTTTTAATGATTTCTTTGACAATGATTGGATGGTAAAAGCAAATGCCACCGCCCCTGCCATCAACGTATTCGAAACAGAAAAAGAGTACAAAGTTGAATTGGCTGCTCCCGGTATGACAAAAGAAGACTTCAACGTTCACATCGATGAAGAAAACAATCTGGTCATCAGCATGGAAAAGAAAACTGAAAGTAAGGAAGAGAACAACAAGGACGAAAAGAAGGAAGGCCGTTACTTGCGCCGCGAATTCTCATACACCAAGTTCCAGCAAACCATGATTCTTCCGGACGATGTCGATAAAGAAAAGATTGGTGCCCATGTAGAAAACGGCGTGTTGAACATTACATTGCCTAAATTTACGGAAGCAGAAAAAGAAAAGGCCAAGAAATTCATTGACGTAAAATAACGCCCGGTCATTAAAAAGAAAATCTCCCGCTGCACAAGATAATGCAACGGGAGATTTTTTATATCCATAGCCATACGGAACTATTTCTTCTTCCCTTTCAGAAAACGGTCTGTCAGCCACTTGCGCACCGGTTCGTCGTATAGTTTCAAACAAGTATAAGCAAGGACAACAGCTCCCACGAAAGTAAGTATCATATAAGGGATACCTTCTGCCATTGTAGCGTTATTGTTGCATACCCAAGCCGTATAAGTGTATACCAGCGGATAATGGGTAATATAAATCGGATAGGAAATGTCTCCCAGGAACTTGCATACGGCAGTAGAGCGCTTACCGGTCACCTTGCCGCCCGCTCCCATTGAAACAATGACCGGGAAGACGCAGATAATGCAGAAAGCCTCGTAAAGCCCGTTCATCCAGTAGCCGTCCTCACCTCCGATACGGGGAATGGAAAGAACCACCACAATCAGCAGGCTGCACCACCAGAAAGCACGCTTTTCAAGCCGTATCAGCCAGCCGAGGCGTGACAGAAGTAATCCGCCGAAAAACGGATACATCAGCCGGACCATACCCACATACTGCTGTTCCCAGTTCAAGGCCCAACCACCCACAATATCGCCGGCAGGAGCAGTCAGACAACGGTATACCGTAAAACACCCTGCCACAAATACCAGCACCGACAGGGCCACCTTATTGAACTTGCGTACAAACAACGCATACAGAATATTACCGATATATTCATAATAGAGCGACCACGCCGGGCCATTCAACGGATGCATTTCCGTCCAGCCACGAATGTCAAACTTCAGCGGAAGGGGAAGCAAAGTACAGCCCAGTAACATTACCAGCAGCATGGTTCCAACGGACGTATTCTCGATAGGTGGAAAACAAGGCGACTCCTGAAAATAGAAAAAGGCAGCGCCCACAAGGCTTCCCATAATCACCATAGGATGCAGGCGAATGATACGGCGTTTGAAGAAAGTGCCCACGGTCATCCGGTTCCAACGGTCATCATAAGCATAACCGATAACAAAACCGGAAAGCATGAAAAAGAAATCCACTGCCAGATAGCCATGATTGATAATTTGAGTAAGATGACTGCCGCCTGCATGTGCTTCAAAAAGATGGAAGATAATAACCATGACAGCCGCCACGCCACGAAGTCCGTCAAGAATCTCATAATGCGGTTTCGAGGCAAGATAAGTAGTCTGTGTATTCATTTTGGTATAAGATATTTATTTATTCGCGTGCAAAGATAAGAGTTTTCTCCAATAATGAAACTGATAAATATCATATAAACTCTATCAATTAATTGACAAGTATAACAGTTGTCTTTATCATTAGATACATATCACTACTTGTACTCTTTTTCCGCACAAAAAACAGCTTTTATTATCCATAATAAAAGGGCTACACCTTTTCCTCCTCATGGCGTAGCCTTAAACACAAAAGGGTGTAGCTATCCAAGGCAAATGGTGTAGCCCTTTTTCAAGAAAAAGAGCCAAATGGGATGCTAATATGGAAAAATCAGTTAACTGCTTTTCTTATAACTTTTTACCGCCCACAGATTGAAGACCAATGCAAAGACCAACAAGGCTCCCAACTGCGGCAGCAGTTCGGCAAATCCGCCGCCACGGAGATAGATGGTACGCATTACCTCTACAAAATAGCGCAGCGGATTGATACGCGTAATCCATTGCGCCCACTCAGGCATACTGTGGATAGGGGTGAAAAGACCACTCATCAGAATAAGGATAAGCATGAAGAACCACATGACAAACATGGCCTGCTGCAACGTGGTCGAATGATTGGATATGACCAGCCCGAACCCCGACACCACCGGTAGAAAAAACAGCGCCATGCCGTAGATAGTGAGGAAATGTCCCGCCGGCAGAATGCCGTAAAGTACCCATGCCAGAACGAAACAGATGGTCAGCACCACAAAACCTATCAGCCAGTAAGGTATCAGCTTGGCGGCAATGAAAGTGAACTTGCCGACGGGGGTGACATTTATCTGCTCGATGGTGCCCGCCTCCTTCTCGCCCACCACATTGAGGGCAGGGAGAAAACCGCAAATCAGCGTCAGCAGCATTACCATGAGGGCAGGAATCATGAAAAGCTTGTAGTTCAGCGTGGGGTTGTAAAGGTTCTGCGTAGTGATGTCCACCCGGGGAAGCGGCTTCCCGGCAAGCCCTTGCGAAGACGACTCCGAACCCAGTTCACGGGTATAGTCACTGATGATGGAAGACAAGTAGGATCCTCCCAGACTGCCCTTCGTGCCGTTCACGGCATTGGCCGCCACCAGCAGACGAGGCGCCTCTCCCTTCACCCAATCCTTTTCGAAATCACGGGGAATCTCCAGCACGACATCTGCCGAACCTGCTTCAATGGCCAGCAAAGCCTCATCGTATGTATCGGGAAGCGCTGTCAGGCAGAAATAAGTGGATGCACCGATTTTATCTACCAGACGGCGAGACAAGACGCTGTGGTCATTGTCCACTATATTCAGATTGATGTTCTTTATCTCCAGATTGGCGGCCCAGGGCATCAGTATCATAATCATGCACGGGAAAATGAAAATCAGCTTGGGCAGGAAGGAGTTGCGGAACAACTGCTTGAATTCCTTTTCAATGAGAAACTTTATCATAAGACGATATTTTAAAGATTTTAGACATAAGAACAAAAGAACAGATTTCCCGTATCCTTTTGTCCTTATGTTCTTCTGCCTGAATAATTAATATAAAATTCATATCCGCTCTTTACTCAAGCCGATGCTTGAATTTCTTGAAACTCACCGTTATCAGCAATACCGCCATCGTGGCAAGTATGCCGACCTCCATCAGCACAAGCGAAACATCCACTCCCTCAATCATCAGCTTACGCACCGCCTGGATATACCAGCGTGCAGGAAGCACAGCTGAAATGGCCTGCAAGATAACGGGCATACTCTCAATGGGGAATATCATGCCCGAAAGCAACATGGTGGGCATCATCAGCATCAGTCCGGACACCAGCATGGCGGCAACCTGCGTCCGGGTGACCGTGGAAATCAGCAGCCCCAGCGCCAGGGAGACAAAAATGAATAGCAGCGACACCACCACCAGCCAGAACAAGCTGCCCGCCACGGGAACATCGAGCACATAGACCGAAAGTAGAAGAATGGTGGTCAAGTTGACAAACGACAGCACAAAATAGGGCACCGCCTTTGCCAGAATGATGAAAAGCGGTTTGACGGGAGAAACCAGCAGGACCTCCATCGTCCCCGTCTCCTTCTCGCGCACAATGGAGATGGAGGTCATCATGGCGCAAATCAGCATCAGAATAAGCCCCATGACACCCGGCACGAAGTTGTAGGCACTCTTCATCTGCGGATTGTACAGCAACTTGAGCTGGGGTACAATGGCAGCGGCATGCACTCCCGGCGGAAGCATCTCCTGCCCGGCAGAGGAGATGATGTTTGCGGCATAGCCTGCCTGCATAGTCGCCATATTGGGGTCTGTGGCGTCGGAGACAAGCTGCACGCGCGCCTCGCCGGTATAAAGCTTGTCCGAGAAACGCTCGCTGAAAACAAGCGCCATGTCAATCTCCCCTCTTCCGAAAGAAGCCTCCATATCGGCGGGAGAATGCAGGCGGCGGATGACGGTGAAGTATTCGCTTGCATCCATGCGGTCGATGATACGGCGGGTAACTACGTCATTCGACGGGTCGAGCACCGCCACACGCACGTTCTTCACCTCGGTGGTGATGGCAAAACCGAAAAGGATTATCTGCACGATGGGCATGCCCAGCAGAATCAGCATCGTGCGCCGGTCGCGGAAGATATGGAAGAACTCTTTTCGGATGAAAGATATGAATTGTTTCATTGTCTATATTTATATTTAGGCTCGGATAATGCGGATTTCACGGATTTTCAGTCGGCGGTTCGCACGGCTTGACGAGCCAGTTGTTGGAATACATCGTCCATCGTAGTGGCATTGAACTGCCGTTTCAGCTCCCCGGGAGTGTCGAGTGCACGGATGACGCCGTCTACCATGATGGAGATGCGGTCGCAATACTCCGCCTCGTCCATAAAGTGGGTGGTGACAAAGACGGTGATGCCCTCGTCGGCAGCCTGGTAAATCAGCTCCCAGAACTGGCGGCGCGTGGCAGGGTCCACCCCACCCGTAGGCTCATCCAGAAAAACAATCTTGGGACGGTGGAAGATGGAGACGGAGAAGGCCAGCTTCTGCTTCCAGCCCAGCGGAAGGCTTTTCACCAGTGTATCCCGTTCCTTTTCCAGCCCGAGGCGGAGGAGCAGCTCATCCGTCTTGGGGGCAATCTCCGCTTCGGGGATGCCGTAGATACCGGCAAAGAGGCGGATATTCTCCCACACCTTGAGGTCTTCGTAAAGGGAAAATTTCTGGCTCATGTAGCCGATGTTCTTCTTCACTTCTTCGGGTTGGGAAGCCACATCGAAACCTGCCACACATGCCTTGCCGCCGGTGGGGCGGCTAAGTCCCGTAAGCATGCGCATGGCGGTGGTCTTGCCTGCCCCGTTGGCTCCCAGGAAACCGAAAATCTCGCCCCGATGGACTTGGAAGGAGATGTGGTCTACAGCGGTGAAATTACCGAACCGCTTGGTCAACCCTTCCACTTCAATCACCTTGTTTTCGTGGTTTTCCACCCGTTCGTGCTGCAAGCCCGGAGGGCAGAGGATGCCCGCAAAGCGTGTCAGGATACGGTCGGGGGTATCGATGCCTTTTATCTCTCCTTCGTTGATGAAGGCGATGCGGTCGCATTGGCGCGCTTCGTCGATGATGGGGGTGGAAGCAATGATGGTGATACCCTGCTCCTTCAGTCGGCGAAGCATTCCCCAGAATTCCTTGCGGGACACGGGGTCGACGCCCGTAGTGGGTTCGTCCAGAAAGAGGACATCCGGTTTATGGATAAGGGCACAGCTAAGGGCGAGTTTCTGCTTCATGCCGCCGGACAACGCTCCGGCGCGGCGCTTGCGGAAAGGTTCTATCTGCCGGTAAATGTCGCGCACCAAATCATAATTCTCCTCGATGGTGGTGTGGAAGACGGTGGCGAAGAAATTGAGATTCTCCTCCACCGTCAAGTCCGGATAGAGGGAGAAGCGTCCGGGCATATACCCCACCCGCCTGCGGATGGCTTTGTAGTCCTTCACCACATCCAGACCGCAGACCGAGGCCGAGCCTCCGTCGGCAAGCAGCAAAGTGGTGAGGATGCGGAAAAGCGATGTCTTGCCCGCACCGTCCGGCCCGATGATGCCGAAAAGCTCACCGGGAGCCACTGACAGAGAGACGCCCCGCAGGGCTTCCAAGCTGCCGTAACGCTTGGAGATATTAGTTAAAGTTACAGCCTCCATACATTCCTATTTTCAGCATCCCGTCATTCTTCACGGCAATCTTTACGGCATAGACCAGATTGGCACGCTCGTCTTTCGTCAGGATAGTTTTTGGAGTGAATTCGGACGTATCGGAAATCCAGGTAACGATGCCGGGGTATTCTTTCCGCACTTCCTTTCCATAATCCGCATAAACCTTCACTTGCTGTCCCAGCTTGATTTCGGCAAGCTGCTCGGAGGTGATGTAGGCACGGAGGTAAATCTGCTCCATATCCGCCACTTTGAAAAGAGGGGTGCCGGGAGCAGCCAGTTCTCCGGCTTCGGCATATTGGGCAAGGACGGTTCCCGTCAGCGGAGAGGTGATGTGGCATTTGCGCAGCTGGTCTTCTATCTGCGCCACCTGGATGCCGACAGAGGAGCTTTGCCACGTCAGGCTGCGGTCACTGTTGCGCAGGGTGGAGTTCTGTGCGTCGAGCTGCTTGCGGAGGACTTCGAGAAGGGACTCGGCATCATCGAGCTGCTTCTGGTTGGCGGCACCCACACGGAGCAGGTTGGACACGCGGTCGCGCTCGCGCCGTGCCTGCACAATCTGTTCCTGAGTGGCGGCTACTTGTTTCAGGATATCAGGCCGCTGGCCTTCCACGGACTTGACACTGGCCTCCAACTGGAGTTTCTTCAGATAGAGTTGGACGGTATCTATAATGCCTACTTCCTGCCCGTCTTTCAGTGTCGTGCCTTCCTCGATGTCGAAACTCAGCAGTTTTCCAGACGCCTCGGCAGAAACGATGACTTCGGTAGCCTCGAACGTTCCCGTCGCATCATATTTCGGAGTACCACCGGTACAGGCGGCAAGGAGAAATAAAAAAGGAAATAATTTCAATGATTTCATACTATTTCAAGTTATAAATTACGGATTATAGTCATTAATTGTTCAGCGTATATTTCAGCTGCCAGATGTTCATCAGCAACTGCACCTCATGCAATGCCTTGGTCTGTCGTGCCATACTTTCATTGGTAATCTCCCGCAGCATATCGGTCACGGTCATTGTCCCGTTCTGCACCTTGGCCTCGGCTGCACGGCGGATATTCCCACGCAGACGGATAATCTCGTCATCATCCGCCATCTGGCGGCGCATGGATACAATGCCCGCATCCTGCTGCGTAGCCTGCAGGCGAATGTTGAAAAGGAACACATCCCGGCCGGTCTCTATCTGTTGGCGGGTATTGTCTATCCTGCGGCGGTCGTTCTTCAACGTATACAGACTGCCGAAATTCCAGGACATGCGCACCCCCGCCATATAATAGGCGTTGAATTCATCTTTCAGCATATTCAATCCCGGATTGCCGTATGCCCCTTGTACAAAAAGGCCGAAACGCGGCATCAACCGGGTGTTCAAGGCTGCCTCCTGCTGGTGGAGTTGCTCTCCCTGCGCATCGTACCAACGAAGTTCGGGGCGGTTGTTCATCTGCCGGTCTATGTTTTCTTCGGCAGCCGGTTTCAATAAAACCGTTTCGGAAGAGAGATCCTTGCCCGTAAAGGCAGCAAGCATGCTGAGGTATGCACGGCGGGTGGTCTCCAATTCCACACGGTGCTGCCTGGTGTTCAGTTGCTCTACGCTGACTGCATCCAG
The DNA here is from genome assembly GCF_003602795.1 of Bacteroides sp. AF34-31BH. NCBI lineage: Bacteria > Pseudomonadati > Bacteroidota > Bacteroidia > Bacteroidales > Bacteroidaceae > Bacteroides > Bacteroides sp. AF34-31BH. The sequence continues at coordinate 495,741 of NZ_QTLV01000002.1, forward strand.
GTCGCTCAGGGTGGCGATGCCATTGGCTATATAGTCGGCTACCTGCTTGTGGGTTCTTCCTAAATCTTCTTGCAAGAGGCTGTTCTGTTTCAGCTGTTCGTCCAACAGCAGGATGCCGAAAAAGAGCTGGTTCACCCGGTCAGTCAAGGCATACATGTCTACATGCTGTTTTTCCAGTTCCACTTCCGAGGCGGCACGCGTCAATCGTTTTCTGGAACGTATATCCCCACCATCCCAGAGGGTCTGCTGCACTTCGAGCATCACCTGGTACTGGTCTTTCGAAGCAGTCTTGATGTCGAGATTAGGGATTTCGACCGGTAGCCGGGTGATGTCACTCTGGTACGTGGCCTTGCCGGATAGGGAAAACTGGGGCAAGTAACCTTTTCCGGCATTGGAGAGGTCGTACCCGCGTGCCTTTTCTATCAGTCCGTATTGCCTGACCAACGGATAATTGTCTTGCGCCCGGCGCTGGCACTCTTCCAACGTGAGCTGGGCATGTGCCAGCATGGCGGCAAGAGAAAGGGTAAAAAAGAAAACGGTTCGTTTCATATCCATTCTGTTTCTTGTTTATTCTACATGGTTTTGTTCTATACACATGCAAAGATAAAGGCATAACCCTATAACCATACAATCCATTTGTGCGCAAAGATGTTCTAATAGTACGACATTTCGTAGAAAAAGACAAATAATAGGAACACTTTATTATCTTTGCGGTGGAAATATACATTATTCATAAAGGGAAAGATATGGAAAAGAACAAACCGATAAGCGTCGCATTCGAGGACATCCGCAACAATCCGGATTTTATAGAACATTCCGAATACAGATTTATAAACGACGATTTGGGAATGGTCATCAGTTTTCAAGCAATAGGATTCAGGCTATTCCGCACCCAGCAACCTTATCGTGCCAAAGAAGGAAGGATTGTACGCATCATGCAAGGTAAGGGCCGAATCTCCATCAATCTTATCGAATATGAAGCTACAGCCCACGATATTATTATCATCCCTGACAATTCGCTGATAGAAATATCGGAAGTCAGTCCCGACTACGAATTCCAAGTCATCATGCCCACTGCCAATTTTCTGCCCGTACTACAGAATTCCATTCTTTCGGAAGCTTATACACGAAACGGAATCCGCCTTTCATGCAACAACGAGGAATGGGCACACATCAGCAGCTTCTTCTCTTTATTGTGGAATATACTACATTGTTTGCCCTACCGCCGCGGAGCTGTACAGCACTTGATTGTCTCACTTCTCTATAACCTTAAGTATATCCACGAGCACACATGCAAGTCAACTCCGGCACGCCTTTCACGCCAGGAAGAGCTATTCCGCCGCTTCATCGCTTTGGTGAACCAACACAGCAAGCACGAACGCAACGTCAACTTCTATGCCGACAAGCTATGCCTGACACCGCACTATCTGAGTTCGGTGATACGTGAAACAAGCGGACAAACCGTGATGCAATGGATTAATCAAGCAGTTATCCTCGAAGCCAAAGTATTGCTGAAACACAGTAATCTACTGGTGTTTCAAATATCAGACGAACTGAACTTTCCCAATCCGTCGTTCTTCTCGAAGTTCTTCAAACGTATGACGGGGATGACACCGGCGGAATACCAGAAACAAACCTGACCTCAAAACAGCTGTCCTATACGGGAGCCTGACGGTCCGTCGCAAGAGTCCGCTTCCAATGCCAGCATCCCTTGTTTGGCTGCCAGTCCACCGGCATAGCCTATCAGCGTATGGTTGCTGCCCACCACACGATGGCAGGGGATGAGTATGGAGAGGGCATTTGCCCCATTGGCAGCCGCCACCGCACGTACGGCTTTCGGATTGCCCAGCTTTCGTGAAAGCTCGCCGTAGGACACTGTTTTTCCGTAAGGGATGTTCTGCAACTCCTGCCACACCGTCCGCTGGAATTCTGTTCCGACTGCAAGCAGTGGAACATCGAATATGGTCCGCTTACGGGCAAAATACTCATCCAACTGAATGATTGCCCTTGCAATCACTTCCGAAGTGCCTTCCTCATAATCGGCATACAGCGCCTGCCGTATGCGCTTATCAACGGTTACTCTACGTTTCTCGTTCAGCATCCAGTCGCATAGGCAGAGTTTATCGCCGAAAGAGCCGAGGAGCAACTCGCCATAAGGAGATTGATAGTATTGGGTCAAAATTGTTTCCATCGAACTTAGTTTTCAGCAAAGATAGCAAATTAAATCATCATTTGTACTCCGCCCACGACTTGATAGCCAAATCATCCGGTGTCATCGTGCAGAATGCATTGATGAACGCACTTGCCAGACGGGCATTCGTTATCAACGGAATATTGAGGTCGATGGCGGCACGGCGTATCTTGTAGCCGTTATCCAACTCGCCTGCGGTGAGGTTCTTCGGAATATTGACCACCATGTCTATCTCCTTGCGGTGCAGCATGTCGAGTGCCTGTGGCTGGCGTTCGGGTTCGCTGGGCCAGTAGACGCGCGTATTCTCCACACCGTTCTCCGTAAGGAAGTTGCTGGAACCACCCGTGGCAAATATCTTATACCCCTTCTTCTGAAGCATACGCGCGGCAGAAAGCATGTCCACTTTCTGCTTCGGAGTACCGGTAGAAAGCAGGATATTTTTCTCTGGAATACGATATCCCACGGAGAGCATCGCCTTGAGAATGGCGCAGGAAGTATCGCTGCCGATGCAACCCACCTCGCCCGTACTTGCCATATCCACCCCCAGTACCGGGTCGGCCTTCTGCAGACGGTTGAAGGAGAACTGGCTCGCCTTGATGCCTACATAATCCAAATCGAACAGATTCTTGTCCGGCTTCTGTACCGGAATGCCGAGCATCACCTTCGTGGCAAGTTCAATAAGGTTTATCTTCAGCACCTTGCTGACAAACGGGAACGAACGGCTGGCACGGAGGTTGCACTCAATCACCTTGATGTCGTTCTCGCGTGCCAGATACTGGATATTGAACGGACCGGAGATGTTCAGCTCACGGGCAATCTCGCGGCTGATGCGCTTGATGCGGCGCACCGTCTCCACATACAACTTTTGTGGCGGGAACTGGATAGTGGCGTCACCGGAATGCACTCCGGCAAACTCGATATGCTCACTGATGGCGTACGCGATAATCTCTCCATCTTGCGCCACAGCATCCATCTCCACCTCCTTGGCATGCTCAATGAACTGGCTCACCACTACGGGATGTTTCTTGCTGACATTCGCCGCCAGCTTCAGGAAGCGTTCCAGCTCCTCCCGGTTGGAACAGACGTTCATCGCAGCGCCGGACAATACGTAGGAAGGACGGACCAATACCGGGAAGCCCACCTTATCCACAAAGGCGTTGATGTCCTCCAGGGAGGTCAACGCCCGCCATTCGGGCTGGTCTACACCAATGCGGTCGAGCATGGCGGAGAACTTGTCACGGTCTTCGGCATTGTCGATGCTCCTGGCGCTTGTGCCGAGAATAGGTACCTTCTGCGCATCGAGGCGCAGGGCAAGGTTATTCGGTATCTGACCACCGGTAGAGACAATCACCCCGTGGGGATTCTCCAGTTCGAGAATATCCATCACGCGCTCGAAGGTGAGCTCGTCGAAGTAAAGACGGTCGCACATGTCATAGTCCGTAGACACGGTTTCGGGGTTGTAGTTTATCATGACACTGCGGTAGCCTTCCTGGCGGATGGTGTTCAGGGCCTGCACGCCGCACCAGTCGAACTCTACGGAAGAACCGATGCGGTAGGCGCCGGAGCCCAATACGACAATGGACTTGCGGTCGCCGAGGTAACGGACATCATTTGCCGTGCCGCTATACGTCAGGTAGAGATAGTTGGTCTGTGCGGGATATTCGGCGGCAAGGGTATCTATCTGCTTCACTACGGGCAGAATGCCTGCACTCTTGCGGAAATTGCGGACGGCAAGGATGGCTTCTTCGCCGTCCATTGCTTGTTCCAAGCCGAGGGCACGGGCTATCTGGAAATCAGAGAAGCCTTGTACTTTGGCTTTACGCAACAAGTCCACGGGAATCATTGGCAACTCTCCATCAGCCATAAAAGAGTGCAGTTCCCTGCTGGTATCCATGATGTTCATCAACTTCTCCAGGAACCAACGGTCTATCTTGGTCAATTCGTGCACCTGGTCCACCGTATACCCGGCACGGAAGGCTTTGGAGATGACAAAGATACGTTTGTCGGTAGGTTCGCGCAGAGCCTTGTCCAAATCGGCAATCACCAGTTCCTTGTTCTCTACGAAGCCGTGCATGCCCTGGCCTATCATGCGAAGCCCCTTCTGGATGGCTTCCTCGAAAGTACGGCCGATAGCCATCACCTCGCCTACCGACTTCATGCTCGAACCCAGCTCTTTGTCCACCCCGTGGAACTTGCCCAAATCCCAACGCGGTATCTTGCAGACCACATAGTCCAGGGCGGGTTCGAAGAAAGCGCTTGTAGTCTTTGTCACAGAGTTGTTCAAGTCGAACAAGCCATAGCCCAAGCCGAGTTTTGCCGCTACAAACGCCAACGGATAACCCGTTGCTTTAGAGGCAAGTGCAGACGAACGGCTCAAGCGTGCATTTACCTCGATTACCCGGTAGTCCTCGCTCATCGGGTCGTAGGCATACTGCACGTTACACTCTCCCACAATGCCGATGTGACGGATAATGCGGATAGCGAGTTCACGCAATTTATGATAGTCCGTATTGCTCAACGTCTGTGACGGGGCAATAACGATGGACTCACCTGTATGGATGCCCAGGGGGTCGAAGTTCTCCATGTTGCAGACCGTGATGCAGTTGTCGAAGCGGTCGCGCACCACCTCGTATTCCACTTCCTTCCATCCCTTCAGCGATTTCTCCACCAGCACCTGCGGGGAGAAGGAGAAGGCTTTCTCCACCAGCACATTCAGCTCTTCTTCATTGTCGCAGAAGCCCGAACCCAGTCCGCCAAGCGCGTATGCGGCACGGACAATGACCGGGTATCCCAGTTCCCGGGCTGCGCGACGGGCATCCGCTGCATTCTCCACAGCTTCGCTCTTGATGGTCTTTACATCAATCTCATTCAGTTTCTGCACAAAGATTTCACGGTCCTCCGTGTCAATGATGGCCTGCACGGGAGTGCCGAGAACCGTCACGCCGTACTTCTCGAAAATCTTGTCTTTATAGAGGGAAACACCGCAGTTCAGTGCCGTCTGCCCACCAAAAGCAAGCATGATGCCGTCCGGGCGCTCCTTCTCTATCACCTTCTCCACGAAATAGGGCGTGACGGGCAGGAAGTAAATCTGGTCGGCAACTCCTTCCGAGGTCTGTACCGTGGCAATGTTCGGATTGATGAGAACCGTGTAGATGCCTTCCTCCTTCAATGCCTTGAGCGCCTGCGAACCGGAGTAGTCAAATTCTCCTGCCTCACCGATTTTCAGTGCACCGGAACCGAGCAGCAGGACTTTCTTTATATTGTTTTCTTTCATTTGCATATCTGTTTATTAAAAATGTAATAGTAGTAATAAAACCTTATCTTTCTCTTACCTTACACAATCAGTCACTAATTGAATGGCATTCAGTATAGGACTGAAAGGTATTCACTCTGGGACTGAATGACATTCAGTATGGGACTCATTATACCGTCTTTTACATACTGATTATCAAGAGATTACGAACGCAACCATTCTTGATAAAATTCTCTTACTAAAGCAACTTCACAAAGTCATCAAAAAGAAACTCCGTATCCGTCGGCCCGCTGGCAGCTTCGGGATGAAACTGTGCGGAGAACCAGGGATTGCATTTGTGGCGGATTCCTTCATTAGAACCATCGTTCATATTGATGAAAAGCGGTTCCCAGTCTTCTGTCAGCGTGTTGTTGTCTACGGCATACCCATGATTCTGTGAGGTGATGAAGCAACGTTCCGTACCCACCATACGCACCGGTTGGTTATGGCTGCGGTGACCGTATTTCAATTTGTATATCTTGGCGCCCCCAGCTTTGGAAAGCAACTGGTTTCCCATACAGATGCCGAAGATGGGCAGTTTATCGTTCTGCATTGCCTTGCGGATATGCTGCACGGCAGCATCGCAGGTATCGGGGTCACCGGGACCGTTGGAGATGAACAACCCGTCGAACTCCATTCCAGTATAATCATAGTCCCAAGGAACGCGAATCACTTCCACGTCACGTTTCAGCAGGCAGCGGATGATGTTATGCTTGACGCCGCAATCCACAAGGAGCACTTTCTTCTTACCGGTTCCTTCGTTGTAACGGATAACCTCCTTGCAGCTAACTTTATCCACATAATTCACATCGGCATAAGAGGCCTCAGGCATTTCATCCGATTCATCATCAAAGGCGATACGTCCCATCATCACCCCATGCTCGCGAAGCACCTTTGTCAGTTCGCGGGTATCGATGCCCGTGATGCCCGGAATCTGTTCGCGTTTCAGCCAGTCACCGAGGCTTTCCACCGCATTCCAATGGCTATAATTTTCGCTATAATCGCTTACAATAATGGCTTCGGCATGGATATGCTCGCTCTCCATAAAAGTGGCAAGCCCATTCGGTTCGAGAGTAAAAGGCGGCACACCGTAATTGCCCACCAACGGATAGGTGAGCGTCATCAGCTGTCCGGCATACGAAGGGTCGGTCAGGCTTTCGGGATAACCCGTCATGGCTGTGTTGAAGACCACCTCTCCCGCTACCGGTTTTTCAAAACCGAACGACTTGCCGTGGAAGCGGCTCCCGTCGTCGAGGATTAGAGTTACATTTCTCATTGATTCAATTAAAATTGATAAACTTGTTCTATATAATCAATAAATGCCTTGTTCAGCAGCTTCACACCGCCCGGCGTAGGATAATCGCCGCTGAAGTACCAGTCACCCGGATGCTTGGGGCAGGCCTCATGCAGCCCCTCGAGAGGCTGGTAGACAATCTGCACTTTGGCTTTCGTCCCTTTCGGAGTAAGAAGCTCCACCATCTTGGCAGAGATTTCCTCATCAGTGAAAGGAGCATAAATCTCCTTCACGTAATTCACCATCTGTTCTTTGGGCAGGCCTACCTGCTCCTTGGACTTGCGGTAGGCGGCGGCAATTACATCGCGCATCTCACGCTCCTTCAGCAGTTCCACAGCAGCCTTGAAGGCGATGAATTCGCTCATCTTAGCCATATCGATGCCATAGTAGTCGGGATAGCGCACCTGCGGTGAAGAGCTTACAATGACTATCTTCTTCGGCTCCAGACGGTCGAGGATGCCGATGATGCTCTGCTTCAGGGTGGTTCCGCGCACTATCGAGTCGTCGATGATGACCAGATTATCCACTCCCGGGACAAGGCTTCCGTAAGTGATGTCGTACACATGGGCGGCAAGGTCGTTCCGGCTGTTTCCTTCGGCAATGAAGGTACGCAGCTTGATGTCCTTGATTGCCACCTTCTCGCTCCGTATGCGCCGCGACAAGATATGCTCCAGTTCGTCGTGGCTGGGACTATGCCCCAAGGCGGCAATCTGCTGCACCTTCTCCTCGTTGAGGTAGTCGTCCAATCCCTGCAACATACCGTAGAAGGCGACTTCCGCCGTATTGGGGATGAAGGAGAAGACGGTATGGTCCACATCGTTGTCGATGGCTTTCAATATGTTGGGTACAAGTTTCTCACCCAGCAGTTTACGTTCCCGGTAAATGTCCACATCACTGCCTCGGCTGAAGTAGATGCGCTCGAAGGAACAAGGTTTCACCTCGCGCGGCTTGTTGATTTGCACGGTGCGCACCTTGCCGGCCTTGTTGATAAACATGGCTTGTCCGGGTTGCAGCTCCTTGATGGATTCGACAGGAACATTAAGGGCTGTCTGTATCACGGGACGTTCGCTGGCAAGCACCGCTATCTCGTCGTCCTGATACCAGAAGGCTGTACGGATGCCCCATGGGTCGCGTACGGCGAAAGTCTCTCCGCTGCCGGTAAGTCCGCACATCACGTATCCCCCGTCCCACTCCTTGCTCGAAGTGCGCAGCACGTTGGCAAGGTCGATGTGGTTTTCTATATAACGGGTGATGTCCATGCCTGCCAGCCCTTCCGCTTCGGCAAGGTTGAAGAGGCGCTCCACTTCGCGGTCGAGGCGATGTCCCAACTGCTCCAGCATGATGTAGGTATCGGCATATTTGCGCGGATGCTGGCCGATGGCGGTAATGCGTGCGAAGATTTCATCCACATTCGTCATGTTGAAGTTGCCGCAGAGGGCAAGATTCTTGGCACGCCAGTTGTTTCTCCGGAGGAACGGGTGCACGTACGAGATGCCGGACTTTCCGGTAGTGGAGTAACGCAGGTGTCCCATATAGACCTCCCCTGCAAAGGGCAGCACACGCTTGGCATAGTCCGCATCATGCAGCTGTTCCTTGGTCAAGTCCTTGAAGTGGCCCTGCACCGTACCGAAGATTTCGGTAATGGCGCCCGAGCCGAGAGCACGCTCACGGAACATATATTCCTCGCCGGGACTGGCTTCCAGTTTCACGCAGGCCAGTCCGGCACCTTCCTGCCCACGGTTGTGTTGTTTCTCCATCAGGAGATAGAGCTTGTTGAGTCCGTACATCCATGTTCCGTACTTCTCTTCATAGTACTCCAGCGGTTTCAGCAGGTGTATCATGGCGACGCCGCATTCATGCTTCAGTTGTTCCATCTATTTATTTACAATTTACCATTTACAATGTACAATTTTAAGTGTACAATTTTCTTTTCCTTATTATAGCATACAATTACCATTTACATTTACCCCTCCCAAGCGCAGCCCCATTGTACATTGTAAATGGTAAATTGTACATGTCCTCATTCTACAGTCACCGACTTCGCAAGATTCCTCGGCTGGTCCACATCCATTCCCTTGCACACGGCAATGTGATAGGCAAGTAATTGCAGAGGTACCGTAGTTATTAACGGATCAAGGCACTCCATTGTTTCGGGAAGCTCGATGCAAGTGTCGGCTATTTTACTGATGACCGTATCTCCCTTTGTCACAATGGCGATAACCCTGCCTTTACGCGCCTTTATTTCCTGGATATTGCTCAGCACCTTTTCGTAAAGCCCATTCCGGGTGGCAATAACCACCACCGGCATCTCGGCATCTACCAAGGCAATGGGACCATGCTTCATTTCGGCGGCAGGATAGCCCTCGGCATGGATATACGAAATCTCCTTCAACTTCAAAGCACCTTCCAGGGCTACGGGATAACTGTATCCGCGTCCCAGATAGATAAAGTTGTGTGCATAGGTGAATATCTTGGAAAGTTCCGCTATACGGTCGTTCAGTTTCAAGACCTCCTTCATCTTGTCGGGGATATGTCCCAATTCCTTGACAATTGCCAGGTATTGCCCTTCGTCCATCGTCTTTTTCTCTTTGGCAAGTGTCAGGGCCAGCATGGTAAGCACCGTTACCTGCCCGGTGAAGGCTTTGGTGGATGCCACCCCTATTTCCGGTCCCACGTGGATATAGGAACCCGTATGCGTGGCACGGGGAATACTGGAACCGACGGCATTGCAGATGCCATATATAAATGCCCCACGATTTCTGGCAAGCTCCACGGCTGCCAGCGTATCGGCCGTTTCTCCGCTTTGCGAGATGGCAATCACTACATCGTTGCTGTCAATCACCGGGTCGCGGTAACGGAACTCACTGGCATACTCCACCTCCACCGGAATACGGCAGAAGCTTTCAATCAAATGCTTGCCGATGAGGGCGGCATGCCATGACGTACCGCATGCCACGATGACGAAGCGTTTGGCCGCCAGCAGACGTTCCTTATAATCAATCACTGCAGAAAGAACCACGTTCGTACCCTCCACATTGATACGCCCGCGCATGCAGTCGTGAATGCAGCCGGGCTGTTCGAAGATTTCCTTCAGCATGAAGTGCGGATAGCCTCCCTTCTCCAGCTGGCCGAGATTGAGCGCTACCGTCTTTACCTCGTGCGGACATTCCACATTCTTCAGGTTAACAACCTTCAGCTTCTCTCCCCGGCGGATGAGGGCAATCTCTTCGTCTTCCAGATACACCACCTTATCCGTATATTCCACAATCGGCGTGGCATCCGAAGCCAGGAAAAACTCTCCTTCACCGATGCCCACCACCAGCGGACTGCTCTTGCGTGCAGCGATTATCCCATCCGGATTGTCCTTGTCGAGCACCGCAATGGCATACGCCCCAATCACTTCCTGCAAGGCAAGTTGCACCGCCGTCAGCAGGTCAATATGGTTTGTCACCTGAATGTATTCAATGAGCTGTACCAGCACCTCGGTATCAGTGCTGCTTTTAAATACATAACCTTTGGCTTGAAGTTTTTCTTTAAGGACGGCGTAGTTTTCAATAATGCCGTTATGGATGAGGGCGAGGCGTTCGGAAGAGGAATAATGGGGATGGGCATTGACGGAACAAGGTTCTCCATGAGTGGCCCAACGTGTATGTGCAATACCAATGTTACCGGAAATATCTTTTTGAGCAACGAAAGTTTCAAGTTCCGAAACCTTACCTTTCGCTTTGTACACGTTCAACTGTCGGTTATCACTGATTAATGCTACCCCTGCACTATCATATCCACGGTACTCCAACCGCTTCAGACCTTTGATAAGAATGGGGTAGGCTTTCCTTTGACCTATATAGCCTACTATTCCACACATAATGTATCAGTATTTGATTTTGCGCTGCAAATATACATATTCTTAAGAACATAAAGTTAATCTTTTCACTATTTATTTATCAAAAGAATAGAAAAAAGTTGTTTTTACATCAAAAAGTTAAAGAAAGTATTATTTTAAAAGCAAAAGGCTTAATTTATAAATCCAAATCAAACCGTCTGATTTTGATTTAGGATTAAAAGAAAACAGAGGGTGTTTTCTATCAATTCATAACTTCATCTTCTATCGCAGGAATTTTGCAAGAAAGAAGGCAGGAATACATATTAGCATTTTGCAATTAATACCATATATTTGCCGAACATTTTGAAACCACAAACAATATTATACAGCAATAAAGAAAGCTTATAATCATGAAACAAGAACTTTTTAACAACAAAACAAAAGCAGAGGATTACCAGCGACAGCCCAAACAGTTGGGCTTGTATGAGGCATCCCATGAGCACGATGCCTGCGGAGTAGGCATGCTGGTCAATATCCAGGGAGGAAAATCACATGAACTGGTAGAATCGGCATTGAAGGTACTGGAAAACATGCGCCACCGTGGAGCGGAAGGGGCGGACAACAAAACCGGAGACGGTGCCGGCATCATGCTGCAGATACCGCACGAATTCATTCTGTTGCAGGGCATTCCCGTTCCCGAGAAGGGAAAATACGGCACCGGCCTGCTTTTCCTTCCCAAAGACGGAAAAGACCAGGCTGTCATCTTGAGCGTCATTATCGAAGAGATTGAAAAGGAGGGATTGACCCTGATGCATCTGCGTAACGTGCCCACTTGCCCCGAAATATTGGGAGAAGCGGCTCTTGCCAACGAACCGGACATCAAGCAAATTTTCATCACCGGATTTACGGAAAGCGAAACCGCCGACCGCAAACTCTATATAATAAGGAAAAGGATAGAGAACAGAATACGCAAGTCGGACATCCCCACCCGCGAGGATTTCTACATCGTCTCGCTCTCTACGAAGAACATCGTCTACAAGGGCATGCTCTCTTCCTTGCAGTTGCGCAACTACTTCCCCGACCTCACCAACAGCTACTTCACCAGCGGACTGGCATTGGTGCACTCCCGTTTCAGCACCAACACTTTCCCCACCTGGGGACTGGCACAGCCTTTCCGCCTGCTGGCACACAACGGCGAAATCAATACCATCCGCGGCAACCGCGGCTGGATGGAAGCCCGTGAGAGTGTACTCTCCTCTCCCGCCCTGGGAGACATCCGGGAGATACGCCCCATCGTGCAACCGGGCATGAGCGACAGTGCCTCACTGGACAATGTGCTCGAGTTTCTCATCATGTCGGGCCTGAGCCTGCCGCACGCCATGGCCATGCTCGTACCGGAATCCTTCAACGAAAAGAATCCCATCAGCGAAGATTTGAAAGCTTTCTATGAATACCACTCCATCCTGATGGAGCCGTGGGACGGACCGGCGGCACTGCTTTTCAGCGACGGGCGCTATGCAGGCGGCATGCTCGACAGGAACGGACTGCGCCCTGCACGCTACCTGATTACGCAGGGCGGCATGATGGTAGTGGCCAGCGAAGTCGGCGTGATGGATTTCGAGCCGGGAGACATCAAGGAAAAAGGACGCCTGCAACCGGGCAAGATACTGCTTATAGACACCGAGAAAGGCGAAATATATTATGACGGCGAACTGAAGAAACAACTTGCCGAAGCCAAACCATACCGCACTTGGCTGGCCGGCAACCGCATCGAGCTGGACGAACTGAAAAGCGGTCGCAAAGTCTCCCATAGCGTGGAGAACTACGACAGCATGCTGCGCATCTTCGGCTACTCCAAAGAAGACGTGGAACGGCTGATTGTCCCGATGTGTACCACCGGTGCCGAACCCATCAACTCCATGGGCAATGACACCCCGCTGGCAGTACTCTCGGACAAGCCGCAACTACTGTACAACTATTTCCGCCAGCAGTTTGCCCAAGTCACCAACCCTCCTATCGACCCGATACGCGAAGAACTGGTAATGTCGCTGACCGAATACATCGGAGCCGTAGGCATGAACATACTGACACCCAGCGAAAACCATTGCAAGATGGTGAGGTTGAACCATCCCATCCTGAACAACGCCCAGCTGGATATTCTCTGCAACATCCGGTACAAAGGCTTCAAGACCGTGAAGCTGCCCCTGCTCTTCGAAGTGGCAAAAGGGTGCCAGGGATTGCAGGAAGCATTGGCAACCCTCTGCAAGCAGGCGGAAGAATCCGTCAACGAAGGAGTGAACTACATCGTGCTTTCCGACCGCGACGTAGACGCCGCCCATGCCGCCATTCCGTCACTGCTTGCCGTGTCGGCGGTACACCACCATCTTATCTCCGTGGGCAAACGGGTGCAGACGGCACTGATTGTAGAAAGCGGCGAAATCCGCGAAGTGATGCACGCCGCACTGCTGCTGGGCTTCGGAGCCAGCGCACTGAATCCGTATATGGCTTTTGCCGTCATCGACAAACTGGTGAACGAAAAGGAAATACAGCTCGACTACGCCACTGCCGAAAAGAAATATATCAAGTCCGTCTGCAAAGGCTTGTTCAAGATTATGAGCAAGATGGGCATCAGCACCATCCGTTCTTACCGGGGCGCGAAAATTTTCGAGGCCGTAGGACTGAGCGAGGAGTTGAGCAATGCCTACTTTGGCGGACTGAGTTCACGCATCGGAGGCATACGCCTGGATGAAGTGGCACGCGACGCCATCGCCTTCCACAAGGAAGGGATGGAGGTTCTTAAAAAGAAGGGGGAAGCGGAGCTATTGCCGAACCGCGGACTGTATGCCTTCCGCAAGGATGGTGAGAAGCACGCCTGGAACCCGGAAACCATCAGCACACTGCAACTTGCCACACGCCTGGGAAGCTATAAGAAATTCAAGGAGTTCACTGCCATGGTAGACAGCAAGGAATCTCCCATCTTCCTGCGCGATTTCCTCGACTTCCGCCGCGCTCCTATCAGCATAGACCGGGTGGAACCGGTAGAGAACATCGTACAGCGCTTTGTCACCGGCGCCATGTCCTACGGCTCCATCAGCCGCGAAGCCCACGAAGCCATGGCTATTGCCATGAACAAGCTGCATGGCCGGAGCAATACGGGCGAAGGAGGCGAAGACCGGGCACGCTTCATGCCGCGCGAAGACGGCACCAGTCTGCGCAGCGCCATCAAGCAGGTGGCCTCAGGACGTTTCGGTGTCACCGCAGAATATCTGGTGAATGCGGACGAAATACAGATAAAGATTGCCCAAGGCGCCAAGCCGGGCGAAGGCGGACAGCTGCCGGGCTTCAAAGTGGATGAAGTGATTGCCAAGACACGCCACTCCATTCCGGGCATCTCGCTGATTTCTCCCCCGCCCCACCACGACATTTACTCCATCGAAGACCTGGCACAGCTCATCTTCGACCTGAAGAACGTGAACCCACGGGCAAAAATCAGCGTGAAGCTGGTGGCAGAAAGCGGTGTGGGCACCATTGCCGCCGGTGTGGCAAAGGCAAAGGCCGATTTGATAGTCATCTCGGGTGCAGAGGGCGGTACGGGAGCCTCTCCTGCATCATCCATCCGCTATGCCGGCATCTCGCCCGAACTCGGTTTGAGCGAAACGCAGCAGACACTGGTGCTGAACGGCCTGCGCGGACAAGTGATGCTGCAAGTGGACGGACAGCTCAAAACAGGCCGCGACATCATACTGATGGCAATGCTCGGAGCCGAAGAATTCGGTTTCGCCACCAGTGCCCTGATTGTACTGGGTTGCGTAATGATGCGCAAATGTCACCAGAACACCTGCCCCGTAGGGGTGGCGACACAGAACGAAGAACTGCGCAAACGCTTCCGCGGACGCAGCGAGTATCTGGTGAACTTCTTCACGTTCCTGGCGCAGGAAGTACGCGAATACCTGGCGGAAATCGGTGTGGAACGCCTGGATGACATCATTGGACGCACAGACCTTATCGTCCGCAAGCCGGATGACGGAATCAGGAAACATCAGTTGATAAGCTTCGACAAACTACTGGCACGCGTAGACAATGAAGCCGCCATCCGCCACGTCACCGACCAACAGCATGGCATCGACCATGTGAAAGATGTAGAGATGCTACATGCCGCCGCCGAAGCCGTAGAGAACCAGAAAGAAATCTCGCTGGAGTACACCATCGCCAATACCGACCGTGCCTGCGGCGCCATGCTCTCTGGTGTCATTGCCGCAAAATACGGAGAAAAAGGGCTGCCCGAACATACGCTGAACGTGAAGTTCAAAGGCTCTGCCGGGCAGAGTTTCGGGGCATTCCTTGTCCCGGGTGTCAACTTCAAGCTGGAAGGCGAGGCCAACGATTATCTGGGCAAAGGTCTGAGTGGCGGACGCATCGCTGTCCTGCCTCCGGTACGGAGCAACTTCGAGGCAGAGAAAAACACGATTGCAGGCAACACCCTGCTTTACGGCGCCACAAGCGGTGAAGTTTACATCAACGGCCGTGCAGGCGAGCGCTTTGCCGTCCGCAACTCCGGTGCCACAGCCGTAGTGGAGGGTGTAGGCGACCACTGCTGCGAGTATATGACCGGCGGGCGCGTGGTAGTACTCGGACAGACGGGACGCAACTTTGCCGCAGGCATGTCCGGCGGTGTGGCCTACGTATGGAACCGGGACGACAACTTCGACTATTTCTGCAACATGGAAATGGTAGAACTGAGTCTCATCGAAGAGGCCTCCTACCGCAAGGAACTGCACGAGCTCATCCGCCAGCACTACCTGTACACCGGTTCCAAACTGGCACGCACCATGCTCGATGACTGGCCACGCTATGCCGACCAGTTCATCCAGGTAGTCCCTATCGAATACAAAAAAGTGCTGCAAGAGGAGCAGATGCAGAAATTGCAACAGAAGATTGCAGAAATGCAACGCGATTATTGAATCGCGAATTAATAATGAAAGAATGAAAGACTGAGGAAATTCCCCTTTCATTCTTTAATTCTTTAACTTTTTAATTTGTTCATCATGGGAGATCCAAAAGCATTCCTCAATATCCCCCGCCAAGAGGCGGGTTACCGTCCGATACACGAACGTATCACAGACTTCAGCCAAGTGGAACAGACACTGAACAGCCACGACCGCAAGCTCCAGGCCTCGCGCTGTATGGACTGCGGCGTACCCTTCTGCCACTGGGCATGTCCGCTAGGCAATAAAGACCCGGAATTCCAAGACGCGCTCTACCGGGGCAAATGGCGCGAAGCCTATCAAATACTGAACAGTACGAATGATTTTCCGGAATTTACGGGACGCATCTGCCCCGCCCTCTGCGAGAAGTCATGCGTACTGAAACTCTCGTGCAACGAGCCGGTCACTATCCGCGAAAATGAAGCCGCCATTGCCGAAGCTGCCTTTCGCGAGGGTTACATCACACCGTGCAAGCCCGAACGTAACGGAAAGAAGGTAGCCGTCATCGGCGCCGGCCCTGCCGGATTGAGCGTTGCCGTACGGCTGAACGCCAAAGGTTACGAAGTTACCCTATTCGATAGCAAACCGATGCCGGGAGGACTGCTGCGCTATGGCATCCCCAACTTCAAGCTGGACAAAGCCGTCATCGACCGCCGCATGAAAATCCTCGAGGCCGAAGGTATCTTGTTCAAGATGGGAGTCCATGTCGATGTGCAGAAACTGCCCGTCGGATTCGATGCCTACGCCATTTGTACCGGTACGCCCACCGCCCGCGACCTCTCCATTCCGGGCAGGGAGCTGAAAGGCATCTACTTTGCCCTCGACATGCTGGCACAGCAGAACCATATTCTGGATGGAGATACCTTCCCGAAAGACCAGCTCGTCAACGCCCGCGGCAAACGGGTACTCGTCATCGGCGGCGGCGATACCGGGTCCGACTGTATAGGCACCAGCATCCGCCAGGGAGCCGTCAGCGTAACCCAGATTGAAATTATGCCCCAACCGCCCATAGGACACAACCCGGATACTCCCTGGCCGCAATGGCCCGTCGTACTGAAAACCACCAGCAGCCACGAAGAAGGCTGTACCCGTCGATGGTCCCTCGCCTCTACCCGGTTCATCGGGAAGAATGGCAAGGTATGCGGTGTGGAAGTGGAAGAAGTGGAGTGGCTTCCGGCAACAGACGGTAACCGCCCTACCATGAAATCTACGGGTAAGAAAGAGGTCATCGAAGCCGATATGGTGCTTCTTGCCATGGGTTTCCTCAAGCCCGAGCAACCGAAGTTTGCAGAGAACGTATTCGTGGCAGGCGATGCCGCCCACGGCGCCAGCCTCGTAGTACGTGCCTTGGCCGACGGACGACGAGTGGCAACAGAAATAGACCGTTACCTCGAACCTCTAAAAGAAAACAAGAAATGATTTCCCTTTCTTTAATTTTTAACCTTTAATTTTTAATTCTCATGTGTGGAATAGCAGGAATCTTCAACATACAGTCTCAAACTCCTGAGTTGAGAAACAAAGCGCTACGGATGGCACAGAAAATCCGTCATCGCGGACCGGACTGGAGTGGTATCTACGTAGGCGGCTCCGCCATCCTCGCCCACGAACGCCTCTCCATTGTCGACCCGGAATCCGGTGGACAACCCTTGTATTCACCCGACCGCAAACAGGTGCTTGCCGTCAATGGCGAGATTTACAACCATCGTGACATCCGTGCCCGCTATGCCGGAAAATACGCCTTCCAGACAGGTTCCGACTGCGAAGTCATCCTTGCCCTTTACAAAGACAAAGGCATCCGCTTCCTCGAAGAGCTGAACGGCATCTTCGCCTTTGCCCTCTATGACGAAGAGACGGACGATTACCTCATCGCCCGCGACCCCATCGGCGTGATACCCCTTTATATAGGACGCGACAAGGATGGACACATCTACTTCGGCAGTGAGCTGAAAGCCCTTGAGGGCTTCTGCGACGAGTACGAGCCTTTCCTTCCCGGCCACTACTACCGTGGGAGCGAGGGCAAGATGCACCGCTGGTACACCCGCGACTGGATGGACTATGCCGCTGTGAAGGACAACTACACTCCTGCCGCCGAACGCAATGCCGCGCCGGCTTCGATAGGCCGGACAGCCTACAGCACACAAGTCACGGCTGTGCACGACGCCCTTGAAGCCGCCGTACAGCGCCAGTTGATGTCCGACGTCCCCTACGGTGTCCTGCTCAGTGGCGGACTCGATTCTTCCGTCATCTCTGCCATCGCCAAGAAATATGCCGCCAAACGCATCGAGACAGACAACAAGGCAGATGCCTGGTGGCCGCAGCTCCATTCCTTCGCCGTCGGCTTGAAGGGTGCTCCCGACTTGATTAAAGCCCGCGAAGTGGCCCGTCATATCGGTACCGTGCATCACGAGATAAACTATACCGTTCAGGAAGGCCTCGATGCTATCCGCGACGCCATCTATTTCATTGAGACTTACGACATAACCACTGTCCGCGCCTCCACCCCCATGTATCTGCTGGCGCGTGTCATCAAAAGCATGGGCATCAAGATGGTACTCAGCGGCGAAGGTGCAGACGAGGTGTTCGGCGGTTACCTTTACTTCCACAAGGCGCCCACACCGCAAGCCTTTCACGAAGAAACCGTGCGCAAGCTCTCCAAACTACATCTGTACGACTGCCTCCGTGCCAACAAAAGCCTTGCAGCCTGGGGAGTGGAAGGACGTGTCCCCTTCCTCGACAAAGAATTCCTGGATGTTGCCATGCGCATCAATCCGGCAGTCAAGATGTGCCCCGGCAAGGAAATAGAAAAGAAAGTAGTCCGCGAAGCCTTTGCCGACATGCTCCCTCAGAGCGTTGCCTGGCGGCAGAAAGAACAGTTCTCCGACGGTGTGGGCTACAGTTGGATTGATACACTGAAAGCCGTCACCGCCGCTGCCGTCAGCGACGAACAGATGGCACGTGCAGCCGAACGCTTCCCGATACATACCCCGCAAAACAAGGAAGAATATTACTATCGCACCATCTTCGAAGAGCATTTCCCCAGTGAAAGCGCAGCCCGGAGTGTTCCCAGCGTACCCAGTGTGGCATGCTCCACCGCCGAAGCGCTGGCATGGGACGCCTCTTTCCAAGGAAAGAACGACCCCAGCGGACGAGCAGTAGCGGGGGTACACGAAGAAGCATACAAGGATTAAAAAAAGAGCTGCCGACAGATTTCCTGCCAGCAGCTCTTCTCATTTTTTATTTATCAAATCCTATCGGACTAAAACATCATTGTCTGTCCGCCAATCACACCTGCCACAGCACTCGCTACGGCAATAATAAGTTTCAAAATCACATTCCACGTTTTCTTCATAAAGATTATCCATTATCTGATTAATAATTCATAGCTACCGTTATCCCAGTGGATTCTCACCTTGGTCTCCATCCGAATCCGAGCCTCCTCCTTCCGAACCGGAGCCGCCATCTGTGGAAGTCTTCCCCTTAAGATAATCATCCAAACTCACCAAATCCAGCCTTTCTCCAGCGCGGGTAGCAGCCTTCGATATCTTCAGTTCCCTATTCGCCTGAAAACAGATACGGACGCTCTCCACACTCTTGGCTGTCACGTCATCAGCCTTTTCCTCACCTTTCGATTTGGCTGCCAGTATAAAGACACCCAGCCCGGCTATATTAACCGTCTTTCCTTCCAGCAACTGCTCTTTCAGCTTTTCCACAAAGTTCTGCATCGTACTCTTGATGTCACCGATAGACAGAGAAGAGCGGTCCTGCATCTTCTGTGCAATAAACGCCAAATCCACGCTTTGCCCCAATGTCACCAACTGCGGATAATACTTCTTGGGAGAGTTTTCAACCCTGGGGTCCGACGGTCTCTCCACCGTCCTAAAAATTACACTCATACTTTTTTCTTTAGAGATTTAAATTCGTTTTCCTATTCACACGTTTCGTTGATCAACGATGCAAAGGTGAGGATTAAAAACTATGTAGCCAAAGAAAAAAGGTGCTTGGGAGTAGTTTTTCTGAGAAAAGAGATAAAGTGTTAATTATAAGATAATTGATGCTGAACAAAGAATCTCTTCATGAAACAGATATAAATAAGATACCTTATTTAATCACGTTTAAAAATATCCCTCGTATAGACTTTGTCAGCCACATCATCCAAACATGCGTCATAGCGGTTGGCAATAATGGCCTGCGAGATACGTTTAAACTCCTCCAAGTCATTCACAATAAGCGAACCGAAGAAAGTACTGCCATCTTCCAATGTAGGTTCATAAATCACCAGCTTGGCACCTTTAGCCTTGATACGTTTCATCACCCCTTGAATGGAACTCTGGCGAAAATTATCCGAGTTTGACTTCATGGTCAACCGGAATACACCAATGGTCACCTCCTTTTCTTTCTCCGCATCATATACACTGTTACTTCCGTATGCACCGGCAATGTGCAGCACCCTATCGGCTATAAAGTCCTTACGCGTACGGTTACTCTCCACAATTGCCGACATCATATTCTGAGGCACATCGTTATAGTTGGCAAGCAACTGTTTGGTATCCTTGGGAAGACAATACCCACCATAACCGAAAGAGGGATTATTATAATGTGTACCGATACGGGGATCCAGACCTACACCATTGATTATGGCTTGCGCATCCAGCCCCTTCATCTCGGCATATGTATCCAGTTCATTGAAATACGACACACGCAGTGCCAGATAAGTGTTGGCAAAGAGCTTCACCGCCTCTGCCTCCTTCATGCCCATGAAGAGCGTGTCGATGTTCTCTTTCAATGCACCCTCATGCAGCAGCCGGGCAAATATACGTGCAAGTTCTTCCGCTTCAGGATTTCCGATAGCACGAACTGCCGCATTCTCTTCCGCTGACACCCGGCCTTCCAAATCAATCATCTTCGGATAACCAACGATAATACGCGAAGGATACAAGTTATCATAAAGTGCTTTGCTCTCCCTTAGAAACTCCGGAGAGAAAAGCAGGTTAAATTTCTTTCCTTTCAATTCCGGCTTATACTGGAACATTGGGGCATACTTCACGTAAAGCGAACGGCAATACCCTACGGGAATGGTTGATTTAATCACCATCGCGGCATCCGGATTCACCTCAAGGATAAGATCTATCACATCTTCTATATGGTGTGTATCGAAGAAGTTTTTCTGAGGATCATAATTGGTAGGTGCCGCTATTACCACAAAGTCGGCCTCCTTGTAGGCAGACCTGCCATCCAGCGTAGCCGTCAGATTGAGTTCCTTTTCCGAAAGGTACTTCTCGATATATTCATCTTGAATAGGCGACTTCTTATTATTAATCAGTTCCACCTTTTCAGGTACCACATCCACAGCAGTCACTTTATGATGTTGTGCCAGCAGTGTCGCAATAGACAGTCCTACATATCCGGTACCGGCTACGGCTATTCGCAGTTTCTCAAAATCTTTCATGTCAATTCAATTGGGTTATCATAAAATCAATAATGGATTATTCCATATAAAAGTCCTTATACCATCCGGCAAACTTTCTGAGGCCTTCCCGAAGCGGAGTACTTGGTTTGAAACCGAAATCCCGTTCCAAAGCAGAGGTATCCGCATAAGTCACCGGCACATCACCCGGTTGCATCGGAACTAATTCCTTATGCGCCTCGAAGTCATAGTCTGCAGGCAATACACCTGCCCTTATCAGTTCCTCCTGCAATATTCGGACAAAATCCAGAAGGTTTTCAGGATGATTATTGCCTATATTATAAACTTTATAAGGCGGTACAGGCAGACCGTCTTCACCCACCTTACGTTCAGGAGCTTTTGCCATCACACGCATCACGCCTTCTACGATGTCATCCACATACGTAAAGTCGCGCTTACAGCTCCCATAATTAAATATCTTAATCTTCTCACCTTTCAGCAACTTATCGGTAAAACCAAAGTAAGCCATATCCGGACGACCTGCGGGACCATATACCGTAAAGAAGCGGAGGCCTGTGGACGGAATATCATAAAGTTTAGAGTAAGCATGCGCCATCAGTTCATTACTCTTCTTTGTAGCAGCATAGAGGCTCACCGGATTATCCACCTTGTCGTCAGTAGAGTAAGGCACCTTTTTATTCGAACCATACACGCTCGATGAAGAAGCGTAGACCAAATGTTTTACCCCCTCCCTGCCCTCATCATACGAATGGCGGCAAGCTTCCAATATATTATAAAAGCCTATCAGATTACTTTCAATATAAGCATCTGGGTTGGTAATACTATAGCGCACACCCGCCTGTGCTGCCAGATTCACAACGATTTGCGGCTGATATTCATCAAATATCTTATCGACAAGTGATTTATCGGCAATACTTCCCTTGATAAAAACAAACCGTTCTCTAAACCCGGTCAATTGCTCCAACCGCCATCGCTTGATATTCACATCATAATAAGCATTCAGATTGTCCAAACCCACTACAAGGGTATCGGACAGTTCCTCCAATAGGCGCATACAAAGATTACTACCGATAAAACCGGCAGCTCCAGTTACTAACACGTTCATGTTTATGATTGATGGATTAATGTGCTTCGCGCAATTACAGATAGAGAATAAAAAAAGAAATACACGCGAAAATAAGTACATAAAAAGAAAGGTTACTTATGCCATAGACAGTAAGGCACAAATAACCATTTCATTATCCTAATAAGATACCTAATCAACGGCCAATACTCCATATTGTCAGAAATATAATCTTGAAATATTCCATTACCGAACGATGTTCAATATACTTCATATTATAGTGTATCTTGTCCGGCATTATCTGTTCCACATACACTTTATCCGCATCTTCTGCCTGTCCCAATATTGTATTTTCATCCACGTATTCTATAGATGCATAATCAGTAATTCCCGGACGCACGGACAAGACTTTTCTTTGTTCATCCGTATAGAGGTCAACATACTTCCGAACTTCAGGACGAGGTCCAACCAAGCTCATATCTCCTTTCAAGACATTGAACAACTGAGGTAGTTCATCCAATTTATATTTGCGGATAAAATAACCTATGCGAGTGATTCGCGGATCACGTCCACCTACCGTTATCAATCCCTGTCTGTCAGAACCAATACGCATCGAACGGAACTTATAGACATAGAAATCCTTGCCGTTACGCCCTACGCGCAGCTGTTTATAAAAGCCACCACCTTTGCTTTCAAGACGAATGGCAATATACAAAAACAAAAAGACAGGAAACAGGAAGAGGATTCCTAAAAAAGAGAAAAGAATATCAAAGAAGCGAATCATTATTGACAACTTTACAATATGCCTTCTTTACGACTTTTATAATAAACTGAAGTTGTTCCTCATTCAATTGCGGATAAATAGGCAGGGAAATTTCGCCTTTAAAGTTCTCGTATGCCTGCGGATAATCCTTGATATCATAACCCAATGAATGAAAAAAGGAAAGCATCGGCATCGGAATAAAATGGACATTTACGGCGACTTCACTTTTGGCTATTTCATCAATCATGCGGTCACGTTGTTCTTCAGTAAATCCCTTGATACGTAACGCATAGATGTGATATGAACTCTCTTTTTCCCTATCCACAGAAGGAGGAAGAAGTGCCCAGTCACAATCAGCAAACCCTTCCGAATAGATATTGAACACCCTTTTACGTTCTTTCAACAATTCGGGATATTCGCGGATCTGTGCCAAACCAATAGCCGCATTAACATCCGCCATATTAATTTTCATTCCCAAACCGACTATATCATAACGCCAACCGCCAGCCTTCGATTTGGAGAAAGCGTCTTTAGTCTGGCAATTCAGGCTCATCATGCGGAGTTCTTTATAAAGTTCCGCGTTATCAAACGGTTCGGGCAAGTTCAGACAGATAGCCCCACCCTCTGCTGTTGTTACATTCTTAACAGCATGAAGAGAGAAAATCGCAATATCAGTTTCACATCCTGTACGTTGATTTCTAGTATAATAAGCGCCCAAAGAATGTGCCGCATCATTCATGACAAGGATACGCCCTAATTTCTCCTGAACGGGAGAAGAGGCTTGAAACAAATCATGTATTTCCGGTTCGTTGACCAGCTGCATAATACGGTCATAATCGCAAGGGAAGCCTGCTATGTCTACCGGAATAATGGCTTTAGTTTTCGGTGTAACAGCATTGCGGATAGCTTCTACAGAGATATTAAAATCTGTTCCGGAATCTACCATAACAGGCTTTGCACCTGCATGAAGCACAGCCAATGCTGTAGCACTATAGGTATATGCCGGCACTATCACTTCGTCACCTGCCTTCACTCCTAACCAGCGGAGCATCATAATGGCACCCGAAGTCCAAGAGTTTACACAAAGCACTTCTTTAGCACCGGAAAACACTTTGATTTCTTCTTCCAATGCTTTCACTTTAGGACCGGAAGTAATCCAGCCTGAACGTAACGAATCAACGACTTCGTTGATTACTGCCTTGTCAATATAAGGGGGCGAAAATGGAATTTTCATAATTTATATATTAAACTATTTTAAATGAATCAAATATGTAAGGCCACAAGAAAAATGTTTTCCTTCCTGCATCATAGCTTGCACAGAAAAATAACGAAAAAAAAGATAATTCGCACCAACTAAAATGTCATGTGAATCATGTTCTACAATTTTTACAATTAATTTCATATTGGGCAATATAGAAGGGGAATAAGTTATTCCTCCGGCAATGCCATTCAGATGATAATCTTGGCGACGATTATAAAGATACGATACATGTATTCCAAACTCTTCTTTATTCACTGGAATATGTTTGTAATATGTTTCTTTGATCAAAGAAACATATTCAACAAGTTGCATCCTCACATTGGCTCACGATACAATTGTTCACAAATGACGGACAACACACGACCGTATTTGCAACGCATATCAGTGAAGCCACATAATCTAAGAAAGATGAAGCTGTCCACCTTGACTTCCACTATTTTGTTGCACATACCTTTATGTCATTTATAAGAAAGACAAACTCATAGCTCCCAAATGCCTCATATAAATTCGAAGTATAATTCTTTCATTCGCAACCTACTTTCTCGCTGTCTTATAAATCACATTCAACATGCATATCGGCATCATCTTAGCTCCTGCGTACGCTAACGCCCAAAAATCTGCCATTACACCATAGTGTAACATTTTGTTCACCTTATGGCGAAGTGTGAAGATACCTTTAGCATGCTTCCAACCCCTTCTACGCTTAAAGAAGTTATCATCCAATCGAAACCTAAACAGATATTCAGGTACATTAGCAAACACACAACCTGCCACAAATCCTTGCGCCCACATCATAGTATCTTCACCAAAGTAAGTGTCCAGCGAATACAATCCCGATTTCTCAATATACGAACGTCGAAAAATGACCGTAGGATGAATCATGCAGTCGCGCTTGCGGAACAGTTTTTTGCAGTCCTCATGACTCTCAGGCATCTGCTTGCGGTAGTACTCACCACCATCACCCATTATCTCCACAGCCCAAGTACCAAGACATTCTACCTTTGGATGCTCATCAAAGTACTGTATCTGTCTCTCAAAACGATTCAGCTCGCTAATATCGTCAGCATCCATACGAGCGATGTACTCGTAACCAGCAGACATCACGATATTGAGCAAATCATTCAGTGATTGTGCCAATCCCTTATTTTCTGCACGCTTCTGAATCCTCATGCGCTCATCCTCCAAACCAGATAGATAACTATCTACCTCTTCGCGAATAGGGCCATCATATTGCACATAGAAGTCAAAATGTTTATACGTCTGATTGAGAATACTCTCAACCGAAAGTTTTACAAATTCAAATCTGTCGTTCTTATAAAGCGACATAATTACGGCTATTTTATGTAGCATAGACAATTCTCACATGTTCATACAGCTATATGGCTTATAGTTTATTCTAAGGGCATCCATAAAGCTTTCTGCGGATTTAATAGGGCTGAACTTTGCAAGCTGTTCTGGAATATTTTGGACGTATTCGAGATACTGCTCTTCCAAAGTCTTAAACCCGAAAGCTATTTCATCTATCTTGTATGGATTTATTTTGACTCCAGCTCTGCCAACTACTTCAGGAAGGCTTGCCATATTTGAGGTCAATGCAGGTTTTCCATATCCAAAACCTTCAAGAGGAGGAATGCCAAAACCTTCACAGAAAGAAAGTAATACTGTACCACTGCAATTCTTCAGCAACCAATTTACATCGTTACGCGAAAGATATCCGAGATAGAACACATTATCAAAGTTGCTAATGTAATGGCTCATTTCTTGACCATAGGAAGAAGACTTTCCTGCAATTATAAGTTGTATATCAGAACGAGTATTTGCATACTTGACAAAACCATCAACCATTCCTTTAATGTTCTTCCCTGGTTGTAAATCTCCTACGTAAAAAAAATACGGTTTATCCATGTCAATCTTTCTACCATTAACATCTTCGAGTTTGTCTGGTCTTTTGGGATCAGTTGTATTATTATCTATAAAATTATACGTAATAAATAACCTATCTTCAGGAACTTTCAGGTATTTACGAATCTCATTATAGCTAAATTCAGAAACAGTCAAAACGGTATCACACAGTTTGCAATAAAGTTTCGTCATCCAAGTTAAATAAGTTCTCTGAAGAAATCCGTATCTTTCTTTAGTTGTCAAATAATATACATCATGCAACGTGAATACTTTCTTACAACGAGCCAACAAAGGCATTGATGTACAGTAGCTATAAAGAACATCTAAAGGCTTTAAATATAAATAGAACAAAGTTTGTTCAAACAATATTCGCCTTATGCCAAATCCCAAATTGGGGACATCCACGTATTCTACATTTAGAGAAGAAGGAACAGCAAGATATTCTATAGATATTTGTTTTTGCTTGTATATAATAAAGCTTACATCTATTAACTCATATTCTGCAATCTTTTTGAGAAGCATCTGAAAATAACGAAAAGGTCCTCCTCCACTTTGAGCAGGGAGAGCAATCATGTTTATTCCGATAATCATATTGTTATTTTGCCTTTATTCCAAGAAACAGAAATGCTGTTATTTTATTACTCTTCACTGCAGTTGTAATAAAGTATGCCAGAACTAAAATAACAAGTGTACAAATAATTGTCAATGGATAATAATAGAAGGAGTCATTCAATTGTTTCCCTCCCATGGCTATAGTGCACCATCTTAATGGGTAATAATGGAACAAATAGATACCCAAAGTACTTCGACCGATATTCAAAATTATATTTTTCGAAAAAAGTACTTTGAATCTTTCTATTAGTAACAACCAGAAATGGCAACCCACAAAATTAGTAACAAACCATATTGCAAAATCAAAATTGGAAGATATGTCCTTTACAATAAATATGTAGTAAAGAGACATTGTTATATAACAAAGGCTTGAATATGGTAAAACCTTTCTTAAAACAACAGTATCAACCTTCCAATAGCTATTTACGATATAACCATAAACGAAAAATAACCAATAACGTCTAAAACTCATTAAAGAAAAATAGCCTGCAATTTCATAAGGAAGAATACTGCATAATATAGTCACAATAAAGAAAGGCGATATAAGCACCAATATCTTAGCAGTAATACTATTTATATTTTTTATTAATATAGTACAGAATTTTGTTGTCAGCAGGAAGCAAAACAGCGAAAATATGAACCAAAAACCTGATTTAGAATCATCAATAGACTTCTGCGACCATATTGATGAACCCTCAAGAAAATGATAATAAAGCCTATTGAAAATGAAAATACAGATGAATGGTATTAGCAGCTGTACTGCCTTCATTTTTAGCCAACCCTTACATTTAACTTTATCGTCTTTTACTAGTAAGCCTGAAATAAAGAAAAACAAGGCTAAAAAATAAGTGTCGATAAATGAATGTATAATTTGATTATAGAATATAATGTTTATTACATGATACACTATAACAGATACTATCGCCCAACATTTGGCAATATCATATGTATTATTTCTTTGCATTACTGATTACTATATACTTTCTCTAAATACTTTACGGTACTATCAATAGAAAATCCTGCTCTTTCCAGGACATTGACTGTATTTCGGTCATGATTATTATGGCATTTTTCCAGAATTAAGTCAGCCCAGTCAGATGGAGAATCGTTCAGAGATTTGAAACAAAATGTATCTAATATACATGCGTCTTTATTTACACTGTCAGAAACTACACAAGGAAGACCTGCAGCTTGTGCCTCCACCAAAACAAAGGGCAACCCCTCATATAAAGATGGCATTACAAAGATATCAAATGACTGCATCCACTCATTTACATTATTTTGCTGACCAGCAAATATTACGTTGTCTTGCAATTCAAAATTCCGAACCTTTTGATGTATTGTTTCATACTGTTCTCCAATACCAATAAATATAAGTTTGGAATCTTCTTCAATTTTCTGAACTTCCTTAAAGACATCAACCAGGAATGATTGATTCTTTACATCTGTAAAACGCCCTACATGACCTATTACAAGTGTCTCAT
This sequence comes from Bacteroides sp. AF34-31BH, assembly GCF_003602795.1. Classification (NCBI taxonomy): domain Bacteria; kingdom Pseudomonadati; phylum Bacteroidota; class Bacteroidia; order Bacteroidales; family Bacteroidaceae; genus Bacteroides; species Bacteroides sp. AF34-31BH. The sequence continues at coordinate 523,836 of NZ_QTLV01000002.1, forward strand.
TACTTATCTTTAATTTAAATCGAATTGCTTTTCTCCACTCTTCATTATAAGCGAATTTTTTCAACATAATTCCATTTTTTATAACAATAGAATTTGTATTATTAAAAAAGAAGTCTGAAGCCAAAGAAGAGCAAGCAAAACGATGAGTGCAATATTTTAAATTGAAGTTTTTATTAAACCAATGTTGGATCTGTCTAAATAGTCCATTAGTATTTGAATTATGAGCATGAATAATTCTCACTGGCACCTTATACTTCCATGCAAAAAAGATTGGAGCCAATGTTGTCATTTCTCCTTCATTCCAATGAACAGCATTATACTTACCTTTATGATTTCTAAAGAATCTCAATAAAGTTCTGTAATAAATGAGCCCCTTCCTGCGTTGTGGTAAACGATAAATAGTAGCCCCATAGCTTTGAGCTTCTTTAGAGTTTTCGGTTTCACCTTCTGAAAATATCAAGAAATCTGCATGATAGGATTTTCGATCAAGCCCTCGCAGAACATTCATCATGAATTCTTCGGTGCCATTTTTCTCTAGTGAAGATGATATAAATAAAATATTTATCATAGATTCTTTAGATATTTATGCCACAGGTTGAATACTTTTTCCTCAGTAAAGTCTTTTGCTCTGTTTTTAGCTGATTTACTGAATTTGATACGAAGTTCAGAGTTTTCAGCCAAAACATTCAGCCTATCAAGAAACTCATCAATATTGCCAACCTCATAAAGGAATCCGTTATTTCCATTATTAATTAACATCTTAGGTCCTCCACAAGGACAATTACTTGATATACATGGAACTCCTACAGCCATAGCTTCCATCAAGGCGTTAGGAGATCCCTCAAATTGGGATGTCATAACATAAATTGTTGCAGAAGATATTGCATTAGCCACATTATCAGTACGCCCCTTTAGTATTATTTTATCAGCCAAACCTACTCGTTTAATCTCTCCAGATAGTTGTTCTTTCAATTCTCCGTCTCCATAGATATGTAGTTTCCAGTCTTTATGAGCATCTGCAAAAACCTTAAATCCTTTTATTAGAAAAAAATAGTCCTTTTGTTCGCTTAGTCGTCCAACAGCAACAATAAGTTTATCCATGGGGATATAATTTGTGTTATAGAAAGAACTACTGATGGGATTGAATATTATTGTTGACTTGTCCTGTAGTTGTTTAGGGAACCAAGCTTTCGCATCTTCTGTCTGAAATACTGCTCCTTCGCTCAAGGGTAATATTGTTTTAGCCAGAATCTTTTGTAGAATGGTTTGATAGTCAAAGTTAGGGTCATTTCTGACAGAAATTATTGATTTTGTTTTTAATCCTCTTGTTGTAAGGACGCCATGATATAAGGCACTATTTAGAAAAGACACGAGATACTGAGGCTTTTCTTTCTTCAAAATGGATCGAAGTCTATATAAACGGCGAAAAGGTCCAATTAGCTTTGATGTATGGTATGCATTCCCCTCTGTCGTAAAGCGCCTCACATTCTCGCTTAAGGAATACTCACCTAATCTGCGAATTGTGGTTATCATGATAACTTCATGATTATGTTTGGCAAAAGAATTTGCCAAATTTGTGATGACACGTTCTGCTCCACCATTGCTAATATGCTCAATAAAAAAAGCTATTTTCATATTGTCAAAGATTTTGTTGTATCAATTCTTGAGATACAGTAACCAAGACAGAGGTTCACCATAATATTATAGTCTGTATAAGACATTGAGAACATGGTTTTCGCAAAATAACCAATAAAAATCATCTTGATTACTATGCTACAAGTTTTATCCAAATTTGTCCTAAATGCAGTTCTAAAAAAGGACTTCCAATACATAAAAAAGACGAAGATGCCTAAAATACCTTGATTTACAAGAATCTCAATCCAATCATTATGTGCATAATTATTACTTACGGTCAAAGTGTAGTTTGCCCCCCCCCCCAATAGTTGTTGTAGTGGAGTAGCACGATAAAGAAAATACTCCCAGAAATCGTCATACAAACTATCTCTTCCACTGGTATCTCCATCTAAGGTATCCTGAATACGCTCTAAGAAATACAGGTTTTCCATCATGTACTCTGAAATAAAGTAATACAATCCAAAGAGCAAAACAGAAAACGAAACCAAGAAGCCCAATTTCTTTTTTATTGAAATACCCAACAATGAATTATTGAAGTAAACTAAAAGCATTAATCCTGCAAAAACGGTCGCACCACGTTTCATTGAGTAAATAACAAAAATCAAGCATGTTAGTAGATACACATATTGAATCAATCTTTTTTGTGAAAGGAACATAGCAAATGGTATTAGAGATGCAATATAGTATCCTCCATTGTTCGTCACGCTATCATCCATTAAATGCCTTAGCATTGCTGCTTGCATTTGATCAAAATAGAAAATCACCGCTACAACAAAAAGAGGAATAATCCAAATCTGAATGAATTCTGACGTAATTTTCCCTCTTTTACTATAGTAGTATATCGGAAATAGCGGGGATAGCGATTTCAGAATTGTTGTTGTGTAGGAGAGTTTATGCATACGCTCTCCACTAGCTGGGCTAATATAAATAGGGCCATATAAGTAGTATAATATTCCATATACAACAAACATAAACAGCAAAATATAAACCCATTTAATAAAAGAATGATATCTTACTAAATATAGCAACTTTATTGCATAAAAAAGCGATATTCCCAAAAGACTCCAAAATACCAAACTGTTAAGTGGTGATTCTACTGCGAAAATTGGTAATAAAATCTCTATGCAACATAACAATAAGAACAATCCTGCTTCACTAAAAACAGCTTTTAATGGATTCATAGTTTCAGATAAGAACCTAATTGTAAATCAATATTTTCATCAGTGAAAGTTCCCATTCCACTTGCGGGATAGAAGGTTAACTCTCCAAAGTATATCAATCCGTTAATGTTATAGAAATCAACGCGTAGGAAAGATTGTTCTACACTTAATTTTTCAGCCAATTGAATCATTTCTGCGAGATTTTCAGGCATATTCTCCACATGGCTTGGAACTGGAGGTAAATCGGCCTCTCCGAAAGGTAGCAATTTCCCATCAGGAGAATAGTAATTAGCATGGTGCTCCACAAATCTGTCAAAATCAATCTTAAAGAAGCGAACCTTTCCATTGAAACAGAAAAATTTATAATCCTTCAAATCGGAACCTTCTTCTGCATTCTCTACCTGCATGAATTTTTCAGCAATAATCCTTTTCGGAACATTTTTGTATGGCCATTCTCGGAATTTTTTAAAAAGGTCAGATGTAAGAGAGGTTGTCAGTTTGACAAGAGCTGCTTCTTTATCAAATTTTCTTTTGTCTTTACAAACAATAACGTCACATCCACCTCCTCCATGTGTAGTTTTCAAAACAAATTGATTAGGAAGACAATCACAATCAATATCTTCTGTTTTCTCCCATACAGCCAATGTCGGAATTATATACTGCTTACCGATGATATTTGCAACATATTCCTTTACAGCATATTTATCTACCATTATCGTGTATTCAGGTTTTCGATTATTCATCTTTAACCACTGAATCTTTTCTGTAAATAATTGGGGATGTTTCAAGTTTGGCCATTTTCCCATGCGAGCACGATACCTAATTGTTAGATATGTATAATCGGGAATCCAAGAACCATACAATTCTACTAATTCATCAACGAATTTCCATGGTGATGTTATGAGTATTTTTATAGCTTTCAGTATACTTTTCATCATATTTTTTTAAAGCATAAATCAATTTTTCTCTATGAGATTCGCAAATAATATGATTTTCAATTCTCAATTTCTTCTCTCCTTTAAGAAATTTTGGTAGTAGTCCTCTTTTTGAAAACTGATACCAAATTGTATCTGTATATGGTTCCATCATCAATAATTCTTCTTTTGCTGACTCTGAATAGTATTTATCCAAATTATTTCGAAGAGCAAGTATATCCCCGATAATTACATTCAATTCTTTTATTTTATGGGCAAATATTTCTTTTTCTTCCGTATTCATTAATATAACTCCAACTGCATCCTCGGTACATTGTTTATACGGAGTTAGTTCAAACGAAATTTTTTCTTTCTGGAAATCAATACTTACCATATACCCTTCAGTCCAACATCCAGAACGCTTTGAAGCATGATCAAATAAAAGATTGCCCAAACCATAAAATACAGGCTTATCCTTATAAACCTCGTATCCACTATAACAATGCTGATGATGGTTTACTACAGCATCAGCACCTACATCAATAAAGAATCGATAAGTATCTTGCATTCGTATAGTAGGTAACTGAAAATGTTCATGACCACCATGAATGATGACTATTATATAATCAGCTTTCTTACGCGCTTCTTGTATAATATAGTATTGCCTTATAGGATTTAAAGGATTAGCACCTGCAGAGGTCTCATCAGCTATAGAAAACTCATGTTCACAGCAATTAATGATGGCGAGTGTTTCCCCACATAAATCCTTGTATAATACTCTTTCTGCCTCTGTCGCATTTTTTCCTGCTCCTACTGTATCAATACTTGAATTGCATAAAACCTCAATTGTATCCAAACAGCACTGCTTTCCTTGGTCTAAAATATGATTATTGGCTAATGTACAACAATTAAAACCAGCATATCGTATAGCAGCCACGGAACTCTCACTACCTAACAAGTTTGGTCCACATTTTGTAATGGGCCTAGCATAATTTCTGTTTTTTACAATTGGGAACTCAAAATTCACAATAGAATAATCCGCTTGTTCGGTTACTAAACAAATATTTGCAAATAATCCTTTAAAATTATTCTTTTGAAGAAAGTCGTTAATCCTATATGAGGGGCAGAAATCACCAGCTACAAGTATTTTCATTTCGAACTAATTTTATACAGTTCTCTAATTTTATTAATAACATACGAACACTTAAACTTTTCTGTGTCGCAAGCCTTTTTTTCACCTTTTGTTTTTTGATACCATTGTGAAATAGCATCCCCCCATTTTGCCGGTCCATCTGTCAATTTTAGGTAAGTAACATTACCGCAATTTGTAGTCAAAGGAATATTAGTTGACGCAAAGCATTTAAGGCTCATAGATTGAGCTTCGATTATAGCAATACCAAAACCTTCATGAAGCGATGGCATGATGAAACAATTTGATTTGTTCAATTCTAGTGGTATATTGGTATTACCTGGCAGAAAATCAACATATTCGCGCAAGCCGATGGATTCAATTTTTTCTTCAAGCAGTTTCCTATAACTAACATTCATATCAAATCCAATAATCTTCAACCGGGCAGGAATACCAACGCTTCTTATATATGCTAATACTTCAACTGAATATATCTGGTTTTTTATATCTGATATAGCACCTACTTGTACAATTGTTAATCCAGATATATTGGCAGGTGTAAAAAGACCTATATCAAAGCGATTGTCATCGTAAAAATTATTCAAGACAGTAAATATTGCTCGTTCTGAATACAACGAACAGCAAGCTTCATAAGAACATCCAATTAATTTTGTTGCATAAGTCCTAATTAGTCTGGTTCTAAACTTATTGAGTAAAGTACATATAACATTTGTTTTCCCATGAATAATATGTGCTTGACTTATACGTACAGAAACATTATATTTTGATGCAAGCATTAATAATGGCGCATTTTCATATTCACGATTGCAATGTATTACATCGTAAGGAGGCTCGTTTTTAAGTATTTTATTAACCTCTCGATAGGTGTAAAAATCACGCACATAATAGTCTGCCCTATGAAGAAGACAATTGCCTCCTTCATATTTTGGTACTCTAAATATTTTACCTCCATACTTTAGAAATTCATCATCATAATAACGTTTTTCAGAGGTAAAAAGAAGCATATCAAAATGACACTCAGTATACAGATTTCGGACAATCCCCATCATAATCGCCTGAACACCACCATTACCAAGTCCCTCACACGATACCATTAACACCCTTTTTTTCATGTGCTATTCTTTTTCGATAATTCGTTCCAAAATTAACCAAGACTCTTTACGAAGAGCGTTCAATTTAGGCATAAGTATTGAATAATCAATAGGATTTTCCCATGGTTTTGCGTTATCCAATTCCATTGTATTCTGATATATTCGATCTTGTAAATCCAACTTCGACAATAAGTTGTCTAAACGAGTACCTCTATCATTTCTACTTTTCAAAATGGCAAATTGTCTTTGGTATATCAAGCAAAAAGCCAAGCCATGAAAAGACCGAGTAATAACAAATTCAGAATATGCAATATTCCTAACCCATTGTTCAATACTGACCCTGTTCCAAATTAGTTTGTTAAAAATAGTTGTTTTTCTATTTGTATTTATAGCTGTTAAGCCTAGTTTCTTTGCAAGATTTTCACAATAATCTGTCAATTCCCAATCTTCGCTCAACGGATAGTACACCAATGTTTTCCTAATTTGACTATTAGGCACGAATTCATCATAGGAATCAAATAATAATGTCGGGTCAAGTACGGACGTTGCTTCAACGCCAAAAACATCACGCAATAACTTCATACCGGAATCCTCTCTGCAAGTAACAAATGAGAATTGGTTTAATGCAGATTTCACAAAATCGACATGCTCTGGATGGTTCCAATCTTTAATGCCAAAGCTCGATGAAAAAGATAATCTTTTCACTTTAGTTGTCCCAAAATCCAAAAAGAACATTTTCCAATATTCCTTTGTTATATCAGGATTCCAGACTTGATCACTACCTACTATGTATATATCGGCTTGTGGTGGGTCATTATAAAGTTCACTGACACTATTATATTTTTTCGTTTTTGGTATGTAATAACTCCAAAAACGTTCAAATTTTGTTGACGCAGGCAATAGTTTTTCTATAAAGTTGGCAATTCTCCCTAGAAAAGAAGGCTGTTCTTTAGAAGCCAAATGAATATTTATCATTTCAGGACAATGACCTAGGTGCTTTATAGCTTTTATAGTTGCATATGCTTGGAGTTCTGCACCGTAGTTCTTCTCATGCCATATAGTTAGCAATGCAATTTTCATCTTTGTACTATTTTTCTTAGTAAGTCCGTTAATGCTCTGATAACATATACCATTTTGTACCTCCATCCCAAATTTCCATACTTTTTTGCGACATAAAGGAAACCTTTGGTCTCATAGTCCCGAACAAATCTCAGATGTGCAGAATGAAGTGTAGAAGGTTGTTCCAATTGAGGTTGTATGCAATCTTGGAGCGTGATACTTTCTGCCTTTAGTTTAGCACACTCAAAAAGATACTTACCTTTCTCTGAATTTATCAGAATAAGTGACAATCCTTTACCATCTTCGTATGTGGAGTCTTTAGGAATACCCCACTGATCACCTACCGTTATGTCTCCCACTCGTTTGAAATTAGTGTAATAACAAACCGAGCAACTCTCTCGCATAGAAAAGCCTGAGAAATACAAATAATTGCTTGTTCTTCGAAACTCTTCCTTTCCATTTTCGAAGAGAAAGCTTTCACGAGCTCCATGCCAACCAAAACGTTTATCTCGGAAACATGCCTTTACAATCTTAGAATTTCTTAATTTCTGAAGGTATGCAAGATAGTCTTCCCAAATCTGAGGTGATGGGACTCCGTGGCAGATGATGTCTATGCAAAATAGGTTATCATGAAGACAATTTGGCAAGTATGACTTTAACCCTGCTACCTGACATGCTGTTCCTGAGAAAAGAACCTTAGTACCTTTTCTCAAATCTTCCTTTACTTGAGTAAAGCTCCCTCTCAAATCACTCTGAACATACTTTGACATACGGAGAGCAGAGAGAGTATGGCTACTGTTAGCCTTTTGATGGGTTACTCTCCAGTTCTTAGTAAATGCAGCTCCATATACTACGCCACCATTAGCAATAAACTTGTCAGCAATAGCAAAGAAAGCACCACCGCTCTGGCTCCTCTTAAGTTGTTCATCGTGTGATAATCGGAATTGATATGCCATTGGTGTTTCGTAGTTGTTATAACGTTTATACCCTTCATAAAATTGACATACCTTATCACACAATCCGCAGCCCACACATAATTCAGAATTTACTTGTGGGTATAAGAATCCAAGACTATCAGGATTCATCTTTATAGCCATATGTGAACAGATACTAGCACATGCAGTACATCCACAGCAGTTATATTTGTTATCTATTAAAATCATCTGAATAGCCGTCTTAATTATTTATTTGCGCAATATAAATCGGATTTTCTGAAACACAAATTGTCTTTCGTAAGATTTAAGCCCAAGCATTACTGTAAGAGCACATAGTATAAATTCTGTTGCACACAGATTAAGAAATAGTCGAACAAGTCCCATAGACATCATCTTTGTAACAAAATATGATACAGTGAAGCTAATTAACATGATTGCCAGACATCTAGAAACCGTACTAATGAAGAATTCACGTACAGGGAAATTGGTCATCGGACGAAGCATAAGTACTCTAAAAACTAACGCTACGAGGGCAAACAGAATAATTGTTAATTGAGACATTTCTGGAGTTCCCCCTAAAAGTAGAACTATCCAAGCTACAAAAAAATTAGCGATATAAGTAGAGCCTACAACTATTTGATACTTTTTAATATTTCCTGTAGCTAACATCAAATGTATCAAAGGATGCGAAAATGATTCTACTAATGAAAAAAATAGAATAATACGTACAAAAGATACTGTGTATTCAGGAACACTTTTTAACCATAGTCCGAGTATGTAATCAGCTTCAAAAATTATTGGGGTAACAAGAGCTAACATCAAAATAAACGCGAGTCTGCTACTTTGTAACACCAAAGAATGAGAATCATCAATACGTTTAGCAGCATAAGATTTTATTATTTGAGGCTGAACAGCCATGAAAAAATTCTGTGTAAACTTTCCAACTGCAGATTGTACTTGCGTTGCCAATCCACGAGCCGCATTTACGGTGGGACCGTAACAAACGTTAAAGAGGAGATTAATACCTTGATCACGTAATAAGCCTGATGTAGTGCCAACAAAGTTCCATCCTGCGAATCCAAAAATTTCAACAAACATTTTTTTATCAAAACTCCAGCAAATTTTGCATTCTTCAAAGTTCTTTTTGCAGTAAATTGTATAAACAATAACTATTATAAATGCAGCAACGCACATTAATGAAGAATAAAATATCAAATTATCGATAGGCGATACTTTGATTCCCAAAGCAATCAATAGGTATACAAGTCCCTCAAATATGCCTATATAAGCAAAAGCCGTCATTCTTTCATGCGCTATTATGCATGCGTTATATGGCGTGTTCCATAGATTCAAGATGAATGTAATTAGTGCAAATTGTAACACCCAATTAGATGCCAAAATTCTTCGAGTAGGTATTGTCATATGTGTATTTAAAAACCAGATACCCAAAGACTCAACAAGTATAACTACAATTATTCCTATAGCAAACTGAGTACTCAGTGCAGTACAAAAAACTCTGTTCATTTTTTGCTGATTACCTTCTCCCAGAACAAATGTAATGAATCGACTGATAGCTCCGGAAATCGATGCAGATATCATTGAAAACATAGTAATAAACCCAGCCACAGCATTATATATGCCATAATCTTCAACACCTAAGGCATCTAATATCACCCTCGATGTATATAAACTAACAATCATCAAAAATAGCATTCTACAATACAATAGCATTGTATTCTTTGCAATTCGATTCTTGTTTATTGAATAATCAGACATAAACCACTGCTTAGTAATGAAATAAAAAGGTATGCTTCTCTTCGAATAGAGATTATATTGTGCGGAATAATCAGTAAAAAACGGACTTGTTTTTTTAAGTTTGTAAGCACTCAATTGAGAGCGTCCCTCTTTGAAAGGGCACATAACTATACCCTACCCTAAACCGAGTTTTGTTAATCAATTAGTCTTGAATTTAACATTGGCTGGTAGCCAAAGCGATTTTGTCAGGAACCATGTTAACATAATCCCTGCATCTGTTAAAGATATTTTTGAAAAAAGTTCCGATGAAGTTCCAGATAGAACTGCCATGAAGCTTTACCGTTACAATCACACTATGATATGTTGCAGCCATCTCAGCACCGGCATCACTACCATAATGAAATGAATTGTTGCGCCAGGTAGTCAGCTTTCGAATGGTTCGCTCTGCCAGATTGTTGTCTATCGGTAATTCACCATCATCCAAGTAAACAAAAATCTCTTTCCAGAATCGATGCAGATAATTGAGAGCTTCTCTATAATACTGACTTCTAAATTCTGAATCCTTTGACAGTTCACTGTCCAACAAACTGCGCAATTCTATCAGGAGTTCCTTCGTTTCCAAGCTTTGCCTTTCCCGTAACCTCTCTTCCGGAGTAAGCCCGGCTTCATCATAAACATGTTCTTTCGAAAAGAATCTCTTAAGAAAGTTCGAAAAGCGTACGGCCACCGGTTCACCACCTTGATTACCTGCTTTAACGAACTTGTTGTTTGCATGAGACATACAAACTTGATGTATAGTATCTTTAAACCGGGCTGATTTCAACTCATTGCCGATAAATACATAAGCATTGTATCCGTCGGACATAATACTCTTCAATTCTGCATCACCCAAAAAGTCTGTAAGTACCTCACGGCCGCGAGAACCATTCTCATAGAAGAAAATGGCTGTTTTCTGAGCCTTGTTGACCAGAACCTAAATGTAGCACTTCTTATAGTGATCATATTTACGCACTTTACACCAGGTCTCATCGCAGTTCACAATCGAGTCTTTTTCCAAAGCTATGGACTTCAATACACAAACCAGCTCATCCAGGTATTTCTTGCCTTTCTTAAGCCAGTTGCGCAATGTGTTTTTAGAAACGGTCATGCCCATATCTGTCAGCCATTGGTGAAGAAGACCGAAAGTCACATTCTTCACATAAACTTCATAGGCGATAGCCTGCAGAAATTTAGGAGTAGCTTTAGTACCATCGAATCTAGTCACCACCTCCGGATGCCTTCAGAAGGGAAATAACCCCACCTGGGCTTTTTACCCGGCTCTGCATAATGAACCGTCTCAAAACATTCTTCCGTAAGGAAAGTACGGAAACTGAATACACGTACCATTCTCCTTTCAATGAGGCGACCGGGAACCTTTGTCAAATCAGAAGGATGCCCTATCGCTTCTCCGGCTACTCCCATCCTTTTATAACCGTCAAGACGATTGGACAAATCACGGTCTTTCCCGGAAGGCTCTTTAACCTCTGGCGATTGAACATAATCAACCGAATCCGTGCGAAGCGTATCATCGGTTCCATCATAATCATCTTTCTCCTCGTTCCGATTTGAATCACCCGTTTTAGCTTTAGACTTTATCCTTTGACGTCTATCACCAAAACGTTCCTAATTGGCATAATCAAGTTTTTCTTGAAGTGCCTTAATCTTACGTTCAGCTGATTTGCGAAGCTTATGCTCTTCTGATAACCAAATGATTGGAGAGATTCTCCATGAGGCAAAGCCTCGGTCTGGTATTGAAAGTAAAACTTTTCAAAATCTTCACTGCTATACATAAATCCTAAAATTTTTGTTCGCAGCGAAGATAGAGTTTTCAATCAATAGCCATTTTTTGACTGCTTACATAAAGAATATCAAAAAAGGACTTGAGTTTTAAGTATTATTAGTTTGGATTCCTATCGTTCATAGGAAAGGAAGTTTGCCGAGACATGAGTGCCAAAGAGTTATTCCACAATATACTTCTCCACATTCCGTGTCTCCTTGCTGAAGTTCACCCCCACTTTCACCAGCCGCCTGCCATCCAGCACATAAGGAATCAGATAACCTCTCTCATCAATTTGCTTCAAGGCATCTTCGGCACTGCCGTTCAGCTTGAACTCAAAGACGTAAACGACATCTTTTGTCTGCACCACGGCATCGGCACGACCACGCGCACTGCGCACTTCCGCCTGTACGAATTGACCCAGCAAAGTGAAGACGACATAAAAGATGGCCTGGTAGTGGCGTTCGGTATTGTTGCTCAGTTCGTAGGGAATGCCTGCAAAGAATACTTTCAGACGTTCCATGAAAGCATCCACATCACCGGAACGGAGTTCACGCATAAACTTGGCTATGTGGAAACCGGTTTCATCATCGGTCACTTCCGTATAATAAGGTACCAGAAAATTCAAGAAACCATAGCGTACCTCATCATTGGGAAAACCCAAAGTGTACAATAAAACATCCCTGTCGTAGTCTTTGATGGTCAGATAACCACTCTGGTAAATCATGGGAAGCGGGTTCTTTACTTCCGCACGATACTCAAAAAAGGCGGAAGCCGTCACTTCAACTCCCTCAATCAGAAGGCGCAAATCATAATCACTCTCTTTCAATAAATTCACCAAATAGGTAGGAGTACCGGTCTGAAACCAGAAATTATCCAAAATCTTCGACTTGCATGCATTCAACACACTGAAAGGATTAAAAACCCCTTCACAATGGGGGTAAAAATGATAACCGTCATACAACTTGGTCATCTGCTCCAAAGTTGTATCGAAGTCCATCCCATTGGCTTCCCCCAGACGTTCTATCTCCGGAGTAAACGTTGCGAGCAGTTCTTCCTTAGTAATACCACATAAAGAAGAATAGTCGGGCCATGTACTGATGTCCTGCAACTGATTTAAATCACTGAACACGCTAATCTGCGCAAACTTCGTCACACCCGTCAAAAAAACAAAGCGGAGATAACGGTCGGCACTTTTCAGTACCCCATAAAAGGCTTTCAATATCCGACGATATTCTTCCGTTAGCTTTTCATCCGAAAGAGCTTGAAGCAAAGGCTTATCGTATTCATCAATCAACACTACCACTGGCTTGCCCGTCTGAACATACGCCTGCTCTATCACATAGGCAAAGCGCTCTTCGGGACTACGCTCCTGCTTTTCTGCACCATATTTCAATTCCCACTTTTCCAAATATTGATTAAGCATGGCTATCAAATCTCCGGCTATTTCATATTTACGGGCATTTAAGTCCAGATGTAATACAGGATATTCTTCCCACCGGGTTTCCAGTTTTTCGATGGCAAGTCCGTGAAACAAATCTTTACGTCCTTGAAAGTAAGCTTCGAAGGTAGATATAAGCAAACTCTTACCGAAACGGCGAGGACGGCTCAAAAAATAGGGAGTGGAATTGGATGCTATCTTATAGACCATTGCTGTTTTGTCTACATAAAGATAATTTTCTTCACGCAGCTTTTCAAAAGTCTGTATACCAATCGGCAGTTTACGCATCTGTTCCATCTCATTTCTCTTTTTTAGAAGCTATATGCAAATATACGTTTTTTCTTCAAAGAGAAATTCTATTTATACATTTTTATTCCATTTCCTCCCATGGATAAGGATTATCCACCACATTCTGAAACTCGTCAACTGCTTCCTGCTGCTCGGCAGTCAGTGATGCAACACTCCAAGAGGCAATGATGGAACGGGCTTCATCCACCAAAGCCTCATCAAACACCTCACCATAGCAAGCAGTGAGCAGACGAAGCTTTAGTAATGAAGCAGGAAGAATATCCAAAATATCCCAACAGCGCTTCAATACCTCCTGCACATGCTGCTGTTTTTCACCATGGTCAATGAACGAGGCACTATACCCTTTCAAGAGAACAAGACAGACATTTGCCTGCTCCTCCACCGTGGTACCCCAGGTGCCTAAATTATACAAAGTTGTGGTCAAGCGATAGACTTCGCTGTTACGACGGGACAAGTCATCACTATAAATAGGACTACCGTCCATACCCAAATACATCAGATCGTGCGCGGCACGCTGAAGGAGGAGTGCTTCTTCTAAAAGAGACATGAGTAGTAATTATAAATTAAAAATTAAAGACTAGCGGATTACTTCAATGAGGTCTGGATGGATGGTCGCCATGGCAACGGCGATGATACCTTGTATAGCAATCACTACACGACGATCACGGGCACCTTTTACCTTTAGAAAAACACCTTCTTGACCCTCGAAGTCGCCACCGGTGATACGGACTTTCGTACCTTTGGAGAGATTCAGTTCTTCGGGTTGGAAATAGAGAAGATGGTCATTGTAGGTACCGGCGACGGCTATGAAACGCTGCATATCATGGTCGGGAATGATTATTTTCTGACCGCTACGGGTATCAGTAATATATTGCAAATAAGTAATTTGAGACTTAAATCGCTGCACTTCGGAAGGACGTGCGTGGACAAAAACCAGATTACGGATGACGGGAACCAAAGCACGGACTTTCCTGCCCCTACAGATACTTATCTTATATTGCATGGGAATGAAACAGCCAATATTTGCCTTTTCGAGAAGATGCATAGCTTCAAGCTCCCTGCGGTATGTGGCACGCATAGCAAACCAAACTTCGGTCTCTTTATCCATTTCTATTCTTGCTAATTTTACTTAGAAAAAGGTATTCCTTGGGGGCTTTGAACTACTATTACAGAACTGTAGTTCAATCACTTGCGAGCATTTTATGGGAAGTTTGACAAGCACTATGCCCTTCTTGTCAACAGATTCTCTGCGGTTGTTCATTACCTTTTGGTAAGAGACTATAAACGAACGTATTAGAAACAAAAAAGCGTTTTTTAATCGTACGTTAAAAAAACACCTATTTCGAACTTATACAAGACATACTCAAAGAGCTAAAAATAAGAAGATTTTAACTGATTACATATATTGCATATACTGCTGAAATTCAATGTAATATACTTGTCATTATTTATTATTAGGAACATTTTTCTATCAAACATTTTGCCATTACAAAAAACGTCTCTATCTTTGCGTTCATTAAACGTACGTTTTTTAAACAGCATATCATCTTATATATCAACCATTTACAACTCGCCCTTCACATTTCCCTCCAAAATTCCCTTATTTCTCCCTCACTTTTTATACTTTCGCATTTTTTAACCAGAATAAAAAACAGTTAAACGAACGAAGAATTACACAAATGAAAGAACTCAAAAAAAGAAGCATCTCAACAGTAACGAACAGAGAAGCATGTCGTATCAATCTGATACACAGAAACTAAAAGCAACAAAAGTAAAAGAACACAGTTCCATAGTGGATGAAAAGCTATTGTCAGAACGGGTTTACTACGGAGACCAGACCCATGTTTATGTAGGTTACTTAAGAGCCTTTAAATCAGGCTATTTTGAAGGCACAAAAATTAGAAAAATAACGGATATAGCCAAACTGCTCGTAGCATCCGAAAACTTCACAAAGAGAGCCAGAGGAGAGCAAAAGCCTTTGACTTACAGCACGATAATTACCGAATTGGAGAAGGTATGGGCCATCATAAAACGGGAAGATACCACACTGATTGACCCATACGGATATGATGTAAGGATAAATCACTGATAGTTCAGTACCTGGAAAGGCAGTAATTTTGCCCCCGTCAGCAACCGGACAGAAGGGCTACACCTTTCTCGTCGGATGGTGTAGCCTCAACAAGGCAAGGGCGTAGCCATCCGTACTGAAAGGAGTAGCCCTTTTTCATTGCTGATTATCATACATTTAATAACCCTAAAAACATAAAAAATGGGAAAAGAGAAAACTGAATTTGAGGAGCAATTTGTATCCAAAACAGAAAAAACAAAAAAACTATGGGAAAAACGGATTACGGAAAACACGACATTGAGCATGGAGTCTGTACAATGGATGGCACAGCGCATAAATTCCCTATTGGAATACATGCGATACGGATATGCATTGATAGCCTACCGAAAGCAGGACGGCAGCTTCTACATGGGAAGAGGAACCCTTGTTTCCTACGAAAGCGACTTCAAAAAGAAACATGACATGACAAGCATTAAAGCTCACGTAGCCTATTGGGACGCGGAACAACAAGGCTGGCGGACTTTTCTGATTGAGAATTTTATGGAGTGGAGACCGATAGTAAACTAACAAAAAACACCAATATCAAAAGCTATGGAGGCTTATTTACTACATGATGCCAATGCCGGCAGCAACTTAAAATTAATGATTATGATACAAGAAGAAGGTATGAAAGGATATGGCATTTACTGGACAGTGCTCGAATTCCTCAGATTGCAGAACGAATATAAAGCCAGCCTGAAAGTGATTCCCATACTGGCACAAAAAGCAAGGGTGACAACCGCCACACTGAAGCGAATCATCTATGACTATGCGCTGTTCGAGGTGAATGAGACAAGCTTCTCATCCCCCGGACTAAGCCGCCGCATGGAGCCATGGGACGCCCAACAAGAAGCTAAAAAGGAGGCCGGACGTCGCGGTGGACTGGTTAACCAGCAGAGAATCAGGGATGCCAAGACAAGCAGCGCTTTAGCAAATAAACTAAATAAAGAGAATAAAGAAACCCCCTCTCTATCTCCCCAAGGGGAGACGGGAAGAAGGAAGGAGGAGATTCTTCTGACTCCACCGGAGTACACGCTCAACAGACAGACGCATAATTACCAAGGCCTGATGGAAGAGCTGGCAAGGCAGAAAGTAACCGACATCCACGATTTGAATGCCATCCTGAGACTGACAGATTTTGGAAAACTGGGAGGGAAAATCTGGAAAATCCTATATGAGTTGAACAGCTCACCCCAACTGAAAGCCCGCATCGTGATGCCCGGAAAGTACATACTGAAATTACTCAGGGGTTAGATTTAATAAAAGAAATATAATACTTATCTTTGCGTTCAAAACAAAACACCCTAATCATTATGAATCTGAAAAAACTATTTTTTGCTTCTGCCCTGCTCTTTGCTGCATGCGGCACTATCCAGGCCCAGGAAGTCATTGCCCACCGTGGTTTCTGGACTACAGACGGTTCGGCTCAGAACTCCCTTGCCGCACTTGTAAAGGCTGATTCTATCCACTGCTACGGCTCCGAGTTCGACGTTTGGCTCACCACAGACAATCAGCTGGTTGTCAATCATGACGCCACCTTTAAAGGCGTGACTATGCAAGATGCCACAGCCAAGGTATGCACCGCCGTACAACTGGACAACGGCGAACAACTCCCTACCCTGCAACAGTATCTGGACAAGGCAAAAAGCCTGAAAACCCGCCTTATCCTCGAACTGAAAGCCCACAAGACCCCCGAACAGGAAACACGAGCCGTAGAGGGCATCGTAAAAATGATAAAGGACAAAGGGCTGGAGGACCGTACGGAATATATCACCTTCTCCCAACATGCCACCAAGGAGTTTATCCGTCTGGCACCCAAAGGCACCCCCGTCTACTACCTGACCGGTGACCTTACCCCCAAGGAGTTGAAAGCATGGGGTTGTGCCGGTCCCGACTATCACTTCAGTGTCTTCCAAAAACATCCTGAATGGATAAAGGAATGCCACGACCTCGGCATGAAAGTAAACGCCTGGACCGTAAACGAAGCCAAAGACATGGAATGGCTCATCAGCCAAGGAGTAGATTTCATCACAACCAATGAACCGGTAGTGCTGGAAGAAATTTTAAAGAAAAAATAGCCGCTCCTTATACATTTAGAAACAAAAACCAAACAAACCGCTTCATTATGTCCGCAATGGAGCGGTTTCTTGTTTTCAAAAAGATAGCAATTAGTCTTATAAAAAATCTTTTTTCTTATTTTGAATCAAACTAAACTTTCACATGGATTACAATTTATATAAAAACAAAGCCATATGCTTTTAAATTGAAAGCCTGACAGTAGATATTCTCATTGAATGAAAGTTTCGCTAAAAAATAATAGAAAATAGATATGCTTTACAGTTAATTATAAAACAAAACGTCGTATATTTGCATCGAAATAGAACAAAAGGACATACTAACCAACCAATAAAGGACAAAATGACAAGAGCTATAAAATTCACCAAGATGCACGGTGCCGGAAACGACTACATTTATGTAGATACGACCCAATATCCTATCAGCCATCCGGAAGAGCTTGCGAGGGCATGGAGTGCACCGCATACGGGAATTGGAAGTGACGGTCTGGTACTTATCGGTTCTTCGGACAAGGCCGATTTCAGCATGCGGATATTCAATGCCGACGGCTCGGAGGCCCGGATGTGCGGCAATGCAAGCCGCTGCATCGGAAAATATCTTTTTGACTACGGACTGACCTCCAAAACAGAAATCGCACTCGATACACTGTCAGGTATAAGGATGCTAAACCTGCACTTGGCAGACGGAAAGGTCAACTCTGTAACCGTAGACATGGGCATACCTGCCGACGAACCGGCAGACTACGACGGCAAAGGAGCCAAACCGATGAAAGAACAGCCCATCGAAATGGACGGAGAACGATATGTAGGGACCACCGTATCCATGGGAAACCCGCATCTGGTAATCTTTGTCAATGATATTGAAGCCATCGACCTTACAGTCATCGGTCCCAAACTGGAGAATCACCCTCTCTTCCCCGGACGCATCAATGTAGAATTTGCCCAGATATTGGGAGAAGGAAAAATAAGGATGCGTGTCTGGGAACGAGGCTCGGGCATCACCCAAGCCTGCGGAACCGGAGCTTGTGCCACCGCCGTGGCAGCCTTCCTCACCGGACGCGCAGGAAGGGAATCCATCATCATCATGGACGGAGGCTCACTCACCATCCGATGGGACATCGCCACCAGGCATGTACTGATGACGGGAGAAGCCACCAAAGTATTCGACGGCAAAATTGAATTAATTGACTAATCACCAACTATCAACCAAGAAAAGATTATGGCATTAGTAAACGAACATTTTTTAAAGCTACCGGGCAGTTATCTGTTTTCAGACATAGCCAAGAAGGTAAATACTTTCAGGATAACACATCCCAAGCAAGAGGTCATCCGTCTGGGTATCGGAGACGTTACCCGGCCACTGCCACCGGTCTGCATCGAAGCGATGCACAAGGCAGTGGAGGAGATGGCTGACGCACGGACATTCCGTGGATATGGTCCCGAGCAAGGATACGACTTCTTGATAGAAGCCATCATCAAGCACGATTACCTTCCACGCGGCATCCACTTCGGTCCTACGGAAATCTTCGTGAACGACGGAGCAAAGAGCGACACGGGAAACATCGGTGACATTCTCCGCCACGACAACAGTGTAGGCGTGACCGACCCTATTTATCCGGTCTATATAGACAGCAACGTGATGTGCGGACGTGCCGGAGTATTGGAGGAAAACGGCCAATGGAGCAACGTCACCTACATGCCTTGTACCGCCGAGAACGACTTCATCCCGGAGATTCCGGACAAGCGCATCGACATCGTCTACCTCTGCTACCCCAACAACCCCACGGGCACCACCCTGACCAAGCCCGAGCTGAAGAAATGGGTGGACTATGCGCTCGCCAACGACACGCTGATTCTGTTCGATGCCGCCTACGAAGCCTTCATCCGCGAAGATGACGTACCCCACTCCATCTATGAGATAAAGGGAGCGAAGAAATGCGCCATCGAGTTCCGCAGCTTCTCGAAGACTGCCGGATTCACGGGAGTACGCTGCGGCTACACCGTTGTGCCGAAAGAACTCACTGCCGCCACGCTGGAAGGCGAACGCATCCCGCTGAACAAGCTCTGGAACCGCCGCCAATGCACCAAGTTCAACGGCACCAGCTACATCACCCAACGGGCGGCGGAAGCCATCTATACACCGGAAGGACAACGGCAGATAAAGGAAACGATAGATTACTATATGGACAATGCCCACACTATGAAGCAGGGCCTTGAAGCGGCCGGACTGAAAGTCTACGGCGGTGTGAACGCTCCTTACATCTGGCTGAAAACACCTGACGGAACGGGCTCCTGGCGGTTCTTTGAACAAATGCTGTATGAGGCCAATGTAGTGGGCACGCCGGGCGTAGGTTTCGGCCCCAGTGGTGAAGGATATATCCGGCTGACGGCCTTTGGAAAACACGAAGATTGCGTGGAAGCCATGAAGCGCATCCGGAAGTGGCTGAAATAAAAAACAATTGAATTAGTGAAGTACTTGCTATAATCGAGTCGGACTGATCATCCGGAATTTTTCTAAATTTAAAGGTAAAAAGGTATGAAAACAAGAAGTGTAAAATGGGTAATAATGGCAATGGCGCTATTATCAATGGCAATGCCTTTCACGGCAAAGGCTCAGGATAAAGTGGAAGCATCGGTAGGCGTCGACCTCGTAAGCGGTTACGTGTGGCGTGGCCAGGATTTGGGAGGGGTAAGCCTCCAACCGAACGCATCCATCGCCTACAAAGGTTTCTCTCTGGGAGCTTGGGGCTCCGTAGGCATCGAGAGTTCGGACACGAAAGAGTTCGACCTCATACTGGGATATTCAACCGGAGGCTTCAGCATATCAGTGACGGACTACTGGTACAACGTGACCGGAGATGGGGTGACAGCCAAATACTTCCAGTACGGTGCACACAATGTTGCCAACTCACATCTGTTCGAAGCGCAAATCGGTTATGATTTCGGCCCCGTAGCCGTAAACTGGTACACCAACTTTGCAGGCGACGACGGTGTTGACAAAGACGGTGACCGTGCTTATTCATCCTACATCTCCGTGGCAGCCCCCTTCACACTGGGCGGACTGGACTGGACGGCAGAGATAGGTGCTACCCCTTGGGCCACGGACTTCTATGGAGCCAACGGCTTTGCCGTATGCGACATCAGCCTGGGAGTATCAAAAGACATCAAAATCACCGATTCCTTCTCCCTCCCGTTGTTTGCCAAAGCAACCTGGAATCCAAGGTCTGAAGGTGCCTATTTCGTAGTCGGACTAAGCTTCTAAAAGCAAAGAACTATGATTTACACACGCCGAAAGGCAAATAGTAAATTGTAAATTGTCAAATCGTAAATTATTTAAGGTATGAAAAAGATTGAAGCTATTATCCGAAAGACCAAGTTCGAGGACGTGAAGGACGCGCTGCTCGAAGCGGACATCGAATGGTTCTCCTATTATGATGTACGGGGCATCGGGAAATCCAGACAAGCCCGTATCTACCGTGGTGTCATGTACGACACCAGTTCCATCGAGCGCATCCTTATCTCCATCGTGGTGCGCGACAAGAATGCGGAAAAGACCGTACAAGCCATCATCAAATCTGCACAAACCGGTGAAATCGGCGACGGACGTATCTTCGTCATCCCCATTGAGGATGCCATACGCATACGTACAGCAGAGAGAGGCGACATCGCACTCTACAATGCCGAACAAGAAAGATAACGGGCAGCTACAAACCACAACCAAGAAAATACAATACAACTAAAAGCAACAAGAAATTATGGATAAACTTATTTTAAGTGAACTGACCAACGGACTGAACACTGTATGGATGCTGCTTGCAGCCATGCTGGTATTCTTCATGCAGCCGGGCTTTGCACTGGTCGAAGCCGGTTTTACCAGAGTAAAAAATACGGCCAATATCCTGATGAAGAACTTCGTTGACTTCATGTTTGGCAGTCTGCTCTACTGGTTCATCGGTTTCGGACTGATGTTCGGTGCAGGCGGATTCATAGGAATGCCCCATTTCTTCGACCTCTCGTTCTACGACGGAGGCGGGCTTCCCACAGAAGGTTTCCTGGTATTCCAGACTGTATTCTGCGCAACGGCTGCCACCATCGTGTCCGGCGCTATGGCAGAACGTACCAAATTCTCCATGTACCTGGTTTACACCATCTTCATCAGTGTGCTGATTTATCCCGTTTCCGGTCACTGGACTTGGGGCGGCGGCTGGCTGATGAACGGTGAGGCAGGTTCCTTCATGATGGAAACATTCGGAACAACTTTCCATGACTTCGCAGGTTCCACCATCGTCCACTCCGTAGGCGGCTGGATTGCCCTGGTAGGTGCGGCCATCCTCGGCCCGCGCATCGGGAAATACGGCAAAGACGGCAAGTCAAGAGCCATTCCGGGACATAACCTCACGATTGCGGCACTGGGTGTATTCATCCTTTGGTTCGGATGGTTCGGCTTCAACCCCGGTTCACAGTTGGCAGCAGCCACTACGGACGATGCAAGGGCCATCTCGCATGTATTCCTCACCACCAATCTGGCAGCCTGCGCAGGCGGTTTCTTTGCATTGGCGGTAAGCTGGATGAAATATGGCAAACCCTCCTTGTCTCTGACACTGAATGGCATTCTGGCCGGATTGGTAGGCATCACGGCCGGTTGTGACATGGTTTCTTCCTTCGGGGCGGTAATCATCGGCACCATCTGCGGCATCCTGATGATTTATTCGGTGGAATTCATCGACCGGACACTGAAAATTGACGACCCCGTAGGGGCCAGTTCCGTACACGGCGTCTGCGGTTTCACGGGAACCATCCTCACCGGACTGTTTTCCACCAGTGAGGGACTGTTTTACGGTGCAGGCTGGAGCTTTCTCGGAGCGCAGGTATTCGGTGCACTCGTAGTAGGCGCATGGGCAGCAGGCATGGGATTCATCATCTTCAAAGGACTCGACAAAATCCACGGCCTCCGCGTTTCCAAACGTGTGGAGGAAGAAGGACTCGACATTTACGAACACGGCGAGTCTGCCTACGGTGCATAATGATTTTATATTTTATTAAACCAACAATTACAACTCTAAGGTATTATGTCAAAATTGAGATTCAGAGTAGTAGAGACGGCGTTCAAGAAGAAACCCGTTGCAGTGGCAGTCCCGGCGGAACGTCCGTCAGAGTATTTTGCCAAGTATGTATTCAACAAGGAGAAGATGTTCCGCTATCTGCCGAGCAAGGTGTATGCCAAGCTGACGGATGTGATTGACAACGGAGCTCCGCTGGACCGCAGCATAGCCGACGAGGTTGCCGCAGGTATGAAGAAATGGGCGGTTGAAATGGGGGCGACCCACTATACGCACTGGTTTCATCCGCTGACCGAAGGTACTGCCGAAAAGCACGACGCTTTTGTGGAACACGACGGCAAAGGCGGCGTGATGGAGGAATTCACCGGCAAACTGCTCGTGCAGCAGGAACCGGACGCTTCCAGTTTCCCGAACGGCGGTATCCGCAATACGTTCGAGGCACGTGGCTACTCGGCATGGGACCCCTCCTCCCCGGCATTCATCGTAGACGACACGCTCTGCATCCCGACTATTTTCATCGCCTATACCGGTGAGTCTCTGGACTACAAGGCACCGTTGCTGAAAGCCCTGCGTGCCGTAGACAAGGCTGCCGTCGACGTATGCCACTATTTCAATCCGGAAGTAAAGAAAGTGGTTGCCTATCTGGGCTGGGAGCAGGAATATTTTCTGGTTGACGAAGGGTTGTACGCCGCACGCCCCGACCTGCTGATGACCGGACGCACGCTGATGGGCCATGACAGCGCCAAAAACCAGCAGTTGGAAGACCACTACTTCGGGGCCATCCCCAGCCGTGTGGCCGCTTTCATGAAGGAACTGGAAATCGAAGCGCTGAAACTCGGCATCCCCGTCAAGACCCGTCACAACGAAGTGGCTCCCAACCAGTTCGAGCTGGCTCCCGTCTTCGAGGAATGCAACCTGGCGGTAGACCACAACATGCTCATCATGGCCTTGATGCGTAAAGTGGCACGTAACCACGGTTTCCGCGTACTGTTGCACGAAAAGCCCTTCAAGGGTGTCAACGGTAGCGGCAAGCATAATAACTGGTCGCTGGGTACGGACACCGGTATCCTGCTCCACGCACCCGGCAAACTGCCCGAAGAGAACCTGCGTTTCATCACCTTCGTAGTGAATACGCTGATGGCCGTATACCGTCACAACGGATTGCTGAAAGCCTCCATCTCCAGTGCGACGAACGCCCACCGGCTGGGTGCCAACGAAGCGCCTCCGGCCATCATCTCTTCCTTCCTGGGCAAGCAGTTGAGCCAGGTGCTGGAACACATCGAAGAGAGCACCAAGGACGACCTCGTCAGCCTCAGCGGCAAGCAAGGCATGAAGCTGGACATCCCGCAGATTCCGGAACTGATGATAGACAATACCGACCGCAACCGCACCAGCCCGTTCGCCTTCACCGGCAACCGCTTCGAGTTCCGCGCCGTGGGTTCCGAAGCCAACTGCGCCAGTGCCATGATTGCGCTGAACTCCGCCCTTGCCGAGCAGTTGGTGGAATTCAAGAAAGATGTGGACGAACTGATTGAAAAGGGGGAGCCGAAAATCTCCGCCATCCTCGAAGTCATCCGCCGGTACATCAAAGTCTGCAAACCCATCCACTTTGACGGCAACGGTTACAGCGATGAATGGAAAGCCGAAGCAGCCCGCCGCGGTCTGGACTGCGAGACAAGTGTTCCCGTCATCTTCGACAACTACCTGAAACCGGAGAGCATCCGGATGTTCGAGTCCATCGGTGTCATGACGAAGAAGGAACTGGAAGCCCGTAACGAGGTGAAATGGGAAATGTACACCAAGAAAATACAGATTGAAGCCCGCGTGCTCGGAGATTTGGCCATGAACCACATTATCCCCGTAGCTACACAGTATCAGTCGGATTTGATTGACAACGTCTACAAGATGAAAGACCTGTTCCCCGCAGAGAAGGCTGCAAAACTGTCTGCCAAGAATCTGGAACTCATCGAAGAGATTGCCGACCGTACCGCCTTCATCAAGGAGCATGTGGATGCCATGATCGAGGCGCGCAAAGTGGCCAACAAAATTGAGAGTGAACGTGAAAAAGCCATCGCCTACCACGACAACATCGTACCGATGATGGAGGAAATCCGTTACCACATCGACAAGCTGGAACTCATCGTCGACAATCAGATGTGGACGTTGCCCAAATATCGCGAGTTACTGTTTATAAGATGAAAAATGAAGGATGAAGGATGAAGGATGAATCCTTAATCCCTATCTCATTCTTTTGTTGGTTGTTTTAAGTTTGCAGGGGGGAGAGGTGCCGCGAGGCAGTTCTCTCTCTTTTTTTCGTCCATGCCAACTGTTGGCGGTAAGCGGGAAATAACCTATCTTTGCCCGTCAGATAAAACAATCCTGTCATCATGAAGAATTTACGTAACTGCTATGCAGCGTTCCTGCTGTTTGCCTTGCTGTCCGTTTCGGCTGCCGCCCCGGCACAAACCGATCTGCAGCAAAAACTGGGTCGGATTTCCACCATTACGGAAACCCGTCCGTTGGAGTCCACCCGGTTCTCCGAGAAGTATGTAACCTATTTTACCCAGCCGTTGGACCACCGTCGTCCCGAAAAGGGCAGTTTCCGCCAGCGTGTGATTGTCTCCCACGTCGGCTTCGACCGTCCCACGGTGATTGTAACCGAAGGCTATGGAGCCGCCTATGCCCTCAATCCCAAGTATCGCGAGGAACTTTCCGAGCTGCTCGATGCCAACATGATTTTTGTGGAATACCGTTATTTCCTGGAATCCACCCCTGAGCCTAAAGACTGGCAATACCTCACCGCCGAGAATTCTGCAGACGACCTGCACGCCGTCCGCAACGCCTTTAAAAGCATCTATCCCGGCAAATGGATTGCGACCGGCATCAGCAAGGGCGGGCAGACTACCCTGCTCTACCGCACGTTCTATCCGGACGACGTGGATATTTCCGTGCCTTATGTAGCTCCGCTCTGCTACGGGGTGGAAGACGGACGCCACGAGCCTTTCCTCAGGAAAGTGTCTACTCCGGAGGACCGCAAACGGATTGAGGACTTCCAGTTGGAAGTGTTGAAACGGAAAGCCGCACTGCTCCCCCGCTTTGAGAAATATTGCAATGAAAAAGGACTCAAGTTCCGTGCGCCCGTTGAAGAGATATACGACTATTGCGTGCTGGAGTATTCTTTTGCCCTTTGGCAGTGGGGAACTCCCGTCAGCAGCATCCCTGCCACCACGGCCTCGGACGATGAGATATTTGCCCATCTGCTCAACATCAGTAATCCCGACTACTTCATTGCCGACAGTCCCACAGCCTCATTCTTCGTGCAGGCCGCCCGCGAACTGGGCTATTACGGCTACGATACGAAGCCTTTCAAGAAGTATCTTTCCATCCAATCGAGCAAGGATTACCTGCATCGTCTGATGCTTCCCGAAGAGCTGAAAGACATGCCCTTCGACAAGACCCTAAGCAAGAAAATCACGAAGTTCCTGAAAGAGAATGACCCGAAAATGATATTCATCTACGGACAGAACGACCCGTGGACAGCTGCCGGAGTGACCTGGCTGAAAGGAAAGAAAAACATCCATGTATTCGTAGAGCCCGGCGGAAGCCATCGGGCACGCATCGGCACACTGCCCGAAGAGGAAAAGAAGCAAGTGATGGAGCTGATAAATGAATGGTTGAAACAATAAAAACGGATGGTCCGTGTGGCATGAACAGACCATCCGTTTACTCCTGACAGACCATCTGTTCAACCTCAACAGATGGTCTGTTTTTTTATTCTATAATTTGTGCATCCTCAATATCGTCCACTGCCTTTACTGAAGCATCCGGTGTCTTCGGGCGGCGACGCGTAAACTTGAACCAGTTCAGCAGTTCCGAAGCCGCATAGACCAGACTGCTGATACCGATAATGATAAATGCCGTGGAGCGTACTCCCGTAGGATTGAACAGCGCAACCAAGCCGGCAAGCAGAATCAATACCGGAACCACATAAAAACCTCCCGGTACCGGCATCCAGCGACGGGCAGCGGAAAGCGAGGTAATCTGTTGCACTCCTCCCATCACCAGGATAAATCCCAATACAAATGTCAGCAAATCGGCAAAGAAACCGGGCATGATAATCAGCCACAAGCCAAACAGCAGGCTGCCCACTCCCTCGATAGGGAAACGGCTGCGCATCTCCGTGCTCTGTGCAAAGTAGCCTATGATGCTGATAAGCGAAGGCACCAGGAAAATGACACCTATCGTAATCACAAAGTAATCACCCGCCTGGTCGGGAAACATCACCAGCACCAAACCGATAACCAGCGCACATATAGCACGCAAAAATGAATAACTTAATCCTTTCATGAGTCTATGTTTTTTTGCGAAGATACATCTTTATCCGAATAACTCCACACGAAAATCCCGAAAAATCAGTTTACATTCAGCCAGGCATTCATATCTTCGGCCACAAAAAGCCAGTATAATAACAACAGTACAGCAATAACCACGCCTATGGCAACTAAATGTTTTCTATTCATAGTTTGTTCCTTTCTTTTTTTGAATGAATATTCGTTTTTACTACACTTATAAGAACAATATTTCAAGAAAAATGTTCTTATCCAGAAAAAAAGTCATATTTATTTTGGCAGTTAAAACAAAGTGCTTATATTTGTCGCGAAAACGAAGACAGGCTGCACCTCAGCATAAAAAATGAACAAGTTCATTTTATTATACATTCGGTTTGCACTGTCTTTGCCCCCGATAAAACAAAAAAAGTCAATGAAAACAATGTTAGTAAATACATATTGGTGGTGGCACCCGTTACAACTCCGACAGTCGTAAGGGAGCAGCGCTCGTATGTATATATGTAATATATAGTAAAAAACAAAAAGAGCCCTGTCGCACCAAGCGACGGGGCTTTTTTCGTTTAAGCAATAATGCGTTTTGATTTCTGAAATAGTAAATAGTAAATCGTCAAATAGTAAATAACATGATGAATTTCTTAGTTGACAAAGAAGGTTATTACGGAGAGTTCGGCGGGGCATACGTTCCCGAAATCCTCCACAAATGTGTAGAAGAGTTGCAGAACACCTACCTCAAGGTGCTGCAAAGTGAGGACTTCAAGCGTGAATACGACCAGTTGCTGCGCGACTACGTGGGACGCCCTTCCCCACTCTACTTGGCACACCGCTTGTCCGAGAAGTACGGTTGCCGGATTTACCTCAAGCGTGAAGACCTGAACCACACCGGTGCCCACAAAATCAACAACAGCATCGGGCAGGTGTTGCTGGCACGCCGCATGGGCAAGCGCCGCATCATCGCCGAAACCGGAGCCGGACAGCACGGTGTGGCCACAGCCACCGTCTGCGCCTTGATGAACATGGAATGCATCGTCTACATGGGTAAGACCGACGTAGAGCGCCAGCGCGTCAATGTGGAGAAGATGAAGATGCTCGGCGCCACCGTCGTTCCCGTCACCAGTGGTAATATGACGTTGAAGGACGCCACCAACGAAGCCATCCGCGACTGGTGCTGCCATCCGTCGGACACCTACTACGTGATAGGGTCCACCGTCGGCCCGCATCCGTACCCCGACATGGTGGCACGCCTGCAGTCTGTCATCAGCGAAGAAATAAGGAAGCAGCTCCTTGAACACGAGGGACGCGAATGCCCCGACTACCTCATCGCCTGCGTAGGCGGAGGAAGCAATGCAGCCGGCACCATCTATCACTACGTCAACGACCCGCACGTGCAAATCGTCCTCGCCGAAGCCGGAGGAAAAGGCATTGAAACGGGAATGACAGCCGCCACCATCGCCCTCGGCAAGATGGGCATCATCCACGGCTCGCGCACCTACGTCATCCAGAACGAGGACGGACAGATAGAAGAGCCCTATTCCATCTCTGCCGGACTGGACTATCCGGGCATCGGCCCCATGCACGCCAACCTTGCCAAGCAGAAACGTGCCATCGTCCTCGCCGTCAACGACGATGAAGCCATCCGCGCCGCCTACGAACTGACCCGGCTCGAAGGCATCATCCCCGCATTGGAAAGTGCCCACGCACTGGGTGCGCTGGAGAAGATGAAGTTCAAGCCGACGGACGTGGTGGTGCTGACGGTGTCGGGACGGGGGGATAAGGATATAGAGACGTATTTGAGTGATGAGTGATGAGTTATAAGTGATGAGTTATTTGAAAATACGAGATACAATGAAATAAAATACAAGATACAATGAAACAATATGATTATAAAACAATCAGCCGCACCATGCTCGGTGACTTGCATACGCCGGTGAGCACGTATCTGAAGGTGCGTGACATCTTTCCGCAGAGCGCACTTATGGAGAGTTCCGACTATCACGGCAGTGAGAACAACCGTTCGTTCATCGCTCTGTGTCCGCTGGCTAGTGTCAGCATAGACCACGGCACGGCTATCTTCCGCCTGCCGGACGACAGCCGCGAAGAGCATCCCATAACCGATGCATACCGGGTGGAAAACGCACTGAACGATTTCCTCTGCCGCTTCCGCGTGGAGGGCGAATACAGCAATTACTGCGGACTCTACGGATACACCTCCTTCAATGCTGTCCGCTACTTCGAGAATATCCCCGTGAAGGACAGCCGCGAAGCTACCAACGATGCGCCGGACATGCTGTACATATTATATAAGTACCTCATCGTCTTCAACGACTTCAAGAATGAGATGCTACTCCTCGAGATGCTGGCGCCCGGCGAGACCAGCGAACTGGACCAGGTGCAGAAGGCCATCCATAACCGTAACTACACCGCCTACGATTTCCGCGCCATCGGCCCCACCACCTCTCCGCTTACGGACGAGGAGCACAAGGCGAATATCCGCCGGGGCATCGCCCACTGTCTGCGCGGCGACGTTTTCCAGATAGTCCTCTCCCGCCGGTTCGAGCAGCGTTTCACAGGCGATGACTTCAAGCTCTACCGTGCCCTGCGCAGCATCAACCCTTCTCCCTATCTGTTCTATTTCGACTTCGGAGGCTTCCGCATTTTCGGCTCGTCCCCCGAAACCCATTGCCGCATCGAAGGCCGCCATGCCTATATCGACCCCATTGCCGGAACCACGAAGCGCACCGGCGATGCAGAGCAGGATGCCCTCAATGCCCGGTACCTGCACGACGACCCCAAAGAGAACGCCGAACACGTGATGCTGGTGGACCTTGCCCGCAACGACCTCTCCCGCAACTGCCACGATGTAAAGGTGGACTTCTATAAGGAGATGCAGTATTACAGCCATGTCATCCACCTCGTCAGCCGTGTCAGCGGAACGCTCCGCGAAGAGGCCGACCCCGTCAAGGCCTTCATCGACACCTTCCCTGCCGGTACCCTGAGCGGCGCCCCCAAGGTACGCGCCATGCAACTCATCAGCCAGCTGGAACCGCACAACCGTGGAGCCTACGGCGGCTGCATCGGTTTCATCGGACTGAACGGCTCGCTGAACCAGGCGATTACGATTCGTACTTTTGTCAGCCGCAACGGTGTCCTCTGGTTCCAGGCAGGCGGCGGCATCGTGGCCAAGAGCAACGACGAGTACGAACTGCAAGAGGTGAACAACAAGCTCGGCGCACTGAAAAAGGCGATTGAGATGGCAGAAAAAATGTGAGTTTATGTACGATTTGACGATTTACGATGTACGATTTGCCATGCGACGTACATTGCGCAGCCAAATCGTACATCGTAAATAAAGTAACTTCAATCGTACATCGTAAATCGTCAAATAGTAAATAAAATAGATTGTAAATACAAAAGATGAAAACAGTTATCATAGACAATTACGACTCCTTCACCTACAACCTTGCCCATCTGGTGAAAGAGCTTGGCGCAGAAACGGATGTGCTGCGCAACGATAAATTCCGGCTCGAAGAATTGGAGCCATACGATAAAATCATCCTCTCACCCGGCCCCGGTGTCCCCGAGGAAGCCGGACTGCTGCTGAATGTCATCCGCACCTATGCCGGACGGAAACCCATACTTGGCGTCTGCCTGGGCGAACAAGCCATAGGACAAGTGTTTGGCGGAAAGCTGGTCAATCTGGAAGAGGTATTCCATGGGGTACAGACGGAGATAAGGATTAGGAGTGAGGGATTAGGGACGAGGGAGGAAGGATTAGGGATTAGTGATGAAGGATTGGGGGGAAAGGATTATGAAGGTATTTCTCTCGAAGAAGACTATATCTTCTGCGGTTTACCCAATAGGATTCCCGTCGGACGATACCACTCCTGGGTAGTGGATACGAAGGAGTTTCCCGACGAACTTGCCATTACCGCCATCAGCCCCGAAGGACAAATCATGGCGCTGAAACATCGGGAGTATGACATACACGGCATCCAGTTCCATCCTGAATCGGTACTGACACCCGACGGAAAAACAATCGTAAAAAACTGGCTTTTCAAATGAGGCACTTCAGAAAAAGAGTAAATTCAATCGTCAAATCGTAAATCGTCAAATCGTAAATAAAAAGATGAAAGCAATACTCACCCGTCTCTTCAACCACGAAGAGCTTACGTCGGAGGAAACCAAACAAATCCTCCTCAACATCACCAAGGAAATGTATCCTGAGGCGCAGATAGCAGCCTTGCTCACTGCCTTCCAGATGCGGAGCATCACCGTGGACGAGCTTATCGGTTTCCGCGAAGCACTGATGGAGACACGCCTTCCCATCGACTTCGCCCCCTATCGCCCCATCGACATTGTAGGTACGGGCGGCGACGGAAAGAACACCTTCAACATCTCCACCTGCGCTTGCTTCGTGGTGGCGGGAGCCGGCTACAAGGTTGCCAAGCACGGCAACTACGGAGCCACTTCCGTGAGCGGAGCCAGCAATGTCATCGAGCAGCACGGCGTACGCTTCACCAACAACCCCGACACGCTGAAACGCAGCATGGAGGAGTGCAACATCGCTTACCTTCATGCCCAGCTTTTCAATCCGGCGATGAAGTTTGTCGGTCCCGTACGCAAGACGTTGGGAGTGCGCACCTTGTTCAATCTGCTCGGCCCGTTGGTGAATCCATGCTGTCCGGCATACCAGCTGCTCGGTGTGGCAGACCTCTCGCAGATGCGCCTATACACCAACGTATTCTATAAGCTCGGCATTGACTTTGCCGTGGTCAACAGCCTCGACAGCTACGACGAAATCTCCCTGACGGACGAGTTCAAGGTGATGACCCGCAACTACGAGCGCATCTACCGTCCGCAGGCTCTCGGCTTCAAGGATGCCCGTCCCGAAGAACTCTTCGGCGGCGCATGCAAGGAAGATGCCGCCCGCATCTTCGACAATATCCTTACGGGGCATGCCACACCTGCACAAACGCAATGCGTCATTGTCAACGCCGCCTTTGCCATCCAGGTGATGGAGCCGCAGAAAGAGATTGAAGAGTGCATCGCCATCGCACGCGAATCATTGGATAGCGGACGGGCGCTGGCGACACTGAAAAAATTTATCGAGATTAATAAATGAAGCAATGAAAGATATACTGTCCGAAATCATCGCCCATAAGCAAACAGAGATTGAACTGCAAAAGCAGACCGTCTCTCCGGAACAGTTGCAGGAGCAGGCCGGAGTCATCATCCGGGAGAATGCGGCACACCGCCGCAGCATGAAGCAGGCCCTTGCCGCTTCTTCTACAGGAATCATCTCCGAGTTCAAACGCCGTTCACCCTCCAAAGGCTGGATAAACGAGGCTGCCCGGGCAGAGGAAATACCCGCCGCCTACGAAGCCGCCGGCGCCGCCGCCCTCTCCATCCTGACGGATGAGAGGTTCTTCGGCGGTACGCTGCGCGACATCCGCACGGCCCGTCCGCTCGTCCGCATCCCCATTCTGCGCAAGGACTTCATCATCGACGAGTACCAGCTTCTGCAAACCTGCATCGTAGGTGCCGACGCCGTATTGCTCATTGCCGCCTGCCTCAGTCCGGAGCAGTGTAGCACCCTCACCGCCCAAGCCCACGAACTCGGGCTGGAGGTATTGCTCGAAATCCACAGCCCTTCGGAACTCTCCTATATAAATAAGGAGGTCGACATGGTCGGTGTCAACAACCGCAACCTCGGCTCTTTCGTCACCGATGTGGAGAACTCCTTCCGGATAGCCCGGCAACTGCGCGAAGCCACCCACGGACCGGCATCCCCGCTCCTTGTCTCCGAAAGCGGCATCTCCGACCCCGAAACCATCTGCCGCCTGCGTGCCGCCGGCTTCCGCGGTTTCCTCATCGGCGAAACCTTCATGAAAACAGCCAATCCGGGCGAAACCCTGAAAGAGTTCATCCAAGACAGTCTCATAATTGATAATTAAAAGCTGAAAGTTGATAATTGTAAATACAAAAGTCTCTCATACAGCGTTACATCGCGCAGCCAAATTGTAAATAGTAAATTGTAAATCGTAAATAAAATGTCTCCTCTCATCAAAGTATGCGGAATGACCGAAGCAGAAAACATCCGCAATGTAGAACTGCAAGGTGTAGATATGATTGGTTTCATCTTCTACCCAAAATCTCCCCGTTGTCTGTGCCAGATGCCCGGGTATCTGCCAGCCTGCGCCAAGCGTGTCGGTGTCTTTGTCAACGAAAGTAAGGAAAACATCCTGATGTATGCCGACCGTTTCAGCCTGGACTACATCCAGCTGCATGGCAATGAGGCTCCCGAGTACTGCCGTTCCCTGCGCAATGCAGGCCTGCACCTCATCAAGGCTTTCTCCATCTTGCTGCCCAAGGACCTGCTTTCCGTTTCTGCCTACAATGGTCTGTGCGACTATTACCTCTTCGACACCAAGACCCCGCAGTACGGCGGTTCCGGCAACCAGTTCGACTGGAACCTCCTGCACCGCTACAACGGACCCACCCCGTTCCTGCTCAGCGGTGGCATCAACCCCTACAGCGTAAAAGCCCTCCGGGAGTTCCGCCATCCCTATTTCGCAGGTATCGACATCAACAGCCGCTTCGAAACGGCACCGGGAATAAAGGATGTGGAACGCATCTCAAACTTCCTGAAAGAACTCAAGGGAGGTACGATTTGACGATTTACTATTTACTATTTGGCTGCGCAATATACGCCACATGGCAAATTGTACATTGTACATGGTAAATAGTAAATAGTAAATTGTAAAATTGTAAATCGTACCATGCAGCATATATTGCGCAGCCAAATAGTAAATTGTAAATTGTAAAATTGTAAATAGAAATAGTATGTTGAACCGCATTAACCAACTTTTCCAGGACAGCCCCAAGAATCTGCTGTCCATTTACTTTTGTGCAGGCTGTCCCACCCTCGACGGTACAGCCGACGTTATCCGTGCCCTCGAAAGAAACGGAGTCAGCA
Source organism: Bacteroides sp. AF34-31BH (assembly GCF_003602795.1). Classification (NCBI taxonomy): domain Bacteria; kingdom Pseudomonadati; phylum Bacteroidota; class Bacteroidia; order Bacteroidales; family Bacteroidaceae; genus Bacteroides; species Bacteroides sp. AF34-31BH. Next base: position 557,665 of record NZ_QTLV01000002.1, read on the forward strand.
TGATTGAAATCGGAATTCCGTTCAGTGACCCCATGGCCGACGGCATTGTCATCCAGAATGCCGCCACCCGCGCCCTGCATAACGGCATGTCCCTCCGCCTGCTTTTCGAACAATTGCGCGACATCCGTCGCGATGTCCGCATCCCGCTTGTCCTTATGGGATACCTCAATCCCATCATGCAGTTCGGCTTCGAAGCCTTCTGCCAGAAGTGCGTGGAATGCGGCATCGATGGCGTCATCATTCCCGACCTCCCTTTCCGCGATTACGAAGAGAGTTACAAAGCCATCGCCTCGAAGTATGACATCCGTGTCATCATGCTCATCACCCCCGAAACCAGCGAAGCCCGCGTCCGCGAAATAGACGCCCACACCGACGGTTTCATCTATCTGGTGTCCAGTGCCGCTACCACCGGTGCCCAGAAAGACTTCGACACCCGGAAGCAAGCCTACTTCAAGAAGATAGAGGATATGAACCTGCGCAATCCACGCATGGTAGGCTTCGGCATCAGCAACAAGCAGACATTCGATGCCGCTTGCGCCCACTCATCCGGTGCCATCATCGGCAGCCGCTTCGTCACGCTGCTCAACGAGAAGGAAGGAGATGCGGAAAAGGCTATCAGGCAGTTGAAGGAAGATTTGAAACAGTGAGCTTATTCAAATTTCATACAATATATTTTTCGCAATGAAATAATAAAAGAGACAAAATCTGCAAAGACTTGTCTCTTTTATTTTCTCCCCATCTCATATTTCACTATCTTTGTGCCCGAAAAAAGCTCTAATACGAATATCATGAAAGTCGATTGCCCTTCCGTACTATTGATTTACACTGGCGGAACTATCGGAATGATAGAAAATCCCGAGACCGGTGCGCTTGAGAACTTCAACTTCGACCAACTGCTACAGCATGTTCCCGAACTGAAGCGCTTCAACTACCGCATCTCTTCCTATCAGTTCGACCCACCGATCGACTCTTCCGACATGGAGCCTTCCCTCTGGGCAAAGATTGTAAAAATCATCAACTACAACTACGACAATTTCGACGGCTTCGTCATCCTGCACGGTACCGATACGATGGCCTATACAGCCTCCGCCCTCAGCTTCATGCTCGAGAACCTTTCCAAGCCGGTCATCCTCACCGGTTCCCAGCTTCCCATCGGCACCCTGCGCACCGACGGGAAAGAGAACCTCATCACCGCCATTGAAATAGCCGCCGCCAAGCATCCGGACGGTACTCCTATCGTCCCCGAAGTGTGCATCTTCTTCGAGAACGAGCTGATGCGGGGCAACCGTACCACCAAAATCAATGCCGAGAATTTCAATGCTTTCCGCTCCTTCAACTATCCCGCACTGGCAAAGGCAGGCATCCATATCCGTTATAACGAGCACCTCATCCACCGTCCCGACCCGTCGCGCCCCATGAAGCCGCACTACCTTTTCGACACCAATGTCGTAGTGCTCACCCTCTTTCCCGGCATCCAGGAAAGCATTATCAACTCCGTGCTTCATGTTCCCGGCCTGAAAGCCGTGGTCCTCAAGACTTTCGGTTCCGGCAATGCCCCCCAGAAAGAATGGTTCATCCGCCAGCTGAAAGAAGCCAGCGAACGTGGCATTGTCATCGTCAACATCACCCAATGCCAAAGTGGCGCCGTCGAGATGGGACGTTACGAAACCGGTCTGCAACTTCTCCAGGCAGGTGTCATCAGCGGCTATGACAGTACCCCCGAATGTGCCGTCACCAAACTCATGTTCCTCCTGGGGCATGGACTGAACCAAGCCGAAATCCGCCACCGCATGAATTCCGACCTGGCAGGAGAAATCACCAAGATTTAGTAAAGCGGCAATACAGAGGGCATTTAGTAATATTGATAATTTTCAAGACAAACTTGCATTATCTATCCATGCAAAATCGTTAAAAAGCGTTAACCAACACGCTTTTATCCCCCATTAATAAAGCTTATTAGTTTAAATAAACGTACTTTTGCTTACAATCAAGCAAAACAAATGTAAAATATGGGAGAAAATATCCAATACAAACGCTTTCTGCCGCTTGTTATTCTTACAGTAGGCATACTGCTGCAGGGTTGTAAAGACGATGTTTTTAACCCCGAAAAAGTGAAAGCAGCCTATCAGGACAGGTTTCCGGTCAAGAACATAGACCCGGCTATGGATTGGAAAATGACTCAGCAGGTCCGGGTCAATGTTTCTGTATCCGAAGATACCGGCATCGACTATACCATACGTATTTACGACAAGAACCCCTTAATCAGCCGGTCATCTGCCAAACTGCTGGCAGAAGGCACCACCAATAATGCAACTGTATTTACTACCGTCATGGACTGCCCTTCTGTGCTGACGAGCGCTTTCGTGTGCCGCACCGATGCACACAGCCGCAACATAGTAAAATACGTATCCATCCAAAACGGTCAGCTCCATGCCGCTTTCGGCAGTTCCCCTGCAACTACACGTGCCGCATGGACGCGCAGTGTCAGCATCGAGACCTATTCACCGGAAAAGTCTGAGGCGGAAATCACCGCAATGCTATCAAGTGCCGAAGAAATAAGGCCGAATACCGATTTTCAAAACGGAAAAGCCTACAAAATCTCCAAAGACAATATATATAGGAATAAAATCAGCAAGGACGGCATGGGAAGTGACAATCCGGCCATCATCATCATTGAAGGCAGCTGGGAACCCAATGGAAACAACATGACCGTTGAACGAGGCTTCGAATTCTATGTGATTGACGGAGGGGAAATCGTGATACCGGACGAGCACACCTTCACTTTAGTACAATCCAGCCGGTTTATCGTCTACGCGGGTGGAACCATCAAAGGGAACGACATCGAATTGACCAATGCATCCGGAGGCAGCTACAACTACAATGCCGGCACTATGGAAATAGATGATTTCCATGTCAGCCAGGGAGGAGCATTCTATAATTGCGGTACCGTACGTGTCGATGAAATGAATTTCGACAGCGGATGCAAATTCATCAACCAGGGCAAAGCCTATATCGGGAAAACCGACAGCAACATCACTATAGACAACGGATGCTATCTATATGCGGAAGAATTTGTAGGCACACTGAACATGGGAGACACCTCCTCTGCAGAAATAGAAGATTTTGGAGATAAAAGCAATAATTACAACACCCATGTCACAATGGGTGACAACTCCATGATAACCGTACTGGATGAAGCCGAATTGTCACAAGCACAATTTATGGGCCCAAACAATGAATATGCACTGGTAAAAATCAATAAAATTGAAGATATAGGGAATTTTTCCAGCCAGGGAAACATTCATTATGAAGTGAAAGAGATTGACGATGATATCACCGAGGACATCTGGTGGGAAGCTAAATTCCTTGATGCCATCAAGAACACTGAAGGAACCATATCCAAATGGGGAGAATCCCCCATCACCATTCCTGCCGGCGACTGTACCGGTGAAGGCAACACTCCCAGCGACTCCGGCTCAGAGACACCTACCGACCCTATCCCTTATACATACGTGTTCGAGGATAATTTTCCGTTGGTAGGCGACTATGACTTCAACGACGTGGTTTTAGACGTAGAAACAATTCTTCATACTGAGGGAAAGACAAACCACATCAAGCGCATCCAGCTCGATGTGACCCTTGCTGCTGCCGGAGCGTCCAAAGCTCTTGGTGTAGGCCTTCGTATAGTAGGTATCAGCAAATCCGACATTAAAGAAATTACCACCGGAGGAGCCGACAGACGATTCCAGACATCGTTCGACGACCCGTACAGTCTGTTTAACTACAACAGTGGCACACACATGGAAGATGGGGATCCCAGTGTCGTTATCCCTATTGCGGGTGAAGTACACAACGTATTCGGTAGAAGCCCCGGAACTATGATTAATACCGGAGGAACCAGTATCACAGCCAATATGTATACCTATGAAATAATCATTGAACTGGCAGACCAGACGAAGACCGAACCCCTGTTTTCCAAAGACAACCTCGATTTCTTCATCTGTTACCAATATAAAAGTATGCAGCAGCGCATGGAAGTCCACCTCTACGAGTTCTGGGGATATGGAGCCACCGCTGCCGGAACCGTACAACAGGAAAATCTTGATTTGGCAGGTAACAACACATGGGCTATCTGCGTACCTTACGGATTCCGTTATCCGATAGAGACTATCAACATTTCACGTACAGACAACCCTACGGCCAGCGCCTATCCGGATTTCATTTATTGGGCAAAGAATCGCAGCAGCCATCAGGATTGGTACACAAATCCGGTGAAAGCAAATGTATATAGATAATATGAAAAACAGCAAACAATTAGCATAAACAATGAAGAAAATATTATTTGTAGATGACAAACCTGCCATAGGCAAGGTACTCTCGGTGTATTTAGGTAAAGAAAACGAACTGGTATATTTTGAAGATCCCCTCCGGGCGATAGAATGGTTGAATGAAGGGAATGAACCTGCTCTCATCATTTCAGACATCCGCATGCCCAGAATGAACGGCAGTGAATTCCTGCACTACCTGAAGGGAAACGCACTTTTCAGACACATCCCGGTCGTTATGCTTTCCAGCGAAGAGAGTACCACCGAACGCATCAACCTGCTTGAAGCCGGAGCTGAAGACTTCATTCTGAAACCCTTCAACCCTATGGAACTGAAAGCCCGTATCAAGAAATACCTCTAACACACACAACAAATGGATATGTTATATTATATTTACATAGGTAATGACCGGTCCACCATCAATCACTTGAGCAAAGTGACAGGAGGCATGTTCATGGCTGTTTCCTCCAGCAACAAGGCAGCAAAGGTCATCGACAGCATACGCGAGCGATATAACACTTCCATTCTTTACGAGCAGAACGAACCTCTAAAAGACAGCCAAGACATTAGCTTCCTGCACAAACGTTTCCCGCGCGTCTATATCATCCTCATCACTCCGGGGCTGCAGACAGAAAGCCGCAAGGTTTATTTGCAGGCAGGGGTCAACAATACCCTCCCCCCCCAAGCTGATGAAGAGAGCATCCGGCAGATGACAAAATTTCTCCAACTGCGCAAAGAACATAAGCTACAAGAGTTCAGCCAGTCGCACCGCAAGATATTCAATACCTTCCACCTGCCTATGTGGAAACGTATCTTCGATATACTGTTTGCGTGTGCAGTACTCATTGTGCTTTCTCCGCTACTCATTGCCACAGCAATAGCTATCCGCATGGAGAGTAAAGGTAAAGTGATTTACAAATCCCAGCGCGTGGGAAGCAACTATCAGATATTCAATTTTCTGAAGTTCCGTTCCATGTACACCAATGCAGACAAGCGCCTGAAAGAGTTGAATGCCCTCAATCAGTATAGGATAGAAGAAACGTTGACGGACGAACAACCGGACATTCGTTTCGACGACCTGACAGGCACTTCTGAAGAAGAGGCTTCATTGCTCATTTCGGATGATTTTGTCATCACCGAAGAAGATTTTCTAAAAAAGAAAGCTCAAGAGAAGCAAAATACATTTATAAAAATAGAAAACGATCCCCGCGTCACCCGCGTAGGCCGTTTCATCCGGAAATACAGTATTGACGAGCTGCCGCAACTGTTCAACGTCCTCAAGGGCGATATGAGTATTGTAGGCAACCGCCCCCTGCCCCTCTACGAAGCAGAACTGCTGACCAGCGACGCATATATCGAGCGCTTCATGGCCCCCGCCGGACTGACAGGGCTGTGGCAAGTGGAGAAACGAGGCGGCGCCGGAAAAATGTCTGCCGAGGAGCGCAAGCAACTGGACATTAAATATACCAAAGAATTTTCATTCTGGCTGGACATGAAGATATTGTGCAAGACGCTGACGGCGTTTGTGCAGAAAGAGAATGTATAAAATAATAATTAAGGATATTAGAAAATGGCAATAAAACATATCACTTTCATAGTTTGTAATGCTATCCTTTTAGGATTGCTCATCGTCCCATTGTCTGCATCAGCACAAGAAATGACACGTGAAGAGCGAATCAAAGCACTTGAAAAATTAAAAATGGAAGACAAGTTATGGGAAGAAAATACAATAGGAAAACTATCTGCCGATATGCCATTAGAACTTCAAACCTTTGAGCTACCCCCACTTTCTGTTTTTCTGGACGCAGTAACAGAAAATGCGACTGTGAAACGGGCACAATCAGAAGTTGAACAAGTGAAAAATGAATATCGTTTACAAAAACGTGATTGGTGGAATTATTTTAAACTAAACGGTAATTATTCATACGGAAAATACAATGTGCTAAGCAACGCTAGTGACGAGTATACCCCAATGTATCAAACTACAATGTCGAATGCACAACATAGTTTTAGTGTAGGCGCAAGTGTAGGTATTAGTTTTGGAGATTTAATAAACCGCCAGCTTAAACTCAAAAAATATAAATACGATATTGAACAGCTGCAATATACTCAAGAAGAAGTAATGGAAGAAAGGAGATTAAGGGTATTAGAAGCATATAATGCGGTTACAGAACAAATGTCAACAATTAAGGCAAAAGCAGAAACTGCTGCCTTATATAATGCCCAAACTAAAATATTAGAAAATGATTTCATACAAGGAAAAATTGAAATTAGTACATTGTCCATAGAACGTGCACGAAGAACCGGAGCCGTTACAAGCTATGAGCAAGCACGTGTTACCCTGCATAATTCAGTTATTTTATTGGAAATGCTCACTAATATAAAAATTATCAAAGAAAAATAAATCGTGATGAAAGATACCTCTTTATTTATATCACAATTTCTATACCGTATTCGCTATTGGCTTTTATGGGGAACTTTATTTGTAACTGGCCTAGTAATCTATTTCACCCAGTTTCTGCCTTACAGTTACACAGTAGAAGGTAGTTTATTTGCCGGAGTTACAACAGCGACTTCCATTACTGGGAGCAGCGTAAATTACTCAGCTGTTACAAGTACCTTCGATAACCTCATCAACCTTGCGCAATCCCGTGGTACATTGGAAAAGGTTTCTATCCGTTTATTAGCGAATGCACTGACATATGGTGAAGAGTGGAAAGACAATCATTATATCCAGGCTAAGCACTATCGCCAATTACTGAGCATGACTCCCAAAGAAGTATTGGTTTTAGTTGATAGGAAAGATGTCAATAAGACGGCAGACGCACTTGCTAATTATCGAAAGGAATACGGTGATAATTTCGTATACTCCATGTTCAATCGCCCTATACCATTTTATAGTGCTTCAGCTTTAGAAACCGTAATTGTAAAACGTAAAGGTGCCAGTGATGTTCTTCAGCTTATTTATACATCTGCTGACCCGGGTATCACTCAGCAAACCATAATCATTCTTATAGATGAACTGAAAAAAGCATATGAAATTCTCCGTTTTAAAGCGACAAATGATGTTATCGCTTATTTTGAAGAACAAGTCCGTTTAGCAAAAATAGAATTAAACAAGCAAGAAGATGATTTGATGCAATATTGTGTCCAAGAACGGGTCATTAATTACGGACAAGAAAGTGAAGCTTTATCACATACCCGCTATGCTGTTGACGACCGTTTGGAAGAGGCTCGCCGCAATTATGCTGCAGCTTCAGCCTTAAGAAAAATGTTGGATGAAAAGATGGACATCCGTGCAACTATCATTCGTAATAACACCAATTTACTCAAAGAGTTAGAAAAAGTCAGTAGCTTAAACCAAAATATTATGGAACAAGAAATTTTCATATCAGATAAAGCTAGAGACACTAATAAAGAACTTAAAAAGAATAAGGAAGATTTACGTAAAGCAGAAGACAAGATTACCCATATCAGCGATAATCTGAATGAACTTAATTTTTCAAAAGAGGGTGTTGGACTCAAAGACATGGTTTCTGAATGGTTGACCGCATTAGTAAGTGAAGCCAAGGCTAAAGCAGAATTGGATGTTTTAAAAGAACGCCAACAAGATATTTTTGATCAATACAGTCAAATGTCACCAGTAGGTACACAAATCACCAGAAAACAGCGTGCAATTGGCATCGCAGAAGATAACTATCGTACTCAGTTGGGAGGTTTGGCAAATGCCAATCTACGTCTCAAAGACATTGAAATGAATACCAGCAATCTGCAAAACATAGCAGACCCGTCCTACCCCCTCACAGACAATGGACGTAAACGTATTCTTTATATCTTAATTGCTTTTGTTGGAAGTATAGTATTCATAATCACATATTTCCTATTGATTGAATTGCTAGACCGTACACTACGCGATGCAACTCGTAGTAGACGCTTGACCAAGTTGCCTGTAATTGCAGCATTCAATGGCACTAGTAACTTAAAATTCCGTGGCTTTTTGAAAGCGTGTAATCGTTTAGCAGCTGCTTACAGTTGTCGTCAATTAAATAATTATTTACAAAAAGACGCCCCCACTGTTATCAATTTACTCAGTATGGAAGCAAGAGAAGGCAAAAGTTTCCTATCCAAATATTTTGCTGAATATTGGGAAACTGAAGGTTTACGGGTACGTATCGTAACACATCATATTGATTTTGAACCGGACACCCAGCAATATGTCAATGCACAGCAACTTTCAGATTTCTGGGCCCTCAATGAAGCAGAAGAAACACCTAATATTATATTAGTAGAATACCCCGCTGTAAATACTGCCAGTATTCCTCTTCCCGTACTTCAAAAAGCAGATGTTAATTTATTGATTGCCAATGCATGTCGTTTGTGGCGTAACAGTGACAGCGTTACTCTAGCGCATATCATGGAAGGAATGGGAAATGTCCCCATATTCCTATACCTGAATAATGCTGAACGGGAGGTCGTAGAGTCATTTACCGGAGAACTGCCTCCTCAAACTCCCGTACATTCACTATTCAGTCAATTAGCACAATTAGGCCTTACGTCCAAAAAGGCTGCTGTGAAATAGCTATTTATAAAAAGTAATAAAGTTCATAATGGCACATACGACTCAACAGATACGGAACATATCTCCCAAAGTAATAACTTTCTTGTTATTAGCTTTTGGACTAATGTTCATGGTATATGCACTTATTTTTCAAAAGATTTTACTATTTGCCATTATAGTAGGTCTGCCATTGGGAGTTATCATTCTTACTTATAGTATACAAAGGCCTAGAATGAGCTATTTGTTATATGGTGCCTATACTTTCTACCTGACAGCCATCATGCGTTATAGCCGACAAGATGGACTAAGCGTCATATCTGACGGATTGCTCATATACATGACTATCTCCATTTTATTTTATTATGTAAAAAACAAAAATGACATTCGTCTTTCTAATGCTATTAATTTTTTCACTGTTACTTATATAGCATGGTTTCTGTATATTTTAATCCAATTCATTAATCCGGCAAGTGATAGCACTAGTTATATCGCAGGCATTCGAGGCTGGCTATTATCAACTCCTATACTTTATTTTGTCTCCTGCATTTTACTAGACAATCCTAAAACTCTAAAACGCAGTCTGATTATTATCGGGATATTTACTATAACAGCTTTTCTGAAATTATTATATCAAAAGTACCGATGGTTTGATGCTGCTGAAACAGAATGGCTGATGGGAGGTAGTTGGTATACCCATATTTTATCCTCCGGAATCCGCTATTTTTCCATTTATAGCGACGCTGGTAATTTCGGCTCTAACATGGGAATGATTTCGATTGTTTATGGAATCATTGCATTTCATACTTCCGAAAAATGGCTACGTATATTCTTTTCTTGTATTGCACTTATGGGAATAGTAGGAATGATTATGTCCGGTACCCGAGGTGCAATGATTGTTCCTCTAGGAGGACTGGCACTTTACTGCCTAATCTGCAAGAACATAAAAATAATGGTAATTTCAGCTTTGGCTGTTATCATGCTATATGCATTCTTCGCATTTACTGAAATTGGTGATGGTAATGCGCTAATACGGCGTATGAGAACTGCTTTTAGACCTCAAGAGGACACTTCATTCAATGTCCGTATAGAGAATCAAAAGCTTATTGCCGAATATATGCGAACACATCCTTGGGGAGCTGGACTGGGAAAAGGGGTAGCCCGGGTTAATGTAAACAGTGACGGAGTTGTGGAAGATACGATTCCACCTGATGCGTTTTATGTGGATATTTGGATACAAACCGGTACTATAGGACTTCTTATTTATATCAGCATGTGTATAGCCATTATAATATATTCTTGTTATATTATAATGTTTCGCGTCCGTAATCCAGGGCTTCGAAATATACTAACAGCTTTTATATGTGGTGTATTCGGAATATGGCTCAATGGGTATGTAGGACGTGGAATGGGTATGACTCCTTCATTCTTTATGGTTGCTGCTTCATTGGCCTTTATTATGAACGGTCCTTATATAGACAGATTGTTAAGAGAATCTAAAAGTGAAATATTGAATACCAAACATTAATTTTATTAAGAAATAAAATAAAATAAAAAATGAACGAATTCTTTTCCATATTCAATCCTGACTGGTGGGCAGACGAGAACAACAATGCGTTACAAATGACAGATGCTATTTTATATCTGCTCTTTTTAATCCCAGTAGCCTACCTCTTCATTTACGCAATTGCGTCATTGATGAAATACAAGAATCCTTACCCTGAAGCCAAGAAACAACATAAATTCTTGGTGCTCTTCAGCGTACTCCGTAACGGAAAGGAAGTTATAGAATCCATCAATTATTTCCTTGATACACAAATATACCCACGAGAGAAATATGATATAGCAGTAGCTGCTACCCAACTTACGGAGGAAGATTTAACAACTCTGTTGCAAATGCCAGTCAGCATTGTAGTCCCAGATAAAGAGCATTGTACAAAAGTATATGCCATTCAGCAGGTTATGGAACGATATTCTCCTCATGAGTATGATATGATAGTCGTTTTCAACTCTGATAATCGCGTTGTCCCCAATGCATTGCATTTGTTGAATAATGCCTACTACTCCGGCTGTGATTCCATACAAGCACACCGCATGACGGAAAACTTAACAACTAGTACAGCTGTTTTAGCAGCCGCCGGCGAAGAAATCAACAACAATATTTTCCGTAAAGGACATACTAAACTAGGTTTTTCGTCTGCATTACTTGGTTCCGGAATGGCTTTTGATTTCGAAATGTTTCACCGCATCAGCCCGACACTGGAGGGCTCTGACCTTGCCAAAGCTGTAGAAATAAAGCTGCTGGAAGAGAATATATACACTGAATATATGCAGGAAATCATCTGCTATAGTAAAAAGCAGGACAGCGCCCAAGGATATAGCCGAGAACGTCAACGCTGGCTCTCTGCACAATATAATAGTACTTTCTTGGCACTGAGACGTCTGCCATTGGCGTTTCTTCAAGGAAAGTGGGATTATTGCAACAAACTATTCCAGTGGTTGTTACCATCACGTTTTTTACTCATTGCCTGCATCACCATTGCGGCAGTAATCTTCACCATACTTGATTGGACCTTATCCTTCAAATGGTACATACTACTTTTACTCATCATAATTACGTTCTTAATGGCTTTACCGGAAGGTGAAATAAACAAGCGTTTCAAACACGCTGTATGGGCATTGCCTATACTGATTTTCGCTTCCATTTTCAGCCATTTCGGACGTATTTTCAAAAGTACAAAAAAGAATAAATGAAAATAGCAATCGAGGCCCAACGTATCTTCCGCCGCGACAAACACGGAATGGATTTTGTCGTTCTTGAAGTCTTAAGGGAACTTCAGAAACGGAAAGATGGCAATGAGTACTATGTACTTGTTGCTCCCGGTGAAGATTGCTGCCTCAAAGAATCAGACAATCTCCACATCATCGAACTGCGTTGCCCCACCTATCCCCTATGGGAACAGATTGCATTACCACGAGCTGTACGCCACTTAAAAGTAGATATATTGCATTGTACCTCAAATACGGCTCCATTGTGGTGCCCCATACCGCTGGTACTTACATTGCATGATATTATTTACTTGGAACCACGCCAACACCGAAATCCCTCGCTATATCAAGAAATGGGATGGCATTACCGACGATTGGTTGTTCCGCGTATCTTAAAGAAATGCAAGAAAATCATCACTGTTTCACATTTTGAATGTACACGCATCCGCGAAGCACTGCACCTGCCTAATAGACAGATAACCGCTGTCTATAATGGATATAATACACATTTCCGTAAGAATGAAACAATTGACGAGAATATCATTCAAAAGTATATCCCACAGGAAGGTTTTCTGTTCTTTTTAGGGAACACAGACCCCAAAAAAAACGCGGCACGCACGCTGAAGGCCTATTCACTTTACCTGAAAGCATCTGTAATAAAACGCCCGTTACTCATTGCGGACTTAAAAGAGGAACATATTGACGCACTCCTCCAGCAAGAAGGTATAACAGATATAAAAGTACATTTATTCTATCCGGGATATATTGACAACCGTGATTTGGTAACCCTCTATAGTGCAGCTTTTGCTTTCCTTTATCCTTCTTTAAGGGAAAGTTTCGGCATTCCAATGCTGGAAGCAATGGCTTGCGGTACTCCCGTAATAACCAGCAATACCTCTGCAATGCCGGAAGTGGCCGGAGCTGACGCCATCCTTGTCAATCCGCAAATGCCGTCAGAAATTGCAGACGCCATCCTGCAATTAGAAAAGAACAATGATTTCTATCGGCAACAATCTGCTTACGGACTAGAACGTGTAAAACAATTCTCTTGGAAAAGCACAGCTGAAGAATATGTGAAGATTTACAATGAAATCCATACACCATAAACCCACACCTCTAAAACTATGGCAGACTTCATCATCACCAGCCTCCAATCCTGGGACATCGAGATAGGAAGCACCATCAAGAACACCGCATCCGAGATAGCAAAGAAGCACCGTGTACTCTATGTCAATCCTCCCATGGATATTGCCACAAGGTTACGCATTGCAGCAGGAAAAGGGCCTCTATCTCCTACAGGCCATCGACAGCTGGAAGTCATCCAAAGCAAATCGGCTCCATTGCGGCAAATCAATGAAAATCTATGGGTATTGGACTGCCCCTTCATCATACACTCCGTAGGACAACTTCCTACATGGCTATTCAACTGTCTCAATCGCCGGAATTGCAAAAAGATTGGCAACTGGATAGTACAACAAGCCGATGTTCTTGGTTTCAAAGACTATACGCATTTGATTGATACCGACCTTTTCCGAAGCCTGCATCTCAAAGAATATATCTGCCCGGCAATCAGCATTTATTATCGGCGCGACTATGTTATCGGCTTTCCCTATTGGCGCAAGCACGGACCACGTTGCGAAGAAATGCTTGTACGTCAGTCAGATATCGTACTGGCAAATTCCAGTTACTTTGCAGAACAGCTCCGACCTCTGAACCGGCACACATATGTATTGAATACCGGTGTCAATCTTGAACTATACGATGCTACCCGGCATTGGGACAAACCGACGGATATGCAAAACATCCCCTCGCCAATAGTCGGCTATACGGGAGCTATCATCGAAAGCCGCCTGGACAGTGAACTGCTATACAATATCGCAAGGCAGTTGCCCGGCTACAGTTTTGTTTTCGTCGGACCTGAAGACAAGCATTTCCAAAAGCACCTGCTACACAATTTAAAGAATGTATTCTTCACAGGACGTAAGGAAGTGGAAGAACTGCCGAAATATATACAGCACTTTGACATCTGCATCAATCCACAGATACTCAATTCTATAACAGATGGTAATTACCCACTGAAAATAGATGAATACCTTGCCATGGGAAAACCTATAGTAGCTACCAGCACACATACCATGCGTAGCATCTTTGCCGGACACACTCATTTAGCTGTTTCAACAGAAGAATGGATAATAGCACTGAAAGCAGCAGCAAACGAAGCAGGCAACCCAAAACTGGAGAATGCCCGCATTGCCTTTGCGCATACACACAGTTGGGGACATAGTGTACAGACAATTTACAATGCCATTACCAGATATGTGACAAAAAAATAAGGTAACTATATACCACTTTGCACCAAATAGTAAATTGAAAGTTTAATGGAATTACATTTATTCATGTTTCAAACTTTTGTATATTTGCCATACGTTCAATAAGAAAGATGCAAAAATAGAATAGTAAAGTCTGGATTTTAAATGGAAATAGATTATGAAAGATGAAATTTCCGAAAGCAACAAAATTCATTTCGCTGTTATGGCTCTTGGGGCCAGCTCTCGAAAGATGAATATCTCACCCATGGAGATGTACGGGTAGACTTATTCAAACGCCTTGTTTTAGACTGCTATGACGTGATGCATACACAAAGTTTAAAACATGTTTCCGAGGATTTAGTTGAAGCTTTGTCAAATTGGGAAAAACAACACAAATTCAACAGATAAGTTTTTTCTACATTTGCCATATTGCAAATATACGAAATCTATCGGGCGAAATTCGTATCTTTGTCGCGTTTTTCTTAAAAAAGTATTATGAGTAAAAAAAGTAACCTTTACCCTCCGTAGCGGAGACAAGGACGCAGTAAACATCGAAAAGGATACTGCACACAGTAGAAATCCATTATTGGATCAGTTGGAAATCATTGCAGAGGCCATTGACTATTTGCTGAAAGGAAAATCGTCTTTCTCCCAAAGCGAACTGCGCAGTCTGGCCCACATACGGCAGATGACACGCATGCACAAAACAAAGTCCGGAGAGTAATAACTACTGTGAGTCAAATGTTTACGGACGTAACAAGTAGAAGGATGCCTAAAGAGAGAGCTCCACCGGCTACCTTCTGTAAAAAAAACACATATTTCTCCATTGTATGCCTAAGCACCCGAAAAGAGGCTGTAACACACGCAGGACAGCTTCTGGGGTCGGTGAGACGCCGCTAAACCCTACAAAAGTCCATTTGCAGGCTTGTTCTGTTATACGTAACTTTGCCGCATATTTTAAAAGATACGACCGCCGAGCAGTCTCTCCTTACACGTCACTATGAAGCCCTTCTATCCTTTCAGAATATAAGATAACTATCAGGAAATAGAAAACTAATACACGAAGAAAATGATTTGGTTCAAACACCCCAACGATTTGCCTAATGACAAAAGACTGGCCGCACTCATCGATAATGAAGGATGCAGGGGCTATGGCATGTATCTACGCATCATCGAGATGCTCTGTGCACAGCCCGACAGGAAACTCAGTTTCAATCAGCTGAATATTATTTCAAGAAAAGGATTCTCCAGAAAATACATGGAGAAAATCATCTGGGAATACCAACTTTTCACCATCCACGAAGAAGAATTCGAATCCGCCATCGACTTCAACCATACGGAAAAAGGAAATCATTTGCAAAATGATTTGAAAACTCCGGAGAAAAACGAGGAAGCAAAAAACGCACATAACCAACTGAAAAACAGAAAAGATAGCAAGAAAACCGAATCCGCGCGCGTAAGAGAAGAACAGAATAGAGAAGAACAGACGAAAAGAAAAGACGACGATGTCGTCCCAAAGAACGGCGGCAACGGCGGCATCACTCCCTACCAGAGCTGGAGGAAGCAAGTGGATGGCTTGTCGAAAAATCAACTGTTCCGTGAAATGGTCTGCATGAGAAGCGGCTACAGTGTCCTGCTGAACAAGCATTTTGATACGGCACTGGAAGAATTCAAGAAACACATCGTACTCCTCGGAAAAGAGGAGAGGATGAACAGCCAGGAAGAAGTGCGAAGCTACTTCACGTTCTACACCCAAGCCGGCCAGCGCACCTCGCAGGAGCTGCATATGCTGTTGCAGGGCCTCGAAAAGCAGCAGTCCGCCGCCGCACCTCCCGACCCCTACCGCTACGAGCAGCTTGTGGACGGACGGCGCACCTACCTGGGCTGCCCCATCCCCGACGGAGCGCCACCCCGACCGGACAATACCGCCTTCTGGAACGAAACGGCCCGTTCGTGGACTTCGCAAACCCCACCGCCTTCATCGAAAAAGCCGAAGCAGAAACCCGGCTGAAACGCCACACTCCGGCATCCGGAATGCCACACTTCAACGTTCCGAATGCCACACCTCAGCACCCCGAATGCCACACCTCAGCATGTCCCAAGTGTGGCATTTCCCCCCGTGAAGTGTGGCATTTCCCCCCGCGAAGTGTGGCATTGGAAGGGGTGAAACCATTCATGTATAATCATTTTTCAGACAAAAGAACAAAAAGACAAAACAAGAAAACAAACAGGTTCTTTTGTTCTTCTGTCAAACAAACTAAAATCATTATGAGAAATTTCCATCAACACGGTATCGACACCCGTGGCCGCATCAGCGGCCGAATCAAGACCATCTGTCCGCAATGCAACGACACCCGCGGACACAAAGGCAACAAATCACTCTCCGTAGATCTGGACAAAGGCTTGTGCTACTGCCACCACTGCGGCTACAAGTTCTACGTGCCCGACGACGCCGAAGAGCGCCTGAAGCAGCAACGCCGCGACATGCGCCGAAAACCCGCCGCACCGCCCCAGCACTTCCGCCGCCCCGCCTTCGACCCTGCCCGGATGCAACTTTCCGAGAATCTGGAACGCTACTGGACCACCGTACGCTGCCTGCCTCAGGAACTGCTGCGCGCCCTGCGCATCACCGAAGAAACGGTGCGCCTGCCCGAAACCGGCCAAGAAGAGAACTGCATCTGCTTCAACTACTTCGAGAACGGGACACTCGTCAACACCAAGTACCGCAGCGCCCGGAAGCACTTCATGATGGTGAAGGGAGCCGAGCTCATCCCCTACAACGTAGACAGCATCCTGGACACCCCGGAGTGTATCATCACCGAAGGCGAGTTCGACGCGGCAGCCGTCATCGCTGCCGGACGCAAGGACGTCGTCTCCGTGCCCGCCGGCGCCCAGAGCAACCTCACGTGGCTGGACCGCTTCGTCGAGTCGCACTTCGAAGACAAGCAGGCCATCTACATCGCCGTAGACGAGGACCCTGCCGGGCAGTCGCTCCGGCAGGAACTCACGCGTCGCCTCGGAGTGGAACGCTGCCGCATCGTGCACTTCGGCGAGGGCTGCAAGGATGCCAACGAACACCTGGTGAAATTCGGTGTCGAAAGCCTCCGCATCTGCATCGAGCAGGCCGAAGAAGTCCCCCTCGAAGGCATCTTCACCGCCGAAGACTGCCGCGACGACCTGCGCTCCCTCTACGAGAACGGCCTGCAACGCGGTGCCGACACCGGTTGGGACAACTTCGACGAGCACTGCACCCTCGAACCTCGCCGCCTGCTGGTCATCACCGGACGCCCCGGCGACGGCAAGTCCGAATTCACCGACGAACTGGTGCTGCGCCTCTGCCTGCGGCACGAGTGGAAAATCGCCTTCTTCAGCCCCGAAAACATGCCCATCGCCTACCACCTGCACAAGCTGGCGGAGAAGCTGACCGGCCACCGCTTCACCCCCGGACCGGGCATGACGGAAGCCGTCTACGAGCAGGCGGTGGGCTGGCTGGACCGCAACGTGTCGCACATCTTGCCCGACGACGGGAGCTACGGCATCGACCACATCCTGGAGAAAGCCCGCCAGGTGGTGCGCCGCAAAGGGGTGCGCATCCTCATCATCGACCCCATGAACCGCCTGGAGCAACATCTGGAACCGGGGCAGACGGAAATGGCCTACATCACCGACACCCTGAACAAGCTGGGACGTTTCGCCATCCTCAACCAGTGCCTCGTCATCCTCGTGGCCCATCCCCGCAAGGTGAACCGCAACGAAAAGGACGGCACCCTGCGCCGTGTCGAGATGAACGACATCAACGGCTCTGCCAACTTCGCCAACATGTCCGACTTCTGTCTCGTGGTAGACCGCAACGACACCAAGCAGATGGTCACCGTCTACATCGAGAAAGTCCGCTTCAAGCATCTGGGCAGCGCACACACCGATGCCAAGTTCGTCTACAACCACCTGAACGGCCGCTACTGGCCCTGCGAGGAAGCCTATATCCCCACCCCCGAAGGGGACAGACCGGGACCGGTGAACACGCAGTTCGACAACGAAAATTGGTTGAAAAATAGTGAGGAACAAGGTAGGTTATTCGAGTAAAAATCCGTATCTTTACAAGGCAGGAAGAAGATGCAGTCTCCCCCTTATAGCCTTGTCAACTTGTTCACTGAAAGCAGGTCAAAGACATGCGAAACTTAAAAAACATATAACCTGAACTTTAAGAATAATGATGAAACAGAATGATTCCTTTGCAGAGCCCCGTTTCCCCGTCCGCAGCTACGGGAAAGGCGAACTGGCCATGTACTACCTTCCGGGCATTGCCCAGCAGACTGCCGTCAACCAGCTGAACGAATGGATACGCACCGCCCCCGGTCTGGAACAACGCTTGCTTGCCACGGGCATGAACCCCTATTGCCGACGGTACACGCCCGCACAAGTACAGCTGATGATTGATGTTTTCGGGGAGCCTTCTTAAAAGGAAAGGAAGGAAAGGGGAAGGATTAGGGATTAAGGGTTAGTGATTAATGATTAATGAACACAAGCTCATCCCTAATCCTTAATCCTTAATATTGTTGTACTTTTTAACGCATTCAAAAAGAAGACACAGAAAACACCTGACAGTGAAATCAGAAAGGCTTTAAAATTAAAGAAGGGACTCCCGAACGTGAAAAAAAACGCGAAAAAGCATGGGAAGAGTACAATGCCCAAATCCTATTGGATGCCCGTAAAAATGCAAGGCTTACACAAGCGGAGCTTGCCAAACGTATAGGAGCCGACAAAGGTTATATTTCAAGAATAGAAAGAGGACTTACAGTTCCTACAGTTTCCACCCTGTATCGAATTGCAGCAGCCATGGGACTGACAGTGGAATTACGGCCTATGTAAAATCAAGCCGGACTCTCCGGACTGCCCGAAAAAACCTTGTCATGCTCTCTTTCAGGGCGCGGAATTACGCGGAATAACACGGATTTTTCTTTATCTTTTCCGCGTAATCCGCGAAATCCGTGCCTAAAATCATAACGTAAGCGATGACCGCACATCCCTAACCCCTAATCCTTAATCCCCAATAACCTCCCTTATCCTCCCCCCTCCTCCTCCTCCTCCCCCAACCTCCATCCTTCCCTGCCCCATGTCCTATCTTTGTATCAACGAAACGGAGCAGAGGCCATCGCCGCGGAGACACCGCTGTCCACTTCGGAAATGAACAATTCTAAATTTAAAATTAATCAACATGTCAACAGCATTGGTAGTGCGCACACAGCGCCACAAGAAAATCGGGGACAGCAACTCCCCTATGGTCCACACCCTGAAACGCAAGCCCCAAGATGCCAAAATCTTCGACCTTGCCCGTATAGCACAAGACATTGAAGCACTGGGCGCCATGTCGGCCGAAGACGTGGAGCACGTAGGCAAGGCCATCGTACGGCAGATGCGCCAGACGCTTACGGACGGCAACAGTGTCCGTCTGGACGGTTTCGGCATCTTCCACACCACCTTCAAATGCCGTGCCACCGAAGTGGCCAAAGACTGTACCGTAAAGAACATCGAGCGCGTCAACATCCGCTTCAAGGTGGCCAACACCCTCCGGCTGGTGAACGACAGCAACGCCACCACCAAAGGCGGAGCCAACAACCTCGTCTTTGAGCTTGTATCCGAAGACAAGAACAGCTCCGGAGGCGGTTCCGGCAACAACACCCCCGGTAGTGGAGGTTCGGACGGAGACCAGGGGGAGAATCCGTTGGGATAAAAAAGAGGGAGTAAGAATTAGGAATTAAGGATTAAACATTAAACATCATGAGTACAAAATCATCAGCCTGGGACAAAATTCTGAAAGTAATCATTGCTGTAGCTTCGGCACTTTTGGGCGCATTCAGCGCACACGCCATGAACAGTGGTGGTTCCCTTTAGCGAACAGCCCCCAAAGGCAAACAGTAGAAAAAAATGAGAAAAATCGACTTGATTGTGATACATTGCAGCGCCACGTGCGAGGACCGTCCCTTTACCGGGCAGGCTCTGGAAGCCGCGCACCGCCGACGTGGATTTGACGGCACGGGCTATCATTTCTACATCCGCCGTGACGGACAAATCCTGACCACACGCCCGGTCGAGAGGGCCGGCGCCCACGCCCGCGGCTACAATGCCCACTCTATCGGAATCGCCTACGAAGGCGGATTGGACCACTATGGAAATCCCAAAGACACGCGCACCGAATGGCAACGGCATTCACTCCGCGTACTGGTCCGCGCTTTACTGATGGACTATCCAGAAGCAAAAGTGGCGGGACATCGCGACCTCAGCCCCGACCTGAACAACAACGGAGAGGTGGAACCGATGGAATGGACGAAACAATGCCCGTGTTTTGAAGTAAAAAAAGAGAAGTGGTAACCAAGAAAAGAGAGGGTATACACCCTCTCTTTTAATAAAATATAGTATCTTTGCTATCAAATGTGTTTCATACCTAATATATGGCAAAAATAAGAATAAAGAATTTCGGCCCCATCAGGCAAGGCTGTCCGGATGATGACGGTTGGATAGACATAAAGAAAGTTTCTGTATTCATCGGGAATCAAGGAAGCGGTAAAAGTTGTGTCGCCAAATTGATTTCCACTTTCACTTGGATAGAGAAGGCATTGGTCAGAGGCGATTATGCAATAAGTGACTTTTCCGCAGTAAAGTTCAGAAAGACCTATTGCGGATACCACCGTATAGCAAATTACTTTTTTAACAATGCCCACAGCGATGCTGCCGAAATAGAATATGAAGGTGAGGCTTATTCAATGAAATATCAGAAAGGTGACTTTCAGATATCCGAAAAGCAGTCTCGGAAGTATTTCCTGCCACAGATAATGTACGTGCCTGCCGAGAGAAATTTTATCAGTATCATAAAAGAAGCCAAGTCGTTCAAGTCTTTGCCGGATTCGCTGCTGGAATATATTACAGAGTTCAATAATGCTAAGGATGAAATCAAGGATGGCCTGTCTCTGCCGATTAATGATGCAGAAATAAAATATGACAAGCAGCATGACGTGATAAATGTGACCGGAAACGATTATCAGGTGGAACTGTCGGAAGCATCGAGTGGATTCCAGTCACTGGTTCCTCTCTATCTGGTTTCCTACTATCTGGCCAATGCTGTAAGAAGACAGGTTGAGAATCCGCAAAAAATGAGCCATAATGAATCCCAACGCTTTAATGATGCCGTCAAATCCATTTGGGCTGATACGACTCTGACCGACGAGCAGAGAAGGATTGCTCTGTCGGCAGTATCTTCACAGTTCAATAAAACGGCTTTTATCAATATCGTTGAAGAGCCGGAACAAAATCTGTTTCCGGTTTCACAGCGGAATATGTTGTATAGCTTATTGGAGTTCAATAATTATTCAGCAGAAAACAAGCTGGTTATAACCACCCACAGCCCGTACATCATAAATGATTTGTCATTGGCTGTCAAGGCTAAACAAGTTGACACAACGATGGGAGTTGCCGGAACAGAAAGCGATTTGAAGGAATTGGACAGAATCGTCCCGATAAAATCTCTTTTATCTCCGGATGACCTGGTAATATACGAGATAAATAATCGGGGAACTGTATCCAAATTGGCAGATTACTGTGGACTTCCTTCTGATGAGAACTATCTGAATGAACTTCTGGCAGAAAGCGGCTATTTGTTTACGGAACTATTGCAACTTGAAGATAAATATGGAAAATAACGGAAGAAGTGTTTCCAATAAAGAGCTATTCGGGCTATGTGATGATACTCCACCGGCGAGGAATCCCGCTTATATTGACGAGACAGATAAATCCAAATGGATAGGAATTGTCGATAATCCTAATTCAAAACCAATAGGTTTCTATGGAATAGACCATTGCTTGGTCCTGAAAACCGGGAAAGAGGAAGAAACCCAACAGGTGTGTGACGGGTTGCTCCATTATGACGATGAGCTGATTTTTGTAGAATTGAAGGACAGACAATATAGAGGTTGGGTAAAGACAGGCTGTGAACAACTGGCTGCAACCGTAGAACATATAAGTAGAACCTCTTCATTCAAGAATTTTTGTTCCGTAAAGGCCTATATATGTAATAGGCAACGGCCATTTTTCAGTGCAAATTATAACTGCCATATACAGGATTTCAAAAACAGAACAGGACTGGAATTGAAGATTATGAGAAAAATCGCCCTATAAGGACAAAAGCTTTACCACCTCATTTTTTATTCATACATTTGTTTTAATTAAGCAAAATGCCCATCAAACAAAATTCAGCCGTATGAAGTACCCTATTGGGATACAGAGTTTTGAGAAAATCCGTCTTGGTGAGTACACCTATGTAGACAAAACTGCATTGATTCACCAATTGGTCAATACAAGTAACTACTACTTCTTGAGCCGCCCACGGAGATTCGGAAAGAGTCTGCTCATCAGCACACTGCAAGCCTACTTCAACGGGCAGCAGGAACTGTTCAAGGGACTGGAAATGGAACGGCTTGAAAAAGAATGGACGAAATATCCGGTACTGCATTTGGATTTGAACACAAGCAAATACGATGAAAAGAACAGCCTTATCAATGTATTGAACGATACCCTCTGCCAATGGGAAAACATCTACGGAACCGTCTCCAGCGAAGTCAACCCCGAACTGCGCTTCAAGGGAATCATCCGCCGCGCCTACGAGCAGACCGGCCAGCGCGTGGTCATCCTCGTAGAAGAATACGACAAACCCATGCTCCAGGCCATTGGTGACGAAGAACTGCAAAACGAATACCGCAACACGCTCAAAGCCTTCTACTCCGTAATGAAGACGCAGGACCGATATATCCGCTTCGGATTTCTGACGGGAGTGACAAAATTCGGAAAAGTCAGCGTGTTCAACGACCTGAACAACCTGATAGACCTCTCTATGGACCGACAGTTCCAGACCCTCTGCGGCATGACGGACAAGGAGATACATACCTATTTTGAGGAACCGCTACACCGGATAGCCGAAAATTACGACATCACCTACGACGAAGCCTGCCGGCGATTGAAAGAACGGTACGACGGCTACCGTTTCCGCCAGAACGGAACCAACCTGTATAATCCCTTCAGCCTGCTGAATACGTTCCGCTCCCTGGAGTTCGGCAGCTACTGGTTTGAGACCCCACCTACCTTGTGAAACTGCTGAAGGAAGACAACTTCTGCCTGCCCGACCTGACGAGCGAAGGGGTGACTGCAGAGACACTGACATACGTGGAGTCGTTCAAGGATAATCCCATTGCCGTTATTTACCAAAGTGGCTACCTCACGATAAAGGAATATGATGAAGAATTCAACATCTATCGGCTGGGATTCCCCAACAAAGAAGTGGCCGAAGGATTCATCAAATACTTGATTCCCTACTATATGCCCTACCGTTTGCAATAGGTAGTACCGCATGGGGATGAACCTCTCGTTGGAGAAAAAGAGTATAGTCGAGGGAAGATTGAATAAAAATGAACTCTATTTTTTTTTCAAGCACAAAAATAAACCAGAAAGAATTCCTGTACAACCAGCTTTTGCCAAATCTAATCTTTTCTTTATTAAATATAAAAAAGCTCTTTTAGGTACTACTAAAAATAATTGATACCCACAAGCCAAATATTTATCAATGCCCTGACAATTACGCCAAGCATAAATTAGCCGTGAACGGGTCAAATAGTATTCACGAAATGGGGTTTCTTTAGGAATACTCATACTTTCTTTATGGTATACAACTGAAGTAGGTTCGTAAAATAACTTATAACCGACTTCACGCATACGGCGACTCCAATCAAACTCCTCATAAAAGAGAAAATAGACCTCGGTCATCGTCCCAACCTCCTCTATCACTTCACGACGTACCATCATGGCTCCTCCATGTAATACCTCAGTTTCATGCGGAAACATAAAATCCCCACGACGGGAAGGATCAAAGCTCTCCGTTGTATGCTTTAATGTTATGGGCGTCATTTCACAATATCCATAATATTGGATTATATCTGGCTTATATAAGAATACAATACAAGGTGACACCCCTGCAAATGATTTATTTTTCAAGCGATTAACCATATTCTCCAATATTGGTGTTTTTATCACCATATCATTATTTAAGAAGAAAATATAGTCACCTTTTGCGTACTGATATCCTAAATTATTGCCTCCGGCAAAGCCTAAATTCTTATCACTGCTAACAACTATTGCATCTGGACATGTTGCTTTTATCAATTTCACATCATCACCTTTTGATGCATTATCCACAACAATTATTTCGTAAGGATACTCCTCAAATTGATTTAAAGATGCTATCAGCTCGCAAGTATCTTTCCATCCATTATAATTGATTGTTATAATTGATACCATAATCTTCTGTCTAAAAGTGAAACCAACGATGCAATATACTTCGCAAATCAACTCTTACTATACTTTTTACCAATCCTTTTTTCACCATCATCGGCAAAGCATAAAAAGTTAGTAATGGCAATAGTTTATATGTGTTTTTGCTCATAAAATTCCAATGTCTGGGCGATAAAAAACGAATTTCCAAGAAGCTTTGTAGAAAATATTCCTTTTCACTTTCTGCTATTTTAGATGATGCACACACTCTATAAAGATGATAAAGACTCATTTTCAATAAATCCACCAGAGCTCCTGGATAAAAAGGCTGTTCTGCCAATGAATATATATAATCAGCTTTTAACCTCTGAGTTCCCAAATACTGTTCTCCAAGAAATGTCGTATATCCATCTTGTTCTTTGACACTTGTTACAGATAAAGGATTGTATGTAAAAAATAGAGTACAATCAGATATTAGACGACAAGAACGTGCTCTTATAATAACCTGATATGTAAACCAAGGGTCATCAATCAAGTAATGGGGTACACAACATATTTTATTTTTACGTAAAAAATCAGTCCGATAGAGCTTATTCCAAGTTGCGACAAATATATTTTTTCCTTGCCCATAACGATATTGAGCAACAGCATAATCTCCTTCTTCAACTAAAACATCGTCATATTGACATCCACCCGGATATATATTCCCTTGTACATCTTTACGGACAAATGATGCTGCTACAAAATCAACTGGGTGTTCCACCATTTTCCGATAAAGTATCTCAATGCAATCAGGTATAATCACATCATCACAGTCCATTGTAAAAAGATATTTCCCCGTAGCATACGTAACAATGGCATTACGCGCAGCACCAGTCCCTTGATTATGTTTTTGATCTATAATACGTACAGCATTTCTTCTGGGATGCTCTGCTATTATCCGACGAACAATATCCATACTATTACCTTTATCATCTACAAAAATAAATTCAATATTCGGATACGTCTGATTAAGAGCAGACAGCAATGTCCGTTCCACAAGATTTGCAGCATTATATATGGGAATCCCCAATGTTACTTTATCCATACAAAATATCTACTCTTTTTATATTGTGAGTTCTTCAAATAATTGTACCCATCTCGGAACAATCCTTTCAATATCGTATCTATGAACATTTACAGAGGCTTGGTATCCCATAGTTTTACGAATTTCCTCATTTTCAATTACATAAGATATTTTACAGGCTAGTTCCTTGATATTTTGAGGCTCTACTAAAAAACCATCCACTCCATCAACTATAATTTCTTTTGGTCCACACGGACAAGCAAATGACACAACTGGCAATCCATATGCCATAGCTTCTACAATGACAAGCCCCCACCCTTCGAAACGAGAACTTAAAACAAACAATGAACTTGTTTTAAAACATTCGCCTATCTGCAAAGTATGATGTTCTAAAAAGCATGAGTCTTCTAATCCTAAAGAAATCAGCTGTTTCTGCAAATTTTCTCTCAATATCCCCTCTCCATATATATGCATTGTCCAGTCCTTATGCGTATTAGCCACCTCCTTCCAAGCTTTCAACAGCAAATCGAACCCTTTTTGATGCTCATACCTTCCCACCGCAATCACCCGTTTATTCTCGCATCGTGATACCCCATCAGGAATGATAGTTAGTGGATTAGGAATAACCGCCAAATTATGCAGTTCCGTCCAAGCTTTTTCATCTTCATGAGTCAACAGAATAAACTTATCAAGCTTACTTAATGAAGCGATAATATTTTCCCGGTATCTACGTTTTAACCACATCGGCAGGAATTTCGACAAATGTGGATTCATCGAATCCATATAACGGCTCTTATCAACATGATTTTCTGCAATCTTCACACTTCCATCAGTCATACTTGCAATGAATCCGACTTCCCTACGAGTCATAATCACCGTAATATCCGGTTTAATCTGATTCAGACATCTATTCAAACGTTTCTTATGTAGGTAACGTTTATGGAAGAACTCCCAAACACGTCTACAAGGAGAAAAATAATCATCATAGTTAATATTCAACTGATGTACTTTGACAGAAGGATGTAAAGTGAAAAAAGGAGGATATTTCCCTCCATCAGTTGTGACAATATGTATCTCATAGCCCAATTTTTCAGCAAAATAATTTGCTTTGACTGTGAGAACACGCTCCCCACCCCCTGAAACATGAAGTGCAGGATTACAATATACTATTTTTAATATCCTATCCATTGAATCTTATTCAGAGCAAAGATAAAAAAAGTTGTTCATCTTTCTACATACAAACCATTTTATTGTTATTTTTGCTCAATAATACAAGAAAAGATATGCCACATGAATCACGCGTAAAGAAATCATTGCTTAATGCTCGGGTTAATATGATATTCTATTTTCTAAATCTTGCACTATCCTTCTTCTCCAGAAAAATTTTTTTAGATACACTTGGTGCTGATTTTATGGGATTAACCGGTACTCTACTTAATCTTTTAGGATTTCTGAATCTCGCAGAACTGGGCATCGGCATGGCTATAGGATATGTATTATACAAACCCTTATATCAACATGATGAAAATAAAATCAATGAAATAATTTCTGTCTTCGGATACATCTACCGTTGGATTGGACTAAGTATATTAGGAGCTGGATGCCTACTTGCATGTTTTTTGCCATTAATATTTTCAAATACAGAGTTTCAACTATCAGTTATCTATTTTGCCTATTTTTCATATTTAACAACTTCACTTATCGGATATTTTGCTAATTACAAACAAACTTTATTAGGCGCCGACCAAAGAAATTATGTAGTGACTGCATACTATCAAAGTGCTGTATTGCTAAAAACCCTAATACAAATGACTCTAACTTACTATACAGGAAATTACTATCTTTGGATTAGCATGGAGTTAATATTAGGCATAACTTATACTTTTATTCTAAACTGGAGAATAAAAAAAACATACCCATGGCTCCATAGCGAAGTCAAACAAGGAAAATCACTACTCAAAAAATATCCTGAAATCATCAAATACACCAAACAGTTATTCATACATAAGATAGCATGTTTTGTACAATTTCAAACAACCCCTTTCCTCATATATGCATTTGTATCACTGAAAACTGTAGCCTATTATAATAACTATACACTCATTATTGATAAGATAGCCCAACTCATCAATAATCTGCTCAGTAGTACCAGCGCCGGAGTAGGCAACCTTATTGCTGAAGGAAATACCAAACACATTCAAATCGTTTTCTGGGAGCTCTTAAGTTTTCGTTTTCTTATTGCCGGCACAATTTCTTTCTGCCTATATCAACTGACAGAAGCTTTTATTTCACTATGGTTAGGAGCTGAATATATTATGCCTAATCATATTCTATTCTTGATTATTTTCAACTCATTCGTTGGATATACAAGAGGAGCAACTGACCAATTTTTACAAGGATACGGTTTATTTCATGACATATGGGCACCTATTGCAGAGGTCGTAATTAATTTGACTGTAGCAATTATTGGGGGGTATTTATGGGGACTCCCAGGAATATTGATGGGAAATATCACAAGCCTTATCTTAATTGTAGGTATTTGGAAACCTTACTTCCTTTATAGTAAAGGATTTAAAATTTCAGTTATCCATTACTGGGTGAGATATATAAAATATATGATATTAATTATATTACCAGCAATAGTTTGTATATATTTATGGCCAGCACAAGATTTTTCACCTGAAGTTTCTTTCAACAATTGGATTCTATATGCAACTATTTCATGCATAACTTACCTTTTGTTCGCTGTTATACTGTTCTTCTTATTTACACGAAGTATACGTACATTTATTAGACGGATATTACATAAATAACTTCTACTAAAATGCACCAGGTGGACAAAACATTTTCCTTACTTTCAATTTAAACAGTGTAATAAAGAACATATCATACAGAAAAACATTATGGGTCATCAGTAAAAAACGTCCAATTTTATCTATTAAATAATCAGGAACATAATATTTTACAAGGTAGTCCATATTACTTTTAATCAAGCAGCGCAAATGTTTTCTTCGAGTGGTTCCAGAAATAGTATCCAAATAATGATAATCAGATTTCAATGTACGGCAAAACAGTAAATGAATGCACTTAAATATACCTTGTTGTTGCACTGATGTCAGTTTCACATTTGCTATATATTGATTTATAACAGTTTTACATGAAAAAAAAGTTGTATATTCAGATACAAACGGAGTCACTATTTTCGACATAGTGCCTTCATAACTTATATAATTATAATCAGCTTTATTCCCGACCGAAATATAATCACAACATGACATACATTCCAATACAAATAACACATCTTCAGAGAAACGAAGAGCAGTATTAAAACGCAAATGATATTTATTCAAAAAACAACAATCAAATAATTTTGCACAAGCACTAAACATATTGTAAATCTCACTCCCAATAAATAAAGAAGGAATGTCCGCCTGAGTATAAACATGAGAAAAGAAATTAAAAGACTTTATTGCCTTCCCATTTTCTTGACACCTTTTATATCCCTGAACTGTAAATCCTAAACCAATCTGAGAATCAGGAAGTAAGCGATAAAGGTTTATCAAGTAATCAATATCGACATAGTCATCCGAATCAATAAATACCGCATAGCGACCTATTGCATTATCTAATCCCTTATTACGCGCAGCGCTTAAACCTGCATTCTTCTGATGAAAAACACGAATCCGTCGATCTTTTTTAGCCCAATTATCACTGATTACTCCACAATCATCAGGACTACCATCGTCTATTAACAACAGTTCAAAATCTGTAAAGCTTTGTTTTAATATACTTTCTATACAATATGATAAGTACTTTTCTACTTTATATATAGGTACTATTACTGATATTAATGGTTTTTGTTCCATATTTTTCTTATTTACATTCTTATCCATTCTTCCGGTACAACATCATCCGTCTCAAAATAATACCACCAGCGTTTTGGTGCAATAACAATTTTATTGTCATGGGAATTAAGAAAAGCACTCCACCAACTAAATGTAGAATTAGCTATAATATTATGATTGCATGAACTCATTAGAAACATATCTTGCCAAGAATCATTCCCCCTATTACCATCAATATAGAAAGCGTCTTCCAACTTTATATTTTCCTTCACATAATCCATATCATCAGAAAAGACATAGAAAACCGGGGTATCCATATGCTCTTTCATATATTGAATTGCCCTTTCAAAATAATCGTTAGGACAACATTTACTCAATCCTTCAAAATCTGGTTTCAAATAATCACCGCGACGTACATGCAAACTTACACTGTTAGGAGTCTTTTCTATTTGGTTTAAAACATCTCTTGTATAAGAAGAAATCATTCTTTTGTCAAATCGAAATGTATCCAATATCTCTTGCTTGGCATGAACAAAATACAAAGGACTCTGCCAAGTTCCTTTAAAATAGCAATTTTCATGTGGATGTTGAAATACCTCATCATAATATATAAAATTTTCTTTAACACTTACCTCTTTAAAGAAAAGGCTGATTAATTTAAAATAAGGTAATTCCATAGCCCCCAAGAACTCTACTAAACGTATATATATCCTTTGGAAAATATTAAGTCCTTTATAAGGATGTACTTTAAACAATTTATCAAGCTCATATCCATTATGTTCAAAACGTAATTTTTTATGTAATAAGAAACAACAAGCTTCTCTTCCTCTAAAACGCAGTTCACATAAAAATGCGTACTGAAACATAACATTTCCTAATCCCCAACATGGCAATACTATTTTCATAATTTATTTCCTTTTTGAACCAAACATATATACAAATTGTATTTTCAACAAGCCTCTCATCCATAAATCAAAAAACAGATAACAACGATTCAACAACAAAAATCGAGCAATCCGATCTGACAAGTAGTCAGGACGAAAACAATATTTTATCCAATCGGAATATGTCAGTACCAATGATTTCAAAAAAGTTTTTCGTAACTTATAAGATTCTTTTGGTAAACTAACATATAAAGACAGCAAAATACGATGAAAAAATATTTTCAGTTCCTTCCAAACCAATTGTAAATCATCTGCTTTTAGATTATATTCTTGCTGATACAAAATCACTCTATAATAATAATTCTGGAATATCTCACATTCCTCTTTCAACGACTTATTACAAACAGATAACGCCGTATCAGAATATTCTACTCTATATATATAATTGGAAATATTACGTATCAAAATAAAATCAGCATATTGAATATAATCCAATAAAAAGAAAAAATCTTCCAGCAAAGATATTGATGACAAAAATGAAAGACTATACTTTTTTATAATATCTCTACTATATATCTTACTATGAGGATAACCTATATTCTTATCTACTAAGTCTGTCAACACGCGAAATCTGTCCTCTGAAGAAAAATCTAAATTCGGGAAAACAGATGGTTGCATAACTCCATTAGGATATAGTTTTATGACTGATTCTATTACAACCCCACTTCCTTTATGTTCAGACAATTCATTATATAGATCTTCCAGATATGCAGGTAAGATATAATCATCCGAATCTACAAAAACAATATATTTTCCATATGCCTCAGCCAATCCTTTATTTCGTGCAGTACTGACCCCCGCATTTTCTTGATGGAAGACTCTTATTCTCTCATCCTTTTGAGCATACTCTTCGCACATTTCCCCACAACGGTCAGGACTTCCGTCGTCTACCAGCAACAATTCAAAGTTTGTAAATGTCTGTACGAGAATACTGTCAATACACTGTGACAAATATTCTTCTACTTTATAGACGGGTACTATAATGGATATTTCCGGGACATTACTCATATTCGCTCATTTTACACGCAACACAGCCTTCATTTTTATAGAAATCACCAGCAAATAATAGGCTGACTTCACAAAAGCCTTAAAATACAAATAGCCGGCATATGTAGGAAGCGCATAATGGATGTTCTGCAACATCAGCTTCCATACGGGCCGTAACCCCACCATTTTAAACAAAGATGCATACTTTTTGCTCCGAAAGACCAAATAACTTTGATAATAAAAAGATTTATCTTTCGTGAAATACAGAATACGGTCAAAATATTTAGCCTTCAAGTTTTCAAAGAATATGTATATCTGCCGGTTATCCTGCAAGCACCGGGAAGACCGGATAAAATCATAGATATATCCAAGCACCAGCACACGACATTCCAAATTACGCATAGACGGCGCCCGCATGATGGAATCCGGCTGCATAGAATAATAGTAAGTGGTCTCATCAACAACATACATACTTTGAGCCATACATGCCAGCTTGAATGACCATAAATCATCTTCGTGTACGATGCCCTCCTGAAAATAGAGTTGATGCTGCAAAACGAAAGGACGACTCACCAGTTTGTTCCATGCCATGACATACCATTTTTCCTGCACATAATTGGAAAGTACAAGAGCATTCCCTTCATAAAGCCCGGTACCTAATGATAAAGGAGGAGCCCAACGTCTGGCGCCGGTCACCTCATAATTGCCTATCACAAAATTCGTTTGCTTCTGCCTCGCTGCCTCTGCCAAAAGCTCTATTGCATTCGCAGGAATATAATCATCGCTATCCAAGAAGTACAGATAATCGCCCACAGACACTGAAATACCGGTGTTTCTTGCAGCAGAAAGTCCCTTGTTCTTTTCATGCTCCAGGCACCTCACCACTGCTCCGCGCGGATGCGATGATATAAGTTTTTTTACTATCTGCATAGAGCCGTCCGGAGTGCAATCATTCACCAAAATTACTTCCAAATCCTGCCAAGTCTGGTTCAGAACAGACAACAAACATCGCTCTATATACTTGGCAACATTGTAAACGGGAATGATGACAGATACTTTCATAATGCCGAATAAATACAAATTCCCACCCTATCGATATGTTCTTTCAATGCTATATTCTTGATATGGTCATAAACCACTATATCAACAAAATAAGGCAATACCGTTTCATCGAAAGCAACAAGAAGCGCTGACAAGACATCTTTAGAAACCGTTCCCTTTACTGCAATATCAATATCCGAGCCCTGCCTATAATTGCCCTTGGCACGGGAACCAAACAATACAGCTTCTTGCACCTCTGAAAAACGGGAAAAAACGTCCATAATACGTTTCCCATTTATTTCACTCAATCCATATTGCTGCCATAAGACTCTATTCATCTGTCTTTGCTTTAAAAGAAACGTAAAAGTCCTGAAGAAGGAAGAAGTAACGTTCAAAAATATCATTCAATACCCGAATGATTATTTCATCATCATAAATATGAGTATCTTGATTACTAAAATCTTCCATTTCCATGCTTTTCTTACAAAGATAGAAAATATAATTATTGTGGGTACAATACTAAACGTATTTTTCAGAATTTCACCTCCCGTTCCTCCACAAACTCTTCCCACCACACAACAAGCGTCAACAGATTGAAGTATTGCAAAGCCTTGTTCTGCCTATACCAGAACCAACCTCCTGCCTGATCTGCAACTTGTTCATAATCTGCAAGAAACTTCTCCACCGCATCCCGGCGCAGATAATCGCCCATAATGCCGGAAGAAAGGATAAATTCCTTGAAGCGGGCACGCCGTGCCTTGTCGCGGAAGAACAACGGCATGGGTGCAAAACCGCCCTGCTTCTTTTTCGACGTAATGGCTTCGGGAAGCAAAGGTTTATAATGATATTTCAGCAAATACTTGGAAACGGAACGACCGCGTGCTATGTCGAGCACACTGTCCCCCTTGCACTTCAGGCTGACTGGTAACTCCTGCAGGAAACGGAAAAGTTCCATATCCATAAAAGGAAACACCAGATTATTGCCGAACATCCGCGCCATGCGGGAGGCTTTGAATAGAATAACCCGGTTGATGGTGGTCTCCAAATCAGCAAGCTTGGCATTGGTATCATCTGGGGTTACCTGCAAGGTGTCCCGATTATACAAAGTTCCGAAAAAGAAAAGCCTCAGATTATAACTCTCAAAAGAAGATTCCGGCTCTTCCCCCTCTACGCAGGCTGTACGCCAATCTTCTAAAGTGATTTTTCCGTATATCATTTGTTTGCTTATAGACTTATTTGTTTCACGTAAATGCACCTCTTCTATTTTTCGACCACCCCATGCTTTGTATGTATAAAGCTCTTGTTTGCCCCCCGCAGCTTAAAGATATTTCCCGCCATCAGCAGGAAAGTGTAAGGTATCTTTTGCAGGGCCATTGCCAGGCGGCTGGTACAGAATCTTTTGGGAACGGCAACGAGCAATGCCACAGCAAGCAGAACCAGAAGCAGCCACCACTTCAGTCCCCACGTCCAGCGATAAATCGTAAATAGTACGGAAAAAAAGAACGTGAAACCCATCAGCAGCAGACGGGGAATGGAAAGCTGCTGGAAAAGCTTATCGCAGAAGTCCCAGTTGCGTGCAGCAAGTGCTTTCCATAGGAATTTGGCAAAGGTCTGGCAGTAGTGCCATTGTGCCGACAGCCAGCGGCGGCGCTGACGGGAGAAATCACCGGTGTTCTGTATCTTCTCATCGAACACAAAGGTTTCGGGCAGATAATAAAAACGCTTGCCGCGATAGAGCAGGGTCAGCTCCAATTCACGGTCGAAACCGCCCACAGCCTTGATGTCAGCCATCGTATCACGAAACAAGTCATAACGAAACGCCATACCGGAACCGATAAGGGCAGCCGACAAGCCCAGCTTGGCATGCCCCAGACGGAAAATGGTATTGTTGATTTCCTCACTGATGGCATCGAGCAGGGCCATGTCATTGTTCAGGTTCTTGGCACTCCGGTGGGTCTGCACAATCTCGACTTCCGGATTGGCGAAGAGGTCGTTAATATCACTCAGATAATCGTAAGGGATGACATTGTCCGCATCGAGCACCAAAGCGATGTCATAGTCATTGCCGATGGCAGCCATGGCGGCATTCAGAGATTTGGACTTGGTGCTTTTCTCAAAATGCACTTCAACCAGGCGGACAGGAAGCACA
Source organism: Bacteroides sp. AF34-31BH (assembly GCF_003602795.1). NCBI lineage: Bacteria > Pseudomonadati > Bacteroidota > Bacteroidia > Bacteroidales > Bacteroidaceae > Bacteroides > Bacteroides sp. AF34-31BH. The sequence goes on from NZ_QTLV01000002.1 coordinate 591,966, forward strand.
GCGAGGGAAGCGTTGGTTTCGGGCTGCATACGGTCCGAAATGACAACCGTATCAAAACAGTCGGCGGGATAATCCTGCTCCAGACATGAATGGACGCACTCGTGTATCACGGCATCTTCGCGGTAGGCAGGAATCAGTATGGCAAAACGCTTGTGTTCCTTGGCTGGAGGGGGCAGAGGCAGGTCACGCCGGCGTGACGCCAGACTGTAAACCAATAGATACAGTATGTTTATTGCAAACCATATGTATAAAAGCCAATCGAATATATTCAATATATGTTCCAAATTCAGAGCTATTTAAGCTTTAGAGTTGCTGCTTGTTTTTAATGGGTATCCGACACAAAGATACAAAAAAGAAGTAGAGTCCGGACAAAATATACAAAAAATGCGAAGAATATAGGAATAAAAAAACGAGCAAGCTCTCACGAACCCCTCGCCCCTGTAAGAAAAGCCTTAAAGGCTTTTCTTTTAAACTGCGTCAATGTTACCTAAAAATCAATCTTTCTCTTTACCTGAAAAATAAAACTTCAATTACCTATTCTGAAAACTTCAAAATCCAATTTTTACCTTTACCTAATTTACCTATTTATTCAAAACATTTAGCTTATGAAAAAAATCTATTTTCAATCCTTTTACCTAACAACTAATATCCTTTATTGAAAACTGTTTTTATTATTTATCAAATCCAAATGCAGTTTCCCAACTGCACTGCAAAGGTAAGTGTTTTATCCGCACGCGCAAAACGCCGGCATATTTTTCGCGCGTTTTATAACATTGTTTTAGAGTTTAAGGGTACAGTTTACACTTATAAACATTTTATTGTTCATCGGGAGTATACTTTCCAGTAAAAAACAAACCACCGAAGCGCCGAAACGCTTCGATGGCTGTCCCCTTTAAACACCTTTAAACAAAATGAATTTCTTCTTTATTTTCTTGCTTCGGCAATATAACCTAACGCTTCTTTACATTTTTCCGTAACATAAGTCCAGTCTTCAGCAGCGACCTTATCCTTCGGGAAGAGTTTGGAACCCATACCTACGCAGAACACACCCGCCTTAATCCAGGAGGTCAGGTTTTCCTGAGTCGGCTCCACTCCACCGGTCACCATCAGCTTGGACCAGGGCATCGGAGCCAGCAAACCTTTCACGAGTTTGACACCAAGCACGTCGCCCGGAAATATCTTGCAGAGGTCGCAACCTGCTTCTTGCGCGAAACCTACCTCTGAAACGCTGCCGCACCCCGGAGTATAAGCTACCAGACGACGGTTACAAATCTTAGCAATCTCCGGGTTGAACAACGGGCCTACAACGAAACATGCACCCAACTGCAAATACAGCGCCGCAGTAGCAGGGTCAACGATGGAACCTACACCCATAGCCATCTCCGGGCACTCTTTTGCCGCAAACTTCACAACTTCCGCAAACACCTCGTGGGCAAAGTCACCACGGTTCGTGAACTCGAACGCACGAACACCTCCATCGTAACAAGCCTTTACAACTTTCTTTGCAACTTCTGCATCCTTATGATAAAAGACGGGCACCATTCCGGTAGAACCAATCTTATTCAATACTGAGATTTTATCAAATTTACTCATCTTTTTATTTACGATTTGACGATTTACGATTTACGATTTACGATTAATATTACTTTACTTTATATCTATTCTTTTTATTTACGATTTGACGATTCAAACTTCCTTTGCTAACCGATTTCTTGTAGTGACAATAGAACTCACTATTATTTTATACAATTCATGCGCCTCTTGTTGCAACCCAAGCAGTTTATTAGCAGGAATCATCTCACTTTCAGCAATAATTTCCAACCAGTGTATAGTTTCATCCAGTTCTTCCTCTACCATTTTCAGTTTATTCAGAAAATCCTTATCAGACTTTCCCAAACAAGCTGCCCTATAATTGGCAGCAGGTGAAGTCCCTGAACGTACTATTTGTTTAGCTATAGCCATTGACGAAATCCGATTAGGCATACAATCTACCATCTTGATTATTCTCAAAGAGAACACCTTCAATCGTATTTTCAATTCCTCCGAGTTCACTGTAGAAGTAATTTCAATCGTACATCGTAAATCGTCAAATCGTAAATGAGCTTAGCGTTGTACTCGTCCGCTTGCATCCCCTCCTGCCAGCGCTTCTACCTCTTCGGTAGAAACAAGGTTGAAGTCACCGTTGATAGTGTGCTTCAAGGCGGAAGCGGCTACTGCAAATTCGAGGGCGGCACCCTGGTTGGGTTTTGTCAGCAGGCCGTGGATGATACCACCTGAGAAAGAGTCGCCGCCACCTACGCGGTCGACGATAGGATTGATGTCGTAACGCTTTGACTCGTAGAATTCCTCGCCGTTGTAAATCATTGCTTTCCAGCCGTTGTGGGTAGCGGAGAAAGACTCGCGCAACGTAGAGATTACGTATTTGAAGCCGAATTCCTTCGCCATCGCCTTGAAGATTCCCTTGTAGCCTTCAGCGTCCGTCTTGCCGCCTTCCACGTCTGCATCGGGCTTGAAGCCCAGACAGAGTTCAGCATCCTCTTCATTGCCGATGCAGACATCCACATACTGCATCAAAGGCTTCATGATGGACTGGGCTTTTTCTTTGGTCCAGAGTTTTTTACGGAAATTGAGGTCTACCGACACCGTAACGCCGTGACGTTTGGCAGCCTCGCAAGCCAGGCGGGTCAACTCGGCGGCCTTGTCGGAGATGGCGGGAGTGATACCTGACCAGTGGAACCAGTCTGCACCTTCCATGATGGCATCGAAATCAAAGTCCGCCGCATCTGCCTCGGCAATGGCAGAGTGTGCACGGTCATAGATTACCTTACTGGGACGCATGGAAGCACCGGTCTCAAGATAGTAGATACCTACACGGTCACCACCACGCGCAATGAAATCCGTCTTTACGCCATACTTGCGCAATGCGTTGACAGCCGACTGGCCTATTTCATGTTTCGGCAACTTGGTTACAAAATAAGCATCATGTCCGTAGTTGGCACAGCTGACAGCCACGTTGGCCTCGCCGCCGCCATATACCACATCAAAAGAGTCGGACTGCACAAAACGGGTGTTTCCCGGAGTAGACAGCCTCAGCATGATTTCACCTAATGTAACTACTTTCTTTCCCATAATCTTTCTATGTTTTATTTTAATATGAAATTAATTTGTTTCCTTTCAATTTATCATTTCGAGGTATAAACAGAACTTAAACACCTGAAACTATGGAGAGTAAATCAAAATAACATTCGTTCTTCACAGTCTTCGTGTACGGGCACAAAGATACAACAATTTTTGAAATACAAAAAATTATCATATATTTGTATCGAAAATATTAAGATTATAATTGTGTGCGAGCACAAGAAGATGTACGATGGGACGATTTACGATTAGACGATTGAGATTACATTGTAGAATCGTAGCCAAAGCAACATCAATCGTACATCGTAAATCGTTAAATCGTAAATATACAGATGGAAAGAGTCAGAATAAAGGATATCGCCAAGATGGCCGATGTATCCGTGGGAACCGTCGACCGTGTGATTCACGGGCGTAGCGGTGTGTCCGAGTCCAGCCGGAAGCGGGTGGAAGAAATCCTGAAACAACTGGATTACCAGCCCAATATGTATGCCAGCGCACTGGCTTCGAACAAGAAGTACGCATTTGCCTGCCTGCTGCCACTGCACGAGAAAGGCGAATACTGGACAGACGTGGAGACGGGCATACACAACGCCGTAGAGACTTACTCTGACTTCAACGTGGCCGTGCACCTCTCCTACTATGACCCGTATGACTATCATTCATTCGCGGAAGCCTCCGGACAGATTCTGGCACTGGAGCCGGACGGAGTGATGTTTGCCCCCACCGTTCCGCAATACACCAAGCCCTTCACGGATGAGCTGACGCAACATAATATACCTTATATATATATAGACTCCAACATAAAGGAAGAGCCCGCCCTCTCCTTCTACGGGCAGAACTCGCACCAGAGCGGATATTTTGCCGCCCGCATGCTGATGCTGCTTGCCGGAGAAGACGCGCAGGAAATCGTCATCTTCCGCAAGATAAATGAAGGCATCGTGGGGTCGAACCAGCAGGAACGCCGCGAAATAGGTTTCCGCGAATACATGCAGGAGCATCATCCCGCCTGCCGCATCTGGGAACTGGACCTGCATGCCAAGCGCGACAGCGAGGACACACTGATGCTGGACGAGTTCTTCCAAGAGCATCCTACCGTAAAGAACGGAATCACCTTCAACTCCAAAGCATACATCATCGGGGAATACCTGCTGAAGAAGCAGAAAAAAGACTTCAACCTGATGGGCTATGACTTGCTGCAACGCAACGTAGACTGCCTGAAACAAGGAAGCATCTTCTTCCTCATAGCACAGCAGCCCACCCTGCAAGGATTCGACGGCATCAAGGCCTTGTGCGAATACCTGATTCTGAAAAAGGAAATCACAAGGGAGAACTTCATGCCGATTGACTTGCTGACGAAGGAGAATATAGAATTCTATTACAATAAATAATAAGGATGTACGATTGGACGATTTACGATGTACGATTGAAAATGCCATGCCCGCAAGAAAAAGCAACTATCGCAACCGTAAAACAAAGCAAACTTCAATCGTACATCGTAAATAGCTAAATCGTAAATAACATGATGGAGGCAAAGTACCTGAAAATCAACCCTGCCGACAATGTTGCAGTGGCTATCACAGCACTCCCGGCCGGTGAAAAACTCACGGTGGACGGAAAGGAAATCACCTTGAATGAGGATGTTCCTGCCGGACACAAATTTGCACTGAAAGATTTTGCGGAAGGCGAAAACGTCATTAAATACGGATATCCCATCGGCCACGCCCGGAAAGCGCAGAAGCAGGGGGATTGGATGAATGAAAACAATATCAAGACCAACTTGTCCGGGTTGCTGGAATACACTTACAACCCCGTCAACGTAGACCTCAATACTACAACTCTAAACCTCAATACCGGCGCGCCAAACCTGACCTTTAGAGGGTACAAACGTAAGAACGGCGACGTAGGTGTGCGCAACGAGATATGGATTATTCCGACAGTGGGCTGCGTGAACGGAATCATCAACCAGCTTGCCGAAGGCCTGCGCCGCGAAACGGGCGGAAAGGGCGTGGATGCCATCATGGCTTATCCCCATAACTACGGCTGCTCCCAGTTGGGCGACGACCACGAGAATACAAAGAAAATCCTCCGCGACATGGTGCTGCATCCCAATGCGGGAGCCGTACTCGTGGTAGGCTTGGGGTGCGAGAATAATCAGCCGGATGTATTCCGCGAGTTCCTGGGAGACTATGACCAGGAGCGCGTAAAGTTTATGGTGACCCAGAAAGTGGGTGATGAATACGAAGAAGGAATGGAACTGCTGCGCGAACTTTATGCCAAAGCCATCCAGGACCAGCGCGAGGATATTCCCTTAAGCGAACTGCGCGTAGGCCTGAAGTGTGGCGGTTCGGACGGTTTCTCCGGTATCACCGCCAATCCGCTACTGGGCATGTTCTCCGACTTCCTCGTAGCACAAGGCGGTACCAGCGTACTGACGGAAGTGCCGGAAATGTTCGGTGCAGAAACCATCCTGATGAACCGCTGCCGCACCAAAGAGCTGTTTGAGGACACGGTGAAGCTGATTAATGACTTCAAGGAATATTTCCTTTCACACGGTGAACCGGTAGGTGAAAACCCGTCTCCGGGAAATAAGGCGGGAGGCATCTCGACATTGGAGGACAAAGCCTTGGGATGCACACAGAAATGTGGCACGAGCTACGTGGAAGGGGTACTTCCGTATGGCGAACGCCTGAAAGTAAAGGGACTGAACCTGCTGTCTGCTCCGGGAAACGACCTTGTAGCCGCCACTGCCCTTGCCTCTTGCGGATGCCACATGGTGCTGTTCACCACAGGACGCGGAACGCCCTTCGGAACCTATGTGCCGACCATGAAGATTTCCACCAACTCCACTCTGGCAAAGAACAAGCCGGGCTGGATAGACTTCAACGCCGGAGTTATCGTCGAGAACGAACCGATGAAGAAAACCTGCGAACGCTTCATCGAGTATATCATCAAAGTAGCAAGCGGTGAATTCGTGAACAACGAAAAGAAAGGCTACAAGGAAATAGCCATCTTCAAGACCGGAGTAACTTTGTAAGGTGAAAATTGAAAGGTGAAAGGTGAAAATTAAAGGCTGATATATGGAGGGCGGGACAAAACCATTTTGTCCCGCCCTTTGTTTTTTATACCTTTGCAGCAAAATTGGCTTATATATTTACGATTTGACGATTTACGATGTACGATTGAAGTTTGTATTGTACAACAACCATTCTACGATTTCAAGAGTTATATCAATCGTACATCGTAAATCGTCAAATCGTAAATCCCCAATCGTAAATCGTAAATTATGTCAGCAACAACCGATACAATCTCCAAACCCAAAGGCGGCTGGTGGGCACTCAGCCCGTTGGCGGTGTTCCTTTGCCTCTATCTAGTGACTTCGCTCCTGGTGAACGACTTCTATAAAGTCCCCATCACGGTAGCCTTCCTCGCCTCGTCCTGCTATGCCATCGCCATCACGCGCGGCCTGAATCTGGAACAGCGCATCTATCAGTTTTCCGTAGGCGCCAGCAACAAGAACATCATGCTGATGGTATGGATATTCATCCTTGCAGGAGCATTCGCCCAAAGCGCCAAGCAGATGGGCGCCATTGATGCGACCGTAAATCTGACCCTACATATACTGCCGGACAACCTGCTGCTGGCGGGCATCTTCATTGCCGCCTGCTTCATCTCCCTCTCGATAGGAACAAGCGTAGGAACTATCGTCGCACTGACTCCCGTAGCCGTGGGACTGGCGGAAAAGACGGGCATCGACCTGCCCTACATGGTCGCCATCGTGGTGGGAGGCTCGTTCTTCGGAGACAATCTTTCCTTCATATCCGACACCACCATTGCATCGACCAAGACGCAGGACTGCGTGATGAGGGACAAGTTCCGCGTCAACTTCATGATTGTAGTCCCCGCAGCGCTTGTCGTGCTGGGCATCTACATCTTTCAAGGACTGTCCGTCTCCGCCCCGCCCCAAGTGCAGACCATCGAGTGGATAAAGGTAATCCCCTACCTCATCGTGCTGGGCACGGCCGTAGCAGGTGTCAACGTCATGCTGGTACTGCTGCTGGGCATCCTCTCTACTGGAATTATCGGTATCTATACCGGTACCGCCTTTTTCGACTGGTTCGGAGCCATGGGAACGGGCATCACCGGCATGGGCGAGCTCATCATCATCACCCTGCTGGCCGGAGGCATGCTCGAGACCATCCGCTACAACGGCGGCATCGACTTCATCATCTCCCGGCTGACCCGCCACGTCAGCGGCAAGCGGGGAGCCGAATTCAGCATCGCCGCCCTGGTCGGCATCGCCAATCTGTGTACCGCCAACAACACCATTGCCATCATCACCACCGGCCCCATAGCCAAGGACATCGCCCTCCGCTTCCACCTGGACCGCCGGAAAACAGCCAGCATACTGGACACCTTCTCATGCCTCGTGCAAGGCATCATCCCCTACGGAGCGCAAATGCTGATAGCCTCCGGACTTGCCGGCATTTCACCCATCAGCATCATCGGAAACCTGTATTACCCCTTCTGCATGGGAACATGCGCCATACTCGCCATTCTGCTGAGATACCCCAGGAAATACTCGGGAGAAGGATGAGTGACAAGTGATGAGTTATGGGTGACGTTGTGTGAACATTTAAAAAAACACCCCTCGTGCCAACAAATAACTCATAACTCATAACTCAAAACTCAAAATCTTTTCTTACCTTTGCACTCGCTATTACGAGATAGTAGCATAATTCAAATCATTAACTAAAAACATTTTAATTAAATGGCAACAAAAATCAGATTGCAAAGACATGGACGTAAGAGCTACGCTTTCTACTCTATCGTTATTGCAGACGTAAGAGCACCACGTGATGGTAAATTTATTGAGAAGATTGGTACTTACAATCCTAACACCAATCCTGCCACAGTAGATTTGAAGTTCGACCGCGCACTTGACTGGGTGTTGAAGGGTGCACAACCTACTGACACAGTTCGTAACATCCTCTCTCGCGAAGGTGTTTACATGAAGAAGCACTTGCTGGGCGGTGTAGCGAAAGGCGCATTTGGCGAAGCAGAAGCTGACGCTAAGTTCGAAGCTTGGAAGAACAACAAACAAAGCGGTTTGGCTGCTCTGAAGGCTAAGGAAGACGAAGCTAAGAAAGCTGAAGCAAAAGCACGTCTGGAAGCTGAAAAGAAGATAAACGAAGAAAAGGCAAAAGCATTGGCTGAAAAGAAAGCCGCTGAAGCTGCCGCAAAAGCCGCTGCCGAAGCACCGGCTGAAGAGGCTCCTGCTGAAGAAGCCCCTGCTGCTGAAGAAGCTGCTGCCGAATAATAGTAAGCACAGCGTTATCGCTAAAAATGGGATTAAAACTATAAAAATCCTCTCCGGTTCATATCGGAGGGGATTTTTTATTACTATATTTGCAGCTATAATCATTCATTAAAAAAACAAACAATGAAAAAGTTTACTTATCTGCTCGCTGTAGCCGCTGTATTTACAGCTTGTAACAGTGGAAACAACGGTTACACCGTAACCGGAACTGTAGAGGGTGCAGCCGACGGCGACACCGTATATCTGGAAACCGTGGAAGGACGCCAATTCGTAAAATTGGACTCTGCTGTCATCAAAGATGGAACATTTACCTTCAAGGGTACACAAGATACTGCTGTCAACCGCTACATCTCCTACAAAGCCGAAGGAAAAGACGGCGCAGCCATCGACTTCTTCCTGGAAAACGGCAAGATTAAAATCAACTTGTCGCAGGAAAACAACTCTGCCACCGGTACTGCCAACAATGATGCCTACCAGGAAATCAGAGCCCAAATCAACGGTCTGAACAAACAAATGATGAGCATCTACGAATCCATGTCGGACACCACACTGACCGACGAACAACGCGAGGCTAAAGGCAAAGAGATGGAAAATCTGGAAAACAGCATGATAACCGCCATCAAAGCCGGCATCAACAAGAACATCACCAACCCGGTGGGTGTACTCCTGCTGAAGCAGAACTACTACTACATGGATGTGGCAGACCTCGACCCGCTGATGCCCCAAATCCCTGCAGCTTACGACAACGACGAAGCCATTGTCAAGATAAAGAGCAACGTTGAGAAGATGAAAGCCACTGCCGTAGGCCAGAAGTTTACAGACTTTGAGATGCAGACGCCGGAAGGAAAAACCGTGAAACTGTCCGACTACGTAGGCAAGGGCAAAGTTGTCCTCGTTGACTTCTGGGCAAGCTGGTGCGGCCCCTGCCGTCGCGAGATGCCCAACCTGGTGGAAGCTTACGCCAAATATAAGAACAAGAACTTCGAGATTGTAGGCGTATCTCTGGACCAGAGTGCCGACGCATGGAAAGAAGCCATCAAGAAGCTGAACATCACTTGGCCGCAAATGTCCGACCTGAAATACTGGAACTGCGAAGGCGCACAGCTTTATGCCGTAAGCAGCATCCCCCACACTGTGTTGATTGACGGTGAAGGAACTATCCTTGCACGCGGACTGCACGGTGACGAGCTTCAGGAAAAGATAGCCGAAGCTGTCAAATAATAAAACCGGACACACCGGAAACTAAAAAAGGAGTGCCACACTTCGTCAATCGAAATGCCACACTTCACGAGGCCCAATCAATGGCATTTGCCTCTGTGAAATGTGGCATTTTCCTTGCTGAAGTGTGGCATTCGGAATGATGGAATGCGGCGTTTTTCAAGAGAAGATACGCGCAGCCATTTCCATCCCCAACCTTACGGTTTCCCACTGTTTCTCCTCATCGGCCTCCGAAGGCGAAAGAAGCGCATTGGCATCCGGCAGACATAAAGTGAAACGTTTCAAAGGAATATAGTTCAATACACTTTCGGTTTTCGCCTGCAATTCATCCAATTCGTCTTCCTGAGGATAATGGGACAGCACGAAACCGAACACCGCTTCCTTCTCGTGTATGAACCAGAGCAGACGGTTACGGTCGCACGCGCCACAGTCGTAATTCAGGAAATAAGCATCGGCCCCATGCAGTTGCACCAGCATGTCCGTCGGTGCATGGAATGCAACATACATCCCTGCAGGACGCTCACGCAAAACCCGGTTGTTGAGCCGGATGGTATCTTCCATTATCACCGAATGTACCCCGTCGAACTGGACGTAGCGGCAGCCTGCATCATAAAGTTTGGTAAGCAAAAATTTGTAGCAGGAAGCAATATCATCCGTCAAAAGCCGGATGTCGGAGTAAACGGTTTCTATCTGAGTCCGCTCCACACGTTGAATAATCTGGGTCATAACCTCTGCCGGCGAAGGGATATGCTGTTTTTTCATCACCCCTCCGTCCACAATGGAATCAAGAAATGCGAATTCTTCCAGAATAGGATGCCGTAGCAAACTGAGCCGTCCTGTAATCTCCAAAGGAGAGCCTTCGGAGAAAGGCCGGCCGTCTTTGGAACAAATACCCTCCCAGCTTTCCAAAAAATCGCGACTTCGGAAACCACCATCGGAAACAACCTTCATGCCTCCCAGCTCCAGCCGTTCCACCAGACTGCGCACTTCCGCATCTTCAACAGCCTGCAATATCTGCCGGCTCACCTGCCCGTTCTGATATTGCTCGCGGACATCCTTCAATGCACGAGGTACACAAAAAGCCCCAGCTATATCAATTTTAAACGGAGGAAATACATTTGCCATGTTCATCCTTTCTTTGATTATTATAATAATGATACTTTTGCCCCAATACCATGAGCAGCAAAGCAATACAATCGAATGGCAACAAGAAGTATTATCAAGGACTAAAAACCTTAAATAAACCAATTCGTTGCAAATATAACTAAAAAAATCGAAGATTCACAATCTGCCCAAAAGATTTATCTTCATTTGACACTTCGAAATCAGATGATGCTTATGCATGCAATAATAATCAGTAATGAATAACTTTAAAAGTTATTTTTCATTAGAAGTTTTCCACTTTAAACAATTACATCATTAATAATCAATAGATTAACACTTTTTAAACCACAAAAAGTTTTCCAAAAAGCAAAACCTATCAATAACTATAATATCTTTGTTTCCGCAATTAAACTAAAAAAGACAGTCACATTTAAGCATAAAAGGTTATGATACAGACAGTACTCAAGCGCGACGGGCGCGTCGTCGGATTCAACGAAGAAAAAATAGCAACGGCCATCCGCAAAGCCATGTTGCATACAGACAAGGGGGAAGACCTGCAACTGATACACCAGATTACGGACCGCATCTCTTTCAAGGGAGATTCGCAGATGACGGTGGAAGCCATCCAGGATTTGGTGGAAGTGGAGCTGATGAAGAGCAGCCGCAAGGACGTTGCCCAGAAATACATCGCTTACCGCAACCAGCGAAGCATTGCCCGCAAAGCAAAGACGCGCGACATGTTCCTGGAAATCATTAACATCAAGTCCAACGACATCACACGCGAAAATGCCAACATGAATGCCGATACCCCGGCAGGCATGATGATGAAGTTTGCCAGCGAAACCACCAAGCCTTTTGTGGACGACTATCTGCTGAGTGAAGAAGTGCTGGATGCCGTCACCCAGAACTATCTGCACATCCATGACAAGGATTATTATCCCACCAAGAGCCTGACATGCGTGCAGCATCCGCTGGACCATATTCTGAAATACGGCTTCTCTGCCGGACACGGCGAATCGCGCCCGGCCAAACGCATCGAGACTGCCAGTATCCTGGGATGCATCTCGCTGGAAACAGCCCAGAACGAGATGCACGGCGGACAAGCCATCCCTGCATTCGATTTCTACCTTGCCCCCTACGTGCGCAACAGCTTCATCGAGGAAGTCAAGAACCTGGAAGAACTGAATGGAAAAGACTATTCCCATCTCTATCAGAAGGAACTGGCCGATTATCTGCAGCAGCCGTTGGACGGACTGACAGGCGAGGACCGTATCGTGCAGCATGCGGTCAACAAGACCGTATCGCGCGTACACCAAGCTATGGAGGCATTCATCCATAACATGAACACCATCCACTCACGCGGCGGCAACCAAGTGGTGTTCAGTTCCATCAACTACGGCACAGACACCTCTGCCGAGGGGCGCTGCATCATCCGCGAACTGCTGAAAAGTACCTATCAAGGGGTAGGAAACGGAGAAACCGCCATCTTCCCCATCCAGATATGGAAAAAGAAACGGGGTGTGAGCTACCTGCCTGAAGACCGCAACTACGACCTCTACCAACTGGCCTGCAAGGTGACGGCACGGCGTTTCTTCCCGAACTTCCTGAACCTGGACGCCACCTTCAACCAAAGCGAGGACTGGAAAGCCGATGACCCGAAACGCTACCAGCATGAAGTTGCTACCATGGGATGCCGTACCCGTGTATTCGAAAACCGTTTCGGACCGAAGACCTCCATCGGACGCGGCAACATCTCTTTCTCTACCATCAACATCGTCCGTCTGGGCATTGAGTGCATGAACATCGAAGACAAGGAACAGCGCATCGCCCGGTTCTTTGCCAAGTTGGATAGTATGCTCGAAGTGACCGCACGCCAGCTGCACGAGCGCATGGAGTTTCAAAAGACCGCCTTCGCCAAGCAGTTCCCGCTACTGATGTCTGCCTTGTGGATAGGCAGCGAGAAGCTGAAACCGAACGATACGATTGCTTCCGTCATCAACCAGGGAACACTGGGAATCGGTTTCATCGGGTTGGCAGAATGTCTCGTGGCATTGCTCGGAAAACATCACGGCGAATCTGGCGAAGCCCAGGAGCTGGGACTGAAAATCGTGACCTACATGCGCGACCGTGCCAACCAGTTCTCGGAGCAATACCAGCACAACTACAGCGTGCTTGCCACTCCTGCCGAAGGGCTGTCGGGCAAGTTCACCCGCATAGACCGTAAGAAGTTCGGCACGCTGCCGGGCATTACGGACCGTGACTACTACACCAACTCCAACCACGTGCCCGTATACTACAAATGCAGCGCCCGCCACAAAGCGGAAGTGGAGGCTCCTTATCATGAACTGACCCGCGGCGGACACATCTTCTATGTGGAGATAGACGGTGACGCCACCCACAATCCGGAAGTCATTATGCGTGTAGTGGACATGATGGACCGATACAACATCGGCTACGGTTCGGTAAACCACAACCGTAACCGCTGTCTGGAGTGCGGTCACGAAAACTCCACCCAAAACCTGGAAGAATGCCCGAAGTGCGGCAGCAAGCATATCGACAAGCTGCAACGCATCACCGGCTACCTGGTGGGGACAACCGACCGCTGGAACAATGCCAAGCTGGCAGAGTTGAACGACAGGGTCGTTCATAATTGAAAATTAAAAATTAAAGGGCTGCGCAGTGCAAAGCGGAGCTTCATTTTTAATGGTTGACGTTTAATTTTTAATGATTAATGTTCAGCTTCCTACCTGCGATGTTTAATTTTTAATTTTTAATTATTAATTCCCTACTCATGCTTTCTATTCTCGACATTTTAGAAGATACCACAGTAGACGGTCCGGGCTTCCGGACCGCCATTTATGCTGCCGGATGCCCCAACGGTTGTCCCGGTTGCCACAATCCGGAGTCGTGGGACATCAACCGCGGGCACTGGATGAGTACGGAAGAGATTCTGGAAAAAGTCCTTGCCGACAACTTTGCAGACGTCACCTTCAGTGGTGGAGACCCGATGTTCCAGCCGGAAGGATTCACCCAACTGGCACATGCCATCAAGGAGCGGAGCCGGAAAAACATCTGGTGCTATACGGGCTATACTTTCGAAAAACTACTGCGCAACCCGCGCCAAGCCCAACTGCTGAAGTACATCGACGTACTGGTGGACGGCAAATTCAAGAAAGAACTGAGGGATGAGGAACTCTATTTCCGGGGAAGCCGCAACCAGCGTCTGATTGACGTACAAACATCCCTGCAAAAAGGCGAAACCGTCATTTACCACTATAATCCGAAAAAGGGCATTTAAAAAAGAAGAAAAGTTTTCAAAAATATATGAGCACTTTTATAATGTTATAATATCAGGCGCGAATTACACGGAATAACACGGATTCAATAAACAAAATCCGTGAAATCCGCGTAATCCGCGCCTAAAAGAAAGTGTTAAGAGTTTTTTGACACCCTCCACCTATATCACCATTCTATAAATTTTCCTCTTTCCCTGCGCTTCTGCAGCTCCTCCTGAAGAAAGCGCTGCCTATCCTTGGCAATATACCGGCGGGCAAAGATATTGGGCACCGCCACTCCCAGCGCTATGCAGAGAATAATCAGTGAAGCCGTGATGCCGTTGGAAACAACCGCCGTCACCTCGCCTACCACACCGTGCATATTGATAAGCCCGAAAAGTGCACGATACATCAGCACTCCCGGAATCATCGGGATGACAGAAGGAATCGTCAGTACGTGATTGGGAACATGGAACCAATGCACTGCCTTCACGGCTATCAGGCTGACAACCATGCTGCCCATGAACGAACCTATCACCGGTCCGTAACCCAATTCGAAATTGACAAAGTTACGTGTACAAACGGCAATGATGCCGCCCACCGCAACAACCCACAACAAACGCCGCTGTATGTTGAATATCATGGAAAATCCCATGGCAGCTATCGCCGCCGCAATGGCATACACCAGATAACTGTCATGAGGCACCATACTCAATTCGCTGAACTTCTTGTCAATCACGACATCCTCCACCGTCAGCAGGCGCATGGCTATTACAATGCCGAAGGCCATTGCACAGACCATCAGCACCGTATTCACAGCCCGCACAATGCCCACCTGGATATAATTGTCAATCATATCATCCACAAAGTTTATCAGCGGCACCCCCGGAACGATGAACAGTGCACACGCCAACAACGGATGATAGGGAGTTTCCGAGAGCCCGGCAAACGAAGACACATAGGCCAGACAGGTAGAAATCAATGCGGCAATGGCAATACTCATATAGTGATTGATGCCGAACTCCATGCAACGGGCACGGACGCGGAAGCCGGCAAAAGCGCAGATAGAGGTAAACAGAAACGCCATCCAGTCACCACCGAACAGTTTGCAGAAACCTCCGCAGGCAAAGCCGGCACCGATGGCAACAACGTATGGCACATAGTTCCGCTTCTTGTTTTTGATTCTTTCCAGTTCCTCCTCATACTGGTCGAGGGAATAGTCATTCTCAATAGCCCGCCAGGACAGTTTGCTGATTTCGGAAATGGCAGTCATGTTGATGCCATGCTTTTCGCATTTCTGGAATTTGGAGAACGAATGCAGGCCGTCGCTCACATTCACCACCAGCATGGTATAACTTACGTCGATGTGGAGCTTTTCTTCCGGCAGCCCCAGATAGGCGGCAACACGGTTCAGGTTACGAACAACACGGTTTGTATCAGCCGCACTCTCCACCAGCAGCTGTCCGGTACGAAGCAATAAATCGAGTTTCCTGCGCAGCAGGGCAATCTCTTGTTCAGTCAAAGTCTTATCCATGAATCTTTTTACCTATTTTTTTGGAGGCACAAAGATAGGCAAAATGTAGAAAACGATTTCATTCTTTCGGCAGAAAACTCTACCTTTGCAGCCGTTTTTTTAATGGACACAAATGGAAATATTCTGGAATACTATCGCACAATACAACGAGGCCACCTGGTGGACACAGCTCCTCATCACCGCAGCAGGTATCCTGCTCACCACGCAACTCTACCGGAAACCGACCTTATGGGCAAAACGCTCCATGAAAATCTACATGGTATTTCTGAACGGGTGGATATCCATCGTGTACTACATGATGTATTGCGGAGCGCGCGGACACCACCATATACTCGCCATCTTCTGGGGAGTGATTGCAGTGTTGTGGCTATGGGATTTGTTTACCGGCTACACTCCGTTCGAGCGCAACCCGAAATACAAGGTACTGGTGGGGGTACTCTATGCAATGCCTTTCCTCTACCCGCTCCTTTCGTGGGCACGCGGAATGGAATTTCCCATGATGACCACCACCGTGATGCCCTGCTCGGTAGCAGTTTTCACCATCGGGCTGCTGCTGGCTTTCTCGCGCAGGGTCAACCTGCTCGTCATTCTGTTCCTTTGCCACTGGGCGCTCATCGCCTTTTCCAAAGTCTACATCTACAAGATTCCCGAAGACCTGCTACTGGCAAGCGCCACTGTGCCTGCCATCTATCTGTTCTTCAAGAACTACTTTGAACAGAACTTGCACAAGGAAACCAAGCTGGGCGCACGGCTCATGAACTGGTTCCTTATCCTCATCTGTATAGTGGTCGGGGTACTGCTCAGCATGACGCTGCTCCATGGGATGAGAGGATAAAGAAATAGCGCGCTTCCGCGCGCCAAAATCATTTCTTCTTTCCCTGATTGGCCACAGCCTCCATCAATTTCTTTATCTCCTCGGGGTCACCCAAGAAATAGTCTTTCGTCAAGTTCAGCTCATCGTCAAACTCAAAGACGTAGGGCACCGCCGTAGGCAGGTTCAGATGCACAATTTCATCGTCCGAAATATGCTTCAGATGCTTGATAATACCCCGCAGGCTATTGCCATGAGCCACTACCAGCAATTCGTCGGCCGTCTTCAGATTCGGGAAGATGACACATTTCCAGTAAGGCATGATACGCTCAATCGTATCTTTCAACGACTCCGTACGGGGCAGTTCGGCATCGGGCACTTCTTGATAACGGTCCTCAAAACGCGGATTACGCGGGTCATCCTCGGCCAATGCATGCGGAGCCACATCAAAGCTCCGGCGCCATACCAACACCTGCTCGTCACCGTACTTGGCAGCCGTCTCTGCCTTGTTCAGCCCTTGCAACTGGCCGTAGTGTTTCTCATTCAACCTCCACGATTTCTCCACCGGAATCCAGTCCTGGTCGAGGCGGTCCAGCACACAATCCAGTGTCTTCACGGCACGCTTCAGATAGGAAGTATACGCCTTCTTGAAGCGGAATCCCTTTTCTGCCAGCAGCTCACCCGCCCTTACAGCTTCAGCAACGCCTTTCTCTGTCAAATCAACATCCGTCCACCCCGTGAAGCGGTTTTCCTTATTCCATGCACTCTCGCCGTGGCGAAGCAAAACAATCTTTTTCATATAGTCTCCTTTCAGTTTTACCTATAGAACACCCGGCTACCTCCTCTTGTTCATGCAATAGCGGACCACATATACCAAAAGTATCAGAAACGCCACCCACACCATGCTGATGACCGGCAGGTAGCGGTTATACAAATATTCCCCTTCCTTCGGGACACGGTTGAAAGTACAGATTATGCAATTACAGCACGCATCGAGTGCATCATGCGAGAATACCGAAAAAACAATGATAGCCACCCCCGCAAGAAGCATCATCAAAGTCCCCCACACCAGCCACTTACCAGCCACGGAAGGATGGAATTGCGAATGAGTGGAATGTACGAATCTAACCATAAACACTTGTCTATTATTACCGGTACAAATGTCCTTCATTTTTAACAATCCGGCAATACCTACTTTTCATCAAAAAGAGAGTCTGCCATCCCAATTAGTAGGTAGCCGCGACCTCTATAAACCACGCCACAAGCTAACCCGAAATGGGGAGCGGCACAACACTAAAAGCCCTACATGTAGGTATTTCACGTTCTCCGGCAAAGCCTTTACTTTGCAGCAAACAATTTAATCACTTTATTTACAATGAAAAAGACTGGTGTTTTTTATGGTTCCAGTACCGGAACCTGCGAAGAGTTGGCTAACCAGATAGCCGAAAAGTTGGGAGTTTCCTCCACCGACGTACATAGTGTTGACAAGATGACCGCCGATAAAATCAAGGAATATGAAGTGCTGGTTCTAGGTACCTCCACTTGGGGAGACGGCGAACTGCAGGACGACTGGTATGACGGCGTAAAGGTACTGAAGAGCGCCGACCTTTCCATGAAGTTCGTAGCCTTATTCGGTTGCGGCGACTCCGACTCCTACTGCGACACATTCTGCGACGGCATCGGAGTACTCTACGAGGACCTGAAGGATAGCGGGTGTACCTTCTTGGGCAACAAAGTCAGCACGGACGGGTATTCCTTCTCCTCTTCCATCGCCGTGGTAGACGGTGCATTCGTAGGACTTCCCCTCGACGAAGTGAACGAAAGTAACAAAACCGCCGAACGCATTGACGCCTGGACAGCCGAAATAAAAAGCAAGCTCTAGAAAAGAAACAGACCATCCGTTTACTTTAAACGGATGGTCTGCCTGCATCATGCAGATGATATCTTTTATCTGAACAGATAATGTGTTCCGCCATATCCGCAGGCACATTATCTTTTTTATGCTCTTATACGAACCAGCGAACGTAGCAGAAGTCCTGACGGTGAGGCAGGTCTGCATTCTTCGGGAACATACGGTAAGAAACCTTGAAGCTACCCGCATTTTCCATCTTGTGCTTAGCTTGGAAAGTATAAAGGTTACCTTCTTTCTTCACTACATTGAACGGTTCTACGGAGTAAACATGCTGTTTGCCATCCTGAGCCGTATAAGTAGTCACCAGTTCCAGACCGATAGCATCGTTCAAGCCCTTCTCGTCGATAACGTAAGTAATGGTGTATTCCTTACCGCTCTCGATGGAGCCTTTCACCAGGTCTTCGGTCTTTTCGCAAGACACCACTTCAATGCTGTCCCACTTCTCGGCAACTTCTTCCTTCCAAGCAGCTATTTCCTTAGCCTTGGCACAACCGTCGGCAGCCAGCATCTTGAAACGTTTGGCCTCCTTGATGTAGAACTTGTCGTAATAGTCGTCCAGCTGACGCTTCATTGTATAGTGGGGAGCAATCTGTGCGATGGAGTTCTTGATAGTCTTCACCCAACCTTCAGAATATCCCTTCTTGTTGCGTGCATAGAACAACGGCAGAATTTCTTGCTCAAGAATGCTGTAGATAGTAGCGGCATCGAGCTGGTCCTGATGTTCCTGGTTCTGGTAAGTACGCTTTTCGGTCAATGCCCAACCGGCACCTTCACGATAGCCTTCCAACCACCAGCCGTCGAGTACGGAGAAGTTTACAACACCGTTCATCAACGCCTTTTCGCCGGAAGTACCGGATGCTTCGAGCGGACGTGTCGGAGTGTTCAGCCAGATATCCACACCTGAAACGAGGCGACGTGCCAACTGCATGTCATAATTTTCCAGGAAGATAATCTTGCCCAGGAACTCCGGACGACGGGAAATCTCGATGATTCTCTTAATCAAGCCCTGGCCGGCACCATCGTGCGGGTGAGCCTTACCGGTAAAGAGGAACTGTACCGGATAGTCGGGGTTGTTCACAATCTTGGCCAGACGGTCGAGGTCGGTGAACAGCAAGTGTGCACGCTTGTAGGTAGCGAAACGGCGTCCGAAACCTATCAGCAGAGCGTTCGGATTGATTTTGTCCAGCAGGGAAACGATGCGTGAAGGGTCACCCTGGTTCTTCAACCAAGTTTCACGGTATTGCTTGCGAACATAGTCAATCAGTTTGTTCTTCATCACCATGCGCGTCTTCCAGATTTCTTCGTCGGACACGTTATAGATAGCCTCCCAAATCTTGGGGTTGGACTGGTCGTAGAGGAAGTTCTCATCAAAATGCGCAGCATAGAGATGTTTCCACTCCGTAGCGCTCCAAGTGGGGAAGTGTACACCGTTGGTAACGTAGCCCACATGGCTTTCTTCGGGGAAGTAACCCTTCCAGATGGAAGCGAACATCTCCTGGGAAACCTTTCCGTGCAGCCAGCTCACACCGTTCACCTCCTGAGAAGTGTTGCAAGCGAATACAGACATACAGAAACGTTCACCCTTGTCGCCCGGATTGTTACGTCCGAGGTCCATCAGGTCGTCCCAGCTGATACCCATTCTTGAAGGATAGCCGCCCATGTACTTGCCGAAAAGGCCTTCGTCGAAGTAGTCGTGACCGGCAGGAACCGGAGTATGTACAGTATAGAGAGAAGAAGCACGTACCAGCTCGATAGCCTGGTCGTAAGTCAGACCTTCGGCCACGTAGTCACAGATGCGCTGTACGTTGATTAAAGCAGCATGTCCTTCGTTGCAGTGATAGATATCTTTCTTGATGCCCAGCTTCTTCAGCGTCAGAATACCACCGATACCGAGCAGGATTTCCTGCTTCAAGCGGTTTTCCCAGTCACCGCCATACAGCTGGTGAGTGATGGAACGGTCGAACTCGCTGTTCATTTCATTATCAGTATCAAGCAGATAGAGAGAGATACGTCCAACGTTCACTCTCCACACATAAGCATGCACGTAGTAGTCCAGATAAGGAACATCCACTACCATCTGCTCGCCCTTCTCATCCAATACACGGTCGATGGGCAACTGGCCAAAGTTCTGTGCCTCGTAATTGGCAATCTGCTGGCCGTCCATAGACAATGTTTGTGTAAAGTAACCGTAGCGGTACAGGAAACCGATTGCACACAAGTCGGCGTTGCTATCGGAAGCTTCTTTCAGGTAGTCACCGGCAAGTACACCCAGACCGCCGGAATATATCTTAAGTACATGGCTCAAACCATACTCCATACTGAAATAAGCCACGGACGGGCGCTTGCTGTCAGGCTTCACATCCATGTATGTGCGGAACTTGGAGTATACGTCATCCATTCTGCGCAGAATAACTTTGTCATTTGCGAGTGCCTCGAGTTTAGCATAACTCATACGTTCCAGCAGAAGTACGGGGTTCTGTCCCACTTCTTTCCAGAGAGCAGGGTCAAGGTCTCTGAACAGTTCGGTGGCTTCATAATTCCATGCCCACCAGATGTTATGTGCCAGTTCAGACAGTTTCTCCAGTTCGGCGGGAATGTGCGATTTCACATTCACATCTTTCCAGTTAGGAGTGTTTACATTACTAACTTTAATCTTCATTGTATGATAACTAATTGATTAATAATTCTTTTATTTTAGTTGACGCTTCATGGCATTGCGCAGTGCAATGTCGTAAGCCTCGTAATAATATTGTATAAAGTGCTTCCACAAAGCCTGCTCTGCCACCTGGCCTGCACGCTTGCGTATTTCCTTGATTTCGGCTTCCGTCTTGGTAGAGAACAAGGCTACGGTGTCCTTGATGCCGTCTGCCACTTCGGAATAGTTATAGTCCGAACGGTGCAGCACTTCCACTCCGTCGTTTATGCCATGCTGGTTTTTCAGGCTGTTCACCCAAAGTCCGAAACCGGCAAGGTCGGTGGTGATGGTAGGCACCCGGAAAGCCACGCTCTCCAGCGGGGTATATCCCCACGGTTCATAATAGGACGGATAGACACTGAGGTCCTCGCCTAAAATCAAGTCATAATAATGCTTGTTGAGGATGCCATCGTGACCATCCTGATAGCAAGGTACAAAAATTACTTTCACCTTATCTTCGGGACGATTGCCCATACCGAGGTATTTCAGCATATCCAGCACCTGGTCGTGCGTCATATTGTGCAGCCAGTGGGTGATGAAAGGACACTGCAACGGTTCGGTGAACTTATCTTTGCTCTTCAAGCGCTTCTGCAAGTCCTCGCGGGGGTCTCCCACCCAGCTGGGCACGTTGACAAACGCCAATACTTTCTTCTTTAAATCTTTATCGCGGTTCAGCCGGTTCAATGATTCCAGGAACACATCGATACCCTTATTTTTGAACTCATAGCGTCCGCTGGTACCGATAATCAGCGTATCGTCGCCCAAGTCCTCACCCAGCAGGCAGTTTGCCACACGCAGCATGGTGGAACGGGCACGTTTGCGCTTGCCGGTAAAGGTGGCGCCTTTCGGTACAAAATCATCTTCAAAACCGTTCATCAGCACAACATCCGCAGGCTTGTCAAGCAATTCCCTGCATTCGTTGTTTGTGATTTCGCTCACAGTGGTGAAACAGTCCACATAGTGGGCCGTCTGCTTTTCAATGGAATGTTTGGACTGCATGTTCAGCTCCTCCGCCATCTGGTCGCCGTTGTAGGCGAAAAGATAATCGTAAAGCGGCTTGTTGTTGCCAGCTATGGAGCGGCCGATGGACGTGGCATGGGTGGTGAAGATAGTCCCTATCTCGGGAACGGCAGACTGAAGATAGAGGGCGGCCATGCCGGTCATCCACTCGTGTGCCTGGAACACCACTTTGTCCGTTTCCGTCAAATTATAGCGATAGAAGCTCTCTATCACCTTGCCGGTAGCGAAAGCAAACATGGATGCTTCGTCATAATCACCATATCCATGCAGTGAATCCACCTGATAGCGGTTCCACATTTCTGTATAAATCTCATTTTTTTCTGCAAAGAACGGTTGGAAATCAACCAATATAACAATAGGTTCTCCCGGAATGTTCCAGCGACCTACGCGGACGGAAAGATTGTCTTTCAACGCTGCATGTTTTTTCCACGCTGCACAAAGGTTATCAGACTCAATGAACAAAGGGTTCTCTTTTCCCTGCCAGAAATCCGGCCCTATAAAGAATAATCTATCGCGAAATTTAGTCTGTAAAGTATTTGCCCTTGTAGACAAAACTGTATAGATACCGCCTACTTTATTACACACTTCCCAACTCGCTTCGAAGATGTAATCGGGGGTAAGTAGTTCTTTAGTCATATTATGTTATAATCTCTTTATCTTAATTACGGCTGCAAAAGTACGTATTATTCTTTGAAAAATAGCCTTTTAATCGAAAAAACTGATTAAATATGCATAAACAATCGTTTGCGGAATGTCATAGTTTAGCCACAAAAGCCCCATTGGCTCGCCCATCCATGCATTTTTCGTCTAAAATTCCCGAAGTTTCAAAAAAGAATTCCTGGAGTTTTCAGTTGAAGCCCCAGGAATTTAAACAAAAAACCCCAGGGATTTCAATTGTAAATCCCTGGGGTTTATTTTCTTATAATCCGGATTATACCATCAATGCAGCTACCAGCGCCAAAATAGCGTAGAATTCAGGAAGCGCGGCGTAAATCATTGTATTGGTCTGTACGTCGTGTCCCTGGGAAATACCCACAATACCGCTAGCACAAATCTGTCCCTGACGGATAGCGGAGAACAGGCATACCAGCCCCACACCCAGTCCGATGCCCAGCATCAAAGGGCCGTCCGTAGCAAAATCCCTGCCCATGGACATCAGGAAAGCCACGAAGCCGTAAAGTCCCTGCGTAGCCGGAAGGGCCGACAAAATCATATAACTTGCTGACTTGGAAGGGTCTTTCTTCAACGCACCTTCTGCCGCACTACCGGCGATAGTTGTACCGAAGCAACTGCCAATTCCTGCAAGGGCCAACATCAGGCCCAGACCGAGATAACCTAAAATTTCATTCATAATGTTTCTATTTTTATTTGTTTTTTAATTTGTTTATTTCTTTACTACTGTAAAAGGTTTATAGGCTTCGCCCTTACCTTCGTAACCGGAATTCTTGAAGTATTCCACAAATGTCAGACGGAGCGGGTGTACAAAGGCACTCAGACAAGACATGGCAATGTTCAGCGTATGCCCGAATATCAGTATCAGACCGCAGAACAGCCATCCCAGGGCCGGACCTGCAGCATCGTTCACCATGAAGGCAAGCTGGTTGAACACGCCTCCAAGCATACCGCCTGCCAAGCCGAGGGCATAGAGACGGATGTAGGAAAGTATATCGCCCATCAATCCGGTTGCCATGTTATAGGTATCCCATACTCCGGCACCGATGTTGACAAATACATTCCGGTGGATATTGTTCAGCAGGTAGATACCGATGGCAGAAACACCGCCAATCACGATAAATGCCCACGTAGACACGTCTTCCGAAATTATTTTGAAGAAGGAAAGTCCGCCGGTGCAGATAAATCCCACCACCAGCAACAGCCATCCCCAAGCACTGAGCGACTCCTTGAAGCCGAAACGAACGGTCTGTCCCACGGCCTTCACCGTCATGGCAATGCAGATGTGCACCGCACCGATAATCAACGCCAGCAGCATTTGCTTGTCATAGGTAGTCTCACCTATCTTACCCACAATCATGAATTCCTTCAGTTTGGCGGGTATCTCCAGGTCAAAGAGGCTTACACCGAAGAAGGTTCCCAATATGGCACCGATGACGGACGTAAATATACCCAACGTAATCACCAGGTTCATCATGCCTTTCATGGACTTGGACATCTTCCTTTTCAAAATGAACCCGAGTGCAATCAGTACCAGACCGTAGCCCGCATCTCCCATACAGAAAGCAAAGAAGAGCGAGAAGAATGGCGCAAGTATCGGTGTCGGGTCGAACTCGGCATATTCGGGCATACCGTACATTTTGGTAAGCACTTCGTACATGCGTGTATAGGCGTTGTTTTTCAGCTTGATGGGAGCATTGTCCTCGCGCTTGGCAGCCCTTATCTCATAATAAGTGCCGCTTTCATCGAGAAGTTTCCTCACATCCGCCTCGCAGTCTTCGGGAATCCAGCCTTCCATCAACACTACGGCACCTTCTGCCATATGTTCGCTGTTCAGCTTGACTTTCAGCAGGTCTATCTCTTCCTGGAGCTGTAGGTTGTACTTCTCCAACGTGCAGTAATTCGCTTTGCAGAATTCTTTCAATCCGGCATGTGCCTGCACAAGGGCCTCTTCCGTATCGGCTTTCTTCCGGCTCAGTTCGGAGAGGCTGAGTGAAGGCAGACGGAGCGGTTCCACATCCAGTTCTACCGGTTGGGGAGTGACGGTCACGAAATAAAGATGTCCGCCGTTCTCTTTCACCACGATGGCATTGTAGTCCTCTGCCCACGCTTCGTTATAGTCTTTCTCCGGGCAGGTATAGAACTGCACGAACCAACCAGCATCTTCCAGCTTGCGGATGGCTCTCCAATCGAAATCGCCCCAGACTTCCATCTGCGCCACATCCTTGTCGATGGCGGGAATCTGCTGGTTCAAGTCTTGTATCCGCGCCTGCAAGTCCTCGTAGAATTTCACCAGAGCATCGGCCGACAACTCTTTATGCACCTTTTCTTCCGGCTGTTTGTCTGCCAGGGTGTGCATGCTCTGAAGCATATTCTTGTAGAGCGTACGCTTCTGCATGAATTGCTGCAAGGTGTCGTCCATCTCGCCGCACTGCCTTTCCACAACGTGCACCACGCCCAGTTCCCGGATTTGTGCCAGAAATGCTTCGTACTCCTTATGATACACAAGGAACGTGAGCTTCTTCATTTTCGTAATCATGCCTCTGCCTCCTTCCTTTTCTCCTGATGGGATTTCATGATTTTCTGCGATGACTTGGAAAGGTTCTCCTCGTCTTCCATAAACCGCTTGATTTTGCGCAGAGCATCCTGATAACCCGGAATCTGTACTTTCTCAAAAAGATTCACCTTCTGGGTGGTCTTTTTACGCGCATGTTCCAACAAGTTCAACTTGGCAACAGTAAATTCACGCTCGATGGCAGTATGTGCCAGTGACTTAAGCAAATGCAGCCCGTCTGCATACCATTTGGGCGCATTGAACAAGCTGTAAGGGCGTATCTCGAAATCTACATTCTCGAGCAACGGCACCCGTACACCGGCAATCTTCTTTACACCGAGATGAACATCGCTGACCTTTATCAATGAAGCGTCGAACTCATTCCAAAGGGCGAACATGGCTTCGTAAGCTTGGATTTCCTTTTCCAACCTCGCGTCCAACGCGGCAGCGTCTCCCTTGCAGCGCTTCACTTCCATACGCAGGGCACTCTCCTTATTCTTAATAATGGGGAGTGTACGCACGCGCACCTTCAGTTGCTTTTCGAGTTGCTGAAGCGAGGTTTTGTTATATTGAAACTTAATAGCCATTTTATTTACGATTTAACGATTTACGATTAGACGACTGAAGCTACTCAATTTCTCAATTTACAGATTTACAATTTCAGTAATATCAATCGTAAACCGTAAATCGTCTAATCGTACATTTATTTAGTTTGCTTTCGGCCAGAACTGGTCCACAAGCTCTTTCTTGATATTCACCTCTTCCGGACGGAAATACTTGCCGAACAGACTCCATGCCACATCGAGCATCTCTGTGGTATCGAGGTTGACATCGATGGCCAGTAGCTGGTTGGAGTAGTCCTTGGCAAAGGCAAGGGTACGTTCGTCGTAGTTCGTCAGGTCGAAACCGTTTTCAAGCTTGGTTTTGGCGTTGGCGGCATCGGCGTACAGACGTACGGCGGCATTCATCACCTGCGGATGGTCCTTACGTGTCTTTTTGCCCGTAACAAGCTGTTTCAGACGGGACAAGGAACGGAACGGGTCAACGATAACCTTACCGATGTCGCTGTCACGACGGAGGAACAACTGGCCTTCCGTGATATAACCCGTATTGTCGGGCACGGCATGCGTAATGTCGCCACCGGACAGAGTCGTCACCGCAATAATCGTGATGGAACCGCCGCTTGGGAACTGCACCGCCTTTTCGTATATCTTCGCCAAGTCCGAATAAAGGGAACCCGGCATGGAGTCCTTCGAAGGAATCTGGTCCATACGGTTGGACACGATGGCGAGCGCATCGGCGTAGGAAGTCATATCCGTCAGCAGCACCAGCACCTTTTCATTATTGTTTACAGCAAAATACTCGGCCGCCGTCAGTGCCATATCCGGAATCAGCAGACGCTCTACCGGAGGATTCTCGGTGGTATTCATAAAGCTGACGATACGGTCGAGCGCACCGGCATTGGAGAATACGTTCTTGAAGTAGAGGTAGTCATCGTTCGTCATACCCATACCGCCAAGGATAATCTTGTCGGTCTCCGCACGCAGAGCCACATTCGCCATCACCTGGTTGAAGGGCTGGTCGGGGTCGGCAAAGAACGGAATCTTCTGTCCGGACACCAGCGTATTGTTCAAGTCGATACCTGCAATACCGGTTGCAATCAGTTCCGAGGGCTGCTTACGGCGCACCGGATTCACGGATGGACCGCCAATTTCCACCTCCTCGCCTTCAATGGCCGGACCACCGTCGATGGGGTCGCCAAAGGCGTTGAAGAAGCGTCCGGCAAGCTGCTCGCTCACTTTGATTGTAGGAGCCTTGCCCAAGAATACTACCTCTGCATTGGTGGGAATACCTTCCGTACCCTCAAACACCTGCAAAGTCACTTCGTCGCCGGCAATCTTCACCACCTGGGCCAGCTTGCCGTTTACGGTCGCCAACTCGTCATACCCCACTCCGGTTGCCTTCAGCGAACACGTAGCTTTCGTAATCTGAGTAATCTTGGTATATATTTTTTGAAATGCTTTTGTTGCCATCTATTTATTTACAATTTAGCAATTTACTATTTACTATTTAAATCTCTGCCATCCTATTCTACTATTTTCCTATCTACAACCTCCGTACACCTGCATCCGCAAGGCAAATAGTAAATTGTAAATAGTCACATAGTACATCCTTAGGCTTTACGTTCCTCAACCAGTTCCTGCAACTGCTTATGGAACTTGTCGTATTCTTCCGACTTAAACTTCGAGTAGTTCATCTGCTTACAGATGTTAATCATTTTCTTGAAGTAATCCATTACTTCGTTGAAGTTGTCGAACTCAAATTCAGTATGACAGATTTCTATTACCATATTCAGAATCTCCTCCTGACGCTCCATCGGGGTCACGGCATCAATTTCATCAAAGGCATCCTGCTGCAGAATAACGAAGTCAATCAATTCCGATTTCCAGAAAGTCACGTGATATTCTACGGGCACACCGTCGTCACCCAGGATGTTGATTTGCTCGGCAATCTCCTTACCACGCTGCAGGCGGGTCTTGATTTCATTCACCTTGCCAATCCACTCACCATTGATGTGCTTGGTGATATACTCTTCAAATTCAGGGTATTCTATATATTTGGAATACGAGTCAATCGGGTTTACGGCAGGATAACGCTTCTTGTCGGCACGGTCTTGCTCAAGGGCATAGAAGCAGCGTGCCACCTTCTTCGTATTCTCGGTTACCGGCTCCTTCAAGTTACCACCGGCAGGCGATACCGTACCGATGAAAGTAATGGAACCGGACTCGCCGTTGTTCAGCTTCACATAACCCGCACGGCCGTAGAAGTTGGAGATGATGGAGGACAAGTCCATCGGGAAGGCATCGGGACCGGGCAACTCCTCCATACGGTTGGACATCTCGCGCAATGCCTGCGCCCAACGTGAAGTGGAGTCCGCCATCAGCAGTACCTTCAATCCCATGCTTCGGTAGTATTCTGCAATCGTCATAGCCGTGTAGACAGATGCCTCACGGGCAGCCACCGGCATGTTCGAAGTATTGGCAATGATAATCGTACGTTCCATCAGCTTCCGTCCCGTATGCGGGTCAACCAATTCGGGGAATTCTGTAAAGATTTCCACAACCTCGTTGGCACGCTCACCGCAGGCAGCGATGATTACGATGTCCGCTTCCGCTTGTTTTGAAATGGCATGCTGAAGCACCGTTTTTCCAGTACCGAACGGACCGGGGATAAAACCCGTACCACCTTCCACAATCGGGTTTACGGTGTCGATTACACGCACACCGGTTTCCAGCAATTTGAAAGGACGCGGTTTTTCCTTATAGTTGGTCATGGCGCGCTTCACGGGCCATTTCTGTATCATGTTCACCCGGATGTCATTACCTTCGCTATCCGTCAGCACTGCAATGGTATCCTCAATGCTGTAATCACCTTCCTTTGCAATGGATTTCACGGTGCACACACCTTTCTGTTCAAAAGGCACCATGATTTTCAGAGGTTGGAAGTTTTCGTCCACTTGTCCCAGCCAGGCAGCGGCTTCCACTTGGTCGCCCACCTTTGCCAAAGGCACAAAATGCCATTTGCTTCCTTTATCCAGCGGATAGGTATATTGCCCGCGTTTCAAGAAAACACCGTCCATCTTATCGAGGTCGTTTTGCAGACCGTCGTAGTTCTTCGAAAGCATACCGGGCCCCAGTGTCACTTCGAGCATATGTCCGGTAAACTCAGCTTCGGCCCCCACTTTCAGTCCGCGGGTACTCTCAAATACCTGCACGTAGACCTGGGTACCTACTACCTTAATCACCTCCGCCATCAACTTGTCTCCTCCGGTCGAGATATAACAAATCTCATTCTGCGCTACCGGTCCGTCGACGACGAGGGTCACCATGTTGGCTATTACGCCACTAACAGTTCCTTTTGTTGCCATATATTTTTAGTTGTTTATTTTATCTGAATTCTGCAGGTATCTGCACCTCGTCTTTCAAGGCAGCGATAATGCTGCGGAACAGTTGGTTACCCTTCTCTTTATCCAACGAAATCCACCGTTCTATCATCTCCAGCTGTAGCAGGAAGACAAACAGACGTTCCACGGTAAAGTAATCGAAGAATGTGGCCTCCTCCATCCAGTCCCAGCGAAGCTGGTCCAGTTTCTTTTCCCGGTCCACCAGTTCCTCCGTCTCACTGATTTTCACCAGCTGCTCCAGATAATCCACCTCAGTACCCAGACCGAAGTCACGGGCATTGGAAGTACGCAGAGCCTCGCACACTTCCGTATCACCCACAATCAGCGGAGCAATGTCCAGCTTGAACTTACGTGCTGTGAGCGCCACCAATATATTATTGAGAGTGAGGTTGAAGCCAAACCAGGAAGACACAAACTGATTCCTGCATTCCATAGCATAGGCGTAATAGAGCGCTGCCAGGCGGTCTTCATACAAGAAACCGTCCTCGGCAGGCAGGCTGAAGTATTCGGAAATGAACGTAGAGAGATAAGATGGGAATACACTGTCAGAGACTTCGTCGCCATCCTTCAGTTGTGAGATATATTCCACCAGTTCCTCCGACGAATAGTTTCCGCGCGGGTCGATGGCAGCATCCTTATCCTTCAATAGTTTCAAGACATTCGCATTATCGAATTTCAGATAAAACAAATCTATCAACTTTTTATCATCTTCCGACAAGGCAGGATATAGTTCCGTCTTGAAATCGGCTACTGTATAGCTCAGTTTACTGTCTTCCAGAGTAAGTTCAGGCAAACCGGCTACCAAGTAATAGTATTTACTCATAATCCTGTGGGAGTTTTTAGAACAGCATTTCCACTAATTGCGGACGCAGGAATTCCTTGAAGTAATTCATAAATTCTTCTTCGCCAAAGTTCACCTTGTACGAACCATCGGCAGGCGATACGGAGAACAAGGTTTTGATGCCATTCACTTGCTCAATCTTCACACCCTTGTCCAGCAGGTCTTTCGCCTTCGCTGCGAAATATTTTGTCAAGCCTTCCGCATCGGCAGTAGAGATAACGATTGGTTCGTTCACACTCCATTTGGACGCCAATGCAACGATGAAGGCATTAAGATAATCCTTGTTTGCAGCAAATGCCTTTACATCGGCATTCACAATGTTGTCCGTCACCAACGTAGCGATTTCGGACTTCAGAGCATTCACAGCCTGACCGGCAAACAACTTTAATTCAGATTTTGTATTCTCTGCCAGTTCATCGGCAGACTTATGAGCGTTAGCCACGATAGAATCCGCTTCCTTGTGAGCATCCTCTATAATTCTCTTGGCTTCTTCCTGAGCTTTTGCGATAAGTTTCTGTGCCTCTTCGTTTCCTTTCTCTACGCCTTCGCGGTAGATCTTATCGGTCAGCTCTTGAATCTTGTTTTCCATATTTGCAGGAGTTATTATATGATTTATATTACAATATTAATTGCGTGATTTTTTCCCTTCCTATTAGATTCACGCCAAATTTACAAAAATCCATTTGATATTGAATAGAAAGAAAGGAAGAAAAGTTCTTGCTCTTCCAAAAAAAACTCATTTTACACCAACTTTGTTCTGTAATGATAACAAAAGAATGACAAAAGAAGCAGAAAAATACGTATGCAACAACGCATGACAGGGATTAAGGGGAGCAGTTCCGGAGGTATATAAACGAACAAAGCCTCCGTATCCTTATCAGACACGGAGGCTTCTTCTGAAAAC